>NZ_CP030261.1:604946-1209892 GCF_003312915.1 Flavobacterium fluviale | reverse complement strand
TATCATTTCCAAATTCAATCAATTTATTATCACCCAAAACATTATTCTTTTGGTCTAGCACCTGAACATAAAAAATTCTTCTTCCAGTTTTTGCAACAGCATTTCCGTTAACCGTAAAAATAGCTTTAAGTTTTTTTGTATTCTTTGCTTTCGTCGTTTCGAGTTCTGCTCCAGAACTTTTTTCACGAAGTGCAATTACTTTAAAATTGCTTAGAGAAAGTTTTGATGCATCTTTTAAAGTAGACTCTAATTTCTTTTGTTTAGAAATAAGTGTGTCATTTTCGGCTTTTTGATTGTACATCACAACATTCTGACTTTCAATTTCTGTCAATAAATTTTTATTCTGAGATTTCAGTTTCTTAATTTCCACTACTTTTCCTTCTAAGGAAGAATTCATATCTGAAAGTTGATTTCTAAAAATTTTAATTTGAGCAGCAGATGGATTTTGAGAAGCCTTAATAATTTCCATCAAATTCTCAACATTCTTACGCTCGAGTTCCAACTCTTGCGATAGCGCTGTTTTTTCTAAAATAGCAATATCGTATGCCGCTTTTAGTGTATTTAAGGAATCTAAAATATTTTTTTGTTCGCTGTTTTCTTTATTCACAAATGAAATTTTGGAAGTATTTTCTTTTTCAACCTGATTTTCATTTTCAGAAGACTCACTGCTAAAAACCAGCACCGCAGCACCTAATCCAAAAACAAAAAATATTGCAAAAAAGATTTTTACCCAATTATTCTTATGTTGTTTTTTCATAATTACTCACAATTTATTGCAAAAGTACCAATAAAGCATGTTTTGAAATTGAGTATAAATACTTGTTTTTTAACATTTACAGCTTATAAATTCAATTTAAGATCTTAAAAATGCTTTATTCGAATTTTAGTCCTCTTTTTTGAGGTTGATTTTATCAAAATAACTAATATCTATTTTCACATTTGTTATAATAATGTGAACCGTTATGGAAAAAGGTTTTTAAGTCGTATCTTTGCAGATAATTTCTATTTAACATTGAAAATTAGCGCTTTAAATCTGTAATAAATTAATTACAGACCAGAAATGCTTATTAAAAACAAACATCTAAGAACAATGATAAAAGTTTCTGATACTGCCAAAAAGAAAATCATCGACTTGATGACTGACGATGGTTTTGACGCCGCAAGCGACTACGTGAGAGTAGGCGTGAAAAGCGGTGGATGCTCTGGCTTGTCTTATGATTTAAAATTTGACAAAACCAAAGGAGATGACGACAAAATATTCGTAGACAATGATATCCAAATTGCTGTTGAAAAAAAATCATTCCTATATTTAGCTGGAACAATTTTAGAATTTTCTGGCGGATTAAACGGAAAAGGATTTGTTTTCAATAATCCAAATGCAAGCAGAACTTGCGGATGCGGGGAATCATTTTCTCTATAAAAACAATTAAATAATTGCAAAATTTAAAGATTTCAAGATTACGGAAGTGATTTTAATATTTAAATCCTTCAATTTTAAATCTTTCAATAAAAACACAATGAGCAAATACACCGAAGACGATTTAAAAATCGAACTGGAAACAAAAGAATATGAGTACGGATTTTATACCAATATAGAATCTGAGACTTTTCCTATTGGCTTAAACGAAGAGATTGTTAGAGCTATTTCGCTTAAAAAAGAAGAACCTGAATGGATGACCGAATGGCGCATCGAGGCTTTCCGTGCTTGGAAAGAAATGATCGAGCCAGAATGGGCAAACGTAAATTACGAAAAACCAGATTTTCAGGCAATTTCTTATTACTCAGCTCCAAAACAAGTAGATCCTAATAAAACGTTGGATGATGTTGATCCAGAACTTTTAGAGATGTACAAAAAGTTAGGAATTTCTGTTGATGAACAAAAAATGATGAACAATGTCGCTATGGATATTGTGGTCGATTCTGTTTCTGTAGCAACAACTTTCAAGAAAACTTTGGCTGAAAAAGGAATTATTTTCTGTCCTATTTCTGAAGCTATTAAAGAACATCCTGAATTAGTAAAAAAATATTTAGGAACTGTTGTACCTCAAAAAGACAACTTCTATGCAGCATTAAACTCAGCAGTTTTCTCTGACGGAAGTTTCTGTTATATTCCAAAAGGCGTTCGCTGCCCAATGGAACTTTCTACTTATTTCAGAATCAACCAAGCAGGAACAGGACAATTCGAAAGAACGCTTGTCATTGCAGATGAAGGAAGTTACGTTTCTTATCTTGAAGGATGTACAGCTCCAAGCCGTGATGAAAACCAATTACACGCTGCTGTTGTTGAATTAATCGCTTTGGATGATGCTGAAATTAAATATTCTACTGTTCAAAACTGGTTCCCTGGAAACAAAGAAGGAAAAGGCGGGGTTTACAACTTCGTAACCAAAAGAGGTTTATGCGAAACAAACGCTAAAATTTCTTGGACGCAAGTTGAGACAGGTTCTGCTGTAACTTGGAAATATCCTTCTTGCGTATTAAAAGGAGATAATTCAGTAGGAGAATTTTATTCTATCGCCGTTACCAATAATTACCAACAAGCAGATACGGGAACTAAAATGATCCATTTAGGTAAAAACACTAAATCGACTATTATTTCTAAAGGTATTTCGGCTGGAAAATCACAAAACAGTTACCGTGGTTTAGTGCAAATCTCTCCAAGAGCAGAGAATGCAAGAAACTTTTCTCAATGTGACTCATTGCTAATGGGTAACAATTGTGGTGCACATACTTTCCCATATATCGAAAGTAAAAATCCATCGGCAAAAATCGAGCACGAAGCTACTACAAGTAAAATTGGAGAAGATCAGGTTTTTTACTGCAACCAAAGAGGTATTCCAACTGAAAAAGCGATTGCCTTAATTGTAAACGGTTTCAGTAAAGATGTATTGAATAAACTTCCGATGGAATTTGCTGTTGAAGCTCAAAAATTATTAGAGATTTCTTTAGAAGGATCTGTGGGATAAAAAAAACAAATCGATATGGACATCATCTTAAAAAATGTAAAGAAAAAAGATTTCCCAGTCTTTCAATCACTGGCAAAATCTCTTGGTTTTGAAATTGTTGAAGAAAATGAAAAACCATATAATCCTGAATTTGTAAAAGAAATCTTAGATGCTGAACAGAGTATAAAAGACGGGAAAGGAGTTAAAATAAAATTAGAAGATTTGTGGAAGTAATTTATTCTGAAAAAGCTCAAAAAGACAGAGAGTATTGGAAAAAATCTGGCAATAAAGCAATTATGAATAAGATTACTGCCTTGATTGAAGACATACAACTTCATCCTTTTGAAGGTATCGGAAAACCTGAACCTTTAAAATATGAATTGTCAGGAAAATGGTCTAGAAGAATAAATCAAGAACACCGGATAATCTATAAGGTTACAGAAGAAGAGACAATCGAGATATTAGATATTCTTTCTTTGAAAGGGCATTACGAATAAATATTAATGGAAAATAAAAAAGTCATCATTTTAGGTTCTTCAAGAAAAAATGGAAACACAACCAAAATTGTGGATGGAATTTCAAAAGAACATAACATTGATGTCGTTAATTTAAGTGATTATAATATTTCATATTATGATTACGAAAGCAAAAATATAGACGATGATTTTTTACCTCTTACAAGAGGAATTATCGAAAAATACGATACCTTAATTTTTGCAACGCCCATTTATTGGTACAATATGAGCGGAATTATGAAGGTCTTTTTCGATAGGATTTCAGATTTAATCCGAATTGAAAAAGAAACTGGAAGAAAACTGAGAGGAAAGAAAATCGGAGTGATATCCAATTCGCACGATAATGAAACTGACGAAAGTTTTTATATTCCGTTTCAAAAATCAGCCGATTATTTAGGTATGGAATATTTAGGACACGCGCATTTTAATGCCAACATCCTAAACCAACAAACAAAAATAGAATTGACATTTATATAAAATAAAAAACAATGTTATCAATAAAAAACCTTCACGCCTCAATTGGTGATAAAGAAATCCTTAAAGGAATTAATATAGAAGTTAAAGCTGGAGAAGTTCACGCTATTATGGGACCAAACGGTTCTGGAAAAAGTACACTTTCTGCTGTTATTGCAGGAAACGAAAACTACGAAGTTACAGACGGAGAAGTTATTCTTGATGGAGAAGATCTTGCTGATTTAGCTCCTGAAGAAAGAGCTCACAAAGGAGTTTTCCTTTCTTTTCAATATCCTGTAGAAATTCCTGGAGTAAGTGTAACAAACTTCATGAAAACTGCAATCAACGAAACTCGTAAAGCAAACGGTCAGGAAGAAATGCCGGCAAACGAAATGTTGAAAGTAATTCGTGAGAAATCTGAATTACTAGAAATCGACCGTAAATTTTTATCTCGTTCTTTAAACGAAGGTTTTTCTGGAGGAGAGAAAAAAAGAAACGAGATTTTCCAAATGGCAATGTTAGAGCCAAAATTGGCTATTCTTGACGAAACCGATTCTGGTCTTGATATCGATGCTTTAAGAATTGTGGCTAACGGAGTTAACAAATTAAAAAGCGAGAAAAACGCAATTATCGTTATCACCCACTACCAACGTTTATTAGATTATATCGTTCCAGATTTCGTTCACGTTTTGTACAACGGAAGAATCGTAAAATCTGGCGGAAAAGAATTGGCTTACGAACTGGAAGAAAAAGGATACGACTGGATTAAGGCAGAAAACTAGTTTACAGTTACAGTTTACAGTTTGCAAAAACTCATAACTCATAACTCATAACTTACAACTAAGAAAATGGATTTAAAAGAAAAATTAGTATCGTCTTTTATGGCTTTTGAAGAGCGTGTCGATGTACATTCAGACTTACACGATATACGCACAAATGCTTTAAAAAACTTCGAAAATAAAGGTTTCCCAACCAAAAAAGAAGAAGCTTGGAAATATACATCGCTAAATGCCATCTTAAAAAATGACTTTACGGTTTTTCCTAAGCAGGAAAATGCAATCGAATTTAATCAGGTCAAAAAATACTTTTTACACGAAATCGACACTTATAAATTAGTGTTTATTGATGGTGTTTTTAGTTCGCATTTATCTTCTACAACTCATGACGGAATCGATGTTTGTTTGATGTCATCGGCATTAACCAAACCAAAATACAAAATGGTTATTGATACCTACTTTAATCAAATTGCAAGTAAAGATGACAGCTTGACTTCATTGAACACTGCTTTTGCAATTGAAGGAGCTTTTATCAATATTCCGAAGAAAAAAGTAGCCGACAAACCAATTGAGATTATGTATTTCTCAACAGGAAATGAAGCTGCGTTAATGGTTCAGCCAAGAAATTTAGTTATTGTGGGTGAAAATTCACATGTTCAAATTATCGAACGTCACCAAAGTTTGAATGAAAATCCAGTTTTAACAAACTCTGTTACTGAGATTTTTGCTCAAAAACGTGCGATTGTTGATTATTACAAAATTCAAAACGACAACAGTGAAGCTAACTTAGTTGACAACACTTATGTTTCGCAGCAACAAGAAAGTCACGCTTCTGTTCATACATTTTCGTTTGGTGGAAATTTAACTCGTAACAACTTAAACTTTTACCATTTTGGAGAAAGATTGACAAGTACGCTTAACGGAATTTCTATCTTAAACGACAAACAACACGTTGACCATTATACTTTGGTAAACCACGCAACGCCAAACTGCGAAAGTTTCCAAGATTATAAAGGAATTTTCTCTGATCGCTCAACAGGAGTTTTCAACGGAAAAGTTTTGGTAGAAAAAGAAGCTCAAAAAACAAATGCTTTCCAAAAAAGCAACAACATTTTATTGAGCGACAAAGCAACTATCAATGCAAAACCACAATTAGAGATTTTTGCAGATGACGTAAAATGTTCTCACGGATGTACAGTGGGACAATTAGATGAAACAGCAATGTTCTACATGCAGTCTCGTGGAATCCCTAAAAAAGAAGCTAAAGCTTTATTGATGTACGCATTTTCAAATGCCGTTATCGAAAGCATCAAAATACCAGAATTAAAACAAAGAATTACTAAAATCATTGCTATGAAATTAGGAGTGAATTTAGGATTTGATTTGTAGTCAGGTTTTACCGCAAAGACACAAAGGTTACGCAAAGTTCGCAAAGGTTTATTACAAAACTTTGCGAACTTTGCGCTTTTTACTTAGCGTCTTTGCGGTTAATTTTTAATCTCTTACTGTTAAAATAAACATTATAATTCCAATCAAAAACAATACAATACCTCCTAAAAAACAAATTGTATTTATTATCGAATAACCTAGATTAGTAGAATAACCTAAGCCGATTGAGAACCAACCTCCAATTATCATTAAAACCGATTGTAAAACTTTGTTTTTTATCATAACTATTGTTTACTTCTTCACACTATCAATTATCCCCTTCAAAAACCCATTAAAATCAAAATTTTTATCACCTTCTCTCACTCCCATTCTCACAATCACCATATCCAGAGACGGAATAATTGCCACCATCTGCCCCTGATATCCGCTGCAATAAAACATGTCACGAGGAACGTCTGGGAATTTCCCCCCCGCATTTAACCAAAACTGCGCTCCGTATTTACCCTCAGAAGTATTCGTTGGAGTTGCAGTATATTTTACCCAGCTTTCGTCAAGGATTTGTTCGCCGTTCCAGTTTCCTTTTCTTAGATATAATAATCCAAATTTTGACCAGTCACGCGGTGTTGCCCATCCGTAAGACGAGCCTACGAAAGTTCCGCTCATATCCTGCTCTACAATCATCGAGTTCATTCCGATTTTGTCGATTACAGCTCTGTACCAAAAATCAAGATATTCTTGCTGTGTTTTAAATTGTCTTCTTAAAATCAGGGATAATAGATTGGTTGTTCCAGAAGAATAATTCCAATGAGTATTGGGTTTAAATTGAGCTGGTTTATCCAACTGCACTTTCCCCATATCTTCCGCCTGAAAAAGCATTTTTGTAGCATCACAGATTGTGCTGTAATTTTCCTCCCATTCTAAACCAGAATTCATGTGAAGCAAATCGTTAAGCGTAATATTTTTGCGTTCATCATTTTGCCATTCTTTAACTGGCGCCGGTTTGTAAATATCGATTTTACCTTGTTTTGCCAAAACTCCAAAAGCCGAACTTGTAATGCTTTTCGTCATTGACCAGCCTAAAATTTTACTGTCTTTATTAAATCCTGTATCATATTTCTCGGCAATTAATTTGTCTTTATATAAAACTACAACGGCGCGGGTTCTTTTTGTTCCGCCACTAGGTTTATCAAAAGCATTATCAACCGCTTTTTTTAATTTGGAATAATCAACATTCGAAAATGCGGTATCTTTTGGCTCCTGATTTCCGTATGGAAAAGGAAGATTATTTTCTAGCTTTGTTCTTTTTGGAAGCAGATAAGGTTTCGAAATATCAAAATCATCATTAATCAAAACAGCACCTAAACCTTCTCTGTAAATCGCTTTTCTCTCTTTTAACCCATAAACATTTGAAGTTGCAAATTTTCCCGCATCATCAATTGCATTTGTTGCCAAATCAATCATGTCGATATCATTGTCGGTTTTTTCAATTAATTCTTTCGAACGATTATCTATAAAATGTCCTGACGCAATACTCTTGGCAGAAAAACCCGAAATCAAATCTAGTTTTGGATAAGTTGTAAATCCGAAATATAAAAAAGCCAGAACCACTACAAGCAGAAGTACTTTGAGAAATTTTTTCATTGATACGTTATTTTTATTGCAATATAAATAATTTATGGTCACGTTTTTAGGAGTCAAATTATAAATCTGATTCAGATAATTCAGAAAAATCAACTGATTTTTACAGAATCAGCATTTACGCCTTGTAACAATGATGCGATAAAAGGAAATTATAGAATTGCTGTATAAACAAATTTAGTTTTAGTACTTTTGTAAATAGATTTTTTCTAAATAAGACATGCTAGATATTCAAAAAATAAGAGCTGATTTTCCAATTCTTAACCAAAAAGTTAACGGAAAACCTTTAGTATATTTCGACAACGGAGCTACTTCGCAAAAACCACAAGTTGTGATCGATGCGGAAGTAAAATATTATCAGGAAATCAACGCCAATATTCATCGTGGCGTTCACACTTTAAGCCAGTTAGCTACTGACGCTTACGAGGTTTCTCGTGGCAAAGTAAAAGAACATATAAACGCAAAACATGCTCATGAAGTACTTTTTACTTCGGGAACAACTCATGGTATTAATTTAGTAACCAATGGTTTTGCTTCAATTTTAAAACCAGGTGATGAAGTAATTGTTTCGTCATTGGAACATCACAGTAATATTGTGCCTTGGCAGATGTTGTGTGAAAAAACAGGAGCAGTTTTAAAAGTAATTCCAATTAATGAAAACGGAGAATTAATTCTAGAAGAGTTTGATGCTTTGCTTTCTGAGAAAACAAAAGTGGTTACACTTAATCATATTTCAAATGCACTTGGAATCATTAATCCGATCAAATATATTATTGATAAAGCACACAGTTTTGGTGCTGCAGTTTTGATAGACGGCGCTCAGGCTGTTCCACATTTAAAACCAGATGTTCAAGAATTAGATTGTGATTTCTATGCTTTTTCAGGTCATAAAATGTGCGGTCCAACTGGAACTGGAATTTTATACGGAAAAGAAGATTGGTTAAACAAACTTCCTCCTTATCAAGGCGGCGGCGAAATGATCAAAGAAGTTACTTTCGAGAAAACTACTTACGCAGATCTTCCTCATAAATTTGAAGCTGGTACACCAAATATTGCCGGCGGAATTGTTCTTGGAACTGCAATTGATTATTTAAATAACATTGGTTTTGAAAATATTCAGGAATACGAACACGAACTTTTAGAATATGCTACAAAGCGTTTATCTGAAATTGAAGGTTTACGAATCTACGGAACGGGAAAAAACAAAGCATCTGTAGTTTCGTTTAATATTGATGGAATTCATCCATATGATATTGGTTCAATTATCGATAAACTAGGAATTGCCGTTAGAACAGGACATCATTGTGCACAACCAATTATGAGTTTCTTCTGTATTCCTGGAACTATCCGCGCTTCTTTCTCTTTTTATAACACTAAAGAGGAAATTGATTTAATGGTTGACGCTGTTAAGAAAGCGCAAACAATGCTAAGCTAAAAAAAGTAAACCTATGAAAATACTATCATTATTGTTCTTAACGCTTTTTATCGCAACAGGATGCTGCAGCCAAAAAAAAGTAGATATGACATCAACAAAAATTGAATATTCTGCACATTCTAGAGGCTATCATAAAAGTATTGTAGTAGAGAATAAATCGGTTTCGGTTACAAACGGACGCGATGCTGCACCTGTTAAAAGTAATATTGACGATGCAAAATGGAATAAAATTGTTGATGCGTTTTCAAAAGTGAATTTAGAAAGCCTTTCTACATTAAAGGCGCCAACGGATAAACGTACTTATGATGGTGCTGCAATAGGAAATTTAAAAATAATACAAAATCAAAAAACATACGAAACTCCAGGTTTCGACAATGGTTTTCCTCCAAAGGAAATTGAAAAACTAGTAAATTTATTAGTTGATTTTGCTAAAGAATAGTTATGACAATAAAGGAAATACAAAACGAAATAATAGACGAATTCTCAATGTTCGACGACTGGATGCAGCGTTACGAATACATCATTGAGCTCGGAAAAACGCTTCCGCTGATTAAAGAAGAATATAAAACCGATGAGAATTTAATTAAAGGATGCCAGTCGAAAGTTTGGTTACAAGGCGAACAGCAAGACGATAAAATTATTTTCACAGCAGACAGCGATGCTATTTTGACTAAAGGGATAATCGCAATTTTAATTCGTGCTTTCTCGAATCAAAAAGCAAAAGATATTCTAGAAGCTGATGTAGATTTTATTGACGAAATCGGTCTAAAAGAGCATTTATCAGCAACACGTGCTAACGGTTTGGTTTCGATGATAAAGAACATCAAAATGTATGCTTTGGCATTTGATTCAAAAAACAAAAATTAAGATTTAAACCATATAAGTGATATAAGAAAATTTAAGATTTACGCTTGAATTAACTTTGTCTAAAAGCATAAGAAATATAAGTATTCTGTTTAAAAGAACTCATATAACTTGAATGGCTAAAAACAAATAAAGTAAGTTTTATCTTTCTTTTTTATTTGTTATTATTGCTTAAAAAAGTAAATGATGACAAAGAAATATTTGACTGATTTAATTTATCAAGTTAACGGAGCAGCGATTGAAGTTCATAAAAATATTGGAGCAGGACTTTTAGAAAGTATATATCATCAGTGCATGATTAAAAAATTATCACTAAGAGGTATTAATTTTAAATCTGAGTTAGTAATTCCTATTGAATATAAAGGATTACAATTAGAGTCAGATTTAAGATGTGATTTATTCATTGAGAATTGTTTAGTTCTTGAATTAAAAGCTGTTGATCAAATTATACCTGTTCATATTGCAAAACTAATGTCTTATATGAAACTTTTAAAATCACCAATAGGATTAATGATAAATTTTAATGTAACAAATATTTATCACGAAGGTCAGAAAACATATGTCAACGAATTATATCGCTGGCTACAAGATTAAAAACTAACTAAAAATTAAAACATATACTCATAAGCTTATATTTTAAATGAACTTATATCACTTATATGGTGAAAAAACACAAACAATGGAACAAGAAATAGACACAAACGAATTAGGAGAATCAATCGTAAGAATTTTAAAAGGAATTTACGATCCTGAAATCCCTGTAGATATTTACGAATTAGGATTAATTTACGACGTAATGGTAAATACAGATTACGAAGTAAAAATTCTAATGACTTTAACTTCTCCAAACTGCCCAGTTGCAGAAAGCTTACCACGCGAAGTGGAAGAGAAAGTAAAAACAATCGAACACATTAAAGATGTTGAAGTAGAAATTACTTTCGATCCGCCTTGGAGTAAAGATTTAATGAGCGAAGAAGCAAAATTAGAATTAGGAATGCTTTAATTTAGTCATAAAGTCAAAAGTCATAAAGTCTCAAAGTGAAGGACTTTATGACTTTCGACCTTCGACTTTCAGACTAAAAAAATGGAAGAAATTATCAATAAAGTCGCCAATAGTGCTTTAGAAGTTTTTGATTTAGAGGATTATTATCCAAAAGGAATGCGTGTGCAGATTGACATTTCGCAATGGCTTTTGGAAGGATTTTTATTGAAAGAAAAAGACTTTAGAGAGCACCTAAAAAATCATGATTGGTCGCAATATCAAGATCAATATGTTGCTGTACATTGCAGTACAGATGCTATTATTCCTGCTTGGGCATTAATTTTAGTTAGTGTTCATTTGGCTCCTTTTGCCAAAAAAGTAGTCAACGGAACAATCGAAGATCTTGATGCAAGTCTTTACGAAGAAATTTTAAGCAGAATCGATTATTCTGTTTATAAAAGTAAGCCTGTAATTGTAAAAGGCTGTTCTAGAAAACCCGTTCCAATGCGCGCTTATATTTTAGCCACAAATTATTTACAGCCATTTGCTCGCAGTATAATGTATGGTGAGGCGTGTTCTGCAGTACCTCTATATAAAGAATCTAAGAAATAACCTGCAATTACAAGCGATAATTATCTAGTTTCAATTGGTTTTTAGTATATTTGATAATACACTTAAACTAAACAACCATGAGAAAGCTGGCGTTATTACTATGCATTTTAGCGAACTTTGCTATTGTTCAGGCACAAAATTCAGAGAAAGAATTAATTCAGAATACCGAAAAAGCAGTAAAAAAAATCAATGATACTATTGAAGGAGAAGGCTGGAAAGCCAAAGGAACAGTTTCTCTTTTGTTAAACCAATCAAGTTTCAACAACTGGATTGCTGGTGGTGAAGATAGTTTCTCTGGAACTTTAGGAGTAAACTACGACTTCAATTATAAAAAAGACGACGTAACCTGGGATAATAAAATCCTTGCTTCTTACGGACTTTTACAAACTAAAAACACCGACTTCGGAAAAAAGACCGATGACCGTTTAGAGTTTAATTCAATAGTAGGAAAAAGAGCTTTTGGCGAATGGTATTACTCTTTCTTTTTAAACTTTAGAACTCAATTTACAACGGGTTACATTTATGGTCAGGATGCCAATGGAAAAGAAATTAGAACAGAACAAACTAAATTCATGTCTCCTGGATATCTTACCACTGGACCTGGTATTTACTGGTCTAAGGATGAAAATCTGAAAATAAATTTTGCACCGCTTACTTCAAAATTTACTTTTGTAGATAATGCTTATACAAGCGGAATCGATAGATTTACAGGTCTGCCTTACGTAGATGGAGATTATTTTGGTGTTGACGAAGGCAAAACCATGCGCTACGAACTGGGTTTTTATACTTCTGTTTATTATAAACTGGCGATTATGACCAATGTAACTGCAGAAAACACCTTAAATTTATATTCTAATTATTTAGAAGATCCTCAAAATGTTGATATCAACTACTCGCTGAATATCATCATGAAAATTAATAAATTCTTGTCGGCAAATTTTGCTTTCCAAGCTATATATGATGATAACGCTTTCAAAGGACTTCAAACTAGACAAGTTTTTGGTTTAGGAGTTAATTTCGGATTTTAATCTATAACTCTTATTACATTTTACCGCAAAGAGCGCAAAGTTTTTTCAAAGCTTAATTTTATAAAAATAAAAGTTCGCAAAGCTGGATTTTAATTTAGCTTTGCGAACTTTATTTTTTCTGATGTTATACTATAAAAATCTTAGCGCTCTTTGCGGTAAAGATTTTTATTATTCTTCATCCTTTTCTTCTTCTTTCTCAACTGCATCTTTATAATCAGGATACAAAAACTTATTGTATGGGAATCTGGTTATATGAATTTGTCTAACAGCTTCATAAACCGTTTCTCTAAACTCTTCAAAATTCTCTTTTTCTCTTGCTGAAATAAATAGAGCTTTGCCTTCTCCTACATCATTCATCCAAGTTTGTTTCCATTCCTCAAGAGTGTAATGTCTGCGGGTTCTTTCGGTAATTAAATCATCTTCTTCAATAGTAAGATGACGATAAGCATCGATTTTATTAAAAACCATGATTGTTGGCTTGTCATTACTTTTAATTTCCTGCAAAGTTTTATTTACAGATTCAATGTGATCTTCAAAGTCTGGATGCGAAATATCTACAACATGCAAAAGCAAATCTGCTTCACGAACCTCATCCAGTGTACTTTTAAAAGAATCAACTAATTGTGTTGGCAGTTTTCGAATAAAACCAACGGTATCTGAAAGCAAAAATGGTAAGTTTTTAATCACCACTTTTCGAACCGTAGTATCCAACGTTGCAAATAATTTGTTTTCTACAAAAACATCGCTTTTACCAATTGCATTCATCAAAGTTGATTTTCCAACGTTTGTGTAACCGACCAAAGCAACACGAACCATAGCACCGCGATTACTGCGCTGAATGCTCATCTGCTTGTCAATTGTTTTGATTTTATCTTTCAACAACGAAATTCTGTCACGCACAATACGTCTATCGGTTTCGATCTCTGTTTCTCCAGGTCCACGCATACCAATACCACCTTTTTGACGCTCAAGGTGCGTCCATAAACCAGAAAGTCTTGGAAGTAAGTATTGACATTGAGCCAATTCTACCTGAGTTCTTGCGTAAGAAGTTTCAGCTCGCTGTGCAAAAATATCTAGAATTAAATTGGTTCTATCCAGAATTTTACAATCAATAATTCTCGAAATATTTTTTTGCTGTGAAGGCGTTAATTCATCATCAAAAATTACAGTCGATATTTTGTTTTCTTTTACAAAAAGATTGATGTCATCAATTTTACCCGTACCCACAAAAGTCTTGGGATTCGGGCGTTCCATTTTTTGCGAAAAGCGCTTAATCACTTCACCACCCGCGGTAAATGTCAAAAACTCCAATTCGTCTAAATATTCATTTAGTTTTTCTTCACTTTGATTTTGAGTAACAATTCCAACAATTACTGTTCTCTCAAAATTTATAACTTCTTTTTCTAACATAGTCTTGAATAAGGTGCAAATTTAATCATTTGTAAGCTACAATCAATTATACAATTTCGTTTTTAAATTTATATCTAAAACGCTTTACAAACCAAATTATAAAAAAATGGAACTCTGTTAAGATTTACCTCAACAAAATTCCATTTGAAATAGTTTCTAAATTTAAAATATCTATTCGTAAATAAACGTTTTTTCTGTTTTTACAATTCCGTTTTCTTCAATTTGAGAACAAGAAATCGGGAAGTTTAATTTGTTGTATTTGTATTTTCTGCTTACTGCAACTAAAGCTGTAGACGAAGGACTAAAATTCATTTCATTATTGTATGAAATTGATTCAAACGCAAATTCGTCTTCATGATAAGAAATCATCGGTACAATTACTTTATAATTATCACCAAACAAGCTTTGAACAATTAATTGATCAACCGATTTTTTATCATCGTAAGTATAGGTTTTAGAAATTTTATCTCCAACCAATCCTTTGTGTTTAGATACGTTGTCGTTTACATAAATGTATTCAAGTTTTCCAATAATTTGTTTATTTCTATCGCGTGAAGTACGTCTCACAATAATTCCGTTTTCAACAAGATATTCGATATCGTCTACCAAATTTTGGTGATTTGTGCTCTTTTTTGTAGTTACTTTTACCCTTGCGCCTTCATAAACAAATGAAACGACTTTGGTAATATAATTTGGTCCTTCTTGATATTTTTTGACAAACTTGGTAATGTTGTTATCAGCGTCATAAGTATAATTTACGACTTCTTTCCAGTCACTTCCAACTTTGTCCTTCACGGTCATATCCAGTAAACCATTTTTGTTGTAAAAGAAATGCTGCACAACGTCTGAAGTTGTAACAGTTTGAAGTTTACCATCTTTAAAAACTAATGTTTTATTTACAATTTCACCGTCTTTAGAGTTTTGGTAATTTGTCTTTACAATATTAATCTGTTTGATTTTAACAGGGGCGGCGTCCTGACTATGTAATAAACATGGAAAAACCATCATTAAGATGGCAATAAAGTAGGTTTTCATATTGTTTTTGTATTGATTTGGGATGACCAAAATACAAAATTCAATTAAATTTCAGGAATTTGAAATACAAAAACTACAAACTTTTAAATAATGCTTTAAAAATCAACTCTTTAATTTTGCATTTAAAAATTACGTCCTACTTTTCTCCAAATATCTTAATATCATCGATCATAAAAGCGCCGTTTAAAGTTTTGTCTTTTCGAGATCCCATGTATTAAATGCAACAATGAATTAAAAAATCTTAAAAAAATCTATCTCAAAATTTTAAGTTCATCTTCTCCCTCAGGTATATATAAATAATACTTTAGAAAATCTGCTGTTCTATTTTCATCAAATTTTGACCAAAGAGCAGATTTTCCTCTCATTTTAGATTCCAAACTTGCGAGCTCTAGGCATACTAATTTACCGTTACCATAGAATTTGAGTGTATAATTTTCTAATGCCTGAAGTTTATAATCTTCAATGGTAAAAGCTTCTAGATAAGATTCTAAGGTCTCTTGCAATTCTGTTTTGTTATAAAATAAACTCTGACAAGTTTGTTTCTCTTTTAATTCTAAATAAGAAAAATAATCATCTTCTCTTTTTTCATTTATTATGTTCCATTGGTTTTTATAGAAGTCAACCACTTTCTCTTCTAATATTTCTTTTTTCCATTGGCTTAAATCACGGGCTTTATCCAAACTGTTAAATTCATACGGTACAGTAGCATTAAATGTAAAAGTTGCTTCATAATAGTCTTTTCCAGTCGCTCCAAATCTCGTTTTTTCATAACCATCAGCTTCATACGTAGCTAATGGTGTTATGTAAGTGCTAATTTCCTTCCCTTTCAAATCCCTCTTTTTATTATCTGCTTCTGTAATATCAATTTTCATTTCAGTATTATTAACCAAAGTCGGAAGATTCAAAATACCAATTTTACCTACTGGATATAATCTTATAGTTACTTTTTGTGGTCCACTTTTAAAAATATAATCATTAATATCGAGCGTTAAGCCTTGTGATGCCTTTTTAAAATTTTTATTTATCGGAATATCGTTTACCAAAATCTCTGAAAAACACGAATTTTGCACAAATGTTAAAAAATAGATTGGTTCATAGTCATAACGCTTAGTACTATTCATCATGGTTTCGATATAATTTTTGCTCGTTAGATTGCTCATTTGTTTATTCTGATTCTGAGAACAAGCTGAAAAACATAACACAAAGCCAAAAAAAATAAATTTAAAAAATCTCATTTCTAGTATATTTTAAATTCTGTTTCTCCTTTTGAAATATAAAAATAGCTATTACAGAACAAGGTTTCAATTCCTTCTCCTCTGTTGAATTTTGCCCATAATACCGTATTTCCTCTTACTCTTGGGGCCTTAGAATTCTGCATCAAAGCAACTAGCCTACCCTCTGCAAAAAACATCAATTTATAATCCTCTATTTGCTGCATCTCAAATGTTGGTTGCTTATAAACTTCCATAAGCATATTCCAAACATCATTAATATGTTCACGGTTTTGATATTCGGCCACAAATTGATTTCTTAAACCATCATAAGATGTTTTAGCTATATTGTCATATTCCTTATTCTGATAAATATTTTTTACCTCATTATATTCTGACACAAGTTTTTTTAGTAATGTTTCTTTATTCCATTCACGCAAATCTTGGGCATTGTCAAAACCCTTTACTTTATAAGGCACTTTCGCTTCAAATGTAAAATTGGCTTCAAAATAGTGCTTTCCTGTAAATTTGAATTTGCTTGTTTGATATCCTTCGACATCTACTTTTAAATCAAGAGGTGTAATATAAGTTGCTATTTCTTTATCTTTGGCATTCCTGTTTTTATTGTCAGCTTCTGTTATTTCTATTTTCATATCTGTATCACTCATCAAGGTAGAAAAATCTGCTGAACCCATTTTGCCTGCAGGATATAGCCTAATAGTTACTTTTTGAGTACCGCTCTTAAAAATAAAATTGTTAATCTCAAATGTTTCTCCTCGGGATTCCTTCTGAAAATTTACATTAACAGGAATATCATTTATTATTTCTGAAAAACAGGAATTTTGCTCATAACTCAAATAGTACAAGGGTTCATAATCATAACGCTTTACTTCTGATGATAACTTATTGATAAAATTTTTTTCTGTGATTTCTGGGTTCTGCATAACTTTTGTATTCTGCAAACATGCATACATACAAAACATCAGGAAACTAAAAAATAAATTATTTCGCATCAAATCTATCTCAAAATTTTAAGTTCATCTTCTCCCTCAGGTATATATAAATAATATTTTCTAAATTTCATCAGAGAAGTTTCTCCATCTTTATACCTACCCCATAAAGCTGATTTTCCTCGCTTCTTAGGCTTTAAGCTTTTAAGTTCTAAGCATACGATTCTTCCGTCGCCATAAAGCTTTACAATATAATTTTCTAATGGTTCTAACTTAAAAGTTGTATTTGTAAATGGTTCCAGATAGGTTTCCAATGTTTCCTTTAATTCAGCCTTACCATAAAATAAACTCTGGCAAGATTCTTTTTCCTTTAATTCCAAATATGAAAAATAATCATCCTCTCTTTTTTCATTAAGGATATTCCATTGGTTTTTATAGAAACTTACAACTCTTTTTTCGAGTATATCCTTATTCCATTTGCTCAAATCCTGTGCATGGTCTAAAGTATTGAATTCATATGGCACGGTGGCGTTAAAGGTGAAACTGCCTTCAAAATAGTTTTGACCAGTAAATTTAAATTTGGTTGTTTCATATCCTTCTGCATCTACTTTTATATCAAGAGGGGTAATATACGTTGCTATTTTTTTATCTTTGGCATCTCTGTTTTTATTATCAGCTTCTGTTATATTTACTTTCATAGCTGTGTCAAAGACCAAGGTAGAAAAATCTGCTGACCCAATTTTGCCTGCAGGATACAATCGAATAGTCACTTTTTGAATACCATTCTTAAAAATAAAATTGTTAATCTCGAATGTTTGTCCCCGGGATTCCTTTTGAAAATTTTTGTAAACGGGAATGTCATTAACCAATACCTCGGAAAAGCACGAATTTTGCTCATAACTCAAATAGTACATGGGTTCATAATCATAACGCTTTATCCTCTTAAACATCGCTTCAATATAGTTCTTACTTGTCAGGTTGCTCATTTTTTTTGTGTTTATAGTGTTATTTTCTTTGCATGACAGAAATATTAAAAGAGCTGCCAAAATCAGGATCAATTTTTTCATATAATTTTATTTAGGCAATTTGGTTGTTGTTGAATAGATAAATTGTGCTCAAAGTAAAAGTATGCCCTTCTAGGACTATAAAATCTATAGGCCTACCATTATTAGTAGAATACTCTCCCTCATCATCATCAATCCTAGCTTTTACATTAGCATTAAAAGTCCCTTTCAATCCTGAAAATTTAAGCTTTATGGTCATAAACAAACCTTTGTTGTCTTTTTTGTCATAGCCATATTCTATAATGACAATGGATTCGCATGCCAATTTTAGAGAGAGAGAAGCTGTAACTTGCGTTTCTAAAGGCGTGAACTCAAAAAACTTTTTATCTGCTGAATGCTCAAACAACACACTTCCTGCTATTTTTTTAGTATATGCAATCTTGTTCTTCTCTACAAGGGTACAAAACTTGTCTTGCAGACTGTACTGCTCGGTAAGTAAATTGAATTGGAGGTTTTGCTCCAAATTTATTTCGCCAACAATAGTTAATGTAAACGTTACATCATTTTTACCTAATTTGGCTAGACCTTCGCTTATTGCTTTATTAGTTTCTTTTTTGTCTTTGTTTTTTTCATTTTTTGTGGCTTCATCAAAAAGCAAACTTTTTAAATTGAATTTTCTCTCAAAGTTTATGGCAACTAACGGATCTGCTTTTATGTTGGCTTCAAGAATTAATGCCATTCTTCTATCTGCCATTAACTTATAATACATTCCTGCATTTACAGCAATTGACGATGGCACTAATTCGGCACCCGCATCTTTTAAATCTTTCGATAATTTTTTAATCTTACTTCCAATTTTTGCTAATTTACCTTCTGCGCTTTTTCCTCTTGTGAGATAAAGCATTAATAAGTCAATCACAATTCCTACAACGACCATTTCATAAATTACAAAAGCTACAATATATCTTGTTGTTGAGTCTGTTTTTATAAAATCTATTACCGTGCCTTTTAGGCTTAAAGCTTCTTCTCTTTTTTCAATTTCACGGTCATAAATGGAGTGCAGTCCTACGTCATAAATCATGGCATTTTCTTGTATATACTTTAAAAGCACGTCTTTAACAATCCAGCCTCCAGGAAAAAAACTCATTATTTTGCCAATTATAGAATTTGATAACTCTGTAATTTCTTCTTTGATACCTTGTTTTAATTCTAACTTTTTGTTATGGAAATAATAAGGTGCTTTGGCAGGTTCATGCTCTTCTTCATGATGTGTATAATTGTACTGAAAATGCGCAATCCAAACAATATCAGGATAGGCATTTATGGTAAAAGTTGGATTTTCAACAAGAGAATAATATGCACAAGAATTTAAATAGTAATGATATTTATTTCTATATTTAACTCCAAATGAAAGTACATCAGTTATTTTTGGAATATCAGGAAGCAGCGAATTAAGTTTAACTTTTACTTCATTGGTCTTATTTTCTGTTAAATTTTGCGGTTCTAACTTGACATAACTTTGATATGAAATCATTTTATTTAAATGATTCTTTGTTTTATGACATGCTTTTCTGCTAAGTCCATTAATAGTAATACTTACCTCAGCTGGCTTTTTATAACTTGGCACAATAACATCATGAACAAGCGCTTTTGCATCATTTTCAAAAAGTTTAAATCTTAGGGTCGTTCTACGGTTTTCCTGATGCAGTGCTTCAGAAACATGATCTCCTTTATGAATCAGTTTGGTTTTTCCGTAACCTTTTGCAGAGATTATAGAAGCGGGAACTCCCTTTGATATTAAATACTTTACAACAGAATCTGCTCTTTTGGCAGACAATTCCATATTGTATTCATCTGTTCCTCTATTATCGGTATGGGCGCCCAATTCAACTGGCAGCAAAGGCGGTTCTTTTAAATAAATAGCAACTTTATCTAAAATAGGTTTTGCATCAGAACGAATCTCCCATTTGTCATAATCGTAATATATTTTTTCAAGCGTATCAAAATTGTCATTTGGATTTGCTCTTCGAATAAATTTCCCTTCATCAAAAATTACCTCATAATCTTCGTTATAGGTAATTCCTATTTTTGTAAACCTACAACTTCCAGGATTTTTTTCATATTTTTTTTGCTCGCCTTGTACTTTTGCTTTACTGACCCCTGTCTCAATTTTAGTAGGAACGAGTTCAGTTTTATTTTGTATACGCAGATAACGAGCATGATAAACATCATTATTGTAGTCTTTGATATATTCTTTTGTCGATGGGTTTTTAACTTTAATATAGAATTCTCCTACTTCATTTGTTTTTTTCCAACTTATTGTATCTGTTAAAATAATATCAATTTCACCATTTATAACTGGAACTTGAGTATAAACTTTTATCTGTTGGTCATCTGTTGCTTTGTTTCCTCCTTTTACTCTTCTATAAACTTCAATAATTAGATTATTATAACCATTCAATCCTTCGGTATCTAAATGAAGATAAATAGGATGTCCATAAGAAAATTGGTGAGACAATCTAACATCTTTTCCTTTTGTTTCAGTTGCCCATGAACTAGAAACTATTCGTGGTTGACACCATCCGCTAATAACTAAGCCGGCAGATCTTGAATAATCTAAGGTGGGCAAACTTGCCTGTAAATAATAGACAAAGGGACCACAAAGCTTTTTAGGTAATGTTATACTATAAGTATCTTCAGCTTTCTTATTTATTTTAAGAATACTTTCTCTAGGTGTATGGGTTTGAAAATGCCAAAGAATATTTCTTTTTTTATCTTCTGCATTGGTTCCATCATGCCATTCTGCAATTTTAAAATCTACAAATTGATCTGCATGTATTATCGCTTTTTCATTTGGAACAGAACCTTTTGTAATTACTTTTCCTTTCCCTGTCCATTCAATTTTTTTTATTCCTCTTGCCATACTTATTTTTGTTCTATTCCTGTAAAATCCGACTTTGGTTTGCCAACTGCATTTAAATCCAGCAAAGGATTAATTTTATTCTGCACATCAGGATTGGCTTTTACAAAGTTTTGTTTTGATGGCTGTGCAATTTGTCCATGATTAATTATTTCTATACAATCAGGTAACCCCATTGCACAAGTTGCCCTGCTGTCTTCAAGCAATATTTTTCCTTCATTACTTAAAGTAACTTTTTCATAGAATTTTCTCCATTCTGTTATTTGAACTTGACAGGGTAAATAATCATTACCTGAAGGCTGCTTTTTGCATTTACCAAATGTATTTTTCTCTAATGTTTTGCCAATATCTTTTGTTGTGGCAAGGAGTTTTTCACAGTCTTTATCATTGGCATAATGCTTTGATTGTGTTTTTACTTTCAAAATGTCTGTTTTCGGCTCAACGCTCAATGTACACTTACAAATAGCACCTTGAACTACCATATGTTTATCACTCATAGTTATGTTTTTGAAGTTTTAGAAATATCCAAATTAGAACTGACAGCAAGGTTACGATAAGAACTATGATCCAAAAAAATTCTCGAAATAAGCTGGGTTCTTTTTTTTGCATAGGTACATGCAGCTTAATTTTACCATCAAGGATTAACTTTCCTGTTTCTTCCAAACCAGAAATTGTAATTGCAATTTTTTGTGGTATGTCAAGCTTTATTTCACACTCTAGAAAGAGGCTTTCAACAGTATTCGTATTAGGATTTAAAAAATAGTAAGCTTCATAAATTGCTTCCAATTGTTCAGATTTATTTTCTTCTAAACTATCATATGGAAAAAGTAAATTATTTTCAAAATCATCTTTGCTTCTCTCATCAACAAGAACTCCTTTTTGAGTAATATTAACCAAATTGTATTGATCTACTTTTGGCATAATAGTTTGTTCAACTTCAAATTTCACTTCTCCAATTTTCTTAGAAATAGGAAATCCAATAACATTATTTATTGTTAAACTTTCTTTGTATTCAACATTTAAACCATTAAAAAAAGCTCTTAAAAACCAATCATTTAGAAATGATTCTCTTATAATATCATTATCGCATAATTTTAATTCGAATGCTTTCAAACGCTCTTCTACTACTTCACCTTCAAATTCTTTGAGAACTTCTTTTTTAACATCATTCCAACGTTCTCGAATCTCATCAAAATTGTTTATATCAATACATTTTCCATTTGAATCAACGATAACTTTAATGGGATAAAATACTTTTGCAGTTTTTTCAGCCAGCTCATCAGCCATCGATTTTTCGTAATTTTCATTTACAAACAAGGCTTTTCTATCAATCTCTATAAGTGAATAGCCATTTTTATCTGTAGCTAGCCACTTTACATTAATTTCTTCCTTTATTGAATTTTTTTCGGAGCCTTTTTCAATATCATACATCGCCAAATATCTTTTATTTAAGTGCGATGGAAGGAAAGGCAGTTTGAAATTCTGAGTAGAAAATTGGATAGGTTCACGATGTGCATCTATTTTCTCCTTTTCTTCTTGTGATTGAATAATAAGAAATTTCAGATATCTTGGAAAAGTCGGTCCAATACAATCTTCAACAGATTCACAGTAACGATTATGATAACTTCTTAAGGCATATAAGTCAATGTCTAGCTTTTCTGCTACACTTTCCGGTGTATCTCCCTCTTGGATTTTATACGTCAAAAAATCATCGTAAGAAAAAGGTTTTATGTAAGGCATATCTTATATTTAAGAAAATCAAATATAAGAATTAAATCAAATAAGAAAGAAAAATAATACAAATTTTGCAATTGGCAAGAATATCTTATTGTGATAATTACAAATTTTAATGAATTTTACAGAGTGTTTGCATGTAGCCGTTAAACCGCTTAAAAGCTAATTATGCATATTCATTTACTTTTCCCTTAAATACATATTATTTCTCTCCAAATATCTTAATGTCATCGACCATAAAAGCGCCGTTTAAAGTTTTATCTTTTCCTGATCCGATGTATTTAAAAGCAATGTGAATATTTCCAGAATATGCCGAAAGATCAATCCCCCTAGAGCTTATAAATTCGCGTGTGGGTGTTGTTAATGTCGGAACTTTGGCTTCCAATTTTGTCCATTTTGCTTTGGTCACACTTGCTCCATCAAAATTGGTAGAAACATAAACTTCTAAAGTATTTAAAGGTGAATCCATTTTTAGATCGTGCTGTGCACTTCTAAAAGAAAGCACGGCATTTTTATATCCTGCTAAATTAATTTTAGGAGAAACAAGCCATGCAATATTTTCGGCTGCTGTCGTACTTGTGGTATTAAACTCTGCGTAGCCATTTCCAGCATACACCATACTCTTCCACAGTTTAGTCGCTTTTTCTACAATATTGCTCCAACCCGGCAAAGCAAAATTTACGTTATGTTTAACCGATTGAAAATCTTCTGCAAAAAATGGGACATTTCTCTTTCCATTCATATCAATATCACTTTCAGATCTTACCATCAATTGATAATCTGTGCCAAATTTGGTTAAAACCCCTCTTACTTTTCCACTTCCTTCCGGCACAAAATGATCTGCAAATTTTGCATAACTGCTGGTTCTAAAAATAATTTGGTTTCCGGTTTTATCTCGCAGATTCCAATTAGTTGATCCGCCCACATTATTTGATTCTTCAAAATAATGGCGCCCTAAAGCTGCCTCTGTAAATTCGACATCATTTAGTTCTATTAATGTGTTTAATTTATTGTCCTTAAGAGCCTCTTCTATAGAAAGCGATTCCACCAAAGTATTTTCATCAATTATTGTACAGGAAGCATTCAGTACATTTTTATAATCATTTTGAGAAATCCTGCCAATTGTTGGATCGCCGGCATTGCTCACATATAAGCTTCCAATTCTTAATCCGCCATAGTATAAGTCTGTAAATTGGTTTTTAAGTTTTACATAAACTTTATTTCCAATGCGATAGTCAATATAGGTATTTGAAGCATCTATTGGAACGCTAAAACCAATCGAGGGAGCAGTAGCAGTAGCCAATGTCTGCAATGAAATTGTTTTAAAAAAATTACCGTCTTCGTCACTAGAAACTACATACGCTTCGATTATATCATCGTACAAATATTGTTTGGCTGTACTGTTTGAAAGTTCATATACTTTTTCTACAGACTTATTTACTGTTAAATCTGGCTGTGTACAGACTAATTTCGGCGTTTCGACTTCGGTACTACAGCTAGTGATAATTAAAAATGATATTCCAAAAAATGAATTTAAAAATATGTTTTTCATGAGATTTTGATTTACAAACCAATGGTGAGATTTAAAAAATAAGTTCTTCCGTAACCGTAATAATATTTAGGACCAAACGATGGCGTTCCGCTGGAAACATCTTGATTTAGCGCTCTGAAATTTGCATTTCGTGCCTGTTCAAAACCCCCAGTTTTATATATTGAATTGAAAACGTTATTAACGCTGGCAAAAACACCTATATATTTTTTACGAATCCTCCATGACTTTCCACCGCTAATATTTAATAGTGATACAGGATCAAATTTTTCTTGTTTCAATAATTGATTTCCTCTTTCTGAAGTTGCTTCTGGGAAAGGAAAATTATTGGCTGGATTAATGTAAAATTGGGCAGTTCTTGAAATTGGCGAAACATCGATATAACTTTCTGCCAAATAATTAATGTTAGCAGCCAGCCACCAAAATTTTGGATCGCGATATTCCATTCCAAACGAATAAGCCTGCTGCGGAGTTCCTGGCTGTTTGTAATTTTTAAGATAGGCCTGACCAAAATCAAAGGTAGTCTGCGCACCATCTTTTGCTGCGTTTGCATCATTTGTAATTGATACGTTTGGATTACTACTGTAAACATAATTTCCGTAGGCTGCACACAAAGTCGCTTTTAGTGTTGACGAAAATTGATATTCTAAACTTAATTCTGCTCCAGTATTTTTCTTGTCTAAATGCGTTAAAGTCTGACTTACAAAAGCATCCGTAGCATCATAACCTGCTCCGTTATCAAAAATTCCTTCGGCATAGAAAAAAGAAATTTTTGAAGTGTTTTTTATTAAAGAATAATAAGCCGTAAAACGCATTTTAAATTTTGGCGATCGATAAACGTAATTTGCTTCGGCGCTGCTAATATTTTCACTTTCAATTCCATTAACTATCGAATTATTTAATCGTGAATTTGAGAATGTATTTCTAAGAGAAGGAGCTCTTGTCAAATGCGCTGCATTAAAAAACAACAGCTGCTTTCCAGAAATTTTATAGGTAAATCCACCTTTGAAACCAAAATTTTCAAAGTTAACCTTGTCACTTTTTCCTAGAGAATAAGTTGGATAAAGTCCGTTTTGATACAATCCTTCTCTTTGATAATTCGTCATTGCGTATGATTGCGCCAGATAAAATTCTGTTTTATTGTAAACAAATTTAAACTGCGTGAAAAGGTCTAAAGTATTAGCAAACAAATTATAATTGTACCCATAAATATCTCCTTTCCTAACTTTTCTGTCTGGATGCTGTAAATCTGATTGTGAAAGATTTCCTTTGTAAAATGGATCAATATCTTCGAAATATTCTCCACCTAAAAGATCCAGCAAATACTGAAAATTATGCGATTTTAGTTTTCGGAAAGTGAATCCTCCATCAAATGAAATATTTGGAGTAATCTGCATATTTAAGTTTGAATTTACTGCAAAAGTCTTATCGTCTGTTCGGTCTTCATAAAGAACATATTTACTTTTGGCAGGTTCATAACCATTTTGTGTTGGTTTTTGATTGGCAAGATACATTGTAGCCCAGTCAATCTGAGAATTTTCCAGAAGTGAAATTGCATTTTTTGCTGCATTTTCATAATCCGGAGTAAACTCACCTGAAAATTGTCCTTGATCTTTCGCATAAAGCGAACTAAAATAACTTGGCATTTTTTTATAATTAACGGGATCTGGACTATCTGCATTTTGATAATCTATACTGCTGTTTCCGACTTTCCCAAATTGATACATAACGCTCGAATTCAGGTTTGTTTTAGCATCAATTTTAAAATAATGATTCAGCATTACTAATGGTTCTTCAACATTTTTAATTCTTGCGTTTCGTTTTTCACCATTCTGAAATCCCCAGTACGAATTGTATTTTTCGCCCATTAAACTGGTCACTTCACTTGTATTTGCTGAATTTTTTCCGCGCGAATTCGGAGTATAAAACCCTGTAATGTTCAGAGAATTTCTGTTGTTTAATTTCTTTTCGACACTAATGAAAAAAGAATCTGCATTGAAATTTGTTCCTTGAAAGTAACCTTCATCCGCCCACCTTTTTCCAGCTGCAACCGCATAAGCCCAACCAGAAGAATTCATTCCAGATGCATATGTGCCAATTGCACGCCAAGTATAAGTTGTATTGCTTCCAGAAAATGTGAGTGATGTTCCTTTTCTGTATAAGGAAGCTCGAGTTGTGATTTGCTGTGTTCCTAAAATTCCACCGAAAGTATAATTCGATGCAGCCGTTCCAACCGAAAATTCTTGATTGCGTAAGATATTATTTAAGCCTCCCCAATTGTTCCACTGCGGTCTTCCGTCGTAGATTTTGTTCATTGTCATCCCATTCAGCATCATGGTTCCATTTTCACTGTCTAAACCGCGAACACGAAAGCGAGCTTGCCCCCAATTGAATGCCGACGCCTGCATAAACGCATCTTTTGAAGATTGTAAAAGTCCAGATGTCATCTCTGATGAACTGTTATCTTCAGAAAAATCATTGTCTGACAAAGTGATCAATGCGGCCGGAACTTCATCTGAATAAGTATCTTCGAGCTGTAAAATTCCTAGATTAATGTTTTGTTTTGAAGATTGGATTTTTAAAAGATAATCTTTGTATCCTTGGCTTCTCAGCAAAAGTAACTGCTCTTTTTGCGGAAATATATGAAGCTCAAATTTTCCTTCTTTTGACGTGAGCTGCATTACAGCTGTATTTTGAATCGTCACTATTACATTTTCAAGCGGATTTTGAGTTCGCGCATCAATAACGATTCCAGTAACAGTTATTTCTTGCTGCTGTGCCGACGCAAAAGTAAAGGCCATTAAAATTAAAGCTGCTAAGTATTTTTTTACCATTAAAAATTCCAATTTATTTTTGAAAATAGTTTAGGATCGCAATCCTTATTCAAAAGATAAAATTGGTTTTTGGAAAAGAAATTCTAAGTTTTAAGTGGTTAGGCTCTACATTCAAAAATAGGCAAAATATTTAAATATAAGCAAATTCTTTCAAATTTATTTTGATTTAGGAAAAGCTAATTGAAAAGAAGCACTTCAAAAAATACGCTATATTAAGCTGTAGTTCGAATTTTAGAAACCATAAAAGCAATCAGAACACCAAAAATTCCGATAAAGGCAAAAGAAAACTGAAGACCAAAACTTTGTGCAATATGCCCAATTACTGGTGGTCCCATCAAGAAACCTAAGAAACTTACACTCGACACAATCGTTAAAGCTTCACCAGCAGGCACGGTTGGATTTTTCCCAGCGATACTATATACGGTTGGAACGATAGTGGCAACGCCCAAACCAACGAACATAAAAGCGATTGTACACGGAATAATATAAGGAAGAAAAACAGCTGTAAAAAGTCCCGCAGAAATCATAACGCCGCTAATCTGCATAACGCGTTCACGACCAAATTTATTGATTAATCCGTCACCCAAAAATCTTCCGCCAGCCATCATAATCATAAAAGAAGTGTAGCCTAAAACTACTAACGCGCCAGGCGCTTGTACAATATCTTTAAAGTAAACACCGCTCCAATCGAACATAACGCCTTCGCTCGCCATACTGCAAAAACCAATTACTCCCAGCCAAAGTAAGGCTGTGTCTGGTTTTACAAATAGTTTTTTACCTTCTTGTTTTACTTTTACTTTCTCTTTGGCTCTAACCAAAAATTTAAAATTAAAAGCAACCATAAGCAAAACTATTCCAGCTACAATTAGAAAATGGTGTAATGGACTTAATTTTAAAGCAAGCATACCTAAACCAACTAATGCTCCTGTAAATCCTGCAAAACTCCACATTCCGTGAAATGCTGACATGATTGTTTTTTTGAACAAAACTTCCGTGTAAACTCCTTGCGTATTTACAGCAATATTGGCTAAATTTCCAAACAGGCCAAATAAAAATAACCCAAGTGATAATTGTAGTGCTGTTGTTGCCAATCCTAAATTAATTAAGCAGAAAACGTACATTATTAAAGAGAAAATCAAAATGCGGTGACTTCCCCACTTGGTAACCATTTTTCCCGAAAAGGGCATAATCACTAATTGTCCAACTGGAAGTGCAAAAAGTATAGAACCCAAATCTCCTTCTGTTAAATGCAAAGCCGTTTTAATATCTGGAATCCTGCTTGCCCAAGTTGCAAAACTTAAACCCATTCCGAAATAAAACATTCCAACGGCAAAACGAATCCGATTTAAATAGGAAGCCTTTGCTTCTCTAAATACTTTCTTGATTTTACCTTTGGTCTGAAAAAGCGCTAATGGATTAAAATTTATCAGCATATTTAATTTTTAATAAATGATATTTTCAAAAATACTAAAAACACTTGTTAAAGCGCATAAAACCTAACGTTATGCACAATATACAACGTTATTGTTTATAAATTCGAAGGTTTTCAATTGAAATCTTCTTATTAAAATTACAACTTTTCGCGTTTAATAGAATTATAATCTGCGTCATTTTTTATTAAAACAAAAAAAGGAGCAATCTCAACTTTCGAGAAAACCCCTTTTATTTATATTGTGTTCCGTAGGAACATTTCGTCGGTAGAAAAAATGATATCGTTGCGATATTTTACGTTCCATAGGAACGTTTGATACATTTAGATTATAAAAATGACAACGAAATCAAACGTTCCTATGGAACGTAAATGCGACTGAACATTATATTTTTTACCGACGAAACATTCCTAAGGAATGATAATCCTACTTAATTACATAATTTATTATATACTTATTACCTTTTGCTGGGCATTACTTGCAATGGCAGCTTCTATAACCTGCATTACTTTTACACCATCTTCTGCAGTTACTGGTTCTTTTTTATCGTTTACGATCGAATCATAAACTGCATCAAAAAAACTAAAATAATTACCTTGAAGTGTCGGGATTTTTTCTCTTACTATTTTACCATCAATTTCTGTGTGTAAAAGTCCTTGGAGATTTGCGTCTTCTGTTCCCCAAGATTCTAAATTTGGCTTTTTTCCGATTTTTAAATCATCTTCTTGAACATCTCCTCGAGGTTTTAAGAAAGAGCCTTTTTTACCGTGAATCGTATAAGCTGGATTGGCTTCTCTCACAAAAAAACCTGCTTTTAATCTTACTCTGAAATTAGAATAAAACAATGTCAAATCGATCCAGTCGTCTACAACAGAATTTTCTCTGGTTACTCGAATATCTCCAAATACCGATTTCGGACAGCCAAATAAACTCACCGCTTGATCTATTAAATGCGGACCTAAATCTTTTAAAACTCCAGCGCCGTCATTTGCCGTTTCTTTATGTGTCTTCGGACTCAATAAAGGATTATAACGGTCAAAATGAAATTCTGCTTCTATCAAATCGCCTAGAACCCTTTCGTCGATAATTTTCTTGATTGTTTTAAAGTCACTGTCCCATCTTCTGTTTTGAAATACAGCCAATTTCAATCCCTTTTCTTTTGCGATTGATGCTAGTTCTTTTGCCTCCGCAACTGTGGTTGTAAAAGCTTTTTCTACAACAGCATGTTTGCCTGCCAAAAGGACTTTTTTAGCATATTCATAATGTGTTCCTACGGGTGTGTTTACAATTACTAAATCTACATCGTCGTTTAATAACTCGTCTATCGAAGCGTAACTTTTAACGTATGGATAATCTTCCTGAATCAGCTTTTTACTTCTTTCCCAAGAACCCAATAATTCAAATCCTTCATGAATATCTAAAAACGGAGCGTGAAAAACTTTTCCCGACATTCCGTATGATAAAAGTGCTGTTTTTATTTTTTGCATTTGATTTGTTTTAGTTTATTCGCCACGAATTCACGAATTGGAAAAAAATAATTCGTGAATTCGTGGCGGAAAAAATATTAAATTTTAGCTCTCTCGTATTGTTTTGGCCATTGAATTTCGCTGTCTAATTCTTTAGCGAAATCTAAAGGCAAATTCGGATTTCTCAAAGATTCTCTGGCGAATAAAATTAAATCAGCTTGACTGTTATTTAGTATTTCTTCCGCTTGTCTGGCTTCGGTAATTAAACCAACTGCTCCAGTTGAAATATCAGCTTCTTTTTTTACTTTTTCTGCAAAAGGAACTTGATAACCTGGACCAAGTGTAATTTTTTGATGCGAAACCAATCCGCCCGATGAAACGTCAATTAAATCTACTCCTTTTTCTTTTAATATTTTTGAAAGCTGTACAGATTCTTCAGGATTCCATCCGTTTTCTACCCAGTCAGTTGCCGATATTCTAACAAATAATGGTAAATCAGACGGCCATTCGGTTTGAACTGCTTCTACAATTTCGAGTGTAAAACGAATTCTGTTTTCAAAACTTCCGCCGTATTCATCTGTTCTCACATTTGTCAATGGAGATAAAAACTGATGCAGCAAATATCCGTGCGCGCCGTGAATTTCTAAAACCTGATATCCAGCTTCTACCACTCGTTTTGTTGCTGCTTTAAAATCTGAAATCACTTTTTGGATTCCGTTTTTATCCAAAGCTTCTGGAAGAAAAGGTTCGTCATCATGATACGGAATCGCACTTGCAGAAACCGTCTGCCATCCGCCTTGAGCGAAATCTAATTTTTTATTGCCCAACCATGGAGCCGAAACACTTGCTTTTCGTCCCGCATGCGCCAATTGAATTCCTGGAATTGAATTTTGAGAAATAATGAATTGGTTGATTTGTTTTAATTTTTCGATGTGTTCATCTTTCCAAATTCCAAGATCTGAAGGAGAAATCCTTGCTTCTGGAGAAACTGCCGTAGCTTCCTGAATAATTAAACCTGCACCTCCAGTCGCTCGACTTCCTAGATGGACCAAATGCCAATCGTTTGCAAAACCGTCTTCTGAAGAATACTGGCACATTGGAGAAATTGCAATTCTATTTTTTAAAGTAATTTTTTTTATAGTTAATGGAGAAAATAATTGTGAAGCCATAATTGTAACTTTTGAAGATTTTATGCTGCCAATTGAAAATGACAACAGTTTAAAAAGTAAAGTTACGGCATCTTGCTAAAACGAGAAATTGAAATGTTTATTAATTAACAAACATTTAAACCAAATTCTATTCAATATTATTTATCACAAACAATTCTTTCTCAATTTCTGAATATTGGCTTTTTTCAAACTCAGTAATGTTCTTATTTTGAAGTAGAAAAATTTTGTCACAATCCCTGTAAAGTATCTCTAATATATGCGAAGAAATAAAAATAATACTCTCTTTTGAAATTGCTCTAATATGGTTCATCAACAAATAATTTGATTCTAAATCGAGTCCGTTAAAAGGCTCATCCAAAATATAAATTGCAAATTCTTTTTGAAAAACGGCATTCAGATATGTTTTCTTTTTCATTCCAGTAGAAAACTCCCGAATTAATTGATTACTTGGAACTTCAAATATGTGAGTTGTGCTTTTTCTATCTACATCTACTAAATGGGCATAAAAGTCGTAAAATTCGACCGCGGTAAGTTCTCCATAAATTGGAGGATCTGTTGGAACCCAGCCTGCATTTTGCAGTACTACTTTTTCTTCATTAACGGAACAGCTTCCATTAAACTTTTCTAAACCTAAAATACATTTAAAAAGTGTTGTTTTACCTTGACCGTTTTTACCAATAACACCATAAATTCCAGGCTGATCAATACTGATATTAATGTTTTCTAATATTGATTTGTCTTTATATTTTTTGTGATCAATAATAATCTTCAGCATGTTTTTAATTCGTTTAAGTTTTGAATCGCTTTTTTATAAATAAAAGGTGTTGCCAACAATGGAACTCCAAATAAAAAAATACTTGAAGCTATAAAAAGAGTAAAGAAAATCTGCTGTAAATAATTGTTGTTGAAATAAATATATTTTAACAGGAGATTCAATAGAGGAACAATAAATATAAAAATGAGAAATATTAATTTCTCCCACTGCAATAAGAAGCACAACGTTAAAGCAAAGGGAAGCACTAAATATGCAGTATTGATAATTGAATTTTTAAACTGACAACTCAAGTATTTTTCGGCACTAAAAGGATTCTGTTTTATTTCTTCTGTTGTTTCTCTTTCAAAAGATGGAATGCAGGTTATTAAAGACAAACCTAAAAAAACTGCATACAATAGATTTTGATTTTTACTGTTTACTGCCATAAAAATAATGGCGATCAAAATTGGAAGAATATAAATCAGCTTGTATTTTCTAAAAGAGATATGCCAGTAGATATTAAATGTATCAAAAGGATATTTAATAATTTTTAAATTGAATTTAGGAGCATTGATTAATAGAATCTTAAATAAAATAATCGCTGCAATAAAAATAAATTCATTCTTTAATAAGAGTACTAGATAAAATGGAGATGAATAAATAAGGTATTCTATAAATAGAATTAATTTATAATTTTTCTTCATTTTTAGAAGCTCTACATCTAACCTCTGCAAATGATAAACCACTATCTCCAAGAAAAGGAGGGGAACATAACTCCTGAACTTTTCGAAGTTTTTATAAATTAAAAATGCACTGCCAAAATAGAGCAGTACACTAATAAATACTGCCAGATTATCGTCTTTAGAAACTAATTTTCTAAAACGAACCAAAAACAAATAATGTAAGATTGTTCTCAATATTTTTTTTCCGAAATTTACTATTTTTTATTTACAACCAAAGAATAACAAGCTTATTTTACAAATACTTGCCGAAGATGTTTGTAACAAATAATCAAAAATGTTACTAACAAATGAACAATATTTACTTTATTGAAAAGTAAGGTCAATTATTAACAAACATTTAAAACCTTAAACATTATCTTGCGGTCTTAAATTAAATAAGAAAACGCTACTTTTGTGCGTTAAATACGAACTAAAAATAAAAAATGGATATAGTTATCAAACTCTCTCAATTTCTATTGAGTTTATCTTTACTTATTATTCTTCATGAATTAGGGCATTTTATCCCTGCAAAATTGTTTAAAACAAGAGTCGAAAAATTTTACTTATTTTTTGATGTTAAATATTCACTTTTCAAAAAGAAAATCGGAGAAACAGAATATGGTATCGGATGGCTTCCGCTTGGTGGTTATGTGAAAATTTCTGGAATGATTGATGAAAGTATGGACAAAGAGCAAATGGCTCTGCCTCCTCAGCCATGGGAATTTCGTTCAAAACCAGCTTGGCAACGTTTAATTATTATGCTTGGCGGTGTTACGGTAAACTTTATCCTGGCTTTTATTATTTATATCGGAATGGCATTTGCTTACGGAGATACTTATATTGCAAACTCTGACTTAAAAGATGGTGTTGCGATTGAAAATCCTGCTATGCTGAAAGCTGGTTTTAAAACTGGCGATAAAATCATTTCTATTGATGGTAAAGCGGTAGAAAACTTTGACAGTGATATGAACATGAATGTAATCATGGCCAAACACGTTTTGATTGAAAGAAGCGGACAACAGCAAACGATTACAATGCCGACAGATTTTGTAGATCAGCTTTCTAAAACAGAAAAAGGACTTCTTATTGGTATCCGTAGACCATTTGCGATTGCAAAAGTTGATGAGGCATCTCCGAATCAAAATTTAAAACCAAAAGATTTAATTCTTTCTCTTAACGGACAAAAAATCAAATATTTTGATGAAGCAAAAACAATTTTAACAGCAAACAAAGGAAAACAGATTCCTGCTGTTGTTTTACGCGATTTAAAAGAAACACCTATTAGTTTGAAAGTTTCTTCGACAGGAACTTTAGGCGTTGTTTCTGGTGGTTTAGACTTAAAATCTTTAGAGAAATTGGGTTACTATAAAATTAGTACTAAAGAATATGGTTTCTTCGAATCTATTCCGGTTGGTCTTGAAAAAGGTAAAGACCAATTAGTAGGTTACGGAAAACAATTGAAAATGATTTTTAATCCAGAAACTAAAGCTTACAAACAAGTGGGTGGTTTTGCTGCGATTTACAACATTTTCCCTAGTTCTTGGAGCTGGGAAGTTTTCTGGTCAATCACGGCTTTATTGTCGATTATGCTTGGAGTTATGAATTTATTGCCAATTCCTGCACTTGATGGCGGCCACGTGATGTTTTTATTGTATGAAATAATTAGTGGCAAAAAACCAAGCGATAAATTCCTAGAGAATGCGCAAATGGTTGGTTTTGTTTTACTTATTTCACTATTACTATTTGCTAACGGAAATGACATTTACAAAGCAATTGTAGGCAAGTAAAAATATTTAATAAAAAGAGTGAAAATGTTTTTGAGAAACTAAAAATAGTTTTATATTTGCACTCGCTAAAAAGAGCAACAACTTCCTCCTTAGCTCAGTTGGTTAGAGCATCTGACTGTTAATCAGAGGGTCCTTGGTTCGAGCCCAAGAGGGGGAGCAACTTTTTTTAGCAAACATATTTACCTTTAAGGTGATTCCTCCTTAGCTCAGTTGGTTAGAGCATCTGACTGTTAATCAGAGGGTCCTTGGTTCGAGCCCAAGAGGGGGAGCTTAAAAAAAAGACGATCAAATTGATCGTCTTTTTTTTTGACAAAGTTCAAAGTTCAAAGTTTAAAAATTCCAAATTCCAAATTCCAATACTTAGGAATGATATTTTAACCTCAAAGAATGCAAGGTTTTACGCAAAGAGCGCCAATTTTATTATTTCGACCAAAAGGAGAAATCACATAAGAAACCCCACATTGTAAACCGCCAATCTTTGCCTACAAATGAATGCAATCTCTCGTAGCTCGAGATGACAAACAAGATGTGCCAATAAACTTACCTTCATTTTACATAAGTTCTGCAAATCGATCTATTTTAAATCTCAAATTCAAATATAGCGCGCGGTTTCAACCGCGGGAGACCAGCTCGTGAAATGTATTGCATTCCAGCGGTTGAAACCGCTGGCTATGTTTGACATTGTCTTTGAACAATTAAGCTTTCAAAATTTGTGCTTTTTATTAATGTATTTGCAGTTAAATACTATTTCACCACCAACGTCTCGCTTTTAAAGCGTTTCATCAGTAAATCAGCTTTTTCTATTTGATTGACTGCTTTTAAAGACTGAGCATATCTGTAGTAATAAATAATATCTGGATCTTTCACCAGAATAAACAACTGCTCGTAATAACCTGCTGCAGTATTTAGATTCCCTTCAAAATAAAGACGATCAGCAACTTTTTGAAGCATTTCTGGAGATTTATAGCCTTTTTGAAGTACTTTTTCATAAGTTCCTGTAATATCTACTTTGACGTACTTTTCGGACTCAGAAGAAGCAACATTCACCTGTTCTGGTACTGTCATGCTTTCCATAGAAACTTCGGGCTGTGTTAAACTTGATGTTACTTTTGGTTTTCGTTTAACATACCTCGGAATAATAGTTCTGGTATTATTAGGCCCCAAATCATTGGTATAAACCATATCTAATTTAGTTACCTCATAAGTTGTAATTCTGCCTCCAAACAGCTTATTTATTCTTTCTTCTACATAATATGATTTTATAACATAGTCATTGTTGGAAGAGAGATTATCAGTTAATAATATTGTTTTTCCGTATGTTGAAGAAGACTGAGGATTTTCTGTCTGCTGGGCAAAACAATTAAGTTTTAATAGCATTAAGATAGCAATTAAATATGATTTCTGCCTTTTCATAATAATTCAATAAAATTAACGGTTTACCTTAAAATTCTATTAAATGTATATCATATAAGCTGTTCCGATTAATAATATCCGCAAATAACTGGAAAAAACGTTGAAGCGCTTCTTTTCTTTTAAGCTTTCCTGATTAGGGAAAAAGGTTCCTTGGATTGTTTTTTAGCCGTTTGATAAATTGCAGAACATTCGAGATTTTTATTTTTGGCTGAAAAAAGACAAGAAGAATAACTGACAAAGTTGTTGAAAGGAAAGCAGTTAAAACATGATCAAATATACAATATTCTTCTTTCAATTCTTTTTTGTAAATTTGTATCATTATGAAAGATATTTCTAACACATCGGAAAGAGTGCAATTTGCACTAAAGCAAATGAGCAAAGTTATGCCTTTAGTAAAAAAGCAAGTTGCTGTTTATGAAAGAAACATATCTTTGGGAAAAGATCAAAAAAATCCTCAAGCAGCTCCGCAATTTAAGAATGTCTAAGCCTATTTTGACAGTTATTGCCGGATGCAATGGCTCAGGAAAATCTACTTTTTCCAAAGTATTATCTCCTGGGAAATTTACTCCTTTTGATTACTATTTTCAATTTTTAAAATTTTACAACTCTTTATTTGATTCAGACATAAGAGAGGATATGGCTCATAGATTAGCTTTTAAGGAGTTAGAAAATCAAATTAAAATAGCTATTGAAAACAATTCTAGCTTTTGCTATGAAACTAATTTTAATTCAACTCCTCTTCATTGGCCTAATATATTTAAAAATAATGGATATGATTTGCAGCTTATTTTTCTTTGCCTTAATTCAATTCAAGAAGCAAAGAAAAGAGTTGCCATTCGTGTAGAAAATGGAGGCCATTTTGTTCCTGAAAACGAGATTGAAATACGATACCAAGATGGATATCACAATCTTAATAAGTTCTTCGATTATTTTGATTATGTTGACTTATATGACTCTTCTGGATATCTACAACAGCCCTCTTATATTTTATCAATTGAATCTGGAAAAATTAAATCAACAAACTATATACCTGATTATCTAAAAAGATTGTTACCTGCCATAGTTCAACAGAATCAATAAAAAAGCGCTGCAATTTTCATTGCAGCGCTTTCCTATTTTATTTAAAAACTCTACGGTAATTAAACCCCTAACTTCTTAGCAATCTCCGTTGGAATTCCTCCTTTGTTTACTAATAATGCAGTAGTTTTATATTTTACGAAGTTCTTAGTTACAAACAAGAAACCTTTGTAGTCGTTTGTTTCTCCCCAAGAATTTTTTACGATATAGTATTCTTTTCCAGTTTGGTCTTTCGCTAAACCAATAATATGCATTCCATGGTCATCTGTTGTAGTGTAATTATCAAACGCAGCCTGACGCATTTCTGGAGTAATTTCTGGTTCTGCTTTTGGTCCGTTAAACATGTCTGCTTTTTCTTCTGCATTCATGTCGTCGAATTTTTTAGTTGGAACGTAAGCTACACCATTTTTCCAGCTGAAACTTTTTTCGCTAACATCTGTTGCCCAAGCTACTGTGTAACCTTTTTTCAAAGCATTGTCGATAACGTCTGTCATATCGTTCACTTTTACATTGTAAACCTGATCTAATGACCAGTTATCTGGCACCATCATCGTAGTTTTTTGGTAATATGGCGTATTGTTGAAAGATGATAATTCTACATACTCATCTGGGTTAATTCCAACCACTTCTTTAGCAAAAGATTGCGGTGTATAGCTTTTCCCTTTGTAGTTAAAGTTTTCTGGTACTTTTCCTAAATAAGAATCAATAACTGCTGCATAAGCTTTTTGCCAGTTTGGTGTCAATTCTCCGTTCGGGTTTTTAACAACCGCTGCCAAAACTCCTTCGATTAGAGCAGCCATTTCACCAAATTTATTTTTGTCTGTTCCATAGTTTAATCCTGTATAAACCTCTCTTGGTACAGTTCCGTATTTTTTATACATGTTAATAACATCGTGCAAAGCTCCTCCATCTCCAAGTGTAATTGCTCCGTGCATACGAACGTAGTTAATACCTTTCTCAACATATACATTTCTTGCAGAGTAAATTTGAGATAACTCAACCGGCTGTTTTCCTAAACGAATCATCTCTGACTCTAAGAATGAATTTGTCGAATAACTCCAGCAAGTTCCAGATGAACCTTGAGTTTTTACTGATGTTGTTCCTAAGTTAATTACTTCTGTAAATTTGAAGTTCTCTTTACTTTTGTCGCTAGCGTTTAGTTTAAGTGAATTTACTAAAACGTCCTGCGCAAAACAGCCTGCTGTTCCAGCCAAAAATACTGATGCTGCAAACACTGATTTGAATGAAAATGTATTCATAATTTATGTTTAAGGTTTAACAAAATTAGTATCAAATGTTTCTAATTTGTTACAAAACAATTAATTTTTTTGTAATCTATTGCTCTCCGGCGGTTAATTTTTTCACAATCTTTTTATTAAGCTGTAAAAGATTACAAATTATGTAAAATTACTAATGGCTTTAGCATTAGAATCAGATTGTAAATAAATACTCAATGACTGCTGGAATTAAAATCCGAATCTGCAGGACTTAGCGCAGGTTTTAAACGTAAATCCGATTACAATCTCAAAGCATTTTCCGAAATATTTTAGCTGTACGTTGGGCGAATATATGCGAAGAATCAAGATATTCCGCCGTAATTTATGGTTTCCAATTGCTTTGCATTTTGCTTGGAATTTTACACAATCGGGTATTTATGGAGCAATTACTTCTGGAAATGAAAAAACACCTGGTTTATTAACAGCCAAAATACAAGGTTCAGAATTAATTACCGGAGGAGAATTTGGTCCCGAAGGCAGTATTCAGGCAAGTGTAATCTGTCTTTTAGGAACCCTTATATTATTGTTTTTAAGCCAAAAAGAAAATAAGATTGTAAAACCGTATTGGAATAAATAACCCAAAAAAGAGAACATCAAGAAAAAGAGCTTCGACTCCGCTCAGCCTGACAATTCGCAATGTAAAAAAGAAAAAATTTAAGTTTGAATTCCCGGTAATAATTATCGGGAATTTCATCTTTCACCATTAACAACTTACCAATAACCATCAACCATCAACCATTAACCATTAACCATCAACAATTAACTATCTAAGCCAATTACTTCCAAAAACAATATAATAAGCCCAGTCTTCTGGACCTCTGGCAACATCGACTCCCATTCTGAGTTTAAATTTTCTAGCAAGTAAATATCTAAAACCCGTTCCGTAACTGTAGACAACAGGTTTTGCAAAGGCTTTGTCCCACTCGTTAAAAGCACTAGCAAGGCCGCCGTATCCCATTATACTCCATCGTCGGTAAAAATCCCATCTTAATTCGGCTTCAGTTACAATACTTGTTTTTCCCTGATATCTCGCCGCCGGAATTCCTCTTAAATTGATTCCTGGTCTTAAATAAAAAGGCGGGTTTCCAAACGCCTGTTCCCCTTCAATCCTCAGCCCGCCAATTAATTTTTTAGTTAAGGGATAAAACCCTATTGCAGATAAATTGACGCGCCACGCATCATAATCGCTCCCTAATATATTGTCTGACCAAAAGAAATCTGATTGAAGTCTAATTCCTTTATCGGGAGTAAATATATTGTCTCTTCCGTCAAATTGAATTGCACCTCCCAACTGACTTATGGTACTTTTAATATCTTTTGGCTCAACAAAAGGCGGCGGCAGATTAACGTCGGGCAGATTTATTTTAGAATTTAAAAAAAGATACTGAGGTCCGGCGCTCCACTTTGGATTGTTAAACTGTTTCAGCCATTGTGTATAAAAAATAGTAGATTTAAAATTGAGCTTAAATTCCTGATCTGGCAGATTTGGACGATTATTAGCATAAAAAGATAAATTCATATCGCCATAGCCAGCCATTACACGGTATAATATTTTGGGTTTAATAAGCGTTCCCGAACGAAAGCCTCCAACCATCCAGCTTTTATTTCCAGTATACATTCCGATGCCGCCCGTGATATCTGGATTTATAAAACGTTTTTTTCCGTTTTCATCGACAACTGGTGCGTGTTTTTTTAAGAAAACAGGAACAATTGCACCGCCTATTCCGCCTAGAGCCGGCTCTGTAATTACGGTTGGCACAACTATAAATCCGTGTGCATAAATGATGTAGTCACTTAAATCAAACGCTCCGTCTAGAGAATCTTTTACACTTATATGCTGTTTCTGTGCGTTTATAGGGTTTAACGACAGCAGGAACCAAAGCAAGAATAGGATAATTTTTGGGGTTGTTTTTTTATTTTTCATATAAGAATCTGAATCGTTTACATTAAAAAAATTACCTTATTCTTAGAATCTTAACTCCTTTAAATTACTTTTTCTTGAAGTCGAAAACATGTGCCAAAGTGATAAAGAAAGTATTTCCCTGAAATCTATTTACAGCATCGACTTCGCCAATCCATCGAAATCCTGCAGAAGTCATACAGCCAATATGAAGATAATTAATCTCAGCTCCCAGTCCGCCCACATGATCTTTTTCTGGCTCAAGCAACAGGCTTCCAACTGGAATTTTATCATCTGAAACTTTATACTGCAAATAATAGATTAGCCCTGCATTCAGTATTCCTTTTGGGGCTGTTTTTTCAGCATTCATACAATAAAAAGTTTTTCCTAAACCTCCTTCAACACTTAGGATATCACCTGTTTTAATGTCGGTATCTTTTTTCTTTCCATTAATTTCATAAGAAGCTAATGCTGAAAAGTGAAAGGTTTTTTTATCATTAAAGTATAATGTTGTTCCTGCTGAAAACTCATTCATAAACATTCCTAAACCACTATTATTACTTCCGCCCAGTTCATATTTTCCTGTTGGAAGATACAATTGATAGGTAAAAATAAAATCGGCTCTTTTATTATGCCAGCCTAATTGAATGGGCTGTACATACATATCTGTAAAGGCAAAATCACTTTTTGAATCGATATAACTTCCTTGAATAGTATTAGAAGCTCCTGCCAGTAAAATTGATGCTCCGTAGTTGGCTCCTAAAATTTTAAAGTCGGTTATATACGATGCCCCCGCACCAGTTATAAACATAGTCAAATCTGGATTTCCTATTTTATCGCCATCACCATTTCTTAAAGAAGATGCCGTATAAATATATGCAGGAACATAGACACTCAAGGTATTTTCAGGAGCCTGCGTTCCCGATTGCAGTCCCATAGCACCAAGAATATGTCCTCCTTTTAATTGTGCATTGCTGTAAAAGGAAGTCAATAGTAATAATAGCACTAAAACTGATTGTATTGTTTTTTTAGAATTATTAATTTTTGCTTTCATGGTGAGAAATGTTTTAAAATTAATTAAGACTTTACAACCGCCGATAATCGATTTTATGTAGAGGCATTATTCAAGCGATAATCACCTCTACGATCAGAATTTTTTCTAATGGTTTTAAAATACTCTGAAGGCGATTTCCCTGTGTGCTTTATAAATGCTCTAAAACAGGTTGTACGGGATTTAAAGCCAGAACCCCAAGCCATGCCTTCAAGAGACAAATCCTTCCATTCTGGATCGTTTATTTTGTCTTTGAAATACTCAATACGTTTAAGGTTAACATAATCCTGAAAATGAAGTCCAAATTCAGAATTAATCAAATTAGAGAGATGGTGAACAGATATTCCTGTTTCATCAGAAAGATCTCTAATAACAAAGTCTTTCTTCAAAAAGAGCTTGTTTGCATTTAAAATATAATCCAGCTTTACTAAATAATCTTCCTTTTTCTCGGCTGTTAACTCGTATGTAATTACCAGATTATTTTTATTGTCTTTTGATTTTACAGAAACTGCATTGTCATTTACAAAATCAAATGCTTCTTCTTCATCATGAAAAATCTGAGGTCTGAAATAAAGCCAGCCTACAGTAAAAAACAGAACTGATGAGATTAAGAAATAGCAGGAAATGTCTACAACATCGATTTTTCTTAATAGAAAATGATGAACAAAAAGGGCAGAAAATAAAAACAAAATCATAAGGTTATAAACCTTGATCCAGCTGATTACTTTAATTTGATGAAATTGGTCTCCTTTAAATTTTTTCAGATCATAGTTTAAAATCAACATGGTTTGAAAAAAGACATAGGAAAGCCAAATCGTCAAAGCTAAAATAGAAAACGGATTTTTGATTAGCTGTGCAATATACTGTGCCGCTTTTAAAGTGGTAAAACTTCCAACGTATGCAAAAAGTGTCAATACAAAATAAATAAGAAAAGGCAGAAAATGCAGCCAATCGTATTTTCTGATTCCTTTTTTTTCGAAAGATAAAATGTTTCTAACATATAAAAAGGAACAGGGTGCTGCTAAAAAAATAAAGGATTTTGTAATAGTAAACAGCTCTGGAAAATTTTTAATGGTATTGGCAGAAAGATAAAAATTGTAGATACTTACCACTGCAAGACTCAATAAAAACAGCCCCAGAAAGAAACTTTTTGAATAGTTTTTTTTGGAAAAAAGAACCATAATTGAGGTTGCCAAACCTGCGATTACGGCAATAAAAAAGAAAAGTGAAAGTAATATATCGATCATTTTTTCAAGGGTTAATTAATAATTATTTCTCTTAAAAATGTGAAAAGGGACTTCAATTGAAAGCTTTGTTCCTGCCTAAACCGACAGGCACAAAGCTTTCAATTGATTATTTACTTTTGAACTGCTCCAGGAGGGAAACCAGCAAGTATTTTTTTGATAGAACTATTTATAAATTCTTCTGGATTGTCTGGTTTGCTGTCAATTTCAGCATTTCCAATTCCCTGCCAAACTAATTTTTGAGTTTTAGTAGATACAATATCAATTACCACCGAACCATCAACATAATCATATGTATTAAATGTGGTATTTGCGCCTCCCATCATGGCGCCTCCACCCCAATATCCGTATGGACGATACATACCGCCATAACCATAAAAGTCAGTATTTGCACTTACAGAGGTTTTGTTTTTAAGGATAGAGACAGCATTAACTCGTAAATCTGGATTACTGGATTCTGTAAATCCTTTGGCAAGCATTTCATTTCGAATAGCTTTTGTTACTCGATCAACATTCAGCTGATTTACCTGACCCTGCTGTGCTTTTAGATCATAAACCGCAAAGGTTTTATATTCACCAAAGTTTGCAGAATGATCATAATCTGATGTTACTTTTACAGTTGGAGAGCAGCTGTAAATTAATCCCAAAAATAATATTGGGAGTATACGAAGATTTGTTCTTTTAATATTCATTGTTGTAGTATTTAAATTGTTAATTAAATCGGTTTAACTTGAATGTATTAAAATCTTGAAAATCTTAAATTGAAGGTCTTAAAATTGTTAAATAATAGATAAATATCAGCAACTTGCTTATAAACAATTACTTAACACACTCTCAAAGATAAATTATTTTATTTAATAATTTCAATTAAATAAATAAAATCTTACTAGTTTTTTGTTTCCATAAATTTCCAGATTTTTACATTTTTTTTTACCAGTTCAGATGCTAAAAGTTATGTTTCTGCAGCTATTGGCAGTCTTCCTGCTTTTACAGCATCTACCATTTTGTTATAATCGGCTTCGTTTTGATCTGCATATAAAATTGAAAACTTGGCGATCGCATTGGCGAATTCGTCATTTTTACCCATATATCCAGACAGTAGAGACGGATCTCCTGTACGTGCGTGCGCTCTTGCAAGTGCCCATCCGCAGGCTTTAGCATAATCACTCATGTTTTGTTCTTTCATGATTTCGAGAACGGGTTTTACTTTGGCATCACGAAGCTGACGGATGTAAAAAAACTTGTTCTGGCTGTCGTTTGTCCATCCTAAAAACATATCCGAAGCAGACTGCATCAGCTTTTGTCCCATTACAATTCGTTCTCCTTCATGCGGGTACTTATTTTTAATTTTTACATTGTCTTCCAGCACGCTTTTTCTGGCTTCTTTAAATTGTAAAAAAATAGGCTCACCAGTTGCCGACATCAGTAAACTAATCCCGCAGCTTGTTCCTACACTTCCTACACCTACCACCTTTACAGCCAGATCGTGCAAAGTATAACGGTTTAGAAGTACTTTTTTGTCATCTGGCAAAGAGTCGATATAACGTTTGTGCACAATTGCTGCTTCTTTTAAAATCCGTTTTCCTTCTTCTCCTGTTGGATGGTAAATTAAAGGCGGATCATCTTTTATTCTTGCGCGTGAACCTTCTTTATAAGTCATTTTTGCAAACTCTTTTTCGTGGGCTGTATATTCTCCCGCTTTTTTGATTCGCTTTTGCTGAAAAGATTTTATTTCTTCGTCTTCTCCTAGTTCTATCAATTCTGCCAGATCAATATGGGCATACCAAATCTGCAGTGCCGATAATTTACTGTATTCCAGCATATGCCTTTTGTAACTATCAGCCACATTCCAAGCAAATTCCTTACAGGTTTTTTTCGAAAATTTTTTCCATCTTCCGGCAATGGCAAAACTGGTGGCAAGTCTTTTCAAATCCCATTCCCACGGACCTGGATATGTTTCATCAAAATCATTAATATCAAAGACCAATTTTCGTTCTGGAGTTGCAAATCCTCCAAAATTCATCAAATGGCAGTCACCGCAAAGCTGTAGATGAATTCCAGTACTAGGTGTTTGAGCCAAATCGGCAGCCATAATTGCGGCAGCTCCTCTAAAAAATGCAAAAGGCGATTCCATCATTCGGCTGTAACGAATAGGCAGCAAATTTTCGATCCTTCCAATACTTGTCTTAATAAGAATCTCCACAGGATCTTCGCGATCCTCTGTGAGATTCAATTGCTGATGAACAGATCTAGGCGTAACTTTTCTGATCGCTTCGCCTTTGTCAAAACGTTCTGCTTTTGAAGCTGCAGCATCAAATGAAGTATCGGTTGTATTTTCAAATTCTTCAGCCATAAGTAGTTTTGCTACTATTTGATTGCTTTTAGTTTCTAAATTATAACCCTTAATTTGTTTTTTCTGGTAATGGTATTTTCCAATCGCCGCTTGTAACATTTTTAGCCGGTCCATAAAGCCTTACAATAATGTTATAGCCTCCTTTTTGAGGTGATGGAAGCCAATTGTTTTCTTTGTCTTTTCCTGGTGAATCCGTTTGCAGATAGATAATTAAATCTCCATTTGGTTCATACTTAATTCCTTTTGTACGGTCTCCTATAGAATATCTGTTAATTGGATTTTTCACCAAATTACGTTGCGGCAAATTGTACATCGTTATACTCCAAAAATAATCTACAGGAGGCAGTTGATCTTTCTTGAAATGAAGGACATACTTATTGGCAGCGTCTAATGGTTTTCCGTCTTTATCATTCATAGAGCCCACATAAACTGCTTCTTCCTTTGTATTACCATATATTCCCATTGCTGCCGCGGTAGCACGTAAAACATAGTTGTTTTTTAAATCAGTGCGAGTACCAAAAAGATTAAGAGAACTTGTAGTTTTGCTAATACTCTCTTCTAAAACTTTCCCTCCCTCTGCAATGCCTTCTTCAATGGCTTTAAGAATTTCGGGAGAGAATTTAGATTTATCGAAAGGAACGCCTGGAACAATTCCGATTTTCGCAAAACGTTCCAACAGTTCTTTTTCACTTTTATCAGGAACAGTATATTGCAGTAAAGAATTAAGAACATTGATAAATTCAAGTGATTTATAATCGGCTTCTTTCCACTCTGGCAGCGGCATAGCATATTTGACTGATTCTGGAGCGGTCGTTTTACTATACTCATGCAACGGAATTATGCGATAACCGCTTTGAATATTTTTGATAATGTTTGTTTCATTCACATTATCCATTTCGGTACGTCCTAAAATCGTTACTAAATTAGTCTCAGAAGTAAAGACTTTATCGATGCCTTTAGGAGTTTCTCCTTTCCATTTTGGACCTGCAATAAGATATTTACCGGCTTTATTTCCCGTAGCTCTTGAACCTACATACGCAAAATTGTAAGTGTACGCATCTATAAGCTGCATAACATAATAACGGTTGTTTGTAATTTCAGGAACTTCGAGTACAATAGGTTCATCTGAAAGGTTTAGTATTGCCCAAGAATATGGAGTATCATTGTTGGGAGTTACAATTGTGGTATCTAATGCTGTAAAACTTTTAGAATAATTTTTAAAAGTATTAAAGTTCTTCGCACCATTTGAGTTGTTTTTATCTAAAGCATAAGAATATACCGTTTTGTAATTGTAGAATATCGGAAAACCATAAATCCAGGCTTCTTTTGCAATTGATCTGGCAGAATCAATTGAAATAGATGCGTCTGAATTAACAACAGCTTCGTCTTTTTTATCTTTTTTACACGAAACTACTATCAATATAAGGATCGAAAGAAATAGAGTTATTTGCTTTTTCATTTTAATAATTTGTCATGTTACTATTTATTTCACTTCTTTAATATCATCCATTTTCCAGCTTTTATCAAAGTAAGCTGCAGTCGGCCCATAAAAACGCATGTAAGTAAACCAGTGTTTTCCTGGTAAAGTCTGCACCCAGTTTTTCTCTTTTCCGGCTGGAGCTTTTGGTCCAAAATACAAATCGACAGAACCATCGGCATTTTTTATGAGATCCTTACGGGAAGATAAATCAGCATTCTTCTGCGGATTATCAATCAAACAGCGCGTTGCCGTATCGTAAATAGTAATCGACCAGAAGTTGACTGCGGGCGGATTTGCTGGAATTTTCAGCGTGTAATTTTTACCTCCGTCCAGCCAGTTTCCTTCACTGTCGTAATACGAGCCTAAATACGCCTGACCTACATTTGGAATTTTGGTGATCATAGCTTTTGAATACGTAACAGCTTCGTAGAAATAAGAAGACCTTTCGAAGAATTCGTCGTAATTATCAGCATGCTGTGACGGATCTTTGATAATCATTACATAATCCCATTTTTTATCCGGCCAGTGTTTTACATCTTTGAATCTTTTGTTGAAAGAATTTGCCATGGCCATTTGTTGTCCTTTCGCAGCAGCGGCAACTAAAATTTTCTTCTGACGTTCGTCTGGCGTAAAAGGCTTTCCTTTTTCGATTCCGAGATTTCTCAGCCAAGCCATAAAAAACCGATCACGTTCTTCGACAGGTTCATTTTGCAAAATGGAATGAAGACGTTCCCAATAGGCGATTCCTGTTGGCTGAATTCCGTACCATTTTTTCCCTGCCGGCGGACTTACTACTTTTGTCGGCGCTGGATTCGCTCGTTTATCATAAGGATAAATTTTTACTTGTTTTACCAATGTTTCAGTTGCTTTTGGATCTGGATCTAATGCTCTGAATCCGAAAAACATATTTACTGTTGTACAAGGAACTATAAAATATCCTGCTGGCTTGAAATCTTTCATTGTCGGCGGTACTAAAATGTATTTCCCGCCTTTTCCTTTATCAGGCCCCATTTCTCCAATAGTTGCCTGTTCACGCTGCCAGAAATCTCCAAGTCCTCCAGCAGTATGTCCTGGAGGCATTTCAATAACTGTTGGTCCGTTTGCAGCAAGATCGATAAAGGACATAATATAAGGCGTTGTAGCATTTCCTGTTAGAATTCCTAAACGATCATTGTAAGTGTTATAAAAAACAAGATCATTACTGCTTGCATTAAATGTTTTATAATGAATTTGCTGCCATTCGGCGAAAGCCACAATTGGGAGTGCCCACAAGTAACATTGCGTTGCCTGCTGAAAATCCATTTCATCAAACAAAACTGGAATCGATTCTTTTGAAGGCAGTTCGCCATCCATTTTTATTGGAGTTCCAAATTCAGAAGCGACAACTGTTGTTGTATCTGTTGATGATTTTTCATTTATAATAGTCTTTTTTTCACAGCCATTTATTACAATTAAGCATAAGGATGCCAAAATAATTAGAAAATTATTTTTCATAGTTTTTGGTATTTGAATTAACAGTATGATACAATCAATATTATTCTATATAATTAAGAACCTGGAAATACAAAAGCTACAACAGCTCTTAATCCCCAATCGGGTCTTATTTCTTGATGGCCGACTATTGGAATTAACGGCATAACCGCAAATTGAACCACCTGATCACCTAATTTAGTAACGGCTCCAATGGATGGATTTAAGGAAATTAAAGTAGTATTGGCTTCCCAGTTTTGAGTAATTTCGGCATTGACACCTAAACTAGCACCGCTTTTATAACTGTGCGAAACAAAGATTTGTGTATAAAAACTATTAAAATCGGCGCGGTCTTCATTGCCTGCAACAGACCAAATTTGGTTGGCTATAAAACCAACCGAAAGTCCTTTGCCTTGGTGCATTACTAAAACACTTGGCCCAACACCAAATTTTTCTGTTCCTAAAAATTTATCTGTGGCAGTAGGTACTAAAAATGCAGGTCCAAATCCGAAAATAAGTCCTTTTGTTTTAGGCGCAAAAAAAGCCGTTACAGTTGCATCGCTTAAACCAAATTCGTGCGTATTTTCTCCTGTAATATCCTGTTGGTCAACCACTGGAAGAATGTAGCGCGTAATTAAATTTAAATTATCATTCAATTTAAAAGGAATTACAGGCTGTATATTTAAAGTATATTTTGATCCATTAAATGGTCCAATGCCATAACTAAGATTATTTTGTAGCGGCACGCTTATTAAACTCGCAACTGGATTGGCTAATTTATCTGCTAGTTCCTGAGCGCTTGAACCTGGTTTTGCAGGTTCTTCCTGTGCGAATACAACGAAATTTACAAGAGTAAATACTGCCGTGAAAAATAATTTAATGCTGTTTGCTGGTACATATTTCATAATCGGAGATTTTAAAAGATTTCGTAATCGTTCGCAGAAAATCAAAATGAAACAACTTTCAACTTAAAAGCTGTTTCATTTTTACTTCTCACTAATTCAAATTATTGATCTGGAAATATCTTTTTCCAGTCGTCTTTCATACTTATTACGTGATACTTATATTTAGCAGCAGTACTTAGCGATAAATTGTCTTTCTCTTGGTAATTATATTCTCTGATAGAATCATTGTGGTTTACAATCATTTGAAAGGAAGGATATTTACTTCCCTGAGAATATCGCAGCATGGCAAGATCGCCAGCGCCGCCTTCGTTTCCACAGGCAAAAACAGGTCTTTGTCCAATATGCAATTGGATGCCAACTGGTTTTCCTTCTTTATCATTAAATTGATCCAAAGCAGGTTCTCTAACGATGCTATTCTTCGCATCATCAAATTTGTATTTGAAGGAAGTTCCTACCACCTGGTCTTTCGGAATTCCGTAAAAATCTTCCGAAATGGCACGAATCAATTCAACAGTTCCGCCCGTAACAATAAAGGTTTTGAAACCGTTTGCACGGAGATAATTCAGCAGTTCTAACTGAGGCTGGTATCTAATTTGTTTTATAGATACATTTTTACCAGGATATTTGGCTCCCATAAAGAACTCTTTAGCAGATGCTTCAAACTCATCTTCGGTCATGCCGGTATGAGTTGCAGCAACTAATTCTATAAGTGCTTTATCGCCTCCTTTTTCAAAAAAAGATTTGTCTTTTTCTACAACTGCTTTAAATGGCTGTTTTTGTGCTAAAGAAGGATTGGCTTCCACCATTTTTTTTACACGGTAAAAAGCAAATAGTTCTTGAACATAAGGTTTTTCAGCCCATAGCGTTCCGTCGTTATCAAAAGTGGCAATTCTGTTTTCTAGAGGAATAAAATCTGGACTTCCTTCCTTGGTTACTTTAGTAACATAATCGATAATTTCTTTCTTTAGCGGAGTATCATTCCAGCTTGGCAGCGGATCAGAACTTTTGGCAACATTTGTAGTATCAGAAGCAGTAGAAGTCGTTGTTGAAACTGTATCAGCTTTTTTACAAGAAACCAACAACAATAGAAATAAGGGCAATATATATATTTTCTTATACATCATGATATTGATTTAAGTTATTGAAAAGCTTGAGTTATGGGTAACTCAAGCTTTATTTGCTAAATAATTTTATTATTTTTTCTTTGCTGGTTTTGCTTCATCCTCTTTTAATTTAGGAAGAACGTTTTTCTCAATATATTTTTGTGCTTTAATATCTTTCATCGCTTCTTCCATAATTGTGTAAGCAGAGAAACTTGGTGGAATTGATCTTGGAGGATATTCTTTAAATGTTTCTGCAAATACAACAACATCTTGAATTGCACCATACATTAGTTGCACATGATTCAACTGATAATCCCAAAAAGTATTTGAAGTTATATCTGCTCTTTCAAAAGGATCTTGATATAAATTAAATATCTTTTGCAAACGCAGTTTGGTGAAAGGTTCTGCCCACACTCCTAATGTTCCTCCTAACCTTTGTTCGGCAAAAACATATTTATAATCTCCTTCTCTCAACCCAACCAAAAGTCCATCATCATCTGTGTAAAAGAATTTATCTCTGGCACTCTTTGGTGTTTTGCCTTCTAAAAATTTACTTTGATCAAAACCATCTAAATGCACTTTATATGTTTTTCCATTTGCAGAGTATCCTTTTAAAAGTTTATTTACTATATCTGGCTCACCTGCAATCGATGCAAATGTGGGAATCCAGTCGTTATGGCTCATTATTTCATTAGTTACAGTTCCTGCTTTTATATGTCCTGGCCATCTTACTATACATGGTACGCGGAAAGCTCCTTCCCAGTTGGTATTTTTTTCTGAACGGTAAGGTGTCATTGCACCATCTGGCCATGAATTCATATGCGGACCATTATCTGTAGAATACACCACAATGGTATTGTCAGCAATTCCTAAATCGTCTAGTGCTTTCAAAATAGTTCCAATTGTTTCATCATGCTCTATCATACCATCGATATATTCGCTGTCGCCGTGTGTATATCTTCCTCTATGTTCTGCTCTAACATGCGTACGAAGGTGCATACGAGTGGCATTGAACCAGCAAAAAAATGGTTTTCCTGCCGCATTTTGTCTTTTAATGAAATCGATGGCTGCTGCTGATGTTTCGTCATCTACGGTTTCCATTCTTTTTTTAGTTAGAGGTCCAGTATCTTCGATTCTTTGTTTTCCAACTCTTCCAAAACGAGGATCTGTAGTTCCATCATCAACATTTGTTGCAGTACATTTTAGTACTCCTCTAGGTCCAAATTTTTTCAGATATTCTGGATCTTTTGGATAATCTGGCAATTCTGGCTCCTCTTCTGCATTTAGGTGGTATAGATTTCCAAAAAATTCATCAAAACCATTAACTGTTGGTAAACTCTCATTACGATCTCCCACATGATTTTTGCCAAACTGACCTGTTACATATCCAAGGCTTTTCATGATTCCTCCAACAGAAGGATCTAACTGACTCATTCCCATTGGTGCACCAGGAAAACCAACTTTTGTCAGTCCAGTTCTCAGACCATGCTGTCCTGTTAAAAATGCTGCACGGCCAGCAGTACAGCTCTGTTCTCCATAATAATGCAAGAATCGCATTCCTTCATTCGCTAAACGATCAATATTGGGGGTGGTATATCCCATAACTCCATCACTATAGGCACTAATATTAGTTGTCCCTATATCATCACCCCATAGCACCAGAATATTTGGTTTTTTACTATCTTGAGCTTTCACCTGAACAATCGCGAAGCATACTAATGCAAGAAGCATTATGGCATTTTTAAGTTTACTCTGTTTCATGATAAAAAAAATTCGTTAATGATCTTGTTATTTATATGAGTTGTAAATCCAAAAGAAAATGGGTAAAATGCTGCTTTCAAAAAACTTATTAATGGGAGTATATTTTTGATATGGCTTGGAAGATTTATTAAAAAACTTGAAATATTTTTTTAACTTTTTTTTAAGCTTCTCAAAATTAGCTAATAAATGAGCGAATAATTGTATTTATTTGGCAAGAGCTTGTTTCATTTTATAAAATGAAACAAGATAAATGGAGAATTTGCAACATCTGGTTTCATTTTTCAAAATAAAACTGTAGAAAGACATTAAAAATTTAAAACAAAAAAGCCGCTTACAGAAGTAAGCGGCTTTTTTGAGTATTATAGTGCAGAATAATTATTCTATTTCAGAAACTCTCATAGTGTTAACCATTCCTTTGTCTTTAATTGGCATTGCAGCAAGGTTAATTAAATAATCTCCTTTTTGAGCATAACCTTTTTCAACTGCAATTTGATTTACATCTGTTACAGTATCATCTGTACTTTCTTCATTATCATAGTAGAAAGATTTAACTCCCCATAATAAATTCAATTGTGTTAGGATTCTTCTGTTTGAAGTAAATACTAAAATATGAGCTGAAGCTGGTCTCCAAGCTGAAATTTGGAAAGCTGTATAACCGCTGTTTGTTAAAGTACAAATTGCTTTAGCTTGAATTTCATTTGCTAATAAAGCTGCTTGGTGGCAAACTGTTTTAGTTACAAAACGTTTTGTTTTAATCTGCGGTGTATTTTGTGGAACTTGAATTAATGGTGAATTCTCAACAGCCTCACAAATTTGAGCCATTCTCTGAATTACCTGTACTGGATAATTTCCTGTAGCAGTTTCTCCAGACAACATTACAGCATCTGCTCCGTCCATTACTGAGTTAGCAACGTCATTTACTTCTGCTCTTGTTGGTGTTAAACTTGTAATCATTGTCTCCATCATTTGTGTAGCAACGATAACAGGAATTCTAGCCGTTTTTGCTCTGCGGATCAAATCTTTTTGAACCAATGGAACTTCGTGAGCAGGAAGTTCAACTCCTAAATCTCCACGTGCAACCATTAAACCATCGCAATATGCTACGATCTTATCCATGTTCTCAAGAGCTTCCGGCATTTCGATTTTAGCAATAATTGGAATTTTTACTTCTGAATGCTTAGCGATTAGCTCTTGTAAGTCTTGTAAATCGCGAGGTGTTTTCACGAATGAAAGTGCGATCCAGTCTACTCTTTGCTCGATTGCAAAAATCGCATCAGCAATATCTTTTTCAGTTAAAGCTGGTAAAGAAATCTTTGTATTTGGAAGATTAACTCCTTTTTTAGATTTTAATTCTCCACCTTGGATAACTCTAGCAACAACCTCACTTTTTTTATCTGTAGAAACAATTTCGAAAATAAGTTTACCATCGTCAAGCAAGATACGCTCTCCAACGTTAACATCATTTGGAAAATTTTGATATTTCATGAACGCTTTTTTCGATGTTCCAATAATATCCTCTGCAGTTGTAAAAGTGATTTCATCACCATCATGTACCACAGTACCTTCTTCCATTACACCTACTCTAAGTTTTGGTCCTTGCAAATCTCCTAAGATTGCTGTAGTGTAACCAAACTCTTCGTTAAGGCCTCTAATAATATTAATCTTTTCTTTTACTCCTTCGTAATCTGCATGCGAAAAATTGATTCTAAACACATTAACCCCTGCATCGATCATATCTTTGATGATCTCTCTTGTACTACAAGCCGGGCCAAGTGTAGCAACAATTTTGGTTTTCTTGTTTGTTAACATTTTTTTTAAAAAATTAGATTGTTTTTTGATTTTATTTTATCTGTATCAACAGCATAAATAGCCGCAATACTTTCTATGGTATTTAATTTTTGTTGAATTTCTGAAAAATTAAGCGCCTCTTCGCTATTGTCTATTTTCAGGAAAAAATCGACTTTTTTAAATTCAGGAAGTAAATGAATTGTTGTAGAAACCTCACTTGTTTCATTAGAAAACAAATTCTGAAAATCATTTGTACTCACAGAAATGATTTCATTTTTATTCTGAATTAAATTCCAGGAAACAGCTTTTTCTTCATCATAATAATAGAATCTGGAAAAATTTGCTTCACCTTCCTTAGTCTGAGCATGGATCTCGTTTTTGCTCTTACTTAAGTTTATCGGAAGGATTTTATTGATAAAATAGGCTAATCGATAATCTTCTAATGAAGTATGAATTGCCATTAAATAATAATCAATTTCGTCAAATTCGTCTAAATCCAATCTATGAATAGCCATGTCTTGAAAAATCAAGTTGTAAATATACTATTTCTAAACGGAGCTTCAACAGTTATGACATGGTTGTTTTGTTAAATTATAAACGAAAACGTTATAGCATTGTGATACTTACAACATTTTTGCAGCTATTTCTTGTCAATTTTTTCTTGAAACGCAAAGTAAGCTCTTTGAGATGCTTTCTCTTCGGCTTTCTTTTTTGAAGTTGCTCTCGCTCTTGCAACTACTTTGTCGTCAATACTAAGTTTAACACCAAATAAACGCTGCCCGTCTATGCCGTTATCTTCAAAAATATCATAATGAAAAACTCTTTTTTCCTTTTGACACCACTCAATAACAAGACTTTTATAACTTATAACTTTTCCTTCTAATCGAGCAATATCGACATAAGGAGTTACTACTCTTTTCTCTATGAATTTTTCACAAAAAGAATAGCCTTTATCTAAATAAATTGCTCCAATAAGAGATTCAAAAATATTACCGTGAATGTTTTCTCCAAAATGCTGAATAGGCACTTTACTTTCTACGAACTGTACTAAATTCAAATCTTTACCTAATTCATTCAAATGCTCGCGGCTCACAATTTTTGAGCGCATTTTGGTCAAATAACCTTCATCGCCATTTGGCGCTTTGTTAAATAAATGTGCGGCTATTACAGCGCTTAACATGGCATCTCCTAAAAATTCTAAGCGTTCATAATTAATAGGATGCCCATTTGGATCTAGCTTATTAGAGGAACGATGCGTAAAAGCTCTCTTATAAAAATCGATGCTAGAAGGCTGAAAACCAAGAATTTTCTGAATAGTGTCAAAAAAAATCCCGTCTTCTAGAGAACGGGATTTAGAAAATATTTTTTTGATAATATTCATATACAGAAATTAGTCAGCTAATTTTTTAAACAATACACAAGCATTGTGTCCACCAAAACCAAATGTATTACTCATAGCAACATTAACCTCTCTTTTTTGAGGTTTGTTTAAAGTAAGGTTTAATGATGGATCAATATTTTCGTCAACAACTGTATGGTTAATCGTTGGAGGAACAATTCCATGCTGCATAGCCAAAATAGAAGCAATTGCCTCAATAGCTCCGGCAGCACCAAGTAAATGTCCTGTCATTGATTTTGTTGAATTAATGTTGATGTTTTTAGCATGTTCTCCAAAAACTTTGCTGATCGCTTTTAACTCAGCAACGTCTCCTAATGGAGTTGAAGTTCCGTGAGTATTGATGTGATCAACTTGTTCAGGAGTCATTCCAGCGTCTCTCAAAGTATTTTCCATTACGGCAATTACTCCAATTCCTTCTGGATGTGGTGCAGTTAAGTGATAAGCATCAGACGACATTCCGCCTCCGCCAATTTCACAATAGATTTTTGCACCTCTAGCTTTAGCATGTTCGTAGTCTTCAAGAACCAAAGCTCCTGCTCCTTCACCTAAAACGAAACCATCTCTGGTTGCATCAAAAGGTCTTGAAGCTGTTTCCGGGCTTTCATTTCTTGTAGATAAAGCGTGCATAGAACTAAAACCTCCCATACCTGCAATTGTAACTGCTGCTTCAGAACCACCAGAAACAATAACATCACACATTCCTAAACGAATGTAGTTGAAAGCGTCGATTAATGCATTTGCAGAAGATGCACAAGCAGAAACCGTAGTATAATTTGGTCCCATATAGCCATTACGCATAGAAATATGCGCTGGAGCGATATCGGCAATCATTTTAGGGATAAAAAACGGATTGAACTTTGGAGTTCCATCACCTTTAGCATAATACATTACTTCGTCTTGGAAAGTTTCTAAACCTCCAATTCCTGCTCCCCAGATAACACCAACTCTTTGTTTGTTTACATTATCATTGGTAATTCCAGCATCTTTAATAGCTTCATCGCTGGCAGCAATTGCGTATTGTGCAAATTTATCTAATCGACGAGATTCCTTGCGATCCATGTAGTCTTCAATATTGAAGTTTTTTACTTCGCAGGCAAATTTCGTTTTATGCTTTTCTGTATCATAATATGTTATAGGAGCCGCTCCGCTAACCCCATTCACAAGTGCATCCCAGTATTCCTGGATATTATTCCCGATAGGAGTAAGTGCACCTAATCCTGTTACAACAACTCGCCTTAATGCCATAAATATGTGTTTTGTACTTTAAACAAATAAAACCCACGCTTTCTTAACGTATTGTTACTTAAGAGCCATGGGAATTACAATATAAATATATCTTTTTGATTGAAAATCAATCGAACTTTAAAATTTAAAAAAAATAATAACACCCGACTCTTAAAAATTTCAAAAATCAAAAATCAAAATCCAATCGGAATTTGGAATTTCAAAAATTGGGTATTTTTAGAAATCGGGTGTGGTATTATTATTTTTTAGCTTCTTCGATATAAGAAATAGCTTGACCAACAGTAGCAATGTTTTCTGCTTGATCGTCTGGAATTTGAATATCAAATTCTTTTTCGAATTCCATAATAAGCTCAACAGTGTCTAATGAGTCAGCTCCTAAATCATTAGTGAAGCTTGCTTCTGTTACAACTTCGTTTTCGTCAACACCTAATTTGTCTACGATAATCGCTTTTACTCTTGATGCAATGTCTGACATAATCTTTAATTTTAGAATTTAATTTGTTGGCAAAAATAAAAAACTTTATTTTAAAACAACTATTTAGTTTATAAATGTGACACTAATTTATAAAATTAATTTCAAGAAAGGTCTTTTAAAGCTATTTATTTTCGTTTTTTATTCCGTTTTTTGCATTCTCAAAATAAATTCTATTATGAAAAAAATTATCGTTTTTGCCTCAGGATCAGGAACTAACGCAGAGAACATTATAAAATATTTTTCGAACATTGAAATTGCAAAGGTGGTTTCGATTTTTACAAATAATGCCTCGGCAAAAGTTATTGACAGAGCAAAAAATCATCAAATTCCAGTCGAAATCTTCTCAAAAAACGAACTTTTAGAGCGAAATGTATTACAAAAAATACAAAAAATCGACCCGGATTTGATCGTATTGGCTGGTTTCTTATTGAAATTTCCAGAAAACATAATCGAACAATATCCAAATAAAATAATAAATATCCATCCTGCACTTTTACCTAAATATGGCGGAAAAGGTATGTACGGAATGCACATTCACAGGGCTATAGTAAATAATAAAGAAAAAGAAACCGGAATTTCTATTCATTATGTAAATGAAAATTATGACGAAGGCGGTATTATTTTCCAAGCCAATGTAGCTTTAACAGACGAAGACACGCCGGAAACTGTTGCAGAAAAGATTCATGAGCTGGAACAAACACATTTTCCTGAGATTATCCATAAAATTCTGGAAGATTCAAATTCCAAAATTTAAATTCCAAATTCCAATTTTAGTTCGCAGAAATCTGCAATCTAAAATCTAAAATCTACACTCTAAATAAATGACTCACGAAGTACATATATATACAGATGGCGCAGCAAAAGGAAATCCTGGAAACGGAGGTTACGGCGTAGTCATGGAATTGGTTGGAACACCGCACAAAAAAGAATTTTACGAAGGTTTTCGGCTTACTACTAATAATAGAATGGAACTTTTGGCTGTAATTGTCGGTTTAGAAAAACTGAAAAAGCCAAATATGAAAGTCCTTGTAATTTCTGATTCTAAATATGTCGTTGATTCTGTAGAAAAAAAATGGGTTATAGGCTGGGAAAAAAAGAAATTTGCCGGCAGAAAAAATCCTGATTTATGGAAACGCTTTTTAATTGTGTATAGAAAACATCAAGTTGACTTTAAATGGATAAAAGGCCACAACAATCACCCGCAAAACGAACGCTGCGATGAACTTGCCGTAATGGCATCTATGCAGCCCAAACTTTCTGTAGATGTTTACTACGAAACTATAGGATCTAAAGAATAAAAAAAACGCATCAACTATTGATGCGTTTTTTATACTAACTTAAACTCTTACTTATTCTTTATCTAAATCTTTTGCTGTTTTAAATCCAGTTAAAAGTCCGATACCTGCCATTATGAAAATAATTGAAGGATAAACTGCCCCGTCATTCAAAGAAGTATAAGTGGTAATTAATAAGGCAATAAAAATTCCCACTCCGCTGCCTATTAATAAGAATGCCAGATTTACCACAAAGATTTTCCAGGCTGGTACTCCGTTTCCTTTTCCCTGCATAAAGATGCTGGCATCGACACCTTTTTCTATAAGTGCCAAACGTTCCCTGTTTCTAGTTGAATAAATTAAATAAACGATCCCGAAGATCATTAAGAAAAAGCTGATTGGAATAAAAATTTTGTCCATAATATTTACGTTTTTAATTGATTGATACTCCATATGACGAAGGTTTTCAAATTCAGGTTACAAGTTTTGGCAAAAATTTTCAATTTTTAAATCCCAAATCCCAAAATACACTGATAATCAGTTAATTTTGAATGTATTTTCACGGTACAAACTTGGTCAAAGTTTAAAACTTTGACCAAGTTCAGAAAGCCAATTGGAATTTGGAGTTTAAAAATTGAAATTTATTTTTTAAAATTCTTGTAACCTAAACAAATAAACTGTCGTCCTATATAATATGAGTACAATAAATGATCAACATTATATCGACAAAGTTCTGCAAGGCGACACCAATGCTTTTGCCGTTCTTGTAGATCGTTATAAGGATATGATCTTTACCTTGGCACTCAAAATGGTTAAAAACCGAGAAGAGGCAGAAGAAGTTGCACAAGATACTTTTATCAAGATCTATAGTTCTCTTTCTAAATTTAAAGGGGATTCTAAATTTTCGACATGGATTTATAAAATTGCTTACAATACCTGCCTCGACAGATTGAAGAAAAGTAAAAAAGACGATTTAAATATTTCTATAGATGATTTTTCTTCGCATTTAATTAAAACAATGGACAATGCTTTGAGCGCTTTAGAAGAAAAAGAACGAAAGCAGACGATTCAAAAATGTTTAAATTTATTACCAAGTGACGAAAATTTCCTTTTGACTTTATTTTATTTTGATGATCAGAATTTGGAAGAAATCGGAAAAATAATGAATATATCGGCAAACAATGCGAAAGTAAAATTATTTAGAAGCAGACAAAAATTAGCCGTAATTTTGAGACAGCAGTTAGAACCAGAAATAATAGAATGTTATGAAAGAGAGCGATAAAAATATGGAACAACTTATTGATAAAATGATGGCTGAGGAAAAACTGCAGTCACCATCTATAGATTTTACTTCCAAAATAATGAGTGAAGTTCTGGTTTTAGAACAAAGAAAACTTAAAGCATACAAGCCTTTGATTTCTAAACCCGTTTGGATTTTCATTGGAACTGCCATAGTTGCGTTGGTAATTTATTTATCTTTCTTTTCAGTTTCAGAAAACAATTTGGAAATTGGAAAAGTCTATACAGACAAAATTACAACTGCGTTTTCGGGAATTCATTTCTCCAAAAATATAATGTATGCTGTTTTAATTGTTCCTTTTATGATTTTGATTCAGGTTGGCGTTTTAAAGAATTATTTTGATAAGAAATATCAACTATAAAAATGAAAAAAGAAAAGTTAGTTTTCAAACACTTTTTAAGAGCAAAAAAAACATGCAGCTATTCTCTTTTATTGTTGTTGTTTTTTGTTACTGATTATGCATCAGCAATCCAGCCAGCCTTTACTAAGAAGGAAATAAAATTTGTTAGTGAAGGAATTTCACTCTCTGGTACTATTTTTACACCTAAAAAAACACAGGCAGCCGTTGTGATTATTCATGGATCTGGACAAGAAAAAAGAATGATAAACTTTGCTGCAACTCTAGCTAATGATGGAATTGCAGTTTTAACGTATGACAAACGCGGAGTCGGAGAATCAGGCGGTGTATATGCCGGACCTGAAGTAGGAACTAACAATGTTGATTTCTCCAATCTAAATCTTTTGTCTTTAGATGCCAGTGCTGCCGTAAATAGTTTGTCTAAATATTTATCAAATGATAAAATACCAATAGGTTTAATAGGAGGCAGCCAAGCTGGATGGATAATTCCATTGACCGCAGAGAAAAATAACAAAGTTAAATTTATGACAATATTTAGCGGAGCCCTTATAACGGTTAAAGAACAATTGAGGTTCCAATTTTTTACAAATGGAGACAATAATTTTTGGGATACGCACTCAGAAGAAGAGGCAAGAAAACATGTATTCAATGACCCTGATAAATATGAGTTTATTGATACAGATCCCAAAGACATTCTAGCTAAATTATCGATTCCAGGAATCTGGATTTTTGGCGGTAAAGATATTCAAGTTCCCGTAAAGCTATCAATCGAATATCTTGATGTACTAAAATCTAAAGGAAAACATTACGAATATAAATTATTTCCAAACTTAGGGCACAATACCGCATTTTCTGACTCTGAAGAACCTATGAAGGATGCCATCAATTGGATTAAAAGTATAAAATAAATAAAGCAATCATATGCAAAAAAATATTATTGTTTTAACTTGAAAAAGAAAATCATCTTCATTCAGAAAGCTAAGATAAAATGTTGCTTTTTTTCCAAAAATAAAACTTGCAATTTAAATCCAGAAAACATATTTTAAGCACTCCACAAAACAAAATATAATTCATTCATTTACACTATAATTACATCCGCAATCGATATTATTTTTTTAAGAAAATTTTGAGAACCTAAACCGTTGCAATATTGTAACTTATAAAGTATCTTTGCACCCTAATTCGAAATTCATAAAATGAATAAATTATTGATTGTTGGAACAGTTGCTTTCGACGCGATTGAAACTCCTTTCGGAAAAACAGATAAAATATTAGGTGGTGCTGCAACGTATATTGGTTTATCAGCATCCTTTTTTAACTTGCAATCGGCCATAGTTTCTGTAGTTGGCGACGATTTTCCTCAAGAACATTTAGATTTATTAACTTCAAAAAATATTGATATCTCTGGTATCGAAATTGTAAAAGGCGGTAAAACGTTTTTTTGGAGCGGATTGTATCATAACGATTTAAACTCTAGAGATACATTGGTTACTGAGCTAAACGTTTTAGCTGATTTTCAGCCAAAAGTTCCTCAAAACTATAAAGATGCTGATGTTGTGATGCTAGGAAACTTACATCCTTTAGTACAAAGCAGTGTTTTAGATCAAATGGAGAAAAAACCAAAATTAGTTGTATTAGATACAATGAACTTTTGGATGGACTGCGCTCTTCCTGAATTATTAGACGTTATTAAACGTGTAGATGTTATTACAATCAATGATGAAGAAGCAAGACAACTTTCTGGTGAATATTCATTAGTAAAAGCGGCTGCCAAAATCCAAGACATGGGACCAAAATACGTGGTGATCAAAAAAGGAGAACACGGAGCACTTTTATTCCATAATAGAGAAGTATTCTTTGCGCCTGCTTTACCATTAGAAGAAGTTTTTGATCCAACTGGAGCTGGAGACACTTTCGCAGGTGGTTTCTCAGGATTTATTGCGCAAAGCGAAAACATTTCGTTTGGCAATATGAAAAATGCAATTATTTACGGTTCAAATTTAGCTTCGTTCTGCGTAGAGAAATTTGGAACTGAAAGGATGGAAACATTAAGTAAAGCAGAAGTAGCGATTCGATTACAGCAATTTAAGTCGTTAACTCAGTTTGACATAGAAATATAATGCGCAAAAGCCTCGATAAAACGGGGCTTTTTTATTACGTTAATACACACAACTTACAACAACACAAATACAAAAAACAATGAGCGACGCTTTAAAACACGAATGTGGTATAGCCTTAGTTAGACTTCTTAAACCGCTTGAATATTATAAAGAAAAATACGGAACTGCTTTCTACGGAATTCAGAAAATGTATTTAATGATGGAAAAACAGCACAACCGTGGACAAGACGGTGCTGGTTTTGCAAGCATTAAATTGGATGTTGAACCTGGACAACGCTACATCAGCAGAGTTCGTTCTAATCATGCACAGCCGATACAAGATGTTTTTAAACAAATCAATGAGAGAATCAGCGAAGAATTAAAAGCACAGCCTGAAATTGGTGACGACATCAATAAAATAAAATCACAAATTCCTTATGTTGGCGAATTGTTTTTAGGACACGTTCGTTACGGAACTTTTGGAAAAAACAGCATCGAAAGCGTTCACCCATTTTTACGTCAAAGCAACTGGATGCACCGTAATTTGATTTTGGCAGGAAACTTCAACATGACAAATGTTAAAGAACTTTTCGAAAACCTAGTTGAACTTGGACAGCATCCAAAAGAAATGGCGGATACGGTTACGGTAATGGAAAAAATTGGTCATTTCTTAGATAAGGAAGTAATGCAATTGTACCAAGATTGTAAAACAGAAGGCTATTCTAAAAGAGAAGCTTCTCCAGTAATTGCTGAGCGTTTGGATATTGCTAAAATATTAGCTCGTTCGGCTAAAAATTTAGATGGAGGTTACGCAATGGCTGGTTTACTAGGTCATGGTGATGCATTTGTTTTTAGAGATCCAGCAGGAATTCGTCCAGCTTATTTTTATCAAGATGACGAAGTAGTTGTTGTAGCTTCTGAAAGACCAGTTATTCAAACTGTGTTTAATGTACCTTTTGAAAGTGTTCAGGAAATCGAACCAGGAAACGCTTTAATCATTAAGAAAAGCGGTAAAGTTTCTATGAATCAAATCTTGGAACCTACCGTTAAAAAAGCTTGTTCGTTTGAAAGAATTTATTTCTCAAGAGGAAGTGATGCTGAAATTTATCAAGAACGTAAAAATTTAGGAAAATTAATTTTACCTGCAGTTCTTAAAGCTATCGACAGCGATACAGATAATACAGTTTTCTCATACATTCCAAACACAGCAGAAACTTCATTTTATGGTTTGGTTGAAGCTGCTCAGGATTTCTTAAACCAAAGAAAAAACAATTATATTTTAGAAAACAGAAATACGCTGACTGCAGAAACGCTTCAGGAACTTTTAGCTGTAAAAATACGTACAGAAAAAGTTGCCATTAAAGATGCTAAACTTAGAACCTTTATTACCGAAGACAGCAGCCGTGATGATTTAGTTGCACACGTTTACGACGTTACTTACGGCGTAATTAAACTAGAAGACAACTTAGTTATCATTGACGACAGTATCGTTCGTGGTACAACTCTTAAAATGAGTATTATTAAGATGATGGATCGCTTGAAACCAAAGCGTATTGTTATTGTTTCATCTGCACCGCAAATTCGTTATCCAGATTGTTACGGAATTGATATGGCAAAACTGGAAGGCCTTGTTGCTTTTAGAGCTGCATTGACTTTATTAAAAGAAAGAAACTTATATCATATTGTTGACGAAGTTTACGCTAAATGTAAAGCACAAGAAAACTTTGACGATAAAGATGTAGTAAATTATGTAACTGCAATTTATGATCAATTTACTCCAGAAGAGATTTCAGATAAAATTGCTGAAATGTTAAGTTCGCCAGAAATTAATGCAGAGGTAAAAATCATTTTTCAAAAAGTAGAAGATTTACATATTGCCTGCCCTAAAAATTTAGGAGACTGGTATTTTACAGGTGACTATCCTACCCCAGGCGGAAACCGTGTTGTAAACCGTGCATTTATGAATTTTTATGAAGGAAAAGACGCGCGAGCTTATTAAAAAAGTATTAACAAAAGGTTAAATAGTGCATTTCATCGGTTTTTTTTGCCGTTCATCCTGTTTGTTTGGTGAAATTGAAAAGCTACAATACTTTTGAGAGACCATAACATTAGTAGGTTAAGTTTATGGTAGATTTGGGGCAAAAAGGGTGGAAGAAATTCCACCTTTTTTATTGGAATAAACTCAAATATTTCTAAAACAACAATTTATATTCTCTTCATCGGATTTCCTTACCTTTTATCTAAAAAGTTTTTTTTACAAAAATACCTGCCATACATTTATCAAACCAGAACATTAGTAGGTTAAGTTTATGGTAGATTTGGGGCAAAAAAGGTGGAAGAGATTCCACCTTTTTTATTGGAACAAATACCAACTATTACTGTATCAATTAATTATATTCCATTTATCGGATTTCCTTACCTTTTATCTAAAAAGTTTTTTTTACAAAAATACCTGTCATACATTTACTAAACCATAACATTAGTAGGTTAAGTTTATGGTAGATTTGGGGCAAAAAAGGTGGAAGAGATTCCACCTTTTTTATTGGAATAAATTTTATAATATTGTTTCAACCAAAACCAAGCTTCTTATGAAACAATTCGCCAAAACTGCTTTTATCATTTTTTTAAGTTTATTTCTATTTAATTGTTCTGGAGCCAAAACAAAAAAAGCATCAGACAGCACTTCTGTTGAAAACCAGAGTAATAACGGAAATAAAAAAGTTTCTGAAAATGAAACTAAAAATTCTTCTGCTAAAAATAAATCAATTAAGGATGGCAGTTCAATAAAAAATGCGATCAAAGTAAATAGTATCCCAGAAGAGTATCAAATCGCAAGAAAGCTTTGTCCGAATTGTAAAATAAATGGCCAAGCTCTAATAAACGAAGGAAACAAACATTATGATGTCTTGAACCTAACAAATGAAAAAGGAGAAGAAATTAAATATTATTTTGATATAAACAGCTTTTTCGGAAAGTGGTAAAAATAAAAAGAGACAAATAACTTTTAGGTTATTCGTCTCTTTTCTTTATTCTATTTTCTTTGAATAGACTATTTGTCTAATGCAAATCTTCTAGCAACTTCTGTCCAGTTAATTACGCTGAAGAAAGCTTCAATATAATCTGGTCTTCTGTTTTGATAGTTTAAGTAGTAAGCGTGTTCCCAAACGTCCATTCCTAAGATTGGAGTTCCACCGTTACCAGCAACTTCCGGCATTAATGGATTATCTTGATTTGGAGTACCTACAACTTCTAATTTTCCTCCTTTTTGAACTGTTAACCAAGCCCATCCTGAACCGAATTGTGTTGCTCCAGCTTTAGCAAATTTTGCTTTAAACTCCTCGAAAGTTCCAAAAGAAGCTTCGATTGCAGCTAATAAATCTCCTGTTGGCAATCCGCCTCCGTCTGGAGACATAACTGTCCAGAATAAATTGTGGTTGTAGAAACCTCCACCATTATTACGAACTGCCGCGTTAGATTTATCTAAGTTGATTAAGATATTTTCGATTGTTTTCCCCTCTAAATCTGTCCCAGCGATAGCTGCATTAAGATTTGTCGTATATGCATTGTGATGTTTAGAATGGTGGATTTCCATTGTACGAGCATCAATATGTGGTTCTAATGCATCATATGCATATGGTAATTGTGGTAATTCAAAAGCCATGATATTAGGATTTTTATGGTTTATAATAATTTATTCCAAATTTAGACATTTAACTTTGGAATTGAAAATACTATTTCGTTATAATTCAATTTAATTAATTGATAAATTCATTTTTTACGAGTTAAAGACTTGTAAATCTTTATTTTCCATTAAATGTAGTCATAGTATTCTCTAATCCTGCAGTTCCAAAAGTCCTGATAATTTCTGCAGAAGTCTCTAAACGTTCCGGTAATTTTGCCTCTTCTTCTGCATTCCATTCTCCTAAAACGTAATCTATCTGCTGTCCTTTTTTAAATTGATCACTAATACCAAATCTAAAACGAGTGTATTGCTGTGTGTTCAAAACTAAATTGATGTTTTTAAGTCCGTTGTGACCGCCATCGCTTCCTTTTGGTTTAATCCTGATAGTTCCAAATGAGAGGTTTAAATCGTCTGTAATAACCAATATATTTTCTAAAGGAATATTCTCCTTGTCCATCCAATATTTTACGGCTTTACCGCTTAAATTCATGTATGTGTTCGGTTTTAGAAGAAAGAATGTTCGTCCTTTAAACTTATATTCTGCCAGCGTACCCATTTTTACAGTTTCAAATGAAAGACCTTCTTTTTTGGCTAAAAAATCCAGCACTTTAAATCCGATATTATGTCTTGTATTTACGTATTCGGCTCCGATATTTCCTAATCCTACGATTAAATATTTTTTCATATTGTATATGTTCTCTTCTTTTGGTGTTGATGAAAACAGGTTTGTTATCCATTTTATCATTTGGCAAAAATAAACTTAATTAAGAAATTAATTCGCTTACATGATAATTTTCTATCATAAGAAACTAAAAAACAAGAATTATTAAAATAAAACTAATCTTACAAAAAAACCTTAATATGTTTAAAAAAAAACATATTGAGGTAAAATTGCGGTAGACATAAAAAGAAATTTGTGCATTAACAAAGGGACTCTTTAACAATTCTAATCCCTATAATTAACAAATATGCTATGAAAAATAAATTTCTGCCTTTGCTTTTTGTACTAGCCAGCTATAGCGCCTATTCTCAAGTAGGCATTGGAACACTTACACCAAAGACATCTTCCCAGCTAGAGATTGTTGCTTCGGATAAAGGAGTTTTAATTCCTAGAGTTTATCTAACAGGATCGACAGATAACACAACAATTACGAATGGAAACATTAATAGTTTACTGGTTTTCAACAATGCCTTAGTTTCAGACGTAACACCAGGTTATTACTACTGGTACATTGACAAATGGTATAAAATTGCAGTTTCTGGAGCCGAAACAATAACAACTTTAGTTTATGATCCTGTCGAAAACATACTAACTTATACGGATGAAAATAAGAACAAAACAAATATTGACATTCTTAAACAGATAAAAAATACAGAAACAGTTACAACTTTAACACCAACTGTTACTGGTAATAAAATTGCTGATTATAAAAACGAGAAAGAAATTTCTGTTGATATTTTTGAAACCGTTACAAATTTACAAGATGTAGTAACTACAAAAACTGAAAACGGCGTAACTTCAAACGTGCACACTCTTACTTATAACGGTGAGAATGGCGTACCAACAACAATTGACTTATCTGCTGCTGCAAAAGACTCAGAGACTACAACTGTAATTTCTGATGTTCTTACAGATGGAAACAAAATCGCTTCTTATAAAAACGAGAAAGGAACTTCTGTTGATGTCTTTGAAACCGTTACAAATTTACAAGATGTAGTAACTACAAAAACTGAAAACGGCGTAACTTCAAACGTGCACACCCTTACTTATAAAGGTGAGAATGGCATACCAACAGCAATTGACTTATCTGCTGCTGCAAAAGACTCAGAGACTACAACTGTAATTTCTGATGTTCTTACAGATGGAAACAAAATCGCTTCTTATAAAAATGAGAAAGGAAATTCTGTTGATATTTTTGAAACCGTTACAAATTTACAAGATGTAGTAACTACAAAAACTGAAAACGGCGTAACTTCAAACGTACACACTCTTACTTATAACGGTGAGAATGGCGTACCAACAACAATTGACTTATCTGCTGCTGCAAAAGATTCAGAGACTACAACTGTAATTTCTGACGTTCTTACAGATGGAAACAAAATCGCTTCTTATAAAAATGAGAAAGGAACTTCTGTTGATGTCTTTGAAACCGTTACAAATTTACAAGATGTAGTAACTACAAAAACTGAAAACGGCGTAACTTCAAACGTACACACTCTTACTTATAACGGTGAGAATGGCGTACCCACAGCAATTGACTTATCTGCTGCTGCAAAAGACTCAGAGACTACAACTGTAATTTCTGATGTTCTTACAGATGGAAACAAAATCGCTTCTTATAAAAATGAGAAAGGAACTTCTGTCGATGTCTTTGAAACCGTTACAAATTTACAAGATGTAGTAACTACAAAAACTGAAAACGGCGTAACTTCAAACGTACACACTCTTACTTATAACGGTGAGGATGGCGTACCAACAACAATTGACTTATCTGCTGCTGCAAAAGACTCAGAGACTACAACTGTAATTTCTGATGTTCTTACAAATGGAAACAAAATCGCTTCTTATAAAAATGAGAAAGGAACTTCTGTTGATGTTTTTGAAACCGTTACAAATTTACAAGATGTAGTAACTACAAAAACTGAAAACGGCGTAACTTCAAACGTGCACACCCTTACTTATAAAGGTGAGAATGGCGTACCCACAGCAATTGACTTATCTGCTGCTGCAAAAGACTCAGAGACTACAACTGTAATTTCTGATGTTCTTACAGATGGAAACAAAATCGCTTCTTATAAAAATGAGAAAGGAACTTCTGTCGATGTCTTTGAAACCGTTACAAATTTACAAGATGTAGTAACTACAAAAACTGAAAACGGCGTAACTTCAAACGTTCACACTCTTACTTATAACAGTGAGAATGGCGTACCAACAACAATTGACTTATCTGCTATAGCTAAAGATGCTGAAACTACTACAGAAGTAACTCCAGTTGTTACAATAGGAAATACAATTGCTTCTTATAAAAATGAAGAAGGTACAAATGTAGATATTAAAGAAACAATAACTTCACTTGCCATTAATACACAAACAGGGACTTTAGATTATGTAAATGAAAGTAGTCTGGTACCAACCAAATTAGACATCAGTCAAATTGCGGGTAAAATTAAAGCAGGTACAAATATTACAATTTCTGGAACAGGATCTGTAAATGACAATTACATTATTAATTCACCAACAAAAAACGTATTAACAAATACAGTAAATACCCTAACGAGTAGTGTAAATGGAATTGCAGTATCTACACCTGTAGTTAACATAGTAGGAGGCACATTAACTGGCACCAGCCTTACCACAACTGTAAATGGAATAGCTGGAACGGTAGATCTCAAACCTGCAGTACTCGCTTCATTAGATAAATATGATATAAAAGCAGGAAGCACCGCACTTACTGTAGCAGGTACTGGAAAAGTATTAGATGCTGATATTACAATTGATATTGCAAAGAAAGACATAACCACTAAGACTCCAGCAGTTCTCGAAGTAAAAGGCACAGGAGCAACAATTGCCGATGCAGAAGTTAACATTATACCTGGTACAGATGATCAAGTCCTCCAAACAATAGCAGGAAAACCAGCATGGGGACCTGCTGATTGGAAAATTACTGGAAATGCTAATACCGTAGCAGCAAATAATTTTTTAGGCACAACAAATAACCAAGACCTTGTTTTTAAACGAAATAGCATTATGTCTGGAAGAATAGGATTAACTAGTGTTGCTTTTGGAGAAAGTGCTTTTGTTAATTTTAATGATGCTTTGACCAATACAGCATTTGGGGGACAAGCTCTTCAAAAAAACACTACAGGAAGTTTGAATACTGCAATGGGAGCCCATACATTAAATGCAAATACTACTGGATATAACAATGTAGGGATGGGACACTATACCCTTCAAGGTAATATAAACGGGCACTCAAATACTGGACTAGGTGTACAAGCACTTACCAGTAACACATCAGGATATATGAATACTGCAACTGGAACTTATGCAATGTTTAATAATATAACCGGAAACACTAATAGTGCATACGGAATGCAGTCTCTTCGCTACATGACAAATGGTAATAGCAATGTCGCTATGGGATATCAGAGCGGTTACTACTATGGCACTGGAACTGGTAATGTAACACAATCAAATAATTCTGTTTTTATTGGTGCCAATACGCGACCATCACAAGACAACCCAACGAACCAAATTGTAATAGGACACAATGCCGTAGGTAATGGTGATAATTCGGTAGTAATAGGAAATAGCAGTATAGGAAGTATAGGCGGTTATTCAGAATGGTTTAAATATTCAGATTCCCGTTTGAAGAAAGACATTAACGATAGTCCCTTTGGATTAAATTTTATAAGTAAATTACGTCCTGTTACATACCATATGAGAACTGGGATTACGGATTTACAAACTGGATTTATTGCTCAGGAAGTTGAGGCTGCTGCAAACGAAATTAATTACGAATTCAGCGGTGTGGTAAAACCTCAAACTGATAAGAATTTCTATGCTGTGAAATATTCAGAATTTGTTGTGCCTTTGGTTAAAGCCGTTCAGGAACAACAATCTCAAATTGAAAAACAACAATCTCAGATTGATCAGCAGCAAAAAGATATCGAAAAGTTAAAAGAACTTGTTCAAAAATTAATTGATAAAAAATAATTATTGATTGATATCAAAGCACCTAATAGTGTATAAATCTAAAAATCCGATTGCGAAGCGCAATCGGATTTTTTTATTCCTAAAAAACGAACTGCAAGATGAAAAAGGCTTCGACTTCGCTCAGCCTGACAACGACAAACAATCTTAGGACCTCAGCAGCTTAGAAACTTAGAACCTAAAAAAAAGCACCAACCTTTCGATTGATGCTTTTTGTATTGAGTTGAAAAAAATTATTTTTTCTTTCCTTTTGCAGGAGCTTTTGCAGCTTTTGCAGCTTCTTGAGCAGCTTTCATAGCAGCACGAGAAATTCTTACTTGAGCAACAACTGTGTTGTCTGGGTGCATAATTTTGTATTCTGGAGCACCAACTTTAGTAACGTACAATTTGTTACCCATTTCAAGTGGAGTAATATCAGCTTCAACAAAATCAGGAAGATTTTTAGGTAAAGCTTTAACTTTTAATTTACGAGTGTTTAAACGTAAAACACCACCCGCAAGAACACCTTTAGATGTACCAACGATTTTTACAGGAACTTCCATAGTGATTTCTTTCTCATCAAATAATTGGAAGAAGTCAATGTGTAAAATTCTGTCAGATACTGGGTGAACTTGGATATCTTGCAAAATTGCATTGAATGATTTTCCTTTTCCAAGTTCGATCACAACTGTGTGAGCGTTTGGAGTGTAAACCAAGTTTTTGAACGCAGCAGCGTCTGCTGAGAAGTGTACTGCCTGATTTCCTCCGTATAAAACGCAAGGAACCTGTCCAGCATTACGTAAGGCTTTAGTTGACACTTTGCCCACGCTTTCTCTTTCTGATCCTTTAATTGTAATCGATTTCATTGTAAAAAAATATAGTTATTAAATAAATATTCTGTTTTGCTGTAAGCTTTAAGCAATAAGCTTTAGGCTTTTTTAAAATGAGAAACAAAGCTTACGGCTTAAAGCCTGCAGCCTACTGCTTCTACATTATAAATTTTCCACTGATGGAATTATTGTGGTGAACCATTTGCATAACCTCAGCAAATAAAGGTGCGCAGCTTACCACTTTTATTTTGTTAGATTCTTTCTTTAACGGAATAGAATCTGTTACGATTAACTCGGTTAATTTCGAGTTTTCGATTTTCTCATACGCACCGCCCGATAATATAGCGTGTGTACAAATTGCTCTTACACTTAATGCTCCTTTTTCGATCATAAGGTCGGCCGCTTTTGCTAAAGTTCCTCCTGTATCGATCATGTCGTCTACTAAGATTACGTTACGTCCTTTTACTTCACCAATCAGCTCCATAGTGTCGATAACGTTGGCTGCTTTTCTTTGTTTATAACAGATTACAACATCTGATTCTAAAAACTTAGAGTAAGCATATGCTCTTTTTGAACCTCCCATATCTGGAGATGCAATTGTTAGATTTTCTAATTTTAAACTTTCTACGTATGGTAAAAAGATTGTAGATGCAAATAAATGATCTACTGGTTTTTCAAAGAATCCTTGAATTTGGTCTGCATGCAGATCCATTGTCATGATTCTTGTTGCTCCTGCAGCTGTTAGTAAGTTTGCTACTAACTTAGCTCCAATTGGAACTCTTGGTTTGTCTTTTCTATCCTGTCTTGCCCAACCAAAATAAGGCATTACAGCTGTAATATGTCTTGCAGATGCGCGTTTTGCAGCATCAATCATTAACAACAATTCCATCAGATTATCTGCACTTGGAAAAGTCGAACATACGATGAATACTCGTAAACCTCTGATTGACTCTTCGTAAGATGGCTGAAATTCTCCATCACTATACGTTGACATCGTTACTTTTCCTAACGGAATTCCGTACTCTTTTGCAATTTTTTCTGCAAGATAAACACTTTGTGAACAAGCAAAAATTTTAGCTTCTGGTTCTAGGTGCGACATTATAATTTGTTGTTTTTGCTCCGCTGCACTTGTATTATTTGGCTTCCCAATTTTTGGTAAAGCAAAATGCATATAAATGCCTCGGGTGTAGTTAGTTGTGTGTGCTTCGTTTTAACGAGCTGCAAATTTAGAAAATTTATTGGACACTGAAAGGAAAAATTTAAGTATTTTTAGTAGTTGATTTAATTTTATTTTTTACATTTGCACCGTGTTAAAGGAATGACGCCATTTATGACTTCATTCTATTGCGTTAAATAAGTCATTAAATGATTTATTTTTCGTCTGCTAAGCCCGGATGGCGGAATTGGTAGACGCGCTGGTCTCAAACACCTGTGGGAAACCGTGCCGGTTCGACTCCGGCTCCGGGTACAAAAACCTCTTCTTAACGGAAGAGGTTTTTTGATTTTATATAGTATAAGTCATATAAAAAAAATTTACATTTATAATGGTTTACAATGCCAATTATAAACAAACGGTTGAATGACGTAAAACGAGAGCTTTAACAACTCTAGTTTTTTTGCATCAAGATCTAAATTGTAAAGCTTTAGATTTAGCCTATGGTTTGAACTTGAAAAAATTTGATTAATCAAAATCATTACAGTCATCAACAAATTAGGGATTAATTAATATATTTTAACTTACTATTAGGATAGTGCGCCTGAAAACATCAATGCTTAATAACCTTTGATTAAAAAAGTGAATGATTTCAGGAATGTACCTAGATTTATTTTTACTTTTAGCCAAAATTAATAGAAATGCAATTATCGTTCAAAAGAATTACTTCTTCAGGTAGCTTTATACCAGAGATAGACGGATTAAGATTTATAGCAATTGCAAGCGTTGTTTTGTATCATTTGAATGGTTTTCTGACAGAGAAATATGAAAATCAAACAATAGACGCTTCATACAATTTTTTTTTAAAACATTTACTCTCTCACGGACATTTAGGTGTACCCCTTTTTTTTACTATTAGTGGCTTTATCTTAGGTATGCCATTTGCAAAATTTCATATATGCAATGGAAAACCAGTTAACCTTAAAAACTATTTTTTAAGAAGACTATCTCGATTAGAACCACCATACATTCTTACTATGACAATATTATTATTTGGAGCAGTTTACGCAGCTAAAACTATTTCTTTAAGTGATGGTATAAAAAGCTATTTAGCTTCAATTATTTATTCGCATAATTTTATCTTTCACACGATGTCTAAATTGAATTCTGTTACTTGGAGTCTAGAACTTGAAGTTCAATTTTATATTTTAGCTCCTTTAATAGCATATCTATTTTCTATAAAATCCTTATCAATAAGACGTCTATCTATATTTCTTACTGCTGTATTATTCGCCATCATAAACCATTTCAATTTTAATCCTGTTCATTTTATAAGCTTGGTTAATTATTTACAGTATTTTTTAATTGGCTTCCTACTAACTGATTTGTACGTTTCAAATTCAACATTGGTTCCTAAAACGAAATTTGACTATCTAATTGGTTTGTTCTTCTTTGTAATCATATGGCTTTTTGACAATGAAGATTTTAAATCAACTTCACAAAGATTTATTTGGGAATTAATTCAGCTGACTAGTATTTTCTTTCTTTACTACTATGTCCTGTTTCATAAAATTTTCAAATTCCTTTCTTTCAAATTAATTACAAACATAGGCGGTATGTGTTACTCAATTTATTTACTGCATTACCCTATTATTAGTATGTTTGGTAATCCTCTTTTGAAATATTCGTTTTCAAAGTATACTATTATAAATATTTCAATTTATTCGGCTATATTAATACTTTTAGTAATGTTAATATCCTCAATATTTTTTCTGCTTATTGAAAGACCATGTATGGACAAAAACTGGTACAAAAAGATATTTTTCAAACAAAATTAAACATCTAGTACTGTGTTATTCAGAAATGACGGATAAGGCCTTTAAATTTCCTCCTTTGTATCTTTAACTACTAAAAAGTTTTGATTGTTTTGATTGTTTTGTAGCGTATTATTACAGAATATTTATACAACTTATAATTATTTTAGTATAACGCTAATTAATGTTAATCTTTTTATATTGCGTTCCAACGGTTTCGAATGCTGACTATACCTACATTATTTAAGAAAATATATTTTTTAGATTTTAAATTTAAACCTCACAACTTGCCTCATGCAAAACAGGAAAATTACAGGAATTAGCAATAAAACATAATTGATTTGCTTTTTTATGAAGTTCTAATGCCAACTCTATTTTGTCTGAATTAGCAATAATAATTTTTGGTTTTAATTTTACCTCAACAAAACGCCCGCTTCCATCTGGATTTACTTCGAGCGTTGCTTCGGCATTGTCTGAATATTCGAGAACCTCTATTCCATTTTGAGAGCATACATACAAATATGACATCATGTGGCACGAGACCAAACTACTCAACAATAAATCTTCAGGATTGTGTAAGTCTGGATCACCTTTGAATGCTTTTGCTGCCGAGACATTTAAAATTGGTTTTCCTTCAATTTTTATTTGATGGCTTTTAGTAGATCTTGAAACTGGTTCTTTTTGATTTTTGTTTGAAGTCCAATTTAGCGCTGCTTTGAATAGATGTTTCATCTTACTTTTGTTTTCTTTTGCTAAGTTAAGATTTATAAGTTGTGATTATTTAATCTCGCAAAGTCGCAGATTTTTTTATGGAAATTTCTCCTTCGTCGAAATTGTGAGATTCGTGCTAATCCATGTAATTCGTGGCGGAACTTTCAATCATAAAAAAACCTCGAAAGCATAACTTTCGAGGTTTTCTAGAGAATTGAACTAATTAACAAATTCTAAAAATTATTTTTTTACTGAAAACTTAAAAGTTGTTTTCGTTTTATAATTTTCTCCCGGGTTTAAAACCGTTGTTGGGAAATTTTTCTGGTTTGGAGAATCTGGATAATGTTCTGTTTCTAAACATAATCCTGTTCTGTGTGCAAAAGTTCCTCCGTTTGGCATTGGCAGAGTTCCGTCAAGGAAATTTCCAGAGTAAAACTGAATTCCCGGTTCATCTGTTGTCATTTCCATAACTCTTCCGCTTGCAACATGGTATACTTTTGCAATGATTGTTTTTCCTTTTTCAGGATTGTTCAGCACCCAGCAGTGATCGTAACCTTTTCCTTTTTCTAACTGCTCGTTTTTAGCATTGATATCTTTTCCGATTAATTTTGGTTTTCTGAAATCGAAAGGTGTACCAGCCACATCTTCTAATTTTCCTGTCGGAATCAAATCTGCATCAACCGGAACTAATTTATCTGCATTTAATGTCAATTCGTGATCTAAGATTGTTTTGGTAAAATCTCCAGATAAATTGAAGTATGAATGTTGTGTCAAGTTAACAACCGTTTTTTTGTCTGTTGTTGCTTCATACAAAACTTCCAACTGATTGTCATTCGTCAATGTATAAGTCACAAAAACCTTTAAGTTTCCTGGATAACCTTCCTCCATATCTTTACTTAAGTAAGACAATTTTAAAGAAGCTGTATCTCCAGATTTAACGGCATCGGCTTTCCAAACCACATTGAAAAATCCTTGCGGACCTCCATGTAAAGCATTTGGCGCGTTGTTAATTGCCAATTGATATTCTTTTCCGTCAAGCGAAAATTTACCTTTAGCAATTCTGTTTCCGTATCTTCCGATTAAAGCTCCAAAAAATGGATTTTCTTTTTCGTACTGCGCCAAAGAGTTGAATCCGATTACTACATTTTCAGAAACTCCTTCTTTATTCGGAACTTTTAAATCTGTAATTCTACCGCCAAAAGTGATGATATCTACTTCCATCCCGTTTTGGTTTTTCAGTTTATAGCTGTCGACTTGTTCTCCTTTAGCCGTTTTTCCGTAAGATGATTTTTCGATTGTAAACGAATCTTTTTTATCTGAAGCAACTTTTTCTGTATCTGCTTTTTTATCGCTTTTACATTGAACAGAAACTGCAGCCAGACTCAAAAGACTTAAACCGAAAACGCAACGTTTTAATACATTCATATTTGATAATTTTGTGGTTATTGTGAAATGTTAGATGTTAAAAGTTAAAAGTAGCAAATTAAACTCAAGATAAAAACCTCTGAACCTTTGCCACTTTGAACCTTTGAACCTTTGTCCCTCAAAAATTACAATCCATGTTGAAACAAATGATAGTATGCTTCATTGGCATTAATTTTATCTTTAAAGTCTCTTACCGTTGTTTTTTCATCAATTACCAATAATTCGATTCCCGCGATATCGGCAAAATCTTCCATATATTCTGTTGTTAACGATTGGCTGTAAACGGTATGATGCGCACCGCCAGCTAAAATCCAGGCCGTTGCAGCGATATCAAGGTTTGGTTTACAGTCCCATAAAACTCTTGCAACTGGTAATTTTGGTAATTCAGCCATTGGTTTAATAGCTTCCACTTCGTTTACAATTAATCGGAAACGAGTTCCCATATCTACTAATGAAACATTAATTGCATCTCCGGCAGGCGAATTAAATACCAAACGGGCTGGATCTTCTTTTCCACCAATTCCTAAAGGATGTACTTCGCAAGAAGGTTTTCCATCAGCGATAGAAGGACAGATTTCTAACATGTGAGAACCTAAAACATACGATTTTTGAGGCGTGAAGTGGTAGGTGTAATCTTCCATAAAAGAAGTTCCGCCTTCCAAACCAATATTCATTACTTTTAAAGCTCTAACCATTGCAGCCGTTTTCCAGTCACCTTCTCCACCAAAACCATAACCATCGGCCATTAATCTTTGTGTTGCGATTCCTGGTAATTGTTTCCAAACTCCAAGATTTTCAAATGTATCTGTAAAAGCACCAAATCCTCCTTCTTCAAGGAAAGCTCTCAATCCTAATTCGATTTTTGCTGCTTCAACCAAAGAACTTCTTTGTGCACCGCCTTCTTTTAAAGAATCGGTTAAAGTATATGATTGTTCGTAAACGGCTAATAAATCGTTTAATTCTTTTTCTGTTACTTTTTCAATATGTTTGGTTACATCTGAAGAATCGTATCCGTTTACTGAAACTCCAAAACGAATTTGAGCTTCTACTTTATCTCCTTCTGTAACGGCAACTTCACGCATATTATCTCCAATACGAGCTACTTTTAGGTTTTGAAGTTCGTCCCATCCTAAAACGACTCTTGACCAAATGCCTAATTTTTTCTGAACTCTTTCGTCTTCCCAATGTCCAACAACCACTTTACGCTTTTTGCGCATTCTAGACATGATAAAACCAAATTCACGATCTCCGTGCGCCGATTGGTTCAAGTTCATGAAATCCATGTCGATGCTTCCCCAGGGAATTTCAGCATTGTATTGTGTATGCAAGTGGCATAATGGTTTTTTCAAAATACTCAAACCGCCAATCCACATTTTTGCTGGTGAAAACGTATGCATCCAGGCAATAATTCCGATACAGTTTTTTTCTGAATTCGCAGCCAAACAAACATCTAAAATCTGCGAAGGCGATTTTACCACATCTTTATAAACCACTTTTACCGGAATTGAAGACGAAGCGTCTAATCCTTTTGCAATAATCTGTGAATGTTCTGCTACTTTTCTAAGTGTTTCTTCACCGTATAATTCCTGGCTTCCTACTACAAACCATACTTCTTTTTGAGAAATGTCTATCATTTTTTTATTTTGTTTCAAGTTTTCTTTGTTTCAGGTTTCAGGTTCTGAAATGCGGAAAATCTTATTGTTATGTTATTATTTTATTTTGCTTGTTTGATGTTTCACGTTCCAAGTTTCACGTTCCAACAACTTGAAACTTGAAACAAAGAAAACCTGAAACAAAACTATCACTGTCCGTAATACGAATCTTTTCCGTGTTTGCGGTTGTAATGTTTCTTTATTAAAGAATCTTTTAATCTTGGGGCGTTTGGGTTGATTTGCAAAGTCAGGTACGCCATTTCGGCAACAACTTCTAAAACTTTACTGTTGTAAACCGCTTTTGCAGCATTTTTCCCCCAGGCAAACGGACCATGATTTCCAATTAAAACCATTTCTACTTCTTCGTAAGAAAGATTTTTTTCTTTGAAACAATCTAGAATCTGAATTCCAGTATTGTGTTCGTAGTTTCCTTCAATTAAAGAATCTGCCATTGGCGGTGCGCACGGAATATCAGCCGTTAAGTGATCGGCATGCGTTGTTCCAAAAATCGGAATATCCTGCTGCGATTGTGCCCAAGCCACAGAATAAGTAGCATGCGTATGTGCGACGCCTCCAATATTTGGCCAGTTTTTATACAAATAAGCATGCGTTTTGGTGTCAGATGACGGACGCATAGTTCCTTCGATTATGTTATTATCAAAATCGACAATTACAATATCTTCAGGTTTTAAATCTTCGTAAGGAACGCCGCTTGGTTTAATGGCAAAAACACCATTTTCTCTGTCGACAGCGCTTACGTTTCCGAATGTGTAAACCACCAAATTCAATGCATTTAATTGCATATTGGCTTCATAACATTCTTGTTTTAAATCTTTATAAAGAGAACTCATTTTGAGAAATTTTAATGTTTGGATCTGCAAAAGAACTTAATTGTTCATACGCTAAAAGCAGTTTATGATACGCTTCAACTTTATCTGTCTGAGGGAAATATTCTCCGTCAAAATCGCTTCCTATTTTTTGGCTTGCTTCGATTACGTTCGGATAAATTCCGGCTGCAACTGCTGCATAAATTGCCGCGCCTAAAGCTGGAGTCTGATCAGAAGCTGCGATTTTAATTGGTTTGTTTAAAACATTAGCCAAAGTCTGCATGATAAAAGGCGATTTACGGGCAACACCGCCAATTCCGATTACGCTGTCAATTTTTACGCCTTCTTCTTCAAAACGGTCTACAATTTTCTTTGCTCCAAAACAAATTGCATTTACTAAAGCTTTAAAAATATGAGGTGCTTTTGTTCCTAAAGAAAGGTTCGAAATCGCACTTTTTAATTCTTGGTTTGCATCTGGAGTTCTTCTTCCGTTGATCCAGTCTAAAGCAATTGGAAGACTTTCTGAAACCGGAATTTTCTCTGCTTCTTTCGTTAATTCAACAATTAATTTATCGCTGAATTCCTCTCTTAATTGTTCTTTTTGAGTATCATTTAAAAGAGACGAAGAACCTAATAAATGTTCTGTCGGCCACATCAATAATTCTTTGTACCAAGCCAATAAATCGCCAAAAGCAGATTGTCCTGCTTCTAAACCAATAAAGCCTGGAATAACTGAACCGTCAACTTGTCCGCAGATACCGCGAACGGTTTTTGTTCCCACTTCATCATAAGAACCAACCAGAATATCACAAGTTGAAGTTCCCATAACTCGAACTAATGTATTTTCTTCAATTTTAGCTCCAACAGCTCCAGAATGTGCATCGAAAGTTCCGACAGCAACAATTGTTTCTGTAGAAAGTCCTAAACGATCTGCCCATTCTTTGCTTAGATTTCCAGCAGCTAAATCTGACGTATACGTTTCATCATATAAATTACCGCGAAGCTGTGCTAAATACGGATGTAATTTTTCTAAGAATTCAACTGGCGGAAGTCCGTTCCAGTCTGCGTGCCACATTGCTTTGTGTCCTGCGGCGCAACGGCTTCTTTTGAAAGTTTTTAAATCTTTATCTTCAATCAATAAATATGTCATTAAATCGCAGTGCTCCATCCAGGTGTGCGTTGCATTACGAACTGCTTCGTCTTGTCTTGCAATGTGAAGGATTTTTGCCCAAAACCACTCTGAAGAATAAATTCCTCCAACGTATTTGGTAACGTCTTCTCCGCCCCAGTTTACTGCCAGTTCGTTGATTTCGTTTGCTTCATTTATCGCAGTGTGATCTTTCCACAACACCATCATCGCATTTGGGTTTTCTTCAAAACCTTTTGTTAATGCTAATGGAGTTCCACCTTTTGTTACTGGAACAGGAGAAGATCCTGTTGTATCGATACAGATTCCGCGAACCAATGACGGATCAACTTTGCTTTCTTTTACAACATTTTGAATTGTAATTTCTAATCCTTCAATGTGATCCAAAGGATGCTGACGAAATTGATTTATCGAGGCGTCACAGTATTGTTTGTTTTTCCATCTTTTGTAATGAGAAACATTCGATGCCAGCTCCTGTCCATCCTCAGTGTCAATCAGCACCGCGCGAACAGAATCTGTTCCGTAGTCCAATCCTATTACATAATTTTTCATTCTAATTTTATTTTTAAAATATTGACAAATATAGAGATAAATAATTTATAAGTGTACAAAAAACACTTAATTGAAATTGCGTAATTAATTTTTGCTATAAATGCATTAAAACAGCATTTTAGCTTTCAATCAAAAAATAAATGTTAACAATACATTTATTCTGCTGCGATTATTTCACCTTTAAATAAAAAATCTCCTCTTTCGTAAGAGATTTTTATATTCATTAAAGATTATTTTCCTTCTAAAACTAATACTGAAAAAGGCGGAATTGTAATTTCAAGCTTTCCTTTTTTAGTCTCAAAACCTTTAAAAGCAACAGGAATAATTTTGTTCGGATTTTCGAAAGAATTATAATCCTGTAGTTTTGACGCCGTAATTATAGTTCCTGTAAAATTTTTAACACCAAGATCTTTTACATCAATTTCTATTTTGTTCTTATTTACAGCATCAACATTTACCAGCGAAATATGAACTAATCCGTTTTGATCTTTTGATACAGATGCAGATACAGCCGGAATTGTTTCTCCATTAAAATTATAAGATGGCGATTTAAAATCAATCGGAAGTAATTTTGCATCCTGATGAACGCTGTACATTTTCATTACATGATAAGTCGGTGTCGTAATCATTTTCGCCTTGTCGGTTAAGATTACAGCTTGAAGCACATTAACGCATTGTGCCAAGTTGGCCATACGAACCCTATCTGCATGATTATTGAAAATATTTAAAGTTGCTCCTGCCAAAACAGCATCTCGCATCGTATTTTGCTGATATAAAAAACCTGGATTGGTTCCTTTTTGAACTTCATACCAGCCTCCCCATTCATCGACTATCATAGCCACTTTTTTCTCAGGATCATATTTGTCCATTATGGCAGCGTGTTTGGTTACTAACTCTTCCATTTTTAAGGCAGACTGCATGGTCTGGAAATATTCTTTCTCTGTAAAATCAATATCTGCTCCTTTTTTAGCCCAGTCGATTACCGCGTAATGATGAACGCCAACGCCGCCAAGCATATTCAGTGGAATGTTTTTCATCAAAACCTCTGTCCAATTGTAGTCAGAACTATTAGATCCCGACGCAATTCTCGTAATGCCTCCGGTATTGTTCCAGTCTGCCATAAAAGTGGCGAACTTGCGATACTCATTAGCATAATAATCTGCAGTCATATTACCACCGCAGCCCCAAGCTTCATTTCCAATTCCCCAGTATTTTACTTTCCACGGTTCTGTTCTTCCGTTTTTTTTACGAAGATCACTCATCGGACTTTTTCCTCCAAAATTGGTATACTGAACCCAGTCTGCTAATTCCTGAACTGTGCCGCTGCCGACATTTCCAGATAAATACGGTTCTGCTCCCAATAGTTCACACATATTCAAAAAATCATGTGTGCCAAAACTATTGTCCTCTGTTACACCTCCCCACCATTGATTTACAATTGTCGGACGCTGTTCTTTTGGACCAATCCCGTCTTTCCAGTGGTACGTATCTGCAAAACAACCGCCAGGCCATCTTAAGTTTGGAATTTTCAAATCTTTTAATGCCTTTATAATATCATTTCGAACTCCGTTTGTATTGGGAATTTTTGAAGTATCTCCCACAAAAAATCCACCATAAATGCAGCGTCCTAAATGTTCAGCAAAATGACCATAAATATTTCTATTTATAATCGGAGCCGCTGCATTATTTTTAACTGAAATAATAACGGATTCTTTTTGAGCAGTAATTGTTTGAATAAAAAATATAGCAAACAAGATTAGTAGTGGTTTTTTCATAATCTGTTGTTGGTTGTGGTTTTTAGAAAATTGCGTGGCTGCGGATTCTAAAATGTTAGTTTTGTTTTTATAAGTGTTTGTTTAACATTTGTAAATTTAAACAAAAATAACTCTCATAAAAAAATAAAATTATCAAAACAACTGGTTGCAAAAAACAGATTTCATAATTTTGCTTCTGAAATGAGCATCGTTAAAGGATTGAGGAAAAAGATAGGCAGACAAATAAAAAGTTAAGAATCTGAAAAATTGACAAAAAAATACAAAGACCATCTGTTTGATAACAACGATTCTCTTTTTTGAATTTTGAAAATGAAATAATTTTTCGGGTACCGATCTGTTTTAAAAATGTTTCTACATTTGACTCGTTATTTTGATTTGAAATTGAGAAGATTAAGAAGTAAAAATCTGGTTTTCTTTAGAAGTAATATCGAGTAACATAACTTCTTATTCGCGCTGTTTTAACATAAGTGTAAAATCAACATTAATAAATTATGAAACGTTTTAAGAAGTTTATATATTTACCGTCCAAATTAATTACATATGTTAAATAGTTATAGTTCTGCCGATAAAGTTTTACTGGCGGTTGACTGCATCATTTTCGGATTCGATAATGAGGGTCTGAAAATACTTTTAATCAAGAGAGATTTCGAACCCGAGAAAGGAAAATGGTCTTTGATTGGAGGATTTTTAAAACGTGACGAAGTTTTAGATGCTGCAGCTATCCGAATATTAAATACCTATACTGGTCTTAATGATATTTATATGGAGCAGTTGTATGCTTACAGCGAAATCGATCGTGATCCTGTAGAAAGAACTATTTCGGTTTCTTATTTTGCTTTAATTAATATTGAAAACCACAATGCTGAATTAATTAAAAATTATCACGCAGAATGGTTTCCAATTAATGATGCGCCAAATTTAATTTTTGACCATAACGAAATGGTTCAAAACGCCATTAAGAGACTTCGTTACAAAACTTCTGTAAAGCCAATTGGTTTTGAATTACTTCCTGAGAAATTTACCATGCGTCAGCTTTTAGAATTGTATGAAGCGATTTTGAGCAAAGAACTGGACAAAAGAAACTTCATTAGTAAAATTAATTCTTTGGAAATCTTAAATAAATTAGACGAAAAAGATATGCAGTCTTCTCGAAAAGGTTCTTATTTATACACCTTTAATAAAGAGAAATACGAAGAAAAATTACTTAATGATTTTGTGCTGAATTTATAACTGAAACGGCGCTATAAAGAATTCCTAACTATAAGAGCAGATCTATTTTCGATCTGCTCTTTTGTTCCTTTCAAAACCATATCGGCCAGAATTTTTCCCATCAATTCAAAATTGGTTGAAATGGTTGTAATTCCGTTGGCAGCGATTTTCTTCAGAGCTGTTTCATTATAGGATATAATTCCAAAATCTTCTCCTAATTTTAGGTTTCGATTTAGGGCATTCTCTATAACCAAAAGCAAATCTCGGTCGTGCGGAATAATATACAAATCTCCTAATGCAATAGATTGATTGCTGAAATCTGAAATAATTTCATAATCATAATTGTATTCCTGACAGAAAGATTCAAAACCAAGTTTCATTCCCGGCGGTTCTCTAAAACCTGGGAAAATTAATATCAGCTTTTTATATTTTTCCAATCTTTTTTTGGCTTTCAGCAATCCATCAAAAATATCTTTTTGGTGATTTTGATAAATAGCAGGAAACATTTTTAACTCTGGATTGGTCTGATCCAAAATAATTACATCGCTTACTGGTAGGGTTTTTATCGTATCGACTATATCGTTTAAGTTCGTCGGCATGATTATATATTTTGTATAATTTCCGTTGCTGTCATTTATCAGTTTTTTGAAAACCTGAACATTAAAATGATGAAAGAAAATATCAACCTGAACATTTTTACCAATATTTTTTAGAAACGAATTATAAATATCTTCTTTAAAAATATTAAGCTCGTCAAAAAGCAGGAAAACCTTCTGAGTAATAGTGATTTCAACACTTTTCACGTAATAGCCTTTTCCAGGAATAGCATAAATAATTCCTCTTTTCTTCAATTCGTCATAAGCAAGAAGCACTGTATCGCGCGATAAAGAAAAGCCCAAACAGACTTTATTGACAGATGGAAGACGATCGCCTTTTTTCAAATTGCCCTCTTCAATCGCTTTTTCTATTGAAAGAATAATCTGCTTATATTTTGGAAGTCCAATATTATTTTGAATTGAAATAATGTTCACAATAAAGTCATTTTGACTATTAATATTAAAAACTGGTAGGTACTGGTATGCAAAGATAAAGAATGTTTCTATTTTTGGATTTCATTTTTGGTAAAAATTATATGGAAATAAAACACATATCGCATTTAAAGGAGACTCATAATTGCAAATTGTTTGGTTTAATGCCCAATAAAGAAGAAATTTATTCTTTTGAATTGACTAACAAAAACGGAATGAAAGTTCAGGTCATCAACTATGGCGCAACAGTAACTTCAATCCAAATTCCTTTAAATGGAAAGTCGATAGATGTGGTTTTAGGTTTTGATAATCTGGAATCTTACTTAGAATCTTATAATTTACCAAGCGCTCCTTATTTTGGAACTACTGTCGGCCGTTATGCAGGACGTATTCATAAAGCTTCTTTTAGTCTAAATGGCATCGATTTTAAGCTTGATGAAAACAATAACGGAAATACCCTTCACGGCGGTGACATGGGATTTGGAAGAAAAATCTGGAACGTTGCAAGCGTAATTTCTGGAGAAAATCCATCCCTTACTTTTAGCCTTTTGAGCGAACATATAGACGAAGGTTTCCCAGGTGAAATGACCGTTTATTTGACTTATACTTTGACTGAAGAAAACGAATTAAAATTAGAATATAAAGCTGTTTCTACAGAAGATACTGTTATTAATTTGACACATCATAGTTATTTTAACCTTGACGGACATGATGGAAATGTTTTAGAGCAGCAAATGTTTATCAAATCGGATAAAATGCTGGAGACCAATCCAGATAATATTCCAACTGGAAATTATACCGATTTAACCAATCATGATTTTGATTTCAGAAATACTAAAAACTGTCCGTTTCCAATTGACAATTCTTTTGTGGTCAATTCTAAAACGGAAATCGTGGCGCAGTTAATCAGCTTAAAAAATAAATTGAGAATGGATGTTTATACCGATCAGCCGAGTGTACATATATATGTAGGAGGAAATTGTTTCGGAAAATTAAAAGGAAAAGAAAATGTTGATTACAATGCGCAAAGCGGTATTTGTTTTGAAACGCAGAATTTTCCAGATGCACCCAATCACAGCCATTTCCCAAATGCTGTTTTGAGAAAAGGCGAAGAGTATACGCAAAAAACAGTTTACAAATTTGAAAATTTGAACTAACTAAATTCAAAAACCACCATTACACTCACTTTTATAATGAATGATATTTTAATACAAAACACCGTTGCTTTTTTTGAGAAATCTTTTGGGTCTTCTCCTCAAAAAACGGTACTTTCTCCAGGAAGAATTAATATTATTGGAGAACATATCGACTACAACGACGGTTATGTTTTACCAGCTGCAATTGACAAAGTAATTTGTTTCGCTTTTGAAAAAAACAACACTAAAACTTCTAAGATAATTGCTGTCGATTTGAATGAAGAATTTGAAATTGACCTTACGGAAGAAGTAAAATTGAGCGATGTAGTTTGGACTAATTATATTCGAGGCGTAATCAAACAATTGCAGGATAATGGATATTCTTTTGAAGGTTTCAATTGTGTTTTCAGCAGTAATATTCCAGTTGGTTCTGGATTATCATCTTCTGCAGCTTTAGAATGCGGCATGATTTTCGGAATCAAATCGCTTTTCGATTTAAAGATTGAAAAAGTTGATATTTCTTTATTGGGCCAAAAAGCAGAACACTGGGTAGGTATTAACTGCGGTATTATGGATCAGTTTTCAAGCGTTCATGGTCTTGAAAATAAAGTGATAAAATTGGACTGCAACACTTTAGATTTCGAATATCACAATGCAGATTTTAAAGATTATTCATTGATTTTATTAGATTCTAATGTCAAACATTCGCTTTTTACTTCCGAGTATAATACTAGAAGAATAGAATGCGAAGAAGGTTTATCAATTATAAAAAGTCATTTTCCAGAAGTAAAAAGTTTTAGAGATGCTTCAGAAGAACAAGTTTTAAGTCTTAAGGATAAAATGACTGAGAAAGTTTTCAGCAGAGTTCATTTTGTGGTTAAAGAAATTAATCGTGTCATAAAAGCCTGCGAAGCTTTGGACAAAGGAAATATCGAACATTTAGGTGAACTGCTTTTTGAAACGCATTATGGATTGTCGCAAGAATACGAAGTAAGCTGCGAAGAGTTAGATTTCCTTGTAGATACTGCAAAAGAAGACGAATCTATCATTGGTTCTAGGCTTATGGGAGGAGGTTTTGGAGGTTGTACAATTAATTTAGTTAAAAAAGGCCAAGAAAATGAGGTAAAACGTAAGTTTTCAAATCTTTATTTAGATAAATTTGGAATTGAATTAAAATTCTATGATGTAAAAATCTCAAACGGAACAACACTACTTTAATACCACAACACACTACAATGAAAAATTTTGACATTAACGAAGATCCTCACAGACGCTTCAATCCCTTAATCAACGAATGGGTCTTAGTTTCACCTCATCGTGCAAAACGCCCTTGGCAGGGACAAAACGAAACTATTTCTACAGAAGAACTTCCAAAGTACGATCCTACTTGTTATTTATGTCCGGGAAATGTTCGTGCCAACGGAGAAACTAATCCAGTCTACGACAGCAGTTTTGTTTTTGAAAATGATTTTGCTGCGATGAAGCAGGAGGAAATTATTTTTGAGGACGATATTAAACATACTTTCTTTAAAGTAAAACCAGAACAGGGAATTTCGAGAGTGGTATGCTTTTCGCCAAGACACGATCTTACTTTACCAGAAATGGAAATTCCAGCAATTGAAAATATCATTAAAACCTGGCAGAAAGAATACACCGATTTAGGAAATATAAAATACATCAATCACGTTCAGATTTTTGAAAATAAAGGAAGTGTAATGGGCTGCAGCAACCCGCATCCGCACGGACAAATCTGGGCACAGTCGTCGTTACCAACTCAGGTTGAAAAAACGCATAACAGTTTAAAATCATATTACGATAAAAATAGAAGAACATTACTGGAAGATTACGTTCAGGCCGAATTGAGAACTGGAGAGCGCATTGTAATTGAGAACGATCACTTTGTAGCTTTAGTGCCTTTTTGGGCAATCTGGCCTTACGAAACTATGATTGTGAGTAAAAGAGCTGCCAACAAAATCACAGATTTTTCTGCTGAAGAAAGTACTGCTTTTGCTAAAATTTTAAAACAATTAACGACTAAATACGACAATTTATTTAATACTTCTTTTCCATATTCTTCAGGAATTCATCAGTCTCCAACAGATGGTTTCGATCATCCTGAATGGCATTTTCACATGCATTTTTACCCACCGCTGTTAAGATCGGCAACCGTGAAAAAATTTATGGTTGGATATGAAATGTTAGGCGAATCGCAGCGTGATATTACACCAGAAAAGAGTGCTGAAATATTAAGACAGTTATCAGATGTTCATTATAAAACGCTCGTAAAAGCTTAGAAATTGTTGGTGTACTAAGATGAAAAGAAGAAATTTTAACACAATACTCCATCAATAAATGTAAAAAACACATTTGCTGATGGTTCATTTATAATTTTTTATTTTACATTTGGCTTTTGCTTTTATTTTCATAAAAAAATAACAGAAATAAAACACATCTTGCATTTTTAACAAGATTAAACAACACAAAAACGAATTACAACTTATAAACAAACTTTACCTATAATAATTATTTAAAATACTACTAACAATGAACCAAAACCTCGCTTTCGCAGATTATGCGGTTTTTATTATCTATTTTATCGTAGTCTCTGTCTACGGTTACACCGTTTATCGTAAACGTAAACAAGACGAACAAGATGCTAAAGCTTACTTTTTGGCTGAAGGAAATTTAACTTGGTGGGCAATTGGAGCTTCTTTAATTGCTTCTAACATCTCTGCAGAACAATTCATCGGAATGAGTGGTGAAGGTTTCTTTTTAGGAATCGCTGTTGCCGCTTACGAATGGCTTGCTGCTGTTGCACTTATTATTGTAGCTGTGTGGTTTATCCCTGTATATCTTAAAAACAAGATTTACACGATGCCGCAATTCTTAAAAACACGTTACAACGAATCTACTGCTTTGATTATGGCAGTTTTCTGGTTGTTTTTGTACGTTTTTGTAAACTTAACTTCTATTTTATATTTAGGAGCAGTTGCTATTAACGGTCTTGCTGGTGGAGAATATCTTCATGCTATTATGATCGGTCTGGCTGTATTTGCTTTATTTATTTCTCTTGGAGGAATGAAAGTTGTGGCTTACACAGATGTTATTCAAGTTGCTGTATTAATCATTGGAGGTTTGGTAACTTCTTACATCGCCTTAACAACGGTTGGACAAGCTTTTGGTGTTGGCGAAAATGCAATTGCTGGTTTCAAAGTTTTAATGAAAGAAGCGCCAGAGCATTTCAAAATGATTATTCCAAAACCAACTGCGGCTTCTTCTCAATTAGAAATTGACAAATATTTGACTTTCCCAGGTTTGATGTCTTACCTTGCTGGTATCTGGATTATCAACTTAAACTATTGGGGATGTAACCAATACATTACGCAGAGAGCACTTGGAGCAGATTTACAAACTGCTCGTACAGGAATCTTATTTGCTGGTATGCTAAAATTATTAATGCCTCTTATCGTAATGCTTCCTGGTATTGCTGCTTACGTTTTATACACAAACGGTCAACTGCCTCAACTAGTTGGAGGAAAAGATGGAGCTTATTCTGCTATATTAACATTCCTTCCAACGGGATTAAAAGGACTTTCTGTTGCGGCTTTAACGGCTGCCATTGTAGCTTCTTTGGCTGGAAAAGTAAACAGTATTTCTACAATTTATACATTAGACATTCATAAAAAATACATTCAAAAAGAAGCTGGAGAAAAGCAGCAGGTAAATATTGGCCGTCTTGCCGTTTTTGCTGCAATGCTTTTAGCCGTTCTATTTACTTGGAATGACGTTTTAGGAATCGGTGGTGTCGGCGGATTTACATATATCCAAAAATACACTGGATTCATCAGCCCTGGAGTTTTTGCTATGTTCTTCCTTGGTATGTTCTGGAAAAGAACTACTGGATCTGCAGCAATCGTGGGTGTAATTTTAGGATTCGTATTGTCAGTTTTATTTAACGAATACGCTCCTGCATTATTTGGACCTGATACACTGTTATACACAGCATATCCTAACGGAAAAGGAGCTTACGAAATTCCGTTCCACATTTGTATGGGATTATCATTCTTCTTCACCATGTTAGTGATGATCTTGATGAGTTTTGCCGGACCAAAAGTAAACCCTAAAGCATTCGAAACAGAACCAGGAATGTTTAAAGTTAAACCGCAGACAACAGTCTTAATCGTAATTACATTATTGATTATTGTCGCGCTTTATGTGAAGTTCTGGTAATAAATTATCAGTTCTAATTCTCTCTATTTTTACAGCTGTTGTTTGTTATGAACAACAGCTGTAAATTTTTAAAGAATATTATTGAATAAAAAATAGCCACAGATTCAAAGGATTAAAATGATTTTCATCTCTATTTTTGTCATGCTGAGCGATCCCGAGGCTTCGGGAGAAGCCCACGTCCAATTGGAGCGCCCTTCTCCCGAAGCCTCGGGATCGCTCAGGGTGACAATCATAAATCCTCCTACTCCTTTGAATCTGTGGTACAAAAATTAAAAGTATTTAAATTAAAATATAAATCATGCAGTTATCATTAACCCAAAAAATCATTATCGTTACTGGAGGCGCAAAAGGAATCGGTTTAGGAATCGTTAAAGTTCTAGCCGAAGAAAATGCAATTCCGTTTATCGTTGGACGTAACGAAAATGACAACATCAAAGCCGTAGAAGAATTAAAAGCCATTGGAAAAGAAGCGCATCAAGTTGCCGCCGATTTGACAAAACCCGAAGACTGCAAAAAAGCCGTTGAAGCCGTAATCGCAAAATTTGGCAGAATTGACGGATTGGTAAATAATGCCGGCGTTAATGACGGCGTAGGATTAGAGAACGGAAATTATGAAGATTTTGCTGCTTCTCTTCACAAAAATTTAGTGCATTACTATTTAATGGCACAGCATGCGCTTCCGTATTTGAAAGAATCAAAAGGAGCAATTGTAAACATTGGTTCTAAAACTGCCGAAACAGGTCAAGGCGGAACCTCAGCTTATGCTGCTTCAAACGGTGGAAGAAATGCTTTAACCAGAGAATGGGCGGTAGAATTACTGAAATACAGCATTCGTGTAAACGCTGTAATTGTAGCGGAATGTTACACGCCGCTTTACGAAACATGGATTAATACTTTTGAAAATAAAGAAGAAAAATTAGCCGCAATTACAAAAAATATTCCGCTAGAAAACAGGATGACAACAGCTGAAGAAATTGCTAATATGGTAGTTTTCTTGTTGTCTGAAAAATCAAGTCATACCACTGGACAGATTATTTATGTTGATGGTGGTTATACACATTTAGATCGATCTATTTAAAATATTTTTTTGCCACAGATTATACAGATTAAAAGGATTTTTACATCAAGTTTTGTCAGGCTGAGCGATCCCGAGGCTTCGGGAGAAGCCCACGTCCAATTGGAACGCCCTTCGACTTCGCTCAGGGTGACAAACTAAAGAGAATTCTTTTTAATCTTTATAATCTGTGGCAAAACTCATCTTCGCATTATTTTTAAAATCAGATGGCGTTATTCCTTTAACTTTTTTGAAGAGTTTATTAAAATTTGAAGCTGTTTTATAACCGCATTCGTATGCAATTTCAGACATACTTTTATCGGTTTCCAGCAGCAATTTACAGGCATTCGAGATTCTGATTTCGTGCAGATAATCCACAAAATTTTTCTTCGTTTTAACTCTGAACATTCTACAAAAAGAAGTCCGAGTCATATTCGCGACAGCGGCAATTTCTTCGAGTGAAATATTCTTCTTGTAATTTTTATTCACATATTGAAAAACTTCTGAAAGACGATCTACTTTTGAATCTTTCTGCATCAAAGAATAAATTTCGTCATTGATATAAATAGTATCCTGACTTTCTGAAAGAATAGACAAAATCTCAAAAAGTCCGACAATTACCTCAAAGTCTTTTTTTGAAACTAGCTTCTCCAATTTTTTAGCAATCTGCTTATTGGTTTTTCCGATAATCGAAATCCCTTTTCCAGCCTGAAAAAAGAGTTCGTTGATTTTTTGGGTTTCTTTTAATTCGTAAAAAGTTGGTCCAAAAATATCTTTATGAAAATATACGACAATCGAATTCGCTTTTAAATCTTCAATTCCCTGATAATATTTCTCGTCATTCAGCCATACGTGCGGAATATCAGAACCTAAAAAAACCATGTCACCGGGTTCAAATGGCAAGACCGAATTTCCAATAATTCGCTTGCCGTAACTCTCTTTTACATACACCAATTCCAATTCAGGATGCGAATGAAAAGGCGCTTGAAAAAAAGGCTCGATACGATTTAATACCGACACTTTTGTATTGAGATAAGACGCTATTTTGGTTTGTTCCAATTTCATCTTGCAAAGATAATTAAAGATTATACACGGATAATATTAGACTAATAACAAAAGGCTAAAAAAACTAATTTTATTTTTCGTTTACTGCCCAAATTTTAGTGAAACCAAAGTGCTTAACTTCTTCCCTAACTACAGCAAACGACAACACAAAAAAGAAAAAAAACAACAAGACAATGCTTGATACAACTAAAAAATTAGTCGTAAAACTGCATCCAGACGATAATGTTCTGGTAGCTTTAACCGACTTACCAAAAGGAGAAACCATTCTTTTTGAAAACGAAACTTACGTTTTACAAGACCTCATCAAAGCCAAACATAAATTCTACATGCAGGACATGAAGCAGGGAGAAGAAGTAAATATGTACGGTGTTTTGGTGGGAAAAGTACAATGTGATGTGGCAAAAGGAAGTTTAATGACGACCGAAAACTTAAAACATGCCGCAGATCCTTACGCTTACAGAAATGCTTCTTACGAATGGAATGCGCCTGATGTTTCTAAATTTGAAAACAGAACTTTTAAAGGTTATAAAAGAAAAGACGGACGTGTTGGAACGGCCAATTACTGGCTTTTTGTTCCGACAGTTTTTTGTGAAAACAGAAATCTTGACGTCATCAAAGAAGCATTACACAAGCAATTGGGGTATGCTGTAACCGACAAATACAATCAATTTACGCACGAATTACTGGAAGGTTATTTGAACGGAAATGACATTAATGATATTAATATTGAATTAAATCCGACTCCGAAAAACAAACGTGTTTTTGAAAACGTAGACGGAATTAAATTCTTAAATCACCAAGGCGGCTGCGGTGGAACTCGTCAGGATGCTTCAACTTTGAGCGCTTTATTGGCTTCTTATGCCAATCATCCAAACGTTGGCGGAATCACACTTTTGAGTTTAGGATGCCAGCATTTACAAGTTCAGGATTTTGTAAATGATGTAAAAAGACAAAACCCAGAATTTGACAAACCGATGTTTATTTTTGAACAGCAGCAGACAGAAAGCGAAGAAGTTTTGATTACTAATGCCATCAAAAAAACATTTGAAGGTTTAATCGAAATCAATAAATACGAAAGAACTGATGCGCCTTTGAGCGATTTATGCATTGGTGTAAAATGCGGCGGAAGCGATGGTTTCAGCGGTGTTTCTGCAAATCCTGCTGTGGGTTATACTTCTGATTTAGTGGTAGCTTTAGGCGGAAAAATTCTTTTGGCCGAATTCCCAGAATTATGCGGCGCCGAACAGAATTTAATTGACAGATGTATTACTGAAGATAAAGCCAAAAAATTCATAGATTTAATGGAATCTTATGATGAACTGGCACATAAAGTTGGTTCTGGATTTCATATGAATCCGTCACCAGGAAACATCAAAGATGGTTTAATTACAGATGCTATCAAAAGTGCTGGAGCGGCCAAAAAAGGCGGCACTTCTCCTGTTGTTGATGTTTTAGATTATACCGAATTGGTTACAAAACCAGGTCTTAGTTTGGTTTGTACACCAGGAAATGATGTGGAAGCAACAACTGGAAAAGCGGCTTCTGGAGCAACTTTAATTTTATTTACTACAGGATTGGGAACTCCAACAGGAAATCCAGTTTGTCCGGTAATTAAAGTCGCAACAAACTCTGTTCTGGCAACAAGAATGAAAGATATTATTGATATTGACTGCGGGCCAATCATCAGTGGTGAAAAATCTATTGAAGAAATGGGCGAAGAGATTTTAGAATATTGCATCAAAGCGGCAAGCGGAGAAATTATTCCGAAAGCAGTTCAATTAAACCAAGATGATTTTATTCCGTGGAAACGCGGCGTATCTTTGTAAAAGACTATTAAAAACAACTCATAAAAATTTATATCAAATGTTTTCATTACAAAATAAAAAAGCAATTATCACGGGCGGCGGAAGCGGAATTGGAAGAGCGATTTCGGTTTTATTTGCTAAACAAGGAGCTGAAATTCACATTTTAGAATTGAGTGAAGAAAGTGCAAAAGAAACGGTTGAAGAAATAAAATCAAACGGCGGAAATGTTTTCGCGCATGCCTGCGACGTTTCGAACCACGAACAAGTTAAAACGACTTTCGAGAAAATCGGAAATATTCATATTCTAGTAAACAACGCCGGAATTGCTCACGTTGGAAAAGTAGACACGACTCCAGAATCTGATTTTGACCGTATCATGAATGTAAACGTAAAAGGTGTTTACAACTGTCTTCATGCATCGATTCCTGCACTTAGAAGTTCTGGCGGAGGTGTAATTTTAAACTTAGCTTCTATTGCATGCTGGGTTGGAATTCCGGATCGTTTTGCTTATTCTACTGCAAAAGGAGCGGTTATGGCCATGACTTTATCGGTTGCAAAAGATTATTTAAATGATAAAATCAGATGTAATTCTATTTCTCCTGCGCGAGTTCATACGCCTTTCGTAGACGGATTTATTGCTAAAAATTATCCTGGAAAAGAAGAAGAAATCTTCGAAAAATTATCTCAGTCACAACCAATCGGAAGAATGGGAAAACCTGAAGAAATCGCAACACTTGCTTTGTTCTTATGCAGCGACGAATCGTCTTTTATAACAGGTTCAGATTACCCAATTGACGGAGGTTTTATTAAATTAAACAACTAAAAAAAAATTAGCCACAGATTAAAGAGTTCAAATCTGTGCGAAAAAATAGCCGCGAATTCACGAATTAAAAGGATTAAAAAATCTGTGAAATTTGCGTCAAAAAAATAACTGCGAATTTCACAAATTATGATTTATAAAAATTCGTGAATTCGTGGCAGAAAAAACACTTTACTAAAAAATTAAAATATGAAACTTATTAGATTTGGAGAAGAAGGAAAGGAAAAACCAGGTGTTTTACTAAATGATAAAAGATATGATGTTTCGTCTATCGTAACAGATTATAACGAAGCTTTTTTTGAAAATGACGGATTAGCAAAATTAAAAGAAGCTTTAAAAAACAATCCATCTTTACCAGAAGTGAGCGATTCAGTACGTTTAGGTTCGCCGGTTGCACGTCCTTCAAAAATTATCTGCATCGGATTGAACTATGTAGATCACTGTGAAGAAACTGGCGCTGCAATTCCAGAAGAACCAATTATTTTCTTTAAATCTACAACTTCTTTATGCGGGCCAAATGATAATTTGATCATCCCAAAAAACAGCGAAAAAACAGACTGGGAAGTAGAATTGGCATTTGTCGTAGGTAAAAAAGCTAGCTATGTTTCTGAAGAAGATGCACCAAATTATATCGCTGGATACTGCCTTTTGAATGATTACAGCGAAAGAGCTTTCCAGATCGAGCGCGGCGGGCAATGGGCAAAAGGAAAAGGTTCTGATACTTTTGCTCCTCTTGGACCAATTATGGCAACTCCAGACGAAGTGGGCGACGTAAATAACCTAAAAATGTGGCTTACTGTAAACGGAAAAACATTCCAAAACAGTAATACTTCAAACTTGATTTTTAAGATTCCATTCTTGGTTCATTATCTAAGTCAGTTTATGACCTTGCTTCCTGGCGATGTTATCAGTACAGGAACGCCTCCAGGAGTTGGTTTAGGAATCAAACCAGATCCAATTTACATTAAAGCAGGTGACGTAATCGAATTAGGAATCGAAGGTTTAGGCACAAGTAAACAAACTGCTGTAGCTTATCAACAAAAATAAAATTTATGGCAGCTCAAAAATTTTGTCTTGCACTAGACTTAAAAGACGACGCAGATTTAATTGCAGAATACAAACAACTGCATGAAAATATTTGGCCGGAGATAAAAAAAAGCATTCAAGATGCTGGAATTTTAGTTTTGGATATTTATTGCACAGGAAATAGACTTTTCATGATCATCGAAGGCGACGAGAATTTTTCTTTTGAGAAAAAAGACAAAGCCGATGCTGCCAATGAAAAAGTGCAGGAATGGGAAACTTTGATGTGGAAATTCCAGCAAGCACTTCCTTGGGCAAAACCAGGACAAAAATGGATTTTAATGGATAAGATATTTGAATTGTAATTGATTAAAAATATTCCGTAGGAATATCTCGGTAGAAAAAAATATTGTCGTTTTGCAATAATGTCCTGTAGAGACATCTGATTTACGGAAATAACATACCTGAATCAATTAATCAAACGTTCCTACGGAACGTATTATCGCAATTCAAATTTCATATTCTACCGACGAGACATTCCTACGGAATAAATCAAGAAACGAATTATTTTTTGATAAACAAAGCCCTGAATATTCAGGGCTTTGTTCTTTTTGCACATTTACTAAATACGCAATATCGGCTATTACGTGATCGTGTTTTTTGACAAAACGGATATTTTCCTTTCCTGTCATAAACTACCCAACAAAACCCTTTTTTTACATCTGCATTTTTCAGCTGGTAAATAAACAAATATTAAAATAAAGCGAATTCCAAATGAGGAATCCGCTTTTGTTATTGAGAAAAAACGACAATAATATTTTAATATGAAAAATAAATTATTATTCATCCTTTTGATTACTTTTAGCAGCTAAAAATAAATCTCAATTAACCAAAAATGAAAAAACTAATTATTGCATGCTTATTTATTTCTGGGGCTGTATTTGCTCAAGATATGAATATAGTGAAGGGAAACTTTGACTTTTTAAAAGATCAAAAAGAAATCAACACCGAATTTGATTATAGTAATTTTACTATGATGAAAGAAAACAAACCCGAATCCCAATATGTTGAAGAGCATATAGCCGATTTAGACAAAAAAGCAAAAGGAAATGGAAATCTTTGGCACAAAAGATGGATTGTGGCAAAAGATCAAATCTGGACTCCTAAATTTTTAGAAATCGGAAATATTGTAATGACAAAAGCTGGTAAAGAGGTCAATTTTCAGGAAGGATTAAACACACCTTACACTTTAATTGTGCAAACGGTTTGGATTTATCCAGGATGGGATGCAGGAATTATGAAACAGCCCGCAAAAGTTACTACAAATTTAAAGTTTGTTGAAACGGCAAATAAATCAAATGTCTTATTAGAAATTTCAAGTGTTGATGCACCCGGAGATCAATGGGGAAGCAATTTTAATAACGAAACTAGAATTGGAGAAGGATACGCAAAAACAGCAAAATCATTATCTAAACTTTTATTAAAAAAGGCTTTTAAATAAAAATATCAAATATTCCTTAGGAATATCTCATCGGTTTAAAAAAAAATTGTCGTTTTGCAGTAATGTCCTGTAGGGACATCTGATTTATGGAAATAATATACGTGAATCAATTAATCAAACGTTCCTACGGAACGTATTATCGCAATTCAAATTTCATATTCTACCGACGAGACATTCCTACGGAATGAATCTAGAAAATGAATTATCTTTCTATAAAAAAGCCCTGATTATTCAGGGCTTTGTTCTTTTTGCATATTTAATAAATACGCCATATTGGCTATTACGTGATCGTGTTTTTTGACAAACGGATTTTCTTCATTCCAAACATATCCTGCTAATACCGAACATATTTTTTCTTTCACATCTGCATTTTCGGGCTGATGGAAAAATAAAGTCTGAAGATTTCCTGTGTACCATTCTTGTACATACGTCGTGAAAACAGCAATTCCGCGTTTCATATATTGCGTAAATTCAACTTCCCAATCAACAGAAATTCCCTGTGATTCTTTTAAGTATAATTTTGCTGCCAGCATTCCAGACTCGGTTGCAAAAGCTACACCAGATGAGAAAACTGGATCTAAAAATTCAGAACTATTTCCAGTTAAAGCAAAACCATCGCCGTACATTCTTTTTACCGCCCTTGAATAGTTTTCTAATTTAACTGGCTCGAATAAAAATTCAGTTCCGGCAAATCTTTTAATATAATAATCCGATTTCTGAATGGCATTTCGGAGAGCCTCTGCATTATCTTTATTTTCAGAAAGAGAATTGATAAAATCAGTTGGACCAACAACTCCCAAACTCGTATTTCCATTGGAAAACGGAATTACCCAAAGCCATACTTCTGTTTCCAAAATATCAAAAGAAATCTGAGTTCCTTCTTCCCCTTCTGGTCTGTTAATATCTTTTACGTGCGTAAAAATAGAAGAATGCGGGTCTAGTTTTGACGGAGTATCCAAATCTAAAAGTCTTGGCAAAACACGTCCATATCCGCTTGAGTCGATTATAAATTTAGCGTGAATTTCTTTTAAATTCCCGTCTGCATCTTTTACAATTGTTTTTGAATTCTTTCCTTCAAAAGAAACCTCCAAAACCTCTGTTTCAAATTCCAGATCAATTCCTTTGCGAACTATTTCCTGTGCCATCGTGTTGTCAAAATCAGCACGAGGAACTTGCCAGGTCCAATCCCAGCCATCGCCAAATTTTACACTAAAATCAAAATTACAGATTTCTTCTCCTCTAATAAAACGAGCTCCTAGTTTTTTCTCGAAGTTCATCGCATCAAGCGCTTCAAACAATTCTGCTTCAGCAAAATGGTCCATAACACGAGGAATAAGACTTTCGCCTACTACCAGTCTCGGAAACTTCGTTTTTTCTACAACTTTAACCTTAACATTGTTTTTATACAGATACGATGCCGAAACACAACCAGATGGTCCTGCACCAATCACTAAAACATCAACAAACTCCTTTGTCATATTAGAATTATTATCATTAATTAGCCTACATTTGCCTACATCAAAATAACTACATTTATTTTGATAAATAAAATTAAATTAGCACAACCAAAATCGATTTAATGAATACAATTAATGAATATTTAAGTTTAACGGAATTTGAAGCCATAATATTTGGAAATCAAAAAGTTAAAATTAGTGATGTCGTTCTAGACCGAGTAAATGAGAGTTTTAATTTCTTAAAAGAATTCTCAGGAAACAAAGTTATATACGGAGTAAATACTGGCTTTGGCCCAATGGCTCAATATAGAATTAAAGAGTCTGATCAAATTCAATTACAATATAATTTAATTAGAAGCCACTCTTCTGGAACAGGAAAACCATTAAGTCCTGAGTGTGCAAAAGCTGCAATTTTAGCAAGATTAAATACTTTGTCTTTAGGAAATTCAGGAGTTCATCCTTCTGTAATTCATTTAATGGCAGAATTAATCAATAGAGATATTACGCCCTTAATTTTTGAACATGGCGGCGTGGGTGCCAGCGGTGACTTGGTGCAATTATCACATTTAGCTTTAGTGTTAATTGGTGAAGGTGAGGTTTTTTATAAAGGAGAAAGAAGACCAACTCCAGAAGTTTTCGAAATTGAAGGTTTAAAACCAATTCAAGTAGAAATTAGAGAGGGACTGGCATTAATCAACGGAACTTCTGTAATGACAGGAATTGGCGTTGTAAATGTTCATTATGCTCAAAAATTATTAGATTGGTCGCTAAAAGCCTCTTGCGCAATTAACGAATTGGTTCAAGCTTATGATGATCATTTCTCAGCAGAATTAAACCAAACCAAACGTCATAAAGGACAGCAGGAAGTGGCAGAAAGAATGAGAAAAAATCTTTCTGACAGTACTTTAATCCGTAAAAGAGAAGACCATTTATATTCTGGAGAAAACACCGAAGAAATCTTCAAAGAAAAGGTTCAAGAATATTATTCACTAAGATGTGTGCCTCAAATTTTGGGACCTGTTTTAGAAACTATAAATAATGTAGCTTCTATTTTAGAAGACGAATTTAACTCGGCAAACGACAATCCAATTATAGACGTAAAAAACAAACACGTTTACCACGGCGGAAATTTCCACGGAGATTATATTTCGCTTGAAATGGATAAACTGAAAATCGTTATTACCAAATTAACGATGCTGGCAGAACGTCAATTGAATTATTTATTGAATTCGAAAATCAACGAAATTCTTCCTCCATTTGTAAACTTAGGAACGTTAGGATTTAATTTTGGAATGCAGGGAGTACAATTCGTTGCAACCTCAACAACTGCCGAAAACCAAATGCTGTCAAACCCAATGTACGTTCATAGTATTCCAAACAACAATGACAATCAAGACATTGTGAGCATGGGAACAAATGCTGCGGTAATTACATCAAAAGTTATTGAGAATTCTTTTGAAGTTTTAGCTATCGAATTAATCACAATCGTTCAAGCGATTGATTATTTAGGACAAAAAGATAAAATTTCGTCTGTTACTAGAAAATGGTACGACGATGTGCGCAATATAATTCCAGCGTTTAAAGAAGATCAGGTAATGTATCCTTTTGTACAAAAAGTAAAAGATTATTTGATAAATAGTTAAACCTGTATTTTACATTATTAATATTGAATCTTAAAATCATGAAAAAACCATTTCTTTTTTTGTTGCTGTGCTGCATTCAATTTGTTAATAGTCAAGAACTGGCATTAGTTAAAAAGAATTCAAAAATTGGATATATTACCAAAGACGGATCTTTTAAAATTGAGCCTCAATACAAATCTGCCAGAAGCTTTTCTGAAGGATTGGCTGCTGTTGAAAATGGCGGAAAATGGGGTTTTATTGATGCTAAAGGAAGCTGGATAATTCCTGCCTCTTTTGATGAAGCTAAAGATTTTAACAGCGGAATTGCCATTGTAAAAACAGGAAAAGAATGGGTTTATATTGATAGAAAAGGAGAAACTCAAAAAGCTCCTGCTTCTGAAAAATTATTTGATTTTAGTAATGGAGTTGCTTTCATCAGACAAAACAATAAAGTTGGTTTGATCAACAATAAAATGGCGGTTGTTTTAGAACCAAAATACGATCAGATCAAACCTTTTGAAAATGGTTTTGCAAGAGTGGAACTGAACAAAAACTGGGGAATCATAAATACCGACGGAAAGGAATTGGTTGAACCTTCTTATGCAGAAATTGGAAATTATTTCAAGAATACCACTTGGGCCAGAAAAGATAAAACTTTCGGATTGGTAAGCGGCGGAAAATTTATTCCTGTTGACGGCGCTGAAAAAATCTGGGATTTTGAAACTCAAGATTTGACTTTTGCTAAAAAGAACGGAAAAATTGGTTACATCGATTTAAAAGGAAATTGGGCAATTCTTCCTATTTATGACAAAGGAAAAGCGTTCTCAAAAAACCTAGCGCCAGTTTTGGTTGGAAAAAAATGGGGATTCATTAATCCAGAAGGAAAATTTGTAATTGAACCAACTTACAGTGACGCAGAAGTTTTTAGCACAAACGGTCTGGCTCCAGTAAAAGAAAGCAATTGGGGATTCATCAACGAATCTGGAAAATTGGTAATTCCAACACAATACGGCATTACGACAAATGCCATTATCGCGATGTTTGTACAGCAGGATAAAGGATTTATTGATGGTGTTGCGAGAGTAAAAAACGAAGGAAAATGGGGATTTCTAAAACCAGACGGAACTGTATTAAGCAACCAATGGTTTGAAAATGCTGAATTGTTTTCAAAATCGGCAGAAAGACATCAGCCGGCATCTGCTCCAGCTGAAGCCACAAAACAAGAAACAAAAACAACTAAAACTGCTGTCAAATCGACTACGAAACCAGCAGCTAAGAAAAAGAAATAAATTTCACTTATGAAGTGTGTATTAGTAACAGGCGGTTCAAGAGGAATCGGAAGTGCTATTTGTAAAAAACTAGCCGTAGAATCTGATTATCATATTCTGATTAATTATCATTCGAATCAAACAGCTGCCGAAGAAACATTACGAGAAATACAAAAATTAGGCGCAACAGGAGAAATTTTAGGTTTTGATGTGGCTAATTTTGAACAAGTACAAAACGTTTTAACGCAATGGCAGGAAGCAAATCCTGAAAAATTGGTCGAAGCAATCGTAAACAATGCTGGAATTACAAAAGACGGACTTTTTATGTGGATGACTCCAGAAGACTGGAGCGGTGTTTTGAATACAAGCGTAAATGGTTTCTTTAATGTGACACAATTTTTTATTCAAAAAATGCTACGCAATAAATACGGCCGAATTGTAAATATGGTTTCTGTTTCTGGAGTAAAAGGAACTGCAGGACAAACCAATTATTCGGCAGCAAAAGGCGCAATTGTAGCAGCAACAAAAGCTTTGGCACAAGAAGTTGCCAAAAGAAATATTACAGTTAATGCTGTTGCTCCTGGTTTTATTAGAACTGATATGACAAGTGAGCTGGATGAAAAAGAATTATTAAAGCTGATTCCGGTAAATCGTTTTGGCGAAGCCGAAGAAGTTGCAGATTTGGTAAGCTTTTTGATTTCTAAAAAAGCAAGCTATATTACTGGAGAAATTATCAATATAAACGGCGGAATATATTCTTAAAGAATACTATGTTTGCGAAGTTTGTTTTTAAAGTTTTTTATTTAACAACAAAAATTGCTCGCAATCCCGATAGCTATCGGGAGCTAAGTTGCAAAGTTTTAGCAAAAAAGACTTTAAAAAAAACTTAGTGCCTTTGTGGCAAGATTAAAAAATAAAAACTTAGTGCCTTTGTTTTAAAAATTACACTTTAAGGATAAAAAATTACTTTGAAAGACGATGAATAGAAGAGTGGTAATTACTGGAATGGGAATTTATTCTTGTATCGGAACTTCTTTAGACGAAGTAAAAGATTCATTATACGAAGGAAAATCTGGTATTCAGTTTGATTCTGAACGTAAAGAATTTGGTTTCCAATCAGCTTTAACAGGAATGGTTCCGAAAGCCGATTTAAAAAATTTATTGACTCGCAGACAGCGTATGAGCATCGGTGAAGAGACCGAATATGCTTATATGGCAACTATAGAAGCATTGAAAAATGCAAATATTGATGATGCTTTTTTTGATGAGCATGAAGTGGGTATTATGTATGGAAACGACAGTGTTTCTAAAGCAATCATTGACGCAACAGATATTGTACGAGAAAAAAAAGACACAGCCTTAATTGGTTCTGGAGCAATTTTTAAATCGATGAATTCTACCGTAACAATGAATCTTTCGACGATTTTCAAACTTCGCGGTATCAATCTTACTGTAAGTGCAGCCTGCGCGAGTGGTTCGCATTCCATTGGATTAGCCTATTTTTTAATAAAAAGCGGTTTTCAAGACATTGTAATTACGGGCGGTGCACAGGAAATCAACAAATATGCGATGAGCAGTTTTGATGGTTTGGGTGTTTTTTCTAACCGAGAAAGCGATCCCGAAAAAGCCTCACGACCTTTTGATAAAGATCGCGACGGATTAATCCCAAGCGGCGGCGGTGCGACCTTAATTCTTGAAAGTTATGAGTCTGCAATTGCCAGAGGTGCGAATATTATTGCAGAAATAGGCGGTTACGGATTTTCATCAAACGGCGGGCACATTTCAACTCCAAACGTTGACGGACCTGCAACAGCAATGAAACGTGCGCTTGAAGATGCAAAATTAAATGCTTCTGATATTGAATACATAAACGCTCATGCAACCTCGACACCTGTTGGAGATGCAAACGAAGCAAAAGCTATCTTTGAAGTATTTGGAGAAAAAAATCCCCCTGTAAGTTCTACAAAATCAATGACAGGGCACGAATGCTGGATGGCTGGAGCCAGTGAAATAATTTATTCGACCTTAATGATGCAGCACGATTTTATCGCGCCAAACATCAATTTGGAAGATCCAGATGAAGATGCTTCAAAATTAAATTTAGTTAAAACTACGTTAAACAAAAAATTTGACATATTTTTGTCCAATTCTTTCGGTTTCGGAGGAACCAACTCTGCGTTGGTGGTTAAAAAGTTTAAATTGAACGATGAATAAAGAAGAGATAATAGCAAGAATTAATGGTTTTTTGGTTGATGAATTTGAAGTAGATAATGACGATATTGAACCAGATGCTAATTTAAAAGACACACTGGGATTAGACAGTTTAGATTATGTTGATCTAGTAGTTTCTATCGAATCTAATTTTGGTGTAAAACTGGTTGAAGCTGATTTTGTTGGAATTGCTACTTTTCAGAATTTCTATGACCTAATCGAAACTAAACTAAAAGCTAAAGCTGTTTAATGAGTCAATGGGATGGCAAATCAAAAGGAACAGTTTTAGGTTATAAAATATTCGTTTTTTTGATTCAAAAAGCGGGTGTCAAAGCCGCTTATGTCTTACTTTATTTTGTCGCTTCTTATTATTTTTTATTTCTAAGAAAAAGCAACAAGGCCATTTTTTATTATTTTAAAGAAAGGCTGCAATACTCCAATTTCAAATCCAAGAAAATGGTTTTCAAAAGTTACTACACTTTTGGACAGACTATTATTGATAAAATTTCGATTTCGGCTGGTCTAAGAAATAAATTCACTTACGAATTTGACGGAATCGAAACACTGAAACAATTACTTGCCGAGAAAAAAGGCGGTGTTTTGATCAGCGCGCATGTCGGTAATTTTGAAATTGCCGAACATTTTTTGGGAGATATTGATCTTAATTTTCAAATTAATTTAGTTACTACAGATTTAGAACATTCTGCCATTAAGAATTATTTGGAAACTGTTACCCAAAAACCAACCGTTAAATTTATCATCATTAAAGAAGATTTGTCTCATATTTTTGAGATCAATGCTGCTTTGGCCAATAACGAATTGGTTTGTTTTACCGGTGATCGTTATTTCGAAGGCACGAAATCTTTAACAGAAAAATTACTAGGAAAAGAAGCAAATTTCCCTGCTGGTCCTTTTCTAATTGCTTCGAGACTTAAAGTTCCTGTAGTTTTTGTTTATGTAATGAAAGAGCCCAATCTGCATTATCATTTATATGCGAGAGAAGCAGCAGTAAAACACCGCGACGAAAAAGCACTTTTGAAAGAATACGTCAAAAGTGTTGAAAGTATTCTAAAAAAATATCCGCTTCAATGGTTTAATTATTTCGATTTTTGGAATGCTTTTAAAGGTTCATAGCTGCAAAGGCTCAAAGCTGCAAAGGTTTTTTTAAAAAATAATCTTTACAAATCTTTTAATCTCTGGTAAAAACTAAAAATCATTTTTTGGAAGTTAAACCCAATTAACTGCAAATGGTAAAAAATTCAGGAATTAGCGACAAACAAAACTTTGCGCATCAAATAAGAAAATTCGTTTAAATAAATTTACCTATTTTTGCTAACCACCAAAGCAGAAAAACCTAAATGAAAAATGTTCTCATAATTTATTATTCTCAGTCGGGACAACTGGAATCTATTGCAAGAAACATTGCAAAACCATTTCTAAACTCAGAGAATATAAATCTCACTTTTCACGAAATACAATTAGAAAAACCATTTCCTTTTCCGTGGAATAAAGATTCTTTTTTTGATGCTTTTCCAGAATCGTTTTTACAGATTCCGACAGCATTAAAACCCGTTCCAGAAGAAATTTTAAACACAAAATTTGATTTGGTGCTTTTTCATTATCAGGTTTGGTATTTATCGCCTTCAATTCCGATTAATTCTTTTTTGAAAAGTGATGATGCCAAGAAAATTTTAAATAATACGCCTGTTGTTACAATCAGCGGTTCTAGAAACATGTGGATCATGGCGCAGGAAAAAATTAAAGTTCTGCTGAAACAAGCAAATGCAGATTTAGTTGGAAACGCAGCTTTGGTAGACCGCGTTGGAAATTTAATCAGCGTAATAACAATTGTGGAATGGATGTTTTCTGGTGTTAAGAAAAAGTATCTCGGTATTTTTCCGCTGCCAGGAGTTTCAGAAAAAGACATACAAGAATCCAGTCAGTTTGGAGAAATCATATTAGATTCCTTAAACAATAACAATTTTGCTAATTTACAGCCAAAATTAGTCGAAGCTGGAGCTGTAAAAATAAGTTCGTATTTAGTGACTGTCGACAAAACAGCCAATAAAATTTTCAATAAATGGTCAAATATCATTTATAAAAATCAAAAAAACCGAAAACAGCTTCTTAAAGTATTTAATGTTTATTTATTCCTTGCGATATGGTTAATTTCACCAATAGTGTATATATTGCACCTTATTACCTATCCGCTTAAGTTAAAAACTATAAAAAAGGAAACTCAATATTATCAAGGAGTTTAGAAGACGAAATTTAGATTATGTTTGAAGTATATATTACAAAAGCTGCAAAATATTTGCCAAATGACGCTGTTTCTAACGATGAAATGGAAGCTTATTTAGGACTTATCAACGATACTGCCTCAAAAGCAAGACGTATTATTTTGCGCAACAATAAAATTACAAGCCGATATTATGCTGTTGATAAAGATGGAAAAAGCACTCACAGCAATGCCGAATTAACGAAAAATGCAATTTTGCCGTTATTCGACGAAAATTTTACGCCTCAGGATTTAGAAGTACTTTCATGCGGCACCTCAACTCCGGATATTTTCCTGCCTTCGCACGCTGCGATGGTTCATGGTCTGCTAAAAAACAAATCGGTAGAATTAAACTCTTCAACAGGGGTTTGCTGCGCCGGAATGAACTCTCTTAAATTTGGTTTTCTTTCGGTAAGGTCTGGAAATTCTAAAAATGCAATCTGCACAGGATCAGAAAAAGTTTCAACCTGGCTGAATGCCCAAAAATACAATCACGAAGCAGACAATTTAAAAAGTCTGGAAGAACAGCCAATTATTGCTTTCAAAAAAGATTTTTTACGTTGGATGTTATCTGATGGAGCTGGTGCTTTTCTTTTAGAAAATAAACCAAGAGGTCCAATTTCATTAAAAATAGAATGGATGGAAGCTTTTTCGTATGCTTACGAATTAGAAACCTGCATGTACGCCGGAGGTGATAAATTAGAAAACGGCGAAATCAAATCATGGAGCGATTATGCACCAGAGCAATGGTTGAACGAATCAGTTTTTTCTATCAAACAAGACGTTAAATTGTTAGACGAATTTATCTTGTCAAAAGGTGCCGAAAGCATGAAAGATGCGATGGACAAAAACAACGTTACATCAGACGATATTACTTATTTTATTCCGCACGTTTCTTCTAACTTTTTTGTGGAAGGATTGAAAAAAGGTTTATCAGAAAAAGGAATCGGAATGAGCGATGATAAATGGTTTATGAATCTTTCGAGAGTTGGTAATGTAGGTTCTGCCTCTATTTACTTGGCTCTTGAAGAATTGATGAATTCAGGAAATTTGAAAAAAGGAGATCACATTCTTTTATCTGTTCCAGAAAGCGGAAGATTTTCTTTCGCGTATGCGTATTTAACAGTTTGCTAAATGGAAACAATGGCACTTTTAGAAAAAGAAACTGTAGAAAATTTATTACCGCAAAAGTTCCCTTTTGTAATGGTAGATGCTATGCATTCTTACACTGAAACTTCTCTGGTTTCAGGTTTGAAAATTCAGCAGGAAAATATTTTCGTAAACAACAATACTTTTCTAGAAGCTGGTTTAATAGAACATATGGCACAATCTGTGGCACTTCATACTGGTTATCAGTTTTTTTTAAGAAATGAAACTGCGCCAACCGGATACATCGGTTCTATTAAAGAAATTGAAATAAAAAGACTTCCAGAACCTAACGACACCATTCAATCTGAAGTAACCATTCTGCAGGAATTTGCAGGGATTACTTTGGTAAATATCGTGACAACTTTAAATAATGAAGAAATTGCAAACGGGCAGATGAAAACTGTTTTAGCAAAATAATATTATGATCGTGAATACTGGAGTTGACATACAAAATTATTTGCCGCACCGAGCACCAATGCTTATGGTAGATTTGATTTTGGATATTGATGCCAACTTTGTAGAAACCACTTTTTTGATAAAAGAAGACAATATTTTTGTACAGAATAATGTTTTTATTGAAGCGGGTCTAATTGAAAATACAGCACAGACGTGTTCTTCTATTGTTGGAAAAAAATACTTTTTTGACGAAAACGGAACGGAAAATGAGAACGTAAATGTAATTGGTTTTATCAGTGCCTTAAAAAATGTAAAAATTCACTCGCTGCCAAAAGTCGGCGATACCATAATTACCAAAGCAGATTTAGTCTCAAAATTTGCCGGCGACGATTACACTTTATGCACGATGAGCTGTCAAAGTTCTGTCGAAGACCAGTTACTTTTAGAATGCGAAATTAACTTGTTTATTCAAAAAACAGTTTCAGTTGAATAATTCAAAAAAAATCATTTTACATATAGTAACTCGAATCGGAATTTTGATTCTTTTACTGGGTTTGGTTTTCTTATTTTGGCATTTTACCTACGATCCTCATAAATTTTGTGACGAAAACGGACATAAACATGTAGATGGCGGTTTAGGTTTTTTTATCATTCTGTTTTTAATCACTCAAATGTTTTATTTGGGATTACTAATAGAAATGATTTATTTATTTGTGAAGAAACAGCGAATTTTAGCCTTTGCAAATCTCGGATTTTTAATAATTAGTTTATGTATAGTTTCTATCTGTATGTTTCTAATAAATTAAATTAGCACTATGGAAAAAGATAAAGTACCTCAAGATAAAAGTAACTTAACAAAAAACAACGTTAAAGAGCTTTTATACGCAACTGATGAAAATGGCAATTACACCACAACCTTAAGCACTGGCTGGGAGCCTAAAACAATTGCATTATCGAATTCTATCGATGAAATAAACGAGCGTATTTCTGAAGCTAAACAACAAGTTTTAAATGGCGAAGCCAGTCCGATCGTTTATTTTATGGAAGTCAACAAAATGGATCTTACAATTTTAGCCAGTTATGTCGGAATGTGGAAATGGCGCGTAAAAAGACATTTTAAACCTGAGGTTTTTGCCAAACTAAACGACAAAATCTTGAAAAAATATGCGGATACTTTTGAAGTATCAATCGAAGAATTAAAAAACAGCATCACCAAATAATGGAATTATCTTTCACACATCATCAGTCTGCTCATTGTGAAAATGGAGTAGCGTCAAATCTGCTAAAAAACAGCGGATTAAACATCAGCGAACCGATGGTTTTTGGTATTGGCTCTGGACTTTTCTTTGTATATCTGCCTTTTATAAAAGTAAATTATGCTCCGGCGATTAGTTACAGAACTCTGCCAGGACAAATTTTCAATAAAGTTGCCAATCGTTTAAATTTAAAAATAAAAAGACAAAAATTTTCTTCAGTTTCAAATGCCAATAAAGCTTTAGATGAAAATTTAAAAAATAATATCCCAACCGGATTACAAGTCGGCGTTTATAATTTAAGTTATTTTCCTGACGAATATCGTTTTCATTTCAACGCACACAACTTAGTCGTTTACGGAAAAACCGAAACCGATTATTTAGTGAGCGATCCTGTTATGGAAACCGTAACCACTTTAACGCACGAAGAGTTAGACAAAGTTCGTTTTGCAAAAGGAGCTTTTGCACCACGAGGCCAAATGTATTATCCTATTCAGGTTCCAGCCAACGTGGATTTGAAAAGTGCCATCATTAAAGGAATCAAAAATACCTGTCGCGATATGCTGGCGCCAATGCCAATTGTTGGTGTTCGAGGCATCAAATTTGTTTCAAAGCAAATTAGAAAATGGCCCATAAAACACGGCACCAAAAAAGCCAATCATTATCTGGCACAAATGGTTCGTATGCAGGAAGAAATTGGAACAGGAGGTGGAGGTTTCCGTTTTATTTATGCTGCATTTTTACAGGAAGCTTCGGTTATTTTAAATAATGAAGAACTAAAAGATCTTTCTAAAGAAATGACAAAAATTGGCGATTCATGGCGTGACTTTGCTGTTGAAGCTTCAAGAATTTACAAAAACAGAAGTGCCAAAGAAGACGCTTACAACACTATTGCCGATGAACTTTTGGACATTGCCAATAGGGAAGAAATCTTTTTTAAAAAATTAAAAAAAGCCATCAGTTAAGATATTTTGCAGCCTATAATTAAAATAGAATCCCTTTCGAAAAAGTACAAAGATGCCGACCAGTATTCTTTGAACAATGTTTCGCTAGATATAAATGAAGGAGAAATTTTTGGCCTTCTGGGCCCAAACGGCGCCGGAAAAACTACTTTAATTTCCATGCTCTGCGGATTGGTTAAACCAACTTCGGGACATTTTACAATTGACGATTTAAGTTACTCCAATCATTCATCAAAAATTAAAAAAATCATAGGTGTTGTTCCTCAGGAATATGCCTTATACCCTACTCTTACAGCCCGCGAAAACCTCCATTATTTTGGAAGTATGTACGGCTTAAAAGGTTCTGATTTAAAAGATAAAGTAATCGAAACTTTAGACCTTTTGGGTTTATTAAAATTTGCCGATAAACGAGTGGAAACCTTTTCGGGCGGAATGAAACGCCGTGTCAATTTAATTGCGGGAATTTTGCACAAACCGAAAGTTTTATTTTTAGATGAACCAACCGTTGGTGTTGATGTTCAGTCTAAAAATGCCATTATAGATTATCTAAAAGTGTTGAACGAAAACGGAACCACTATTATTTATACTTCGCATCATTTGGCTGAAGCCGAAGATTTCTGCACGAATATTGCCATTTTAGACCGAGGCCGGATTTACGCCAAAGGAACTCCTTCAACTTTAATCAATTCTGTTGAAGAAGCTAGAAATCTCGAAGACGTTTTTATTTCATTAACCGGTAAAGACCTGAGAGATGATATATAAAATTTGGATGTCTATCGTAAAAGAATTTTTACTGCTTAAACGCGATTTAGGCGGTTTGATTATTTTGTTCATAATGCCTTTGGTTTTGGTAATTACCGTTACATTGATTCAGGACAGTACTTTTAAAACCGTAAGCGATTCTAAAATTCCGATTTTATTGGTTGATAATGACAAAGGTTCGGTTTCTAAAACCGTTTTTGAAAATCTTGAAAAAAGTAATTTGTTCAGCGTAGTTACACAAATCGACAACAAAACGATTACGGAAGATGTTGCCCGAGAAAATGTTTACAAAGGAAAATTTCAATTGGCAATCGTAATTCCAGAAAATTTAAGTTCTGATTTACAAGCGAAAGTTGATCAAAATGTCGAAAAAATTGTGAGCAGTTTAGGCATGACGGATAGTACGTCAGCCAGCGAACCTCAACGAATCATAAAAGAAAAAGAAGTAAAACTGTATTTCGATCCGGCGGTTCAAATGAGTTTTAAAAATGCGGTCATGAGTTCAATCGACAAAATGATTTCGCAAATCGAAACTAAATCGATTTATACCACTTTTCAAAATCAACTGGGAGAAGGAACTACTGATTTTGAACAAAAAAGTTTCATTTCATTTAAAGAGATTATTCCGAAAATAAACAACAAAGAAGTTCGCCCGAATTCGGTGCAGCATAACGTTCCCGCATGGACACTTTTTGCGATATTTTTTATCGTGATTCCGTTATCGATCAATATTGTAAAAGAAAAATCACAGGGAACTTTTATTCGATTAAGAACCAATCCCGTTTCTAACTTAGTAGTGATTATTGGTAAAACCATTACCTACTCGATTATTTGTATGATTCAGTTTTATATGATGGTTGCCGTTGCAGTATTTTTATTTCCATCTATCGGACTTCCGTCTTTAAATATTGAAGGACATTTAGCCTTGATGAGCGTTGTCGCTTTATTTTCAGGATTCGCCGCAATTGGTTTCGGAATTTTATTAGGAACCGTTGCGAGTACGCAGGAACAATCGGCTCCGTTTGGTGCCACGAGCGTAATTATTCTGGCGGCAATTGGCGGTATTTGGGTTCCCGTTTTTGCCATGCCGAAAATCATGCAGATCATTGCCAAATCCTCTCCAATGAACTGGGGATTAGACGCTTTTTATGACGTTTTACTACGTAACGTTTCTTTCCTCGAAATCATCCCAAAAATAAGTTTATTATTTTTGTTTTTCATTCTCACAACAGCCATCGCATTATTTTATGACAAAAAGAAAAGAACAGTATAACGAAGCCACAGACTTAACCGTTTCGCACGAAATCAGAATTCGTTTTAACGAAACTGATCCGCTTGGAATTGTTTGGCACGGCAATTATATTACCTATTTTGAAGATGGACGAGAAGCGTTTGGACGTAAACACGGACTTACATATCTAGATATTGGAAATACAGGATATACAACGCCGATTGTAAAATCAAAATGCGAACATAAATTGTCTTTGCGCTACGGTGATGTCGTTACCATTGAAACAACAGTTGTTGATACGCCCGCTGCCAAAATGATTTATCGCTTTAAAATTATTGATGATAAAGGCGAAGTCGCTTGTACTGGAGAAACTGTTCAGGTTTTTTTAGATAAAGAAGGAAATCTAATGCTTACGAATCCGCCTTTTTATGAGGAATGGAAACGAAAAGTGGGGTTGTTGAAGTAGAACACGAATTGCACTAATTTTCACGAATAAGAAAAGAAAATCTGTGAAAATCTTCTAAAATCTAAAGAATCTGCGTGCAAAAAAATTAAACACATAGAATCATAGAATTTAAAAGGGAATAAAAGAATTAAATAAAATCAAGATTTTACACATAGCTATGTTTGTTTAAACAAATGAAATGCCTTTTTCAGGCAAACTAAACTATGTATCTATGTGTTAAAAAAATATACCTACAAGGTTTTGAAAACCTTGCAGGAGAAATCGAACCAAAAAATGTTAAGAGAAATATACATCACAGAAACAAATTGTATCACGCCTTTAGGTTTTGATGTTGAGTCCAATACTGAAGCGATTCTTCGCGGTGATTCTGGTATCCAGCTTCACAATGACATTTCTTTGATGCCAAATTCGTTTTATGCTTCTATCATTTCTGATGAAAAAATAAACAGTGCTTTTTCAAAAATCAGTACTGAAACCCAATATTCCCGTTTAGAGAAAATGATGATTTTGGCTTTAGAGCCGATTATCAAAAATGCTGGAGTTGAATTAAATTCAAAAACGGCTTTTATTCTTTCTACTACAAAAGGAAATGTTACGGCTCTAAAAAACAATTCTGAGGAAAGTTTTAATAACGCACATTTAGATGTTTTAGCAAAAAACATTGCCGATTTCTTCCAATTTCAAACACAGCCAATTGTAGTTTCAAATGCCTGCGTTTCTGGAATTTTGGCCGTTTCTGTTGCCAAAAGAATGATTCAGTCTGAACTTTATGACAATGTTTTTGTGGTTGCCGGTGACGAAGTTTCAGAATTTGTTTTGTCAGGTTTTAACGCCTTCCAGGCCATGAGCGATCTGCCTTGTAAACCGTATTCTAAAAATAGAACCGGAGTAAGTTTAGGTGAAGCAACCGCAGCAGTTTTAGTTTCGGCGGAAGCCAAAAATGCCAAAATAAAAGTAATTGGCGACAGTTCGATAAACGATGCGAATCATATTTCTGGGCCTTCAAGAACGGGCGAAGGTTTGTTCAGAAGTATTCAAAATGCTTTGAAAGAAGCTCAAATCGAAGCCAATAAATTAGATTATATTTCAGCACACGGAACCGCAACTCCATTTAACGACGAAATGGAAGCCATTGCATTCAGCCGTTTGGGTTTACAAGATGTTCCAGTAAATAGTTTAAAAGGATTTTACGGTCATACATTAGGCGGTTCGGGATTATTGGAAACGGTAATCGCGATTGAATCTGCGAATCAAAATACACTTTTTGAATCGAAAGGTTTTGATGAAATTGGTGTAAGTGAATCTATAAATGTGATTGAGAAAAATGAAGAGGCAAGTATTGAGTATTTTTTGAAGACGGCTTCTGGATTTGGAGGTTGTAATACGGCTGTGGTTTTTGAGAAAATAAAAAAATTAATAATTAAATGAGAATAGTTACTTGTATTTGCTTTTTATTTTATTTAAATATTAATGCACAAATTCAAGATGAATTTTTCGTCGATGATGTAAAAACGATCGACATTCTAACAGTAAATTTTTGTGTTGACAATCTTGGTAAGACAAGTTCAGTTGTTGTAATTCCAGAAAAAACAACTTATGAAAATCAGCAAAATATAGCTAAGGTAGTAGAATATCAAAAAAATATAGAATATTATCCAGATAGTAAGTTAAGAAATAAGTGTTTTGATTTTATTTTTAAGTTTATCAACTCAAAATTTGAAAATAAAAAATTGGAGAAGTCAAAATTTTCTAAATGTAAAGAATTCAAAAATGGCACATTTAAGTATAATGATGGCAGTTATTTAGATATAATAATAGAAAGAGATGATAAATTTCAGATAGAAAAAAGTCCAACGGATTTTTCAAAATATCAAATTGAATGGACTGATGATACGAATTATGTTCTCACTTATTTAGAACTCAGCAATAAGAAACTCGAATATTTAATTGGAGAAAAAATCTACGTAGAAATAATAGATATTCTTGAAGATGGAAGTTATGTTTATAAAAGTAATTTATTAGATCGAACACTTATAACTGGAATCATAAAACGAATAAATTAGTACCAGATTACCACTTTAATAATGACTCAAAACAAAACCTACATACAATCCTACATCACCATCCAAAACAACGAAATTGTTTTGAACGGAACTTCTGTATTCAAAATTGAACCGACAGATTTTGCTGATTTCTCTAAACAAGCCTATCGTAATTTTGAAATGCAATATCCTAAGTTTTTCAAAATGGATGCTTTGAGCAAACTGGCTTTTTTAGGATCAGAATTGCTTTTGAGTCCGATTACTTCAAATGAAGAGGAAAATAATATTGCTTTGGTTTTGGCGAATAAATCGTCGAGTTTAGATACAGATGTAAAATATCAGGAATCGATTTCAGACAAAGAAAACTATTTTCCGAGTCCGGCGGTTTTCGTGTATACGCTGCCAAATATATGTTTGGGCGAAATAAGTATCCGCCATCAGCTGAAAAGTGAAAATTCTTTCTTTATATTTGATGCTTTCAATTCTGAGTTTTTGTGGAACTATTCGGAGATTTTGTTAAACACAAATAAAGCGGATACCGTTCTCTGTGGCTGGGTTGAATTTTTTAACGACAATTATAAAGCTTTTCTTTGCACGATCAGCAAGGAAGAAAACGAAAAATATACAAACGAGACTATCAATACATTATACAATAAATAATCATGGAAGCATTAAAAGAAGAATTAAAAAATAAAATCATTACAACTCTTAATCTTGAAGATATCACAATCGAAGACATTGCTGATAACGATCCTTTGTTTGGAGACGGTTTAGGTTTAGACTCGATTGATGCACTTGAATTGATCGTGATTTTAGATAAAGATTACGGAATTAAATTAGTAGATCCGAAAGAAGGAAAAACAATTTTCCAGTCTATCGAAACTATGGCGGCTTACATTAGCGCGAACAGAACTAAATAAATTTTAGATTTTAGACTTTAGATTTTAGATTTCTTAGACAGAAATATTTAGAATCCATAGTCTAAAATCATAAATCTAAAATCTAAAATGGCAAAAGGTGTTGCAATAACGGGAATGGGAATTATTTCTTCGATCGGAAATTCGGTTGAAGAAAATTATCATTCGTTAATCGAAAATAAAATCGGGATTTCCCGTATTCAAAATATTTCGACAGTTCATGCAGATGTTATTAAAGTTGGTGAAATCAAAAAAACTAACGATGATCTCATCGCTGAACTGGAATTAAACAGCGATAATAATTTTTCAAGAACCGCTATGATTGGTACTTTGGCAGCAAAACAAGCTGTTGAAAATGCCGGCATAACCTCGATTAACGAATTTAGAACCGGACTTATTTCGGCTACAAGTGTGGGCGGAATGGACATGACAGAGAAGCATTATTACGATTATTTCGAAAAACCGGAGCTAGTAAAATATATTGCGTGTCACGACGGCGGCGATGTTGCAGATAAAATTGCCGAAGAACTGGGTTTAAAAGGAATGGTTTCAACGATCAGCACTGCTTGCTCTTCTGCTGCAAATGCTATTATGCTGGGCGCAAGATTAATCAAAACCGGAAAATTGGACCGAGTTATTGTGGGCGGAGCTGATGCTTTGTCTAAATTTACCATCAACGGATTTAAGACTTTGATGATTTTATCTGACGACTACAACAAACCTTTCGACAATAACAGAAAAGGATTAAATCTGGGAGAAGCTGCTGCTTTTTTGGTTTTAGAATCGGATGAGATTGTCGAGAAACAAAATAAAAAAGTGCTGGCAAGAGTTTCCGGTTACGGAAATGCAAACGATGCTTTTCACCAAACTGCTTCTTCTGAAAATGGAGACGGCGCTTTTCTCGCCATGAAAAAAGCGTTTGAAGTTTCGGGATTAAAACCTTCTGAAATTGATTACATCAACGTTCACGGGACAGCAACGCCAAATAACGATTTGTCTGAAGGAAGAGCTTTACGCCGAATTTACGAAGAGGAAACAGTTCCCGATTTTAGTTCTACAAAACCTTTTACGGGACATACTTTAGCGGCTGCGGCTGCGATTGAAGCGGTTTATAGTGTTTTGTCAATCCAAAATAATGTCGTTTACCCAAATTTGAATTTTGAAACGCAGATGGAAGAATTCGATTTGACGCCTCAGACTTCCTTAAAAAATAAAAATATCGAACACGTTTTATCTAACTCTTTTGGTTTTGGAGGAAATTGTTCAACTCTTATATTTTCAAAAAGCTAATGAAAAAAACATATATAAATGGAGTAGGCTGTATTTCGACTCAAAAAACATTTGATACTGTTTTTTTAGAAGAAGCCATTGTCAATCATGATGAAAATGTACTGGCAATTGTTCCGCCGGCTTATAAAGAATACATTTCGCCTGCTGCAAGCCGACGCATGGCAAAAGGAGTAAAAAACGGAATCGTAGCTTCGGCTTTGGCCATGAAAGATGCGAATGTCGAAAAAGTAGATGCCATTATTACCGGAACCGGTTTAGGATGCATTGAAGATTCTGAAAAATTCCTGAAAAGCATTCTCGACAATAAAGAAGAATTTTTAACGCCAACTTCTTTTATTCAATCGACGCACAATACGGTTGGCGCACAGATTGCTCTTTTACAGCAATGTAAAGGTTATAATTTTACGTATGTAAATGGAGCAGTTTCTTTTGAATCGGCTCTTTTGGATGCTAAAATGCAGATTGAAGAAGACGAAGCCAATTCAATTTTAGTGGGCGGTGTCGATGAAAATGGTGAATATACAACCGCTCTTTTCAAATTAAACGGCCGTATTAAAGCAGACAATACAGCTCCTTATGATGTTTTAACTTCAACTACAAGCGGTGCAGTTTATGGAGAAGGCGCTAGTTTTTTTGTGTTGGAAAACGAAAGAAAAGAAAACACATACGCTGAACTTCTAGATATTGCGATCGTAAATACGCTGGCAGAAAATGAAATTGAAGCTGAAATTACATCTTTCTTAAAGTCAAATAATCTGGAAATTTCAGATGTTGATGCTTTGGTTTTAGGTTTTGATGGAAACGCAGCTTTCGAAAATTACTACAGAAATCTGGCTGAAAATGATTTTGCACAAACGCCTGTTTTGTATTACAAACATTTGAGCGGCGAATATGATACTGCATCTGCTTTTGCTTTCTGGATGGCGGCTAAAATTTTAAAAACGCAGGAAATTCCTGAAATTGCAAAAGTAAATTCGGTTTCAAAACCAGCTTATAAAACCATTTTATTGTACAATCAATTAAACGGAAAAAATCATAGTTTTACGTTACTTTCAAAATGATAACGCATAAAAACATCTCGATATTTTTTATCTTTTTATTGCTTTTAATGTTTCTTATAAACTATTATATGGCAATAAATATATGGTGTTTTTGTGCTGTAATTTTAATTTGGCTGGGAATAAATGCCGTTGGTTCTGCGAGAATTTCATCCAATTATCATGTAAAAGCCTACTGCAGCAATCCATCAGAAAGAGAAAAAAAAATTGCTTTAACTTTTGATGACGGCCCAAGTGAATTTACTTTAGAAGTTTTAGCACTTCTGAAAAAACACAATGCCAAAGCTACCTTTTTCTGCATTGGAAAAAATATCGAAAAACATCCTGAAATCGTAAAACAAATTATTGACGAAGGTCATTTGGTTGGGAACCATTCCTACAGCCATTCAAAGTTTTTTGATTTTTATAATGCCAAACAAATCCGAGAAGAAATTCAGAAAACAGATGCACTCTTGGAAAAATATACTTCCAAAAAAATAAACTTCTTTCGTCCACCTTATGGAGTTACAACTCCTTCGATAAGAAGAGCTTTAAATGTAACCGGACATAAAACAATCGGATGGAGTATTCGTTCGCTTGACGGAGGAACAAAAAATCAGGACTTAATTTTCAATCGGCTAATTAAGTATATTTCTCCCGGCGGAATCGTACTTTTGCACGATACAGGAAAACATTCTGTTTTGGTACTGGAACAGTTTTTGCAATTTTTACAGCAGAATAATTATGAAGTGATTTCGATTGAAGAGCTTTTGAATCTTAAAGCTTATGGAAATTGAACGCGGATGAAACAGATTCGCTATCGCGAAGACGCGGATAAAAACAGATTTTATTAGGTAATTAATCTGTGGAAATCTTCTTAATCTGTGGCAAAAAAAATTAACGCACATTTTGAAAAATATGAAAACTAAAATAGCACTACTAATTCTATTTATTTCAGGCAATCTATTTGCTCAGGAGCAAAAAATGACGGCTTCAGAAATAGCTCAATTCAAGGAAGATGTAAATGTAGTTTCTAAAAAAATAAAGACCTTAACAACTGATTTTGTTCAATATAAACATTTGGATTTTTTATCTAAAGACATTGAAACTTCGGGAAAAATGGTTTTTAAAGAACCTGCACTTCTACAATGGCAATATAAAAAACCATACAATTACAGCATTACTTTTAAAAACGGAAAAATCCTGATTAACGACGAAGGAAAGAAAAGCGCCGTTGACATTGGCAACAGTAAAATCTTTGCCCGAATCAATAAATTAATTGTGGGAAGTGTGAGCGGTAATATGTTTGATGACAAAGAATTTACAATTTCGTATTTTAAATTGAAAGGTCAGAATCTGGCGAAATTCATTCCGAAAGATGCGACTTTGAAAAAATACATCAAACAAATTGAACTGACTTTTGACAAAGAAGAAGCAACAGTGGTTCAGGTAAAATTATTAGAATCATCTGAAGATTATACTAGAATTGTACTTAAAAATAAAGTGATCAATGCAAAAATCGACGATTCAGTTTTTACTAATTAATTGCTTTTTGGCAATTGTTTTAATTTCTTGTGGCTCGGTCACAAAAAATTATACGCCTAAAAAATTAGACAAAACCTCTTATACGGTTCCGTATTTTTCAGATTCCAAAATAGATTATGTTTATAAAACCAATATTAGTGTTTACGGAAATGAATTGTCTGGAATTTTTATTGCCAAGAAAATAAACGACAACACGCACCGAATTGTTTTTACAACAGAATTCGGAAATAAATTAATGGATTTTGAGGTTTCTGAAACCGATTTTAAAGTCAATTCTATTGTGTCGGAATTGGATAGAAAAATTTTGATTAATACTTTAAAAGAAGATTTTCGATTACTTTTAAAGAAGGAATATTTGATTCAGGAACAATTTGAAAATGAATCCGCAGATATTTATAAATCGGCAGACGGAAAACGGGATAATTATATTTTCATTTCCAAAAAAGATCAAAAACTAGAAAAGATCGTTCATTCTTCTAAAACAAAAGAAAAATTTACACTGCTTTTCAATTCAGAAAACAATATTTTTGCTGAGAATATTCAGATAATCCATCAAAATATCAAACTTAGAATTGAGCTGAATTATTTTAAATCAGAATAGAAAATTAAACTAACCATAAAACTAAACTAATCCAAAGATGAAAAAAATAACCTTAATTGCAATCGTATTGTTTATCGGAATTCAATCATCTCAAGCACAAGTAAAAGTTAATCCAGGGCTAAGAGGCGGTTTAAATATATCGACATTAACTAATATTGATGATAATAATTTTAAAACAGATTTTTATGTTGGTGGATTAGTTGATATTAAATTCAACAAATATTTTTCGCTGCAGCCAGAGATAACTTACTCAAGACAAGGTGATGAAGGAAGAGAATATTTTGACAACGGCAGTTATCGTAATGTAAATTATGAACTGAATTATATAACATTTGGAGCTGTTGCAAAGTTTAATTTTAATGGAGGAGGTTTTCACCTATTGGCAGGTCCGTCTTTAGATGTAAAAGTTGGCGATAATTATATTAACACAAATCCGGAAAATTATGATCTTGCCTTTGTAGGAGGTGTTGGTTATACGCTGCCAAACGGTTTGACTTTTGAAGCTAGAATCAAACAAGGCTTAGTTGACATTTACGGTTATAATGGTTTTGATTATGACGACGATTACTATTATAATGATGTCATTTTGAATCAGCTTTTTCAAATTGGAATCAGCTATACGTTTAAGACAAAATAAAAAACATGACTAAAAAAGTATTCCTTTTTATTGCTGTTTTTTTTTCAGTCTTAAGCACAGAAGCCCAAGTAAGTGTTAAGCCGGGTTTAAGAGCGGGATTTAATCTTTCGACAATTTCTGAAATGCATGCCAATTATAAAACTGATTTTTATGCCGGCGGTTTTGCAGAGATTAATATAACGAAACATTATGCGCTGCAGCCCGAGATCAATTACAGCAGACAAGGTTCTAATGATGTTGAACGAAAATATTTTGATGAAAATACGCAGACCAACAAAACTGAATATTTAGATCTGGAAATAAATTATTTATCGCTTTCTGTAGTGAATAAATTTACTTTAGCGCAAGGGATACAATTTCAGGCGGGACCAACTTTAGATATTTTGCTGAATGATAATCTCGCGGTTAGAAAAGCGCAAAATGATCTAGGTTTAGTTTTAGGTGTTGCTTATGCGATGCCGTCTGGTTTAACATTTGAAGCACGATTTAAAAAAGGTCTTTTAGATGTTTTAAGCAGTGATTATTATCAAAATGACTCCAATAATTATTATTTATTTGGGGATTATAACACAAATATTAATTTTCAATTAGGAGTTTCCTATTCGTTTGGAAAATAGAAAATATGGTTTTAAAAGATTTTTATAAAGTACTATCAGAAGAAAAAGTTTCTGATTCAAAATATAATATTACGATTTTAATCAATGAAAAACATGAGGTTTTTAAAGGACATTTCCCTGGAAATCCTATTATGCCTGGTGTTTGCATGATTCAGATTATCAAGGAACTGACAGAATCTATTACAAAAAGTTCATTGATGATTCAGTCTTTGGCAAATGTAAAATTCATGGCACTGATTAATCCTGAGGTAACTCCGGAATTACGTTTGGAGCTTGATGTTACTATAACCGAAGACGATTTGGTAAAAGTGAAAAACACGACTTACTTTAACGACACTACTGCTCTAAAATTGAGTATGGTGTACAAAAAAATATAATTATGAAACTATTATTGACATTACTTTTATGGGTGAATTTTGCAGGAACGCCAGACTTGGCTTCGATTCGCAAAATGTATACAGATGTTGCAAAATCTGAAAATAATGCTAAAGATTTTGTAGAAAAACTTTCAACTGTTTCCAATAGTGACGAGAAAATTTTGGTAGCTTATAAAGCGGCTTCTATTTTGCTTGATTCTAAGTTTGAAAAAAAATTAGGCAGTAAAATTGATAGATTTAAAGAAGGCGCAAAACTTCTAGAATCTGTTATTGCCAGCGATCCTAATAATATTGAAATCCGAATGATTCGTCTTAGTATTCAGGAAAATGTTCCAGGAATAACGGGTTATAAGAAAAACATTAAAGAGGATAAAAAATATATTGCTGCACACTATGCAGAACAAAATGCATCTTTGAAAGAATACTTAAAAGATTTTGTTTTGCAATCTAAAAGTTTCTCTGCCAAAGAGAAACAATTCGTGAAGTAAGCCCAATAAAAACCTCATGAAATCAACGCAGGAATTGCTGAATTCGACTAGCTTTTGTGTTATTGTACCAACTTACAATAACCAAAAAACACTAAAAAAAGTACTGGATTCTATTTTAGATTTCACCTCAAATGTTATTATAGTCAATGACGGTTCAACCGATTCGACAAGCGAAATTCTAAAACAATATTCGCAGCTGACGCAGATTCATCATCCTAAAAATTTAGGAAAGGGACGCGCGCTTCGAAATGGTTTTAGAAAAGCTATCGAATTGAATTTTGATTATGCCATTACGATAGATTCTGACGGACAGCATTTTGCTGCAGACATTCCGATTTTTATTGAAGCAATTCAAAACGAACCGAATGCTCTCCTGATTGGAAGCCGTAACATGGCGCAGGAAAATGTTCCGAAGAAAAGTAGTTTTGGTAACAAGTTTTCTAATTTCTGGTTTAAGTTCGAAACTGGAATTAAGCTCGATGATACACAATCTGGATTTCGATTATATCCTTTGCGATTGCTTCCGAAACGTTTTTACACCAATAAATTTGAATTTGAAATCGAAGTCATTGTGCGCGCTGCGTGGAAAGGAATTGTAGTTAAAAATATTCCGATTCAGGTTTTATATGATCCTGCAGAAAGAGTTTCGCATTTTCGTCCGTTTCGAGATTTTACCCGAATTAGTATTCTGAATACTGTTTTGGTAACCAATGCTTTGTTGTATATTAAGCCTCGAGATTTCTTTAGAAGAGCAAAAAAAAAAGGTTTTAAAAAATTCTTTCTAGAAGATATTTTAGAAAGCAACGATTCTAATTTTAAAAAATCGGCCGCCATTGCTTTAGGTATTTTTATCGGACTTTCTCCTTTCTGGGGATTCCAGACTATTTTGCTTTTTACTTTTGCCGCGATTTTTCGACTGAACAAAGTAATCGCATATTTAACTTCTAATGTGAGTTTTCCGCCTTTTATACCCTTTATTATTTACGGTTCTTTGAAAGTAGGAAGCTTTTTTGTTTCCAGCGATGCCCCGCTAATTTTAGATAGTTCGATGACATTTGATGATATTCAAAAAAATGCTGCACAATATATCGTCGGAAGTCTTATTTTAGCAACCGTTTCGGCACTATCAGCTGGTCTTATAAGTTATTTCCTTTTAACTGCTTTTAGTTCTAAAAACAAACCAAATATTTAAATTAAGTTTGCCACAGATTAAAAGGATTAAAATGATTTTTATTCAAGGCCAATAGCCACAAATTCACTAATTATTCTAATTGGAATAAATTCGTAACGAAAAAAAATCTGTGCAAATCAGGTTAATCTGTGGCAAAAAAATAAATAAGCATGCATCAATACTTCTACGCCATTCATTTATTTGTAAATCGAAGAAAATCTCTTTCGGTTTTTTTGGCTGTTTTGATGCTTTTAGTTTTCGGATTTTTTGCTTCAAGATTAAAGTTTGAAGAAGATATTACCAAACTTATACCAACCAACGATAAAACGGATGTTACCGCCAAAGTGCTCAAACAACTCAATTTTGCTGATAAAACTACCGTAATTTTCAAACTCGAAAAAAACGGTTCGGCCGATGATTTAAAAGAAATGGCGACTGCTTTTTCAGACAGCGTTTCTAAATCCTGCAAACCTTACATAACAGGAATTCAAGGAAAAATAGACGAAGAAAACATCCAAGAAACCATTGATTTTGTTTACAACAATCTGCCTCTTTTTCTAGATAATAAAGATTATCAAAACATTCAGCAGAAGTTAGAAAAAGACAGCATTGCAGCAACTGTTCAAGGAAATTACAAATCGATTATTTCTCCGTCTGGATTTGTTACCAAAGATTTTATTCTGCAGGATCCTTTTGGAATTTCATTTATCGCTTTAAAAAAATTACAGCAATTAAATATTGGTGATGATTTTACGCTGGAAAATGGTTTTGTAATGACTAAAGACAAAAAGAAATTATTGCTTTTTATTACTTCTAATATTCCGTCTAGCGAAACCGAAAAAAACACCATTTTTGCCGAAAACCTCAAATCTATTCAGGAAAACCTAAATCAGAAATTTAAAGGGAAAACTTCTATCAGTTATTTTGGTTCTGCTTTAATTGCTGTTGCAAACGCCAATCAAATTAAGAGCGACATTATTTTAACGACATCCATTGCGATGTTTACGTTAATGCTAATTCTGATTTTGTTTTATCGAAAGATTTTAATTCCGCTGATTATTTTTCTTCCAACTGTTTTTGGAGGTTTGTTTGCAGTTGCTTTTTTATATTTCGTCAGAGAACAAATTTCTGCAATTTCATTAGGAATTGGTTCTATTTTATTGGGAATTACGATTGATTATTCTATTCATATTCTCACACATTACAAACATAATAGCGATGTAAAAACGTTGTACAAAGACATTACAATGCCCGTTATTATGAGTAGCTCTACAACTGCCGTGGCGTTTTTATGTCTGCTTTTTGTAAAATCTGATGCGTTAAATGATCTCGGAATTTTCGCTGCTGTTATTGCTATGGCGACTGGAGTTTTTTCGCTTTTAATTGTTCCGCATTTGTATAAACCAAAGGAAAATCCAGCAGAACATAAAAAAAACGTGATCGATAAAATGGCACATTTTTCTTTTCACAACAATAAAATCTTAATTGGACTTTGTGTTATCATTACCATTATATGTTGTTTCACTTATAATGATGTGGGTTTTAATAACGATTTGTCGCAGTTGAATTTTATTCCGAAAGACATTAAAGCTGCAGAAAAACAATTGGAAGAAAGCACAAGTTTAACTTCCAAAACCATTTATGTCGCTTCGTACGGAAAAAGTATGGAAGAAGCTTTGCAACATAACAGTAAGCTCTTTGAAGATTTATCTAAAGAAAAACAGCAGGATAAAATTTTAAATTTCAGTTCAGTTGGCGGTATTGTGCTTTCTCAAAAAGAACAAATTGAAAAAATTAATAAATGGAATTCATTTTGGACTTCGCAGAAAAAGGAATTCATAAAATCAGAATTAATTGCTGAAGGCGCTAAACTTGGTTTTAAACCTACAACTTATAATTTATTTTTTGATCATTTAGATTTTGATTTCAAACCTGTTGGTGCAGCTGAATTTTTAAAGATTAAAGCACTGCAATTACAAGAATTTATAACCGAAAAAAATGGTTTTTATACCATTTCAACTTTAGTAAAGGTCGCGCCTGAGCAGCGTGATGTTTTTGTAAAATCTGCTTCAGCAAAAGAAAACATAATTGCAATCGATCGCCAGCAGATGAACGAAACGTTTTTCAATACTTTAAAAACCGATTTTAATTCACTTGTCAATTATTCTTTCGTTGCTGTAATTCTAATTCTATTTTTCTTTTTCCGAAGAATCGAATTGGTTATTATCAGCTGTATTCCAATTGCTTTAACTGGAATTGTAACAGCAGGAATTATGGGCATTTTTGGCATTCAAATGAATATTTTCAGTATGATTGTCTGCACTTTGATTTTTGGTCACGGAGTCGATTTCAGTATTTTTATGACGAGCGCATTACAAAAAGAATATTCGACCGGCGTTAACGAAATTGCAGTTTACAGAACGTCAATTATCTTGGCGGTTATTACAACGATTTTAGGAATTGGTGCGATGATATTTGCCAAACATCCTGCATTGACTTCAATTTCAGCGGTTTCTTTAATTGGGGTTTTTGCAGCTCTGATTATTACCTTCATTTTTTATCCGATTTTATTCAAGCTGTTTTTATCAAATCGTCCAAAAAAAGGAAACCCTCCTTTCCAATTACGAACTTTTGTACACGGCGTAATTTCGTTTGCTTATTATGGTTTGGGCGGAATCGTAATGTCGATTTTTAGCTTTACCATTATGCCAATTTTGCCTTTCAGCAAAAAATCAAAAATGAAAGCGTTCCGATATGTGATTTCAAAATTCATGAAATCGGTATTGTATTCCAATCCTTTTATACGCAAAAAAGTCATTAATAATTTTAATGAAACTTTTGAAAAACCAGCTGTAATTATTGCCAATCATTCATCGTTTATAGACATTTTGACAATCGGAATGCTGAGTCCAAAAATTATTTTCTTAGTTAGCGACTGGGTTTACAACTCCCCTATTTTTGGCGGTGTCGTTAGAAAAGCAGGATTTTATCCCGTTTCTGAAGGTCTGGAAGGAGGCGTTGAACATTTACGAAAAAAAATAAACGAAGGATATTCTTTAATGATTTTTCCAGAAGGAACACGATCCGAAAATAATGTTATTAAACGCTTTCACAAAGGTGCTTTTTTCCTTGCAGAAGAATTCAATTTAGACATAATTCCGATCGTTATTCACGGTGCATCAGAACTGATTCCGAAAGGTGATTTTGTCATTCATCATGGAAATTTGACGGTTAATATCTTGCAGAGAATTAGTCCTGATGATTCCTCATTTGGAACTAATTATACCGAAAGAACCAAACAGATAAGTTCTTATTTTAAAGCAGAATATCGTAAAATTCGCCAAGAACTTGAAGGTCCAGATTATTTCAAAAAAATGCTGATCGCCAGTTATGATTATAAAGAAATTGAAATTGGCAACAGCGTAAAACAAGATTTAAAGCAAAATCTGGAAACCTATTATAACTTAAATAAACACATTCAGCCAAAAGCAAAAATCCTGCATTTAGGAAATGATTATGGACAGCTGGATGTTTTAGTAGCTTTGCAGGAACCGCAGCGAAAAATATTTTCTTTCATAAATGATGAAGAAAAATTGCTCGTTGCCAAAACGAATTATATTGTATCCAAAAGAAAAATATCATATTTGGATCAATTGGAGACTGCATTTGAAAATCAATATGATGTCCTTTTGATTTCTGATGAAAGTTACAAAAACAACCTTGAAAAAGGATTTCAAAACGTTTCGTTTATAATTTTAGTAAATTGTCCGAATTTAAAAAATCAGATTACAAGTTCAGATTTTGAAATAGTTTCTGACGAAAAAGGTTTACTTGTTTTAAAGAAAAAAGAATGAAAAAAGAGTACGATGTAGTCATAGTTGGCAGCGGTTTAGGCGGATTGGTTTCTGCGGTAATTCTGGCAAAAGAAGGCTACAGCGTTGGTGTGCTCGAAAAAAACAATCAGTACGGGGGAAATCTTCAGACTTTCGTAAGAGATAAAACCATTTTTGATACGGGGATCCATTACATCGGAGGTTTGGGGGAAGGTCAGAATCTTCATCAATATTTCAAATATATTGGAATAATGGATCATTTGAATCTAAAAAAACTAGATGAAAATGGTTTTGATATTATTTCTTTTGAGGATGATAAAACCGAATATCCGCATGCGCAGGGTTTCGAAAATTTCATTCAGCAATTAACAAATTACTTTCCTGAAGAAAAAGAAAACCTCTTGAACTACTGTCAAAAGATAAAGGAGGTCTGCAAAGCATTTCCTCTTTACAATTTAGAATCTGAAGGAAAATATGATGATGAAATTTTAGCGCTTAACGCGAAAGAAACCATCGATTCCTTTACTCAAAATGAAAAACTGAAAGCGGTTTTGGCTGGATCCAATTTTCTTTACGCCGGAATTGCAGAGAAATCTCCGTTTTATGTACATGCACTTGTTGTCAATTCTTATATTGAAAGTTCTTGGCGCTGCATAAATGGTGGAAGTCAGATTACGAAACAACTTCTCAAACAACTCAAAAAATACGACGGTGAATTTTTTAAACACAAAGAAGTAATCCAATTTGAGGTTGAAAACCAAAAAGTAAATTCGGTTAAAATGAAAGACGGAACCGAAGTTTTGGGAACATATTTCATTTCTAACATAGAACCAAAAACGACTTTGAAAATGGCGGGCCAGGAAAACTTCCGCAAACCATTTTTCAATAGAATTCAAAATCTGGAAAATGTTTTTTCAGCTTTTAGCCTCTATATTGTTTTTAAACCCAAAACTTTCAAATACATCAATCATAATTATTACCATTTTAAAAGTACTGATGATGTTTGGACTGCGCATGATTACGACGAAAATTCATGGCCCAAAACTTTTATGGCATCTATGAATCCGTCACAAAAAGACGAAGAATGGGCAGATGGGATGACTTTTTTAACTTATATGAAATATGAGGATGTTAAAACTTGGGAAAACACTTTTAACACCACTTTTGAAGAGAATGGCCGAGGCGAAAGTTATGAGGAATTTAAAACCAAAAAAGCGACAAAATTTTTAGAGGAAATCGAAAAGAAATTTCCTGGAATTAAAGACTGTATAAAATCGGTTCATACTTCGACCCCACTTTCGTACCGCGACTATATTGGCGGCGACGGCGGTAATATGTACGGTTATATCAAAGATTCTAATAATCCGATGAAAACTTTAATTCCCACAAAAACTAAACTAGAAAATCTGTATCTTACGGGCCAAAGTATCAACATGCACGGTGTCTTGGGCGTTACGGTTGGAGCTGTTTTAACCTGCTCTGAAATTGTAGGTAAAGAGTATCTGCTGGAAAAAATTAAAAAAGCATCTGAATAATTGAATCATGAAAAGCCGAATTATATATTTCTTCTTTCTCGGTTTTTTAAGCGTGCTGACTTCTTGCGGTACATCAAAATCAAAACATCATAAACCAGATATTACGGCTTATAATTCGGCAAAACCCGTTGTTGAAAAAATAACAGACAGCACATTTATTTCTGGGAAAAATTCATTTTTAAAAAATAAACAAGGTCTTTGGGAATTATATATCGAAGGCGATCCATTGGAAATTGGTTTAACAACCGGCGCTCTAACCGACTCGCTTTTGCAAAAGCAACAGCGTATTTTTTTCTCCAAAATCACCGATTTTATCCCGTCCAAATTGCAGCAGAAAATGCTTCGCCAGTTTTTAAAATGGTATAATCGCAAATTGTATTTGAATGTTCCAAATGAATATCAAACTGAAATTTACGGCGTTTCGCAATATACTTCGAATGAGTTTGATAATATCGCACCGCAATATCAGCGCAGTTTATATTTACACGCTGCGCACGATATTGGGCATGCGCTTCAAGATCTGGCTTTAGTAGGCTGTTCTTCTTTTGCGGCGTGGAACGAAAAATCGGAAGACGGCAATTTAATTTTGGCGCGTAATTTTGATTTTTATGTGAATGACGCTTTCGCGGAAAATAAAATCGCAGCCTTTATCAAACCTAAAGAAGGATTTCCGTTTATGATGGTAACTTGGCCAGGAATGATTGGAGCCGTTTCTGGAATGAATTATGAAGGATTGACTGTGACAATAAATGCTTCTAAATCTAAAATTCCGCTGAGCGCGAAAACTCCAATTTCGATTTTGACACGTGAAATTTTACAGCACGCCAAAACTTTAGACGAAGCCATCGCCATTGCAAAAAAGAGAAAAGTATTTGTTTCCGAGTCGATTATGGTTGGAAGCGCCAATGACAACAAAGCCATTTTAATTGAAGTTTCACCCAATAAAATGGATATTTACGATGTTGCCAACAGTGATCAATTAATCTGTTCGAATCATTTTCAAGGTGAAGCTTTTGCAGCTGATAAACGAAATCTGGAACAAATTGCAAACAGCCATTCTGAATATCGATTGGAAAGAATGCAGGAATTACTGGCTGAGAATTCAAAAGTAAATCCAAAAATTGCTTCGGAAATTCTTCGAAATAAAGACGGTTTACAAAACATTTCTTTAGGATATGGAAATGAAAAAGCACTGAATCAGCTGTTAGCACATCACGGAATTATTTTTAAACCGAAAGAAAAATTAGTCTGGGTTTCGGCAAATCCATATCAATTGGGGGAATTTGTCTGTTATGATCTGAACGCTGTTTTTGGTGAAAATAGGAATAAGACAGAATCTTTTCAAAGTAAAAATCTGAATATTGCCAAAGATCCCTTTTTGGAAACAACTGCTTATCAGAATTTTAAAAAATTTAAAGTTGAAGATCATAAAATAGATCTGCTTCTTGAGAACAAAGAACTGATTTCTCCAGAGTTTATTCAAAATTATCAATCGTTAAACCCAGATTATTGGGTTGTATATTATAAGGCAGGATTGTACTTTTACCAAAAAAAGGAATATCTGCAGGCTAAGCTTAATTTTGAAAAAGCCTTAACCCTTGAAATTACTACAGTTCCTGATAAAGAAAAGATTGAAAAATATTTAAAAAAAGTCAAAAGAAAATTACAATGATTCCAGCAATAGAAAAAGATTCTTTAGAAGAAATTAAAATTTTTCAAGAAAAAAAATTAGTTGAACTTCTAGAATACATCAGTCAAAATTCTCCTTTTTACAAAAGACTTTTTGCTGGACAAAATATTGATATTTCTAAAGTAAAAACATTAGAAGATTTACAATTTCTTCCTGTTACAACGAAAGAAGATCTACAGCAATATAACGATGATTTTTTGTGTGTTCCGCAGCAAAAAATTATCGATTATGCCTCAACTTCAGGAACTTTAGGCGATCCTGTAACTTTCGGTTTAACCGATTCAGATTTGGATCGATTGGCTTATAACGAAGCGATTTCGTTCGCCTGCGCCGGGATTGCAGAAGGAGATGTTGTACAGTTAATGACGACAATTGACCGAAAATTTATGGCTGGTTTGGCTTATTTTTTAGGTCTTAGAAAATTGAAAGTCAGCGTAATTCGTGTTGGTGCTGGAATTCCAGAAATGCAGTGGGATTCTATTTTAAAATACAATCCAAGTTATTTAATTACCGTTCCGTCTTTCCTTTTAAAATTAATTGAATACGCTGAAGCCCACGAAATCGATTATAATAATTCGAGTATAAAAGGCGCAGTTTGTATTGGAGAATCTTTGAGAGAACAAGATTTTTCGATGAATATACTATCCAAAAAGATTACTGATAAGTGGAATATTAAGTTGTTTTCGACTTATGCTTCTACAGAAATGAGCACCGCTTTTACAGAATGTGAACACGGAAAGGGCGGACATCATCACCCAGAATTAATCATTGTAGAAGTTTTAGACGAAAATAATCAGCCTGTAAAAAATGGAGAAACCGGCGAACTTACTTTTACTACTTTAGGAATTGAAGCGATGCCCCTTCTGCGTTTTAAAACTGGAGATATGGTTCAGTTTCATGATGAGCCTTGTGCTTGCGGAAGAAACACCTTACGTGTTGGTCCAGTTGTTGGCCGTAAAAAACAAATGATTAAATATAAAGGCACAACTCTTTATCCGCCAGCAATGAACGATGTTTTGAGCAGTTTTGATACTATCGAAAATCATCTTATCGAAATTTCAACTAACGATTTAGGCACAGACGAAATCCTGATTAAAATTGCTGCCAAAAATCAAACTCCCGAATTTCTTCAGGAAATAAAAGATCATTTTAGAGCCAAACTAAGAGTAACTCCAAAAATAGAATTTGCCTCAAAAGAAGTTTTAAATCCGCTAGTTTTTAATCCGATGAGTCGAAAACCTATTCGCTTTTTTGATTATAGATAATTTTTTTAGGTACAAAGTTGCAAAGGTTCAGAGGAACAAAGGTTTCCTAAAAGACTGATAAAAAAACCTTTGAACCTATGCCTACTCTGAACCTTTGAACCTCAATTTGGTACAAATTGAACTAAAAGTTGTAATTTTGCAAAAAATTACGAAGATGGTCAAGATTGGCAACATAGAATTACCTGAATTTCCTTTATTACTCGCACCGATGGAAGACGTCAGTGATCCGCCGTTTCGCAGATTATGTAAAGCGCACGGAGCTGATATGATGTATTCTGAATTTATTTCGTCGGAAGGATTAATTCGTGATGCTATAAAAAGCCGCATGAAGCTGGATATTTTTGATTACGAACGTCCTGTCGGAATTCAGATTTTTGGCGGCGATGAAGAAGCAATGGAAATGTCGTCTAAAATTGTTTCGACAGTAAAACCTGATTTAGTGGATATCAATTTTGGATGTCCAGTAAAAAAAGTAGTTTGCAAAGGTGCTGGAGCGGGAGTTTTAAAAGATGTTGATTTGATGGTACGTTTGACACAAGCGGTTATTAAAGGAACTGATTTGCCTGTTACAGTAAAAACGCGTTTAGGCTGGGATGAAAACTCAATTAATATCGATGAAGTTGCTGAAAGACTTCAGGATATTGGCGTTCAAGCTTTAACGATTCATGCTAGAACCCGAGCTCAAATGTATAAAGGTCATTCTGATTGGTCACATATTGCACGTGTAAAGAACAACCCAAGAATTACAATGCCTATTTTCGGAAACGGCGATATAGATAGTCCTGAAAAAGCATTACAATATAAAAACGAATACGGAATTGACGGTATCATGATTGGCCGTGCGGCGATTGGATATCCGTGGATTTTTAACGAAATCAAACACTATTTTAAAACAGGCGAGCACTTACCTGCTCCAACGGTTATTGATCGTGTTGAAGCTGCGAGAAATCATTTAATGTGGTCAATGGAATGGAAAGGTGAACGTTTGGGAATTGTAGAAATGCGTCGTCACTATACGAACTATTTCAAAGGAATTCATTCGTTTAAAGAATTCAAACAAAAATTAGTTACTACAGATGCTCCTGAAGATTTATTTGCTATTATGAAAGAGATTGAACAGGTGTATGCAGGATATGAGTTTGTTTAGTAATATAATCTTTGTCAAAGTTTGAAGCTTTGACAAAATTTCACAATAAAAATGCCTTCATTATTGAAGGCATTTTCTATTTTTAAGCTATAATAGATAAGTGAATTTAAAAAATTTTATTGATTTTTTTTGCCAGATCAATCGCTGACTTTAACTCAGAAAAGAACAATTCCGCTTCTTTAGTGTTTCTAATAGATTTAACTAAACTATCATTACTATTTAATTCTATTACATTACTATCCATCATCTTTTTTTTAGTGTTGGAAGCTAACGCAATTTCTTGAATTTTATTAATCTTATTTTGAATAGAATCTTTCATACTGCAAATTTAAAAATTATTGGTTTAAATTAAACATATAATATCGATAAAGATCTGTGGCCTTTCTTTGAAAATCAAATGGTTCTGGTTTTGGTTTAAAAAAAGCAGAGCCATTATCATCTAACTCAATTGATCCATTTCGTAATAGTCTTACATACCAATCTACTCCAATAATAACAATAAAATCTCGCAAATCTTTATAATTATATCTAAACATTCGATGATATAAATGAGCTCGCAAATCATCTGAACCATCTATCCCAATTGTCGCAATTGGATTATGTTTTAAAAATATAATTGCAAATAAGATAATTGTCGAAAAAACTTTATTACTATCTCTATGATTAAGATTAATAGAATCATCTATTTTTCCAGTTGAGTCAAATGGACCAAAAGCTAGATTAAAAACATTTGGCAATAATGAATCTACAATATTTGTGAACTTGACTTTAAGTTGAATTATTTTATTATTCTTTAATTGAGATTCAAAAACATATTGATCGAAATTAGAACTTACATAAGTTGCTTCGAAAGTATTTTCTAAATTAATTTTAATCATAAACATTAAATTTTACAAAACAAAATTAATGTAAATTTCTTACAAAAAAGCCTTGAAAATTTAAAAGACTTTTTGCATTATACTTGAGTTCTTTTCCACTTCCCTCTTTTATAAAAGAAAATACCGGTAAGTGTAATCGCAGTTTCAGCAACAGGAATTGCAATAAAAACTCCTGTTGGTCCCATATTAAAATGTTTAGCTAAAACATACGCCAGTGGAATTTGGAACAGCCAAAACCCAAAAAAATTAATCCCGGTTGGTGTCCAGGTATCTCCCGCTCCGTTGAATGTGTTTATTAAAACCATTCCGATTCCGTAGAAGATAAATCCTATGCTCATAATCTGCAATGCTTCAATTGCAATGGTTTTTACTTGCTCGTCATTCGTGAAAAAAGAAATTATATATTGTCCAAATGCAAGCGTAATTACCATAATTGTCGCCATGAAAATCACATTATAACGCGCTGTTGTATAAACCGATTTTTCGGCACGTTCAATTTGTTTAGCGCCTAAATTCTGCCCAACCAAAGTCGCAGCGGCATTACTTAATCCCCAAGCTGGGAGAATAAAAAACATCATAATTCTCAGTGCCGTTTGATAACCTGCAGAACCATGATCACCGCCAGTTGTTGCTACTAATTGTGCTAAGAAAATCCAGCTGCAAGAAGCAATTACAAATTGCAGAATTCCAGGAGCGGCGATTTTTACCAATGCCTGAATTTGTTTAAAATCTGGAGCAAAATATGGAATCTTAATTTTTAAAATTCCATTTCCAAAAAATAAATGATAAACCTGATATAAAACCCCAATACTTCTTCCAAAAGTTGTTGCCAAAGCGGCGCCAACCAATCCGAAAGCAGGAATTGGTCCTAAACCATTAATCAAAATTGGACATAAAATGATATTGCAGATATTGGCAATCCAAAGACTTTTCATAGCAATAGCTGCATTTCCTGCACCGCGAAAAATTCCGTTAATCAGGAACAAAAGCATAATGCATAAACTAGAGCCAATCATAATTTGAGTAAATCGGAAGCCATGTTCGGCAGATTCCACAGAAGATCCCATCAAAATTAAAATCTCTTTGGCATAAATAACTCCGAAAATGCTCATCACACTGTTAACTGCAAATGCAATTATGATGGCTTGCATTCCAGCTTTTGCTGCAGCGACAGGATCTTTTTCTCCAATTCTTCGTGCAACAACTGCTGTTGCCGCCATACTCATTCCGATTGCGAGAGAATAAATTACTGTCAATACAGATTCGGTCAAACCGACAGTCTGAATGGCAAAACTGCTATGCTCTAAATGTCCAACGAAATATAAATCGACTAGAGCAAAAACTGATTCCATCATCATTTCCAGAACCATCGGAATGGCTAAAAGAATAACGGCCTTTTTTATACTTCCAGAAGTATAGTCAAATGATTCGTCGCCATTTAAGGCTTGTTTTAATGTGGTGAAAATTTTAGAAAATAAACTTTTCTTTATAGATGTTTCTGTCATGATATTTTAGGATAAATGATAAAATTGGTCCAGATGCTCTATGATCTGAACTAAAAAAGTAAACGTAAGTATCCTAATTATTCTAAAAAATAAAGTTAGGATTAGGCAGAAACAATCATATGCTGTAGATTTTAAAGGCGGTAAATATAAGTAATATTTTTAAAGAAGAAATTAATCCAGCAATTTTTTGCTCACGCGGCTGCTTGCTATTAATGAGGCTACAAATCCAAGTATCACAATAGTCGTCATTACAATTAGAACATTTTCTAGTGAAAAAACAACTGGATAAGCCAAGGTTGGCGTAATCATTATCAATTCATATTGCTGTTGCAATATCACTAAGATTATACCTAAAACAAGTCCGATGAGACCGCCAAAAAAACTTAATAAAGTCCCTTGAAGCAAGAATATCTTTCTAAGATTATTGATTTCTGTTCCGAGATTAAAAAGTGTTTTAAGATTTCCTTTTTTCTCTAAAATCATCATGATCAATGCCCCGACTAAATTAAAAAGTGCTACAATAATTACCAAAGTAAAAATCAAATACACCACAATATTTTCGGTATTCAGCATTTTATATAAAGACTCGTTTAACTGCGCTCTGTTTTTTAAAGTAATTTTATTTTTAAAAATAGAATTGAGCTGAGTCTTTACTGCATTTTCATCTGCATTTTCTTTGAGTTTAAATTCAATTCCCGAGATCTGATTGGTTTTATACATTAACAATTCCTGTACTAAACCTAAATCTGCAAATACGTATTTTGAATCTAAGTCTTCGCTTATAGAATAAATTCCAACAGGCAGAACATCTGTTTTATTGAAGGCTTCTTCTGGATTTTCGATTGCACCTTTTCCAGGTTTTGGGGCAAAAATCTGCAGCGGATTCTCAAAATCGAGAATTCCCATAGAAAAATTCTGTGACAAGCCGTACCCAATCACAACCTGATAGCTGTCTGGTTTCAGCCATTGACCGTTATATAGTTTTTTCTTTATATCATTAACAACTGCATACGAACTGTCAACTCCTTTTAGATAAGTAACCTGCTGTTTGTCTTTAAACAAAAACAAAACACGCTCTTCTATAATTTTGGTGTAAGAAGCAACACCCTTAATATTTTTGATCTTACTTTCCTGATCTGGTGTGATTAAAAATGATTTTCCGTAAGTACTAACCAGTTTTAAATCGGGATCAATTTCGTTTGTAAACGAAAGACTAAAAACTTTTAATCCGCTGAAAACAGATAAAACCACAAACAAAGCCATCGTGCCAACAATGATTCCCATGCTGGCAATGCGGTTAATAATATTGATAGCATTGTTTTTACTGCTGCTAAAAATATAACGTTTGGCTATGTAAAGGGGGAAATTCAATTTATGATTTTCTTCTTTTTTCTAAAAGCTCACGGTTTTCGATTGGGTTTTCTTTTCCAGCTAGAGCATTGTCGATTTTTTCGATGTAATCTAGAGAGTCATCGATAAAGAATACCAAGTTTGGTACACGGCGTAATTGCAGACGTACACGTTGAGATAAATCGTGTTTAATTAACGTTGTATTTGATTTAATTCCTTCTAAAGTTTCTTGTGCTTTTTCTTGAGGAAAGATGCTTAAATATACTGTTGCCACAGATAAGTCTGAAGTCACACTAACTTTGGATACCGAAATTACCAGATTAGTAATTCCGTTTTTTCGCACTTCACCTTGCAAAATGTCAACCAGATCTTTCTGAATAACACCGCCTATTTTTTTCTGTCTATTTGTTTCCATAGTGCAAAAATACTATTTTTAAATTCAATCGTATAATTTCAGCTTAACGAAAGAAGTAATTTCTATTTACGATAAGTTCAATTGCAGATTAATTTTTATATTTCATAAAAAAAGGAGCAAAAAAAGCTCCTTTTAAATTTTATCTGTTTTGCAGCCATCCTTCCGGATTCATGTTTGTTGTATTTTGAAGAATCAAGAATTTGATAACCGTTTTTCCAGTATCTCCACTAGTTCTTACCTTACCAATAGTTTGTTTGACATTTACCTTATCTCCTTGCTCAACAGATACTGAACTTAAGTTTTGATATACGGTAAAGTAATCTCCATGCTGAATAAAAACAGCTCTATTTACAGGAGACAATGCAATAACTTTTGATACCACTCCACTAAATACTGCACGTGCAGCTGCACTATCTTCTGTTGTAATTTCTACACCTGAATTATGAATTGTAATTGATGGATGCAACGGATGCGCCTGATCTCCGTAACCTAAAGAAATAAATCCTTTTTCTACCGGCCAAGGCAGTTTACCTCTGTTTGCTTTAAAATCTGCAGCTAAAATTTTACCTTCTGGTGTTAATGCAATTTTATCTGATGAAACAGCTCGAGCTGGCGGATCGTTACTTTCTGTAGTTTTACCCTCTGCAATTCGTTTTCTTCTTTCTTCCTCTGCTTTCTTATTTGCTAATCTAATTTGCTCACGAATAAGATCTTTGATTTTTGCATCAATTCTTCTTGATTCTTGTTGTTTAGATTTTGTATCAGCTATAATTTTACTTTTATCTTTTTTAAGCGAGTTAACCAATTTTTGCTGTTCTTTTTTCTCTGCTTCAAGAGTAACTTTTTCTTTCTGGTTTTCGGCTATAATTTTCTTTTTGACTTGTCGCTGACCATCTAGCTTCGCATTAAAATCAACTAATTGAGCTGTTTTTGACTGAATTTCAAGACCTTGATTTTTTCGAAAAGTCGTATATTGTTTTAAATACTGTGCTCTTTTATAAGCTTGTAAAAAACTTTCAGAAGATAATATAAACATTGCACGGCTTTGTTCAGAACGGCTTTTGTATGATTTTAGAATCATCTCCGCATAATCCTCTTTTAAAACCTTTAGTTCTTTTTTAAGCTTATTAACCTGAACCTGATTAATATACATATCATTGCTAATCAGCTTTTCCTGCTTTGCTGTAGTATTAATTAATTTCTCTTTAAGTTTGATTTTGTTTGCCTGTATTAAGTATTCATTGACAGCAGATTTCTCTTTTTTTCGAACAGACTGAAGCATCTTTTCATTGTCTCTGATTTCCTGTTGAATTTGAGCTTTACGCTGCTCCAGTTTTTCTTGCTGCGAATCCTGCGCCCATACAAATGTACTGGCACAAATTAAAACTAGACTTAGGAGAAATTTTGGCATGTTTCTATTTTTATTTTTGCAAATTTACTTAATTGTAACTTTTTTATAACCACTCGGAACGCTGTAAGGAAAAGAAAGTTCTTCGTTAAATGAAATATTATTATAATTCAAATTAATACTCGTTTTTCCTTTTGGCTGTACTGCATTTATTTCGATACTTGTTGGAAGAGTTCCTTGATTAAAAGTTTTACTGTCGGAATATGCTATCTGTAAATTTCTGTTTTCAGATGGCTGTGAAATTTCCTCTTTTTGAATTAGATATTTTTCGCCGTCTAAGAAAAATGTTTTCTTCAAGTTTGCATCTTTTTCTTCATCCAGTCTAAAAAGATTTTCTACAATAGTCTGTGTATATCTTCCTTTTCTTAAATCATCAAAAGCTTCTCCAACCAATAGGTTTTGAACTTTACTATAATCCAAATCTGTTCCAAGCCATTTGCTTAAACTAGTAAAATCTCCTTCATAATAAGTGCTGTTTATCTTTTCGTAATAACTTACTGCTGAAGGTGTTATTAAAGCCTTCGCCATTGTAATTCCTAAAAAGCGCACACTTATTAAAATCTGTTTATCTTTTTCGATTCTGATTTCGGCAGTAACATTTTGACTTTGTTTTTCATCAACATATTTTGCGCTTGCCTTAATGTATAAAGTCGAAAAATCTAATTTATTGTCATAATGCTTTTCGATTACCTTCCTGTCTTCTTTTGGCGCAATTGTCTGGCTTGTATTGTTCTGTACTGCGACTGCTTTCGATTTACATGAAACTGCGGCAATCGCCAGTATTAGTATTGATATATATCTTTTCATCTGACTTTTCTTTTACTTTTTTTTCTTTAATAATTCATTTGCCTTCAAAAAGTATTCCTCTTTTTTCTTTGCGTCTCCTAATCCATTGTATGCCTCTCCTAATTGAATATTAAAATTTGCTTCCAGCTTTGCATCATCAACAACATAATCAAGCCCCATTTCTAAAACGGTTTTTGCATTTTTAAATTGTTTTTGCTGATTGCTTCCTAAACCTGCGTAGTAATAAAACTGTGCCTGACTCGGATATATTTCAATTAGCGTCATCGCTCTTTTTGTCATTGGATCAAACTGTTTGGTCTGCGAATACGCTTCCAGCAATAACATATTAGTTTCCAGATCTGTATCAGAATTGACTTTTAAATCTTTTTCATAATATTTAATTGCATTTTCAAATTGACCTTTACTGTGATAAAATTTTCCTATTTCCTTTGCAACATCAACATCTTTGTCAGCATCAAAATAAGCAATTGCTTTTTCTAAATCTGGAGCATACTGCGGATTTTTGTTTACATAAATCAAAAATTCATTCAAAGTTCTATGTTTGATTTTTGAATCAATTTTTGAGCTTGCCAAAATCACATTCATTGATTTTATCGCTTTATCTGCTTGATTGGCATCTAAATATGTTTTGAATAAACTCACTTGAGCCCATTCCGAACTTGGAATTTCTTTTGCCAATTGTTTCGCAACCTCGAGTGATTTCTCATTTTCATTATTCTTAGAATATAAAAAAATAAGATTCACATAATTTGATTCTTCTTTAGGATCTTTTTTAATCTGCTGTATTAAATTATCAATTTCAGCGTTTTGATATTTTCCCTGCGATAAAATTTGAGCTTTGTAAATTTCACGATCAGATGATTTTCCGAACTTATCATTCATCTCATTAATCGCAGTTAATGCTTTGTCATACTGATTGGTAATCATGTATAACGAAATCAAATCGTCTTTGTACTCTTCGTCAAAAACTATTATTTTTTGAATGGTTTCAATCGCCAGCGGATAATTTTTTGTCTCATAACTTACATCATAAATTCCCAGCCAAAACCATTTATTTTTAGGATCTAATTGTGTAGCTTTTTCAAAGTTATCTTGTGCATTTCGATATTCTTTTAGAGCCAGATAATTTTTTCCTAATTCAAAATAAGCCACTGCGTCATTGGGTTTGAGTTTGATACATTTTTCCAATGACACAATAGCTTTATCGTAATTTTCAATTCCTTTTTGTTTCAATGATTCATAAAATGAGTCTTGGTATTCATCTGCTGCCAAAGCAATATCTTCGGGTTCTGTCTGTGCAAAAACCGAAAACGATGTGCTGAAAGCAAAAAACAAAACTATAAAAACTCTTTTATTGATCATTTTAAAAATTACATTGTAAACAAAAACAAAATTTATTTCTATTTATTCCAAAACTGAGTAATCTCCAATACTTACACTGGTAAATTTACCATCATAACTCACATGATTACCTATCATTGCGTTATCTAAGTTAGCATTTTTAATTTGAGAATACGTTTGAATTAAGCTATTTTTAATAGTACTGTCTGTTACGTGGCATCCTTTTCCAACTGAAACATTTGGACCAATTGTTGTGTTTTTCAAGACTACATTTTCTCCAATATAACATGGTGGAATAATCGTAGAATTTTCTAATTTCACATCATAATCAACTAAATGTTCTCCGTCATTGTGCAAAAATCCTAACATTCTAGTGTTAGTTTCTACCGTAACATCTTTGTTACCGCAGTCCATCCATTCGTCAACACTTCCTGTTTTGAAAACTTTTCCGTTTGCCATCATCGCTTTGATACCATCATTAATCTGGTATTCACCGCCATTTTGAATGTTATTATCGAGAACGCTTTGAAGTTCATTTCTCAAAACTCCAACCTCTTTAAAATAATAAATCCCGATAACGGCTAAGTCACTTACAAACTCTTTTGGTTTTTCAACCAATTCTATTATTTCATTATTTTGGTTTAGTTTCACAACACCAAAAGCTTCTGGCTGATCCACTTGTTTTACCCAGATTACAGCGTCTGCTTCAGGATCTAATTCGAAATCAGCTCTAATTAAAGTATCTGCATAAGCAATTACAGCTGGTCCAGACAAAGAATCTTTTGCACACATAATAGCGTGACCCGTTCCTAAAGGTTGATCCTGACGATAGATTGATGCTTTTGCTCCCAATCCTTTTGCTAAATCTTCTAAACTTTTTACAACATCATCTCCAAAAAAAGCTTCGTCACCTAAAATAAAAGCAACTTCTTCTATAGGTTCTTTTAATATTTTAGCGATATCTTCAACTAAACGATGTACAATAGATTTTCCAGCAACAGGAATTAATGGTTTCGGAACTGTTAATGTATGAGGCCTCAATCTCGATCCGCGGCCTGCCATTGGCACAATTATTTTCATTCTTTATTTGATTTTATGGGAAGATTCTAAAATCTTCATTGGGTTTGGTCTTTCTTTTTTTAGTTTTCAGAATTATAGAAAATTATTTTACTCCAGTGCTTCCAAAGCCTCCTTCACCTCTTGATGTTTCAGAAAGTGTTTCAACTTCAATCCATTCTGCTCTTTCGTGTTTTGCAATAATCAGCTGCGCAATTCTTTCTCCGTTTTCGATTACAAAATCATCATTAGATAAATTTACTAAAATTACTCCTATTTCTCCTCTGTAATCTGCATCAACAGTTCCTGGGGAATTCAAAACTGTTACGCCTTTTTTAGCCGCTAAGCCGCTTCTTGGCCTAACCTGAGCTTCATAACCAATTGGCAATTCAATAAAAAGTCCTGTTTTTACAATCGTTCTTTCTAAAGGTTTTAACGTAATTGGCTCTATAATATTGGCACGTAAATCCATTCCTGCAGAAGCAATGGTTTCGTAATTTGGTAAATCGTGTTGTGATTTATTAATAATTTGTATTTTCATTTTTCAATATAAATTTTTTATAACTAGCTTATTTCTTTCTCAATATTCCTTTTATTGTATCTTTTTCAAAATGGTAAACTAGATACATAAAAGCTAAAAGAAGTGGAATGCCCACATAATATTTTTCTCTAAATCCGTAAAATGAAATTATGGAGAATAATATTGAAACGCCTAAATAAGCTCCAATTTTGTTCATGTCGTAAGGAATTGGATAATATTTATTTCCTAAAAAATAAGAAATAAGCATCATGCTTCCGTAAGCAGAAATGGTTGCGATTGCCGAGCCATAATAGCTGTATTTTGGAATTAAAATATAATTTAAAACCAACGTTACAATTGCTCCCACAATAGAAATATAAGCCCCAATTTTTGTTTTGTCCGTTAGTTTATACCACACTGATAAATTGTTGTAAATACCCAAAAAGAAATTTGCCAAAATAATAAGCGGCACCACTTTCATTGCTTCCCAATAGGATTTATTATCTAATAATAAGTATTTTAAAACATCTGCAAAAACTATAACTCCTAATAGAATCAGCGAACCCAATATGACAAAATATTTAGTAATCACGGCGTAAGTCTGTGGAGCATTTGCGTTTTTCGCGTGGCTGAAAAAGAAAGGCTCAATCCCTAATCTAAATGCCGTCGCGAAAAGCACCATAAATAAACCTAGTTTGTAACAAGCAGAATAAGCTCCAACTTCAGATTTTGCTAAATTTTCTGGAAGCAAATAACCTAATAAGATTTTATCAAAATGTTCGTTTACGGCAAAAGCCAATCCGGCAACCAAAATCGGAAGTCCGTATTTCATCATTCGTCTCCAAAGTTCTGGATCAAATTTTCGTCCAAGCGAAAGATAATTAGGCGAAAGAACTATAAAAGTTGCTAAACTCGCCAAAAGATTAGCGATGAAAATATAAGCGATCTGGAAATTCTCGACATATAAATTATCCCAAACCGAATTGGGATTTGAAGTTGCTAATTTTGGCAGGTACATTAAAAAGAAAATGTTTAGTAATAAATTGATTATCACATTTCCAATTTTAATAGCTGCATAAACCATTGGTCTCTGGTTTGCCCTTAATTTTGAAAACGGAATTAAAACCAACGCATCCAAAACTAAAATCCAAACCGTGTACGTAATATATTGAACATCGACTTCGGCTAAACTCGCCAAAGTATTTCTAAAAATTAAAGCAGCGAATAGAAAAATAATAGATGTCCAAAATATTGAAATAGTAGAAGTCGCAATTACATTTTTCTTATCTTCTTCAGCACTATAAAATCTAAAAAAAGCCGTTTCCATTCCGTAAGAAAGAACTACGTTAAAGAAAACCATCCAAGACAATACAATCGACACCTCACCATATTCGGCAGTAGGTAAAATTCCTGTATATAATCTCACTAATAAAAAACTCAGCATTCTCGGTAAAACTGTTGCCAGTCCGTAAATTGCTGTTTGCTTGAATAGATTTTTATATAATCCCAAAATATAATTGTAATAATGTTTGTAAGACAAAAATAACCATTTCTTTTGTTTAATGGTGCTTTTGTTTGATGCAATAAAGAAAAGTTCTAACTCTTTTACACCGTCATTTTCTTTTCATCCAAAATTTTCACGAAATGAAATCCTCTCGGAGCGTAACCTTGATTGTAGTAAAAACGATGGGCGCCAAAATTTCCAGTAAATGCATCTAAAACTATACTGCTGCATTCTAATTCTATTGCTTTTTTCTCAATATAATCTGTAAGTATTTTTCCAATTCCTTTAGATCGATATTCTGGATTAACAACAAAATTATCTATTTCGAGATATTTGCCTGTCCACAATTTTGTTGCCGACCAGCAGCCGGTAATTCCCAAACATTCATTATTTTCAAAAACTGCAATTTGAGTATAATTATGCGGAATCATCTCCAAAAGAAAAGATTTATATTTTTCTAAAGTGATATTAGGATATAGAAATCTGATGGTTTCAATTTGAGCCAGCATTTCTTCAATCGTAGTAATTTCAAGTATTTGTAAAGCCATTTTAATAGAATAGAATTCAAAATTAATTATTTTTTCTGAGCCATTTATATAATAACCAGAACAGTAACATGTGAAATATATAAATTTACGTTAAAAATTATGTAACTTTTTTTAAACAGTGTTTTCTTAAATTTGCTTCACAGGGATTGAGAAAGCTAAATACAACCCTTATAAAAAAGGAAGCACTGGGACTAATAAAGCTTGTTTGTTCCCATAAAAGACAAAGCACAAAGGGATTGAAGTTAGCTAAAATGTAACCCTTATAAAAAAACTAAGCACTGGGACTAATAAAGCTTGTTTGTTCCCATAAAAGACAAAGCACAGGGATTGATTCTGCTGAAATGTAACCCTTAAAAAAACAGAGCCGTGGGACTAATAAAGCTAGTTTGTTCCCAAAAAAGACAAAGCAAGCAGAGTTATCTGTCAATTTTTTATAAAATGGTAGTGATTCTCAATTTTTTAGAATTTGAGAATCACCATTTTATAAAAGTTATTTTTAAAAAAGAATAAAAAACTTCCCAATAAAAGAAAAAGCCAGCATTTGCTGGCTTTTCTTTTTATATACTATGGAGTAAATTATCCATTTAAAGCTTCTGCTCCACCAACGATTTCTAAAATCTCACTTGTAATTGCAGCCTGACGCGCTTTATTATAAGTCAATTTCAATTGGTTTCTTAATTCAGTTGCATTATCTGTTGCTTTGTGCATAGCAGTCATACGTGCACCATGCTCAGAAGCAAATGAATCACGGATACCTTTATACAATTGCGTTTTTAAAGATTTCGGAATTAAAGTTAAAACAATTTCTTCTTTAGAAGGTTCAAAAATATAATCTCCTGTAGAAACTGCCACATCTGTTTTAATAGGTGCTAACGGTAAAAACTGTTCTGTTTGAACAATTTGAGTCGCAGCATTTTTAAACTGATTGTAAATTAACTCAATTCTATCGTATTCTCCAGATAAAAATTTCTCAGTCAAATTATCTGCAATTCCTGCAACATTTTCAAAAGTTAAATGATCAAAAATTGCATTATGATGACCGTGAACTTTATGAGTTTTGCTTAAAGCATCATTTCCTTTTTTACCAATAGCAAAAACATCAACTTGCTTTCCAGCATAAAACTCTGTACGGTTTTTAATCTCTTTAATAATGTTTGAATTGAATGCACCACATAAACCTCTGTTAGAAGTTATAGCTACAAGCAATACTTTTTTTACTTCACGTTGTGTTGTGTAATCTCCTCCTACTTCACCTTCAAGTGTCGCAGAAAGATCTTGCAATAACTCCGTTAATTTCTCGGCATAAGGACGCATTGCAGTGATTGCATCTTGTGCTTTCTTAAGCTTTGCAGCAGAAACCATTTTCATAGCCGATGTAATCTGCATCGTCGATGAAACGGAAGTAATTCTATTACGGATTTCCTTTAAATTTGCCATCTATTAATTAGAAAATGTGACAATTTGAAAATTAGATAATTAGAATTAACTCTAATTATCTAATTTACTTATTATCTTATTAGTTATATTTTGCTGAAATTTCTTTTGCTGCTTTTTCGATAACATCTGTAATAGTGTCATCTAATTTACCACCTTTCAACGCGTTAAGCGTATCTTTATGTTTACTGTTTAAGTAAGCTAAGAAATCAGCTTCAAATTCTTTTACTTTTTCTACAGGAACGTTTCTTAATAAGTTTTTAGAACCAGCGTAGATAATAGCTACTTGGTTTTCAACTGTATAAGGATCATTTAAACCTTGTTTTAAGATCTCAACGTTTCTTTTTCCTTTTTCAATTACGTTTAAAGTAACAGAATCTAAGTCAGAACCAAATTTAGCGAAAGCTTCTAATTCACGGAATTGAGCTTGGTCTAATTTTAAAGTTCCAGAAACTTTTTTCATAGATTTAATTTGAGCATTACCTCCAACACGAGATACAGAGATACCTACGTTAATTGCAGGACGAACCCCAGAGTTGAACAAATCTCCATCAAGGAAAATCTGACCATCTGTAATCGAAATTACGTTTGTTGGGATATATGCAGAAACGTCACCAGCTTGAGTTTCGATAATTGGTAAAGCAGTTAATGAACCACCACCTTTTACGATAGATTTGATAGAATCTGGTAAATCGTTCATATTTTTAGCGATACCATCATCAGCGATTACTTTACAAGCACGCTCTAATAGACGAGAGTGTAAGTAGAAAACGTCTCCAGGGTAAGCCTCACGTCCCGGTGGTCTTCTTAATAAAAGAGAAACCTCACGGTAAGCAACAGCTTGTTTAGATAAATCATCATAAACGATAAGAGCTGGACGACCAGAATCTCTAAAGTATTCTCCAATTGCAGCACCAGCGAATGGAGCGTAAACTTGCATTGGAGCTGGATCAGAAGCATTTGCAGCAACGATAACTGTGTAAGCCATTGCCCCTTTTTCTTCTAACATTTTAGCGATTCCTGCTACAGTTGACGCTTTTTGCCCAATTGCAACATATATACAGAATACAGGTTTTCCTGCATCGTAAAATTCTTTTTGATTTAAGATTGTATCGATACAAACAGTTGATTTACCTGTTTGACGGTCACCAATAACAAGCTCACGTTGTCCACGACCAACTGGGATCATAGCATCAACAGCTTTTACACCTGTTTGTAATGGCTCAGTTACCGGCTGACGGAAGATAACACCAGGTGCTTTTCTTTCTAAAGGCATTTCGTATAAATCTCCACCGATTGGTCCTTTTCCGTCAATTGGAAAACCAAGAGTATTAACAACACGTCCTACCATTTGCTCACCTACTTTAAGAGAAGCAATACGTTGAGTTCTTTTTGCAGTAGATCCTTCTTTAAGTCCAGTTGATGGTCCTAAAAGTACAACCCCAACATTATCCTCTTCAAGATTCAATACGATACCTTCCATACCGTTATCAAATTCTACTAACTCTCCATATTGTACATTAGACAGCCCGTAAACACGAGCAATACCGTCTCCAACTTGAAGTACTGTTCCTACTTCCTCTAGCGTAGCACCAGATTCAAAACCTTCTACTTGCTTTCTTAATATTGCTGAAATTTCAGCAGGTTTGATTTCCGCCATCTTAATTTATAATTTAGACACTTTTTGTGTTATAAAAACTAATTACTTAACTCTCTTTTTAATACTTGTAATCTGTTTGCAACAGAAGCGTTGTATTGATTATCGCCTATTCTTAAAATAAATCCACCAATAATTGAAGGATCTACTATATTTTCAATTGTAATTTTTTTATCTGATAAAGTTGCAACTTTTGCTAAAACCTTAGCTTCTAAAGCAGCATCCATCGGAATGGCAGTTGTAACTTTCGCTACTTCAACACCATTACTTTCATCAAACAATTTATTGTATTCTAATGCGATTGCATTCAGAATTTCAAATCTTTTGTTTTCAAATAATAAATGAAATAATCCTTTTGTTACTCCATTTACATCTGCGAAAACTTCTAGTAGAGCACTTTCTTTAACTTCAACTTTTGTTGTTGGGTTTTGGATAAAGGTACTCAATTCTGTATTAGTATCGATTGCTGCTGCAATTGATTTCATATCGTTATTGACAGCTTCGGCAACACCTTTAGAGTTTGCTAAGTCTAGAATTGCTTTTGCATAACGAATTGCTGCTCTTGTACTTGCCATAATCTTAGTTTAACTTTACGTCACCTAACATTTTCTCAACTAATTTAGTTTGAGATTCTTTGTTAGATAATTCTTCTTTCAATAATTTCTCAGCAATACTTAATGATAGAGTTGAAACTTGAGATTTCAATTCTGCCATTGCAGCATTCTTTTCACTTTCGATAGCAGCTTTAGCCTGCTCGATCATTTTTCGACCAGCTTCTTGTGCTTCGTTTTTAGAATCAGCAATCATTTTCTCTTTCATTTCACGAGCTTCTTTTAGCATCGCGTCACGTTCTGCACGAGCTTCATTCAAAATTCTTTGATTGTCAGCTTGTAAATTTTCCATTTCTCTCTTTGCATTTTCAGCAGAAAGCAATGCATTTTTAATACCTTCTTCTCTTGCAGTAATAGACTCCATAATTGGTTTCCATGCAAATTTCACCAAAAGTAAAATTAATACTAACAAGATTAAAGCTTGCCAAAAGAATAGACCGAATGAAAAATCGTTAATTAACTTATCCATTTTATAACTATATTAAATATTTAATTTCTTTTTTAAAAGTAACAACATCTTTAACCAACCGTTAAAGATGCTGTTATTTCTCTCTTTATTATTTTCCTAAGATTAAAGCAGCGAATGCTAAACCTTCTAATAAAGCCGCGATAATAATCATCGCAGTTTGAATTTTACCAGCAGCTTCTGGTTGACGAGCAATAGCGTCCATAGCAGATCCACCGATTTTACCTAAACCTAAACCTGCACCGATTACTACTAAACCTGCACCTACTAAAGTTGGAATTGTTCCCATAAGTATTTATATATATAAAATTAAACTTCTAAATTAAATAATTGCTGTTTCGTCTTCGTGGTGGTGAGCATGATCATGATCTTGAACAGCCATACCAATAAATAGTGATGATAACATCGTGAAGATAAACGCTTGTAAAAATGCAACTAAAACTTCAATAACAGAGATAAACAATGTTAAACCTAATGAGATTGGCAAATCTGCTGCTAAATTTTTACCTACGAAAATCATAGCAATCAAACTCATAATTACTACGTGACCTGCAGTAATATTTGCATACAAACGAATTAATAATGCAAATGGTTTTGTTAGTGTTCCTAAAACTTCAATCGGAGCTAAAATAATTTTCATTGGAACTGGTACTCCAGGCATCCAGAAAATGTGCCCCCAATAATCTTTGTTTGCACTAAATTGTGTAATGATGAAAGTAAATGCTGCTAAACAAACTGTAATAGCGATATTACCTGTAACGTTAATTCCTAGTGGAGTCATTCCTAATAAGTTTAACAACCAAACAAAGAAAAATACAGTTAATAGGTAACCCATGTATTTACGGTATTTTTTCTCACCAATATTAGGAACAGCGATTTCGTCTCTAATAAAAATAATAAGTGGTTCTAAAACTCTACCAAATCCAGTTGGGATTGGTCCTTTTTTATATGATCTTGCTAAAGCAGTAAACATTAAAAATAACAGCACTGCAACGAAAAGCATTGACACTACATTTTTTGTAATAGAAAAATCTAATGGTTTTTCATTTTCTGGATGTCCGTGCTCGTTAAAGTTAATTGTACCGGCAGCATCAGTTTTGTAAATTTTACCGTGAACTAATTTGTAAAAGTTTCCGTCAACTTCTGCAACTGCTTCACCGTGGTGTAATTTTGAAGAAGAGAAAATTTTCAATCCTCCATCAATAAGTATAACTGGTAATGAAAAACCATAATGTTTATTTTCTTTCTCATCTGAGAAGAAAACAAAATCGTGAGAATCTTGTAAGTGATGATCAATAAAAGCGTCCACTTTTGCTTTTGGATCAAGAGCAGCATGCTCTCCTTCCTCAGGGGCATTGTGTGAAACTACTTTCTCTTCATGAGCTGTTTCAGTTTGAACATGCGTTGTGTCATTCTCTGGATTTGCAAAACCCATAATTGGTAGAGAAGCTACAAAAGCGGCAAGAATAAAGCTGAGCGGTTTGTTTGAAATCACCATATCGTGGAAAATCTTATTTTTTTACGTTTCTAAAATTTGGTGCAAAGGTACATTTTTTATTAATATTCAAAAGGATATGAAAAATTATTTTTAAACCTTGTTTTAAAGAATTGTTATTTTAACGCTTTTCATTTAATAATCGGACAGTTAAAAGCGTCTGAAATAACAAAAACAACACAAATGTTATAAAAAAACTAATCTTTTCAACATCGGTTTCTCCGGTTTTGATTTTTAAAATTGGCTGCAGGATTAAATATCCTAATAACATTTGTGCAAAAGTTCCAAATAAAAAGGTCATGCCGACGATTTCAAAATTTTTCTCTTTTACTATTAATAATATAAGGTATAAAAAAGCCGAAATTCCGAAGAAGAATAAATATTGTAATTCTAAACTGTAATGAAAGTTTTGAATATTAATTTCGCAAAAGTAGAAAATTGCTTTATGTAAAAGGTAAGCTGTTAAAGCAAGACAAAATAAATAAAATACCGGTTTGTAATTTTTTAAAAGCATTTGAGATAATTTTTGCGCAAAGATGCAACTTTTATCTTAAGCTGTTTTACTAAAAACTACTTTGTCTTATTAATATCGTTTACCTGGCGAATTACATTATATAATGCGACTCCAACTCCAAGCATAACAAAAATGGTGTTGTAATATACTTTGGGACTTGGATGATTTTCGTCAAGCCAAGTTCCAAAGTATGAGAATACAAAGATAATTACTCCCATTTGAAAAGGAATATTAATAAATGCAAGCCATTTATTTCTCCTATTATTATTCGGCTCCTTTTCCATCTTCTAACATTATTACTTGGTTTGAGTGAGCCAGCATGGTGCAGGTTGCAGTGAAATCAGCGCCAGGTTCTATAGAAAGTTTTCCTACTGCTACTTCTCCATGTATTTGAGCAGTCGATTTAATATTAAGGATTTCAAGAACTTTTATTTTTCCATGAAATTCTCCTTCAATGTCTGCATTATTACAAATAATCTCTCCTTTGACTGATCCTTTGGCTCCTATTACAATTTTTCCTTGTGAAGTAAAATTTCCAATCAGTTCGCCGTCTAATCTGAAATCGGCTTTCGAGACTATGTCTCCTACTATTGATGTTCCTTCTACAATACGATTTGTTTTTCCTAATTGCTCTGTGCCGCTTTTTTTTACTTTTTCAAACATTATTATGGGGTTTTTGGGGTCAAGTAGGCTTCGAGGTTCTTTTTAATTTGAACCACTTTGTAATTATCCGTTGATATAATAACTGCGGGATGTGCAATTTTATATTTCTTATCCTCTCTCAAAACTCCCGCAACATCTTTGGCATACGCTTCAGATTTCAAACCATGAATAATTACAAAACTTTCAGATTGATTGTATTTATCAAAAGAAGTTGTTAATCTCTCAAAATTTTCAACTAATAAAAATACTCTAATCGCTTCTTCAATTTGTTTAAGCGTTTTAGTATCGTTATTAGGAACTGCATATAAAATTTTCCAGCTTTTGTTGTCTGCTGTAGTAAAATTTAATCTTTCTAAAGCCGGCACTTGTTTCTCTAGAATTTCTCTTGCATTTTTACCCTCTTCACTATTCGGATAATTATCTGCTACATTTTCAAGTCCTTTTTTATAGGCTTCTAAGCCATTTACCTTTCCTAAAGTATTGGCTTTTAATAATTCATACTTAGAAACGATATCATCTCCAGAATACTGATTAATCAAATTATCAATATTCGCTAAAACTTCATCAAATTTTTCTTCTTGAAACAGTTTATACCATTTTTGGTATTCTTTATCTGGACTAGAATTAGGGTCGTCTTCCTTGTTATTTAAAATCTGAGCGTATCTTGAATTTGGATATTTAGATGAAATTTCAGCTTTTATCGCTTCTGCTTTCTGCGGATTTGTAATTTGGTAAATTTTATACAAATTATACATAGACGGCAATACCAGTTTTTCTTCTGGATTGTTGCGCAATAATTGTTCTAACTTATCGCTGGCCAAACTGTATTCTTTAAATTTCTCCTTATATATAAGTCCTAATTGATAGTAAGCAAAATTACGTTCTATACCAATACTGTCGATAGCTGGCTGTGATGTAGGAAGCTGTTTTACATAAAATGCAACGGTATATTTTTCTGCAACAACTGTATCTTTTAAGACATTATTACTATCTTGATTAGTAATTGTGTCATTCATTGCAGCATTGTTGGCATCTTTAATTCCTGCCAATCTCCAGTAACTGCCTAATGTTCTGCTTCCCCACATTTTTTTAAACTGCAGTTTTCCGTATGCTACAGTGGTTGGATTATAAAAATAAAATGTGCTGGCATTGTCATTACTTCCCATTGGCATTCCGATACCGTCTGAATCTAGTTGCTGTCCCAAAGACTGCGGATTTACAGCTCCGCTTCCTGAAACTTCTGCTCTTGAATTTAAATCAATATTGGCTAATCGTTCTTTTTCTTTTTCTTCTACAAGTCGTTTTGCTTCGTCTTTCTTTTTTAGCTCTGCAATATAATTTTCAAAATAAACTTTTTTCTCTGTCGGAGGCATATTAAATACCTTAATAATACTATCGTTTCGTTTTGCAACGGCTTCGTATTTAATTACATTGTCGAGATTTTTTCTGTTTTTTTCTATGAAAGCATATTCTCTGGTTTTCGAATCAAGTTTTACCAATGTGCTGTCATAATACTTCGCCGCCATTGTATAGTTTGTATTTTTAAAATACATATTTCCAATGTTTCTGTATGCCGAAGCCATTAAATATGGATCTTTAGACTTTCTTCCTAAAGATTTATTATAAAATTTTAAAGCATTTTCCTGATCTTTCTTTTTATCGTAAAAAACTCCCATTTCATAAAAAAGAACATCATAATAAGGACGGTTCTCCCGATCTTTTACCAGTTTATTGAATGTTTTTAAAAAGATGGTATCATTGTCTTTTTCATAGTCATACATCTGTGCCTTTTTAGCGTAAGCATGCATCATATATTTACGATCTGCTTTTCGATTCAAATCGATTACACCATCATAAAAATAAATTGCACTGTCACGTTTTCCTTGTTCTTGATACATTTGTCCAAGAATAAAACGGTATCTCGCACGCTCTTCATTCTTTTTTGTGAACTGCTCTGCAATTCGCAACTTGGCAACTGCACTGTCCTTTTCTTCTATATTTAAAAAAGCTTCGGCTAAAAGAGCATTTGCATCGGCAAAAGTCTGCTTATCTAAATCCGTGTTTTTAAGTAAAAGTTTAATGTTTTTTAAGGCAATAGCATCATTTCCTAAACGCATATTGGTTTTTTCGCGCCAGATTTTAGCAGTATAAATATTACTACTGTTCGGATATTTGTATAAAATATAATTGAATGCTTCAACCGCAGGAATAAAACGCTGATCGTAATATCTAGCTTTTCCAAGCATTAAATACGCTTCGTCAATTTGTGAATTTCGTTCCCTTCCTCCAATATTCATGGAGTGTTTCTGAATGGCTTTGGTTGCTTTTGTTTCTGCGCGTTCAAAATCAGGGTTTTTAGCTTTTTCTCCTTCAGAAAAATTTTCATCAAACTGCATTTTTTCAATTGGCAGTAATTTCCAAAAATTATCTTGATTGTTGGCCTGGATAGATTGTAAGCCTTTATCAAGTCCAATTCCTCCATTGTACAAAATATTATATTTTGTACCAACAGAGTGAGATGTTCTAGACAAAAAAGTATTTTTTTTGGTAGAACAAGCTATCAAAAAGAATAAAAAAACGAAAGTAAAACTATATTTAAGAGTATTCTTTTTCAATAGAAAAGAGTTTAAAACAGATAACTACTAAAAATTGATTTTAGTATATTGACTTGTAAAAATACGCTTCTTTTTGTAATCTAGAAACTTATACTGCAAAAAACGATTCTAGTTCCTGCAAGGTCTCTTTTGAAGTTTTAATATCCTTTACAATTTCGCCTTTATTAAGTGCAACAATTCGGTCACAAACTTCGACAGTGTGCTGTAAATCATGGCTTGAAACCAAAACAGTAACATTTGGATTATCGGCCAATTCTTTAATAATTTTTTTTAATCTGCTAACAGTTGTCGGGTCCAAATTTGCAAATGGTTCGTCTAAAATTACAACTTCTGGGCTTCCTATAAGTGTGGCGATTATACCCACTTTTTTCTGGTTTCCTTTAGATAAATCCCTTAAATATTTTTTATTTTTTAAAATTTCTCCATTGAAAAATTCTTCGTGCTGCGCCAATAAAGCATCAACATCGGCTTTATTTTGATTGCGAAGATCTCCAATAAAATAAAAATATTCTTCTGGTGTTAGATAACCGATTAGGAAACTTTCGTCAAGAAATGATCCTGTAAAAGATTTCCAATTTTCGCTGGTATTTACCTGAATATTATTGTTTTGAATACTTCCTTTTGAGGGTTGAATCAAATCTAAAAGAAGACTGAAAAATGTTGTTTTTCCTGCCCCATTGTTTCCTACTAAACCGAAACTCTGCCCTTTTGGAATTTCCAGATTTTCGATATTTAAAACTGTTGTTCCGTTATAATTTTTTATAAGTTGATTTACTTGTATCATTTTAATTTTAGATTTTAGATTGTTGATTTTAGATTAAATATCTATTGCCTATTCATAGATTTTAGATTTCCAATTGATATTTTCTGATTATCAAATTGGCAGATTATCTAATTAACTTTTTTGTTTATAAGCGTTTATTGTACTGTACTTTTCGATTTTGTATCTTTTTTCGATTAAAGAAAAAACCTTATCTCTAAAAATAAATCCTAAAACCCCAGCTCCGGCTACTAAACTTAAACCCCATGTATTGTCTCCAAAATGATTTCCGAGCCAATACAATAAACTTGGTAAAAATATTTTTGGCAGAGAAAGAAGTATTGCGTTAACATTAAAAGCTTTTTTATCTCCAAAAGCACCGCCTGCAACACTTAAATCGATTGGTGTTTTGGTAAATGCTCCGCCAAGAAGGACTAAATGTGAATTTACTCCAATATTGTAAATTGCCCCCACTATAATAATTAGGTAAACTTTCCATCCGAAAAAGAGATAAAACGATGCCAAAATTGTCGAAATACTAGTAGCAATAACTATCAGCCACCATTTTGAAGTAATGTAACCGCGGTACGGAACATTTTGAGTCATTAATAATTGGTAATACGAACTATCCCAGCTTGGAACGAACTGCCCGAAAACAAATAAAAATCCTCCTGAAACAAATATGCCTCCAAAAATTTGCATGTACGGTTTCTCATAAACCTCAATTCCACCTGAAAAAAACAGAAGTCCATAAAACAAAAAGAGAATACTCATAAAAATGGTTGTTTTAGATCTCTTATTTCTTTTGATAAGTTTAATGTCATTTTTAAGAAATGTCCCCAAAGTCCCAAACTGATTCAGCCATGTAAGATTTTCTGTTGCTGCAACATCTTGTTTAACAGAAAGTCCAGCGTCTAGATATAAATTTTTCTTGAAATATTTGAAAGTAAAAACATGAAGGGCAATTAGTACTACAACCGGAATTAAAAACAATCCTTCTACATCATGAAAATTTTGAAAAAATGGGGTTGTAAATACTGTTACATCAAATACCTTATAATACTGCGCACCAGCCAGAGCCAGAATCAGCACTACAAAAACAATAAATAACTTATCGATATTACTTAAAATAATATTTAAAAAATTATTGATGTAGATAACAGCCATAATTCCTAAATGCCAAAATAGAATTCCAACAACATCATATCCGTTTAAAATGAGTACAACTGAAAATGGAATGAAAAACAATGCATGTACCCAGTTAAAAAAGGATAAAACTGTTTTTCCTAAAGAGAAATGAACAATCGTTGGTTTTTTAAATGGTAAAACCAATAATGGCTTAATATTTAGAACAGGAATTGCCTGAAGCAATAACCTAATTAGTAAATCGAAAAGAAAATAATAAATAAGAAATTTGTTAACAGCTCTTAATGGTTCCAATTTCATATCCTTTAGAATATAAAATGCTCCAACTCCCATTCCAATGAAAATTAAGGAAAAATAGATCATTAAAAATCCTATTATTATTTTCATTGCCAGGTTTTTCCCAAAGGATGCCGATCTAATGAAAGCTTTCCATTCGAGGTAAATAAACTTCTTAATCATGGTTTATATTTTTAGTTTCTTTATAGTGAGAGATCAAATGTAGGAAAACGTTACAAAAAAAGTTAAAAAAAATAATTTCGTGCTAATCATTTAATAGTGGTTTGCTACTTTTGCATAAAAATTCTAACATGCCTTCATTCTTAAAACTTATAATTAAAGAGGTAAAACGTGAAACTGCAGATGCTGTTTCTATACTTTTTAATGTTCCCGAAGAACTAAAACCAGATTATAAATTTATAGCTGGACAATATATAAATCTAAAACTAACTCTTGACAATCAAGAAATTAGACGTGCTTATTCTATTTGTTCTGCACCAGACAGCGGCGAATTAAGAATTGCTGTTAAAGCTGTAAAAAGTGGGGTTTTTTCTCAGTTTGCCAATACCAAATTAAAACCAGGAGATGTTCTTGAAGTTGGTCAGCCAGAAGGAAAATTCACTTTTGAACCAGATGCAGAAAGACAAAAAAACTACGCTGCATTTGTTGCTGGAAGTGGTATTACTCCTGTTCTTTCTATCATAAAATCGGTTTTAAAAAATGAGCCTAAAAGTTCATTTGTATTAGTTTATGGAAATAGAACTCCAGAAAATACTATGTTTCATCAGGAACTTCACGATTTGCAATTACAATATGTAGGCAGATTTTTTGTGCATTACGTATTTAGTCAGGCAAAAGCTGAAAATGCTTTGTTTGGAAGAATTGAAAAATCTGCGGTAAATTTTGTTTTAAATAATAAACATAAAGAACTTGAATTTGACAAATTTTTCCTTTGCGGACCAGAAGAAATGATTAATACTGTTTCTGATGTTTTGAAGGAGAAAAACGTAAAAGAATCTGCTATTAAATTTGAGCTTTTTACTTCTTCATCTGAAGAACATGTAATTCAAGGTTCTCAAGAAGGGCATACAAAAATTACAGTTTTGGTAGACGATGAAGAAACTACTTTTGAAATGTCTAAAAAGCAAACTATTCTTGATGCTGCATTAAAACAAGGTGTTGATGCTCCTTATTCTTGTCAAGGCGGAATTTGCAGCAGCTGCTTAGGACGTGTTACAGCAGGATCTGCCGAAATGACTAAAAATTCTATTTTAACAGACAGCGAAATTGCCGAAGGTTTAATTTTAACTTGTCAAGCGCATCCAACATCAGATACTATCTATGTGGATTATGACGACGTTTAATATCTAAATTTTAATATAAAAAATTCCAAATTCCAATTGAAAGCTTGGAATTTGGAATTTTTTATATTGTAATTTTTTAAACTAATCCCTGAATTTTTTTCACGACTTCATCTGGAGAAATACTCCTCATTGCATCTTCATAACCTTCAACAATCTTATTTCCATAAACAGAGGTTGGGAGTTTTGGATATTGATTTCTGTCTGAAGTTAAAGCATTTTCTAAACTCTGATTGAATGGTAAAAATCCGGCATAAGGATGGGTAGCACCCCAAAGTGTAACAACTTTAACCCCAAGCATCGCTGCAATATGTGCATTTCCAGAATCCATAGAAAGCATAACATCTAGATTGCTTATGAGTTGTAATTCCTGCTGAAATTTAATTTTTCCAGCCGTATTAATTACATTTTCATAAGGCTGCGAAATTGAATCTAAAATCTCGATTTCTTTTTTTCCTCCGCCAAAAAGCAAAATTTTATTAGCTGAATTTTCGGCCAATTTTGATATAACTTCCTTCATTAAATCTAAGGGATAAACCTTAGAATCGTATTGTGCAAAAGGTGCGATTCCGATTAATTTTTGACTGTGATATCCGATAATTTCTAAAATTTCAGAACTCAAATTTGTTTTTGCAGGAAAAGTCGGATTCGATAAATCTAAAGGAAAACCAAGTTCTTCAAACACTTTTGCATGTCTTTGGAACATCGTTGGTAATTGTTTAAAAATCTTATTCTCGGCTCTTGTCAATTCTTTTTTTCCTTCTCGGCCTTTATCTACAGTCGCTCTTTTTTTGCCGCTTAAAGCGAAAAGCAAACTCACAACTTTAGATCTGAGAACATTATGAAGATCTGCAAAAGCGTCTATTTTCAGTTTTTTTACGTCATTATATAAACGGACAAGTCCAAAGAATCCTTTGTGTCTTTCTTTTTCATCAAAGGCAAAAAAATCCAAATTCGGAATTCCATCAAAAAAAGGTTTGAAAAAAGGACGAGAAATAACCGTCAATTTAACCATTGGATATTGTTTTACGAAAGCGTGTAAAACAGGAACCGTCATGGCGACATCTCCCATTGCGGATAGTCTCATGACGGCTATATGCTTAATTTTGCTAGACAAGTCTGCCAAATTATTTTTTGTTTTGATATAAAACTGGATTCAATTCATCATCATTGTACATTTTCATTTGTTTGTACACTTTCATGAATTTTTCTCCATTTTCGATATCTGTCAATAATTCTTCAATTGCTGTAGATAAATCTGTTCTTTGTTCTAAAAGAATATTTAATTTTTCCTGACATTTATCTCTATGTTCTTGAGAAGCTTCTGCACGAGTTGCTTCTTCATTCATATGGTAAATTTTTAAAGCTAAAATCGACAATCTATCAAAAGCCCATGCAGGACTTTCTGAGTTGATTTTTGCTCCATCTTTTACTTTAACATCGCTGTATTTTTGTAAAAAATAGCTGTCGATATATTCCACCATATCAGTACGTTCCTGATTTGATGCATCGATTCTTCTTTTTAAAGTTAAGGCTGCAACTGGATCAATTTGCGGATCACGAATAATATCTTCAAAATGCCATTGAACTGTATCAATCCAATTTTTTAAATATAATAAATGTTCAAACTTATCTTTTGGATAAGGATTATTAATCGGCTGATCAACATTATCAAATTGGTGATAATCTTTAATACTTTGCTCGAAAACAGAATATGCTAATTTTGAAAACATGTTTTTATTTTTTTATAAAACAAAGATACTTTTTATACTTTTATAGTTTGAAAAAAACTACTAATTTTTCAATTCTTCATAAAAAACAATTGACCTGCTAAAAAAATATTATGAAAATTCATTATATCTCTGAGAATAACAGTGTATTAAATCATTTTCTAGGCCAAATTAGAAATGTAAATGTACAGAACGACAGCATGCGTTTTCGTAGAAATATTGAACGTATTGGTGAAATCATGGCTTATGAGTTAAGCAAAATTTTACCATATAAAAATGTTGAAATTCAAACACCGCTGGGAATTAAAAAAACAACAGAGATTGAAACTGATTTAGTTTTATGTCCTATCCTAAGAGCTGGATTACCGCTTCATAATGGCTTTTTAAATTATTTCGACCATGCAGAAAACAGCTTTGTGTCGGCCTCCAGATATCACCCTAATAATGATGATGAATTTGAAATTTTGGTTGAATACCAGGCGATTTCAAACCTCAACAATAAAACAGTTTTACTTCTTGATCCTATGCTCGCAACAGGTCAATCTATAGTCGCTGTTCACAAAAAATTAATCGAAAATGCGGCTCCAGCAGAATTTCATATTGTGGTAGTGATTGCTGCTCCTGAAGGAATTGCTCATCTAGAGAAAAATCTTCCTGAAAACTGTCATTTGTGGGTTGCCTCTTTAGACGAAAAACTAAATGAGAAAAATTATATTGTTCCTGGTCTTGGTGATGCCGGTGATCTTGCCTACGGAAGTAAATTATAACTGTGAGAAGAAAGTAAATAAACTACACACAATCAAGACATAAAATACAATTTCGTTATTCAGTTTTTGCTGCATATATTCTACATGACTTGTTGCCATAATGGCTAATGGTGCAATACTAAACAATAATAAATCGTTGCTTTTATTGGGCGAAACTATATAAACTATCACTGCTATAAAAAAACAAGCCACAATTTTCTTGTAAGAAGAATGTAAAATCTGGGGTCTGTTTGACAATGTCATTAGCATTGAAGTAACAAAGAACAGGGCGATTGCAGTGTAAATTGACAGTGCTCCGTTTTCGTAATTGTTTTTAAAATAATCAATTCTAAAATCGATTACAGCTCTTTCTTGAAAAAATGCAGCAGCATCGATATTAAAGATTAAAGAGGTCATATAAAATAATATTGCCACTGCTAAAAGTGCAATAAATGGTAAAACCCAGTTTCTATAGTCTCTAGAAACGTGAAAAACAATTGATATAAAGACCAATATTACGAAAAGTATACTCCAAAATTGAAATAAAGAAGCTACAAAAATCCAAAATGAAGCATCGAATATTTTTTCTTTTGACGCTTTTAAAGATTGAAGCGAAATCAACCTTCGAAGTGCCAATAAGATAAAGAAACTAGCATAGATAACATTTGTGTTGTTAAAAATGGTAGGAAAAAATAAAAGGAACAATAAATAGAAAAATATCGCGTAACCATTGTCTTTACTGAGTCCGTTCTTTTTTACAATAAAATTTACCATAAAAAAAGAAGCCAAAATAAAGCATAACAAACTTACTTTTTGGAAAGCCAAAAAATAAGAAGTAACCCAAGTTGGGTCTTTAATTTGGAACATAAAAAAGAAAACCAGTATTAAAATTACAACCAAAGAATAATTTAATGGCGTAGATTTTTTAAAAACACTTGTTATCATAAGGATATTTTATACTTTTGTGATTGTAAAGATAATACTTGTTTAAAATGAAAAACCGAACAAGTTGAAAAAAGATTCTTTAAACAGAATTTTATCTTCAAAGCATTACACAACAATAAATAACATATAATTTTAAAAAATTATGACAGCTTTTTTTGAAGGAATACAATACTTATTCGTTAACATTTTGTTTGCTCCTCTTGACTTTTTACGTCGTTTGGAATTAATTACATGGTTTGGTGCAAACACAATTAACTGGATTTTCATGATCATCTGTTCATGCGCAATCGTTTATTGGATTAAACAATTACGCATTTTTGATGACGCCGGAACAGAAAACCAAGATACAACGGCTCACTCTTTCTTAAAGTAAGTCGAAACCAATATCTTTTCTAAAATACATCTTATCAAAGCTTAGTTTATCTATGTTTTGATAAGATTTTTTTATGGCCTCTTGGAAATTATCTCCGTAAGAGGTTACAGCAATTACACGTCCTCCATTAGTAACGACATTTTCGTTATCTAATTTTGTTCCTGCATGAAAAACTATAGAATTTGTTACATTTTCTAATCCAGAAATTACTTTTCCTTTTTCAAAATCTTCAGGATATCCACCAGAAACAACCATAACCGTTGTCGCGCTTCTTGGATCAATTTCTAAATTAAAGTCACCTAATTTCTGATCAGCAACAGACAAGAACAGTTCTACTAAATCTGATTTTAATCTTGGTACAACTACTTCTGTTTCTGGATCTCCCATTCTCACATTGTACTCAATAACAATTGGTTCGTTTTTAACATTAATCAAACCAATAAATACGAATCCTTTATATTCGATTCCGTCTTTTTGGAAACCTTCGATTGTTGGTTTTACGATACGCGTTTCAATTTTTTCCATTAAAACAGCATCCACATAAGGAACTGGAGAAACTGCTCCCATTCCACCTGTGTTTAATCCTGTATCTCCTTCTCCAATTCTTTTATAATCTTTTGCCGTTGGAAGAATCTTGTAATTTTTTCCATCTGTTAAAACAAAACAGCTTAATTCGATTCCGTCCAAGAATTCTTCGATAACAACTTTAGAACTTGCTGTACCAAATTTTGCATGAACCAGCATGTTACGTAATTCTGTTTTTGCTTCTTCAAGATCTTGAATAATCAAAACACCTTTTCCAGCTGCTAATCCATCTGCTTTTAAAACATAAGGCGGCTGTAATGTTTCTAAAAACTCGCATCCTTTTTCAACCGTTTCGGCAGTGAAACTATCATATGCTGCAGTTGGAATATTATGTTTCATCAAGAATTCTTTTGCAAATTCTTTACTTCCTTCTAATTGAGCGCCCAATTTTGATGGTCCAATAACTGGGATATGTTTTAAACTTTCGTCGTTTTTAAAATAGTCGTAAATACCTTTTACCAATGGATCTTCAGGTCCTACGACTACTAAACTTATATTTTCCTTAAGTACTAAAGCTTTTACAGCTTCAAAATCTGTCGCAGATATTGCCACATTTTCAGCAATTGCAGCAGTTCCCGCATTTCCAGGTACTACAAAAAGTTTTTCGCAAAGCGGACTCTGAGTCATTTTCCATGCAAATGCATGTTCCCTTCCGCCTGATCCCAATAGTAAAATTGTCATGGTGTAGTTGTATTTAGTTGTGGTGCAAAAATAATTGCTTTTAAACGTAAAAAATAATTAAATCTTAAAAACTTGTTGATTATGTCCTGTTAGTAATTCCTAAATATTATTTTTGACGAAAATTATTCTGAAAATGATTCGTCTTTTTGATATTTCCCTTCAATTAAATGGTTTTCCGATAAAGAAAGCCAAAGCCGAATTGGATGAAATTATTCTCTTTTCTGACGAAGAATATGCTTCATTTCTTGAAAAGAAGAAGAAAGAAATTGTTGATTTTCATTTAAAAAACAACTCTTTTTACAAAGAATTAGTTGGAAATAATGCAGTTCAAAATTGGGAAGATCTACCCATTTTGAATAAACAGAATCTTCAGAAGCCATTGGATGAGAGACTTTCCAAAGGTTATTCAAAAAAGAACATTTACCTCAACAAAACTTCCGGATCGAGCGGAACTCCTTTTGTTTTTGCAAAAGATAAGTACTGTCATGCCTTAACATGGGCTTCCAATATGATGCGTTTTGGATGGTTTGGAATTGATTTTAATCATTCCTATCAGGCCCGTTTTTACGGAATTCCAATGGATTTTATTGGTTATCAGAAAGAGCGTTTCAAAGATTTCCTGACGCATCGTTTTCGCTTTCCGGTTTTTGATTTATCTGATGAAGTTTTAGAAAAATTCTTAAAAAAATTCAAATCGAAAAAATTCGATTATATCAATGGTTATACGAGTTCGATTGTTTTGTTTGCTAAATATTTGGAGCAAAAGAATATTGTTTTAATTGAAATTTGTCCAACCTTAAAGGCTTGCTTCGTCACTTCGGAAATGCTTTTTGAAACGGATAAAAAACTACTTGAAAAACAATTTGGAATTCCTATTATCAGCGAATATGGAGCATCAGAATTGGATCTAATTGCTTTCGAAAATCCTAAAGGAGAATGGCAAGTTAATTCCGAAACCCTTTTTGTTGAAATTTTAGATGAAAATAACAATTCTGTTCCACATGGAACGGAAGGAAAAATTGTAATTACCTCATTATTTAACAAAGCAAATCCCTTTATCAGATATGAAATTGGCGACATTGGAATTCTCGATGAAAAAAGTACTCCCAGAAAACCAATTTTAAAAAAATTAATTGGAAGAACCAATGATGTTGCCATTTTACCAAGCGGAAAAAAATCTCCTGGATTGACTTTTTATTATGTAACCAAAAGCATAATTGAAGACGATGGAAATGTAAAAGAATTTATCATCAAACAAACCAAAATAGATAATTTTGAAATTGAATATGTTGCTGAAAATGAATTAGATTCTAAACAAATTCATAAAATAAAAGAAGCTATAGATTTGTATTTAGAACCCAATTTAAACTTCACTTTTACAAGAAAAACTGTTTTAGAAAGAACTAATCGCGGGAAATTAAAACAGTTTAAATCGTATTTGTAAATATAAATAAAATCTTACATTTGTTTTTATAATTAAAACTTATGGATAATCATTCTTTACTTTCTGAAGAAACAATTTCAAATAAAATATATTTTATACGTAATCAAAAAGTGATGCTTGATCGTGATTTGGCTTTACTTTATGGAATAGAAACTAAAGTTCTTAAACAATCCGTTAAAAGAAATATCTAAAGGTTTCCTGAAGATTTCATGTTTGAACTTAATAAATCAGAGTTTGAAAATTGGAGGTCACAATTTGTGACCTCCAATTCCGATAAGATTGGTTTGCGACATGCACCGATGGCATTTACTGAACATGGGGTTATGATGTTGTCTAGCATTCTTAAAAGTGACAAAGCAATTCAAACCAATATTCAAATCATGCGTATTTTCACGAAAGTGAGACAAATGCTATTGGATACAACAGAAATTAAAGTTGATATTTTACAGATTCAGAAAAAGTTAGAAAATCATGATAAAAATATTGAATTGGTCTTTTCTTATTTAGATGAATTAACTGAGAAAAAAGAAAATGAATCTGAAAGAGTGAAAATTGGTTATAAAAAATAACTATTTCTTTAAGATCACAAATTGTGACCTTAAAAACTTGAAGTCGCAAATTGTGACATCAGTTCAATTAAACTTTCTTTATATATTTCGGTTTTATTATCAACTGGGTAAACAAAAATCTTATCATTAACAAAACAGAAAACACAAAATTGAATTTGTGGAAGTCTCGATAGACTCCAAAATTATGTTTGATCAATTTGAATTTTGACGATGAAATAGAATCTTTTCTTATTCTGTAAAATGCTAATGGTTCCGGCACAGCTTTTACCGTTTTTAATTGTTTTAAAATCGTCAGCCAAATCCTCCAATCTTGCCTTTTTTCGGAAGATTCTAATTTGATTTTTCCATAATATTCGGCATCATAAATCGCAGTAAGATTGCCTACATAATTACAAAAAAACAGTTGTTTATAAGTTAGTGGCTGCGGTGACTCAACTCTTCTGTTTAAATTATTTCCCTCCTCATCAATACAATCATAAAAGCTAAAAGTAAAAGGCAGATTATTGCTTTTTAGAAACTGAAGCTGCTTTTCCAATTTCTGAGGAAACCATACATCATCTGCATCTAGATAAGCGATATATTTTCCTGAAGCCTTTTCTAAAGCTTCATTTCTGGCAAATCCATTTCCTGAATTTTTAGATAATCTGAATAATTTTATTCTAGAATCGTTTTGAGCAAACTCTTTTATAATGGAAACCGTTTTATCTGTAGAAGCATCATCAACCAAAATCATTTCCCAATTTTGATACGTCTGATTCTGAACTGATTCAATGGTTGCTCTAATGAACTTTTCAGTATTATATGTTGGAGTTAAAATAGATACTAAATCGTTCATTAGAATTTATATTCTTTAAAAATATTATTTGATATAACTTGAAAAGTCTTTGTGCTCTTCTTTTGAAAGTTCTTCTGGAGATAATGATCTAAAATAATCGTAGGTAATTTTCATTCCTTCAGAACGGCTTACTTTTGCTTCCCATCCTAACAATTCTTTTGCTTTTGTAGTGTCTGGCTGACGCTGTAAAGGATCGTTTATTGGTAAAGGATGATAGACTACCTTTTGATTAGTTCCTGTCAATTTAATGATTTCTTCTGCAAAATCTTTTATGGTGATTTCATCTGGATTTCCAATGTTTACAGGATATACATAATCGGAATGTAATAATCTGAAAATACCTTCAACTTGATCATCTACGTAGCAGAAAGAACGTGTTTGTGAACCATCTCCAAAAATCGTTAAATCTTCACCACGTAAAGCTTGACCGATGAAGGCAGGAATTACACGACCATCGTTTAATCGCATTCTTGGTCCGTAAGTATTAAAAATACGCACAATTCTGGTTTCTACACCATGAAAAGTATGGTAGGCCATTGTGATAGATTCCTGAAAACGTTTGGCTTCGTCATAAACGCCACGCGGACCAATTGTGTTCACATTTCCGTAGTATTCTTCAGTCTGCGGATGTACTAAAGGATCTCCATAAACTTCAGAAGTTGAAGCAATTAAAATTCGCGCTTTTTTTACTCTCGCCAATCCTAACAAATTATGTGTTCCAAGAGATCCAACTTTAAGGGTTTGAATCGGAATTTTTAAATAATCGATCGGGCTTGCCGGCGATGCAAAATGTAAAATATAATCTAAATCACCAGGAACATGGACAAACTTGGTAATATCATGATGATAAAACTCGAAGTTTTCTAGTTTGAATAGATGTTCAATATTTTTAAGATCTCCCGTTATCAGATTATCCATGCCGATTACGAAGTAACCTTCTTTGATAAATCTGTCACATAAATGCGATCCTAGAAATCCTGCAGCTCCAGTGATAAGTATTCTTTTCATATTATTTCAATTGATCTCTATATATAGATTCTAAATCTTTTATTTTTTTATAAATATTATGGCCGTCTTCAAAAGTGTTCTTAGCATTTTTTGAAAATTCATCATATAATTTTTCGTCTTGAAGCAAAACACCAATCTTATTACTGAACTCTAATGTTTTGTTTTCTTTTATACAATAACCATTATAATCATTTGTAATTAAATCTCTATTTCCATCACAATCAGAAACTACGCAAGGAATTGCTAGTGCCAAACTCTCAATAATCGAATAGGGAAGCCCTTCATATCGGGCTGTTGAAAGGTAAAGTTTCGATTTGCTAATAATATTCAAAACATCTTCTCTGGTTGTCCAGTTTAGTAATGTTACTTTATCTTTTAAATTTAGTTTCGTAATTAAATTTTCAACCTGCTTAATATGGTCGGCATGATGGCCTAATCCTAAAATAACTAAATGTATATCTACATTTTTATTAAGTTCATATAAAACCTGAATCAGCTCTTCGATGTTTTTTTGATAACAAGGTCTGCCTACTGTACAAAGATATTGGTCTGGCCATGTTTTGGGTATAGATAAATCAAATATTTTTTCAATTGGCTCTATAGCGTTATTAAAAAGATCTGTTTTATTTTTTGGAAAACCAACCTCTCTTATTGCTCTATTTAATTCCGATTGAGAAGATGCTAGTAAAACGGTATTTCCTTTAGAAAGCAGTTTTTCAATTTTAAGAAAAACATATTCTTTAATTTTACTCTCTGCACTTAAAAAAGAAAATGCCTGAGGAGTGTGTAAAACTTTTGTTCCCGTTAAAAAACCAGCAATTCTTCCAATTACTCCACCTTTTGTACTATGAGAGTGTATTAAATCTGGTTTTTCTTTTCGAATAATTTTCCATGCTTTTAAAATTGATGACAAATCATTTAATAAAGATATCTCTCTGTAAATTGGCAAAAGATAATGTACTAATGGTTTAGAATCTTTATTTACAAATTCTTTATCAGTATCCGAGTCTCCATGAATGACTATATTCTCAAAGTTCTCAGTATCTAAATTGTGAAGTATCTGTCTCAACGAAACATCAACTCCTCCTACAGAATGGAGAACATGTACAATTTTAATTTTCTTCATTTAATTTATTATGCGGTAAAATTAGTATAAATAAACCAAACAAATAACATCCAAATTGTCTGTAAAATATATTTTCTACTATGAAAAAAAGCAAGAACGAAACTACTATAGCTGCTTTAAAAAAATTATATCTTGATTCGTTTAGTAATTTAATAAAGAACACAGCAAACAATAAAAGTGCTGTAATTCCTCCTATTAAATAAAAATCAATAAATTGATTGTGCGAATTGAAATTTTCTGATAAAAAATACTCTCGTTTTGATTCATTTTCAATATTGGATGAATAGCAGTCTGAAAAATATTTTTCTATAGTTTTATAACCATCAAAACCAACTAAAAAGTTAAAGTTATTTTCTTTTGTCATTCGAAATGCACAATCCCAAATTACGATTCTTGGCTCATAATCTGATGCTGTTTTTAAAGATTCTGAAAGATTGCTTTTTATAAAAAATCGTTCTGAGATATTCTTATTTGTAAATACTAAAACTCCAAATCCAATAGCAAGACTTATTAAAATAAGGGTCTTTTTCAATTTATTAATTCTAAAATAAAAAACTAAATAAACTGCGGCCAATAAAAACAAAGTGAGAATAGAAATTCTTGCTGAAATAAGAATTATAAATAGAAACAGCACTATTGCATTACTGAACCATATTATTTTAAAAGAGGGATTTAAAACTGCTTTTTCTATAGCTAAAAAAACACCCAAAACAGCAATAAATCCAATATACGGACGCTCTAATAATAATAACTGATTAACCTCAGCCGTATTAGAAAAAGGAAGGCTGTTGTTTTTAAAATAATATAATGCAATTAAAAAAAGTGAAATTAAAACTACAAGGGTTATAGAACATAAAATAACGGTTTTGAGTCTGTCTTTATCTTTAATTCTTTGAAAAACAATTGATAACCAAAATATTAAAAGCAAGCCTTTATAAACTTTTAGATCATGAACAATTGTTCCGAAAAAAATTGATTTTAAAATTAAAAAAACTACCAATGTCCATAAAAAATTACTGGATGAAAATTGAAGCTTAGGTTTTTGTATTCTCCTAAAATCAATTAAAATCCATAATGATAATACAGCTAAAATAATATTAGGAATCGCCTTTGAAAAAAAAAGCGACACTATCAAAACATACGATAGAAATTCGAAACCGTTCTTTTTTAATATATTAAGCATTTTTCTTTATTTTTTTAATCTTCAAAATTATTCTGTACGGTAATACAAGTAATACATAATTTCTGAAAAGGCCATAAATTGGATACCATCCAAAATAAAAATTATCCTTAATAATCTGGATTCTGCTTTTTACCTGCTGCTGTCTTCTCTGCAAAGAAATTCCTTTTTCGTTTATTTCTATTTGGGTTAGATACTCTTGTAAATTAGCAATTCTATGTTTTTTCAAAATCGCAAAAAAGAAAGCATAATCTTCTGCAGATTTATATTGAGTAGGATAATAACCAATTGTGTCTAATATTGAACTACAAAACATTACGGCGGGATGTATAAGCATTGAATTGAAATACATTTTCTTTTCTATATCTTCATGATTCAGCGGAAGATTAATTGCGTATAAGAAATTATCGTTACAATCTACAGCCAATACGTTGGAGCCGACAATTTTAATTTCAGGGTTTTTCTCTAAAAATTGAGACTGAATTTGGAATCTTTTGCCCAAACAAACATCGCCGCAATCTAATCTCGCTATATATTCGTATTGTTGACTCTTAGCTATTTTTAATCCATGATTCAATGCTGATTCTATTCCTTCATTCTTCTCTGAAATTTTATAAAGGATTTTTCCATTGGCTTTAAAACTTCCAGCAATCAGCTCTTTTTGCAATTTAATTGTACTTCCATCATCCACAATTAATACATCCAAATTTTCATCTGCATCTATTGATTTTAGAGATTTTAACAAACCTTCGATATTATTATAATATGGAATTAAAACTAGAATTTTATTCATCTCTTAAGTTTAATGGTTTGTATCTCAATCGAATCAAAACAGCCAAATTCAGCCATACGCCATACATTCTAAAAGTATCGATTTGAAGCCAATTTATATATAATCCGATAAGAGAAATCAAAATAATTATTAATAAAATCTTTTCATCACCTTTTGCTTTTTTCAGCAGTAATCTGGCTTCTCGCAAAGAAAAATAAAGCAGCATCAAAAATAAAGCAATTCCAGCCAAACCTGTTTCGGCAAGTAACCGAGTGTAAATATTATATCCCGGCGGAAAAGATCTCTCGTTTTTGTTTTTATAGAGAAGTTCAAACTCGTAGTTATTTCTTGTTGCCCAGCTCGGATAATGGGTCCGAATATGATAAGCCTGCTGTCCAAAACCTACTCCAATAATAGGATTTTCCAGAAAAACATGAAATGCCGCATACTGCATACCAAATCTTGACTGATTAGATACATTTTTGGTCAGGTTCTTTTTAAAATCTAAAGAATCGGCTTTTTCACTTATAGATTTTACCATTTTCTCTCCATTTAAAAGAAGTAAAAAACAAAAAACCAATCCAAATCCGAAGAGAGATTTTACGATATAAGATTTAAAACGCGGGTCTTTATACAAAAACGTACAAAATACAAACAGCTGAATAACAACCACAACAAGTCCTGTCCTGGAGCCTGAAAAATAGGTTAAAAATAAAACTGCAAATGCCGGCAGAAACTTAAATGGGCTTTTATGAGTTAGAATATAACTAAACATCCAGCCCGAAATGGTTATAAGATAAATAGCTAAAAATGGAGGTTCATAAGCAATAGATGAAATTCTTCCGGCAGAATGAAGGGAAACTTCTAAAAAAGGGAAATAACTAAATAATTTTAGAACAGGATAAAAAGTTCCAAAGCCAAAAATTACAACCAGTGTTTCTAAAAATCCGTACACAAATGCAACAATTAATGAAAGTAAAAATACCTTTCTAATCTTTAAAAGAATATCAGAAACTTTCATTTTACAAATCACGTTCCAGTACAGTAAAAAGAAAACCACACAAGAAAGAAGAAACGAAAAGTATTGTCTCAAAAACCGCTTAAAACCGCTGGTGTGCTTAAAATAATTGGAAAAAACAGTATTTCCATTTAGTAAAGTCGTTGTAAAACACCAAAGCAAAAAGAATACTAGTAATTGAAAAAGAGTGCTTTTATAAGGAATCGATATTTTTTTTTGTGCTATACTTTCAACAATCAATAGCAAGAAACCTAAGAGAAAAAAAAGGGCTCCGGATTCTGTTTTAAATTCACCTAAAAAAGAAATACCATAATATTCATTAAATGAAAAAAAGAAAAGCCCTGTATAAAAGAGAAATGTATATATTTTTGATAATGGCGTTTTCATTACTTCTCCTTTTTAATTTGATTATAAAGCAGCTGTTTACAAATAAGACTTCGTAAAAACCAGACAATAATTATATTTACAGTTATCATCTCTATCGAATCAACAAAAATAAAAGTAAATAATAAAATCAGGACTGTAATAATAACAATTAATAAGTTCGATTTTCTCAGTGTTTCAATAGATGTTTTTGCTTCAAATGCCGCGCTTACAGATGAGGCATATAATCTTACTATTCCCGTAATTAATAACAAGATGATAATGCTTATATAGTGTTCGAAAGGAAAATTAATTATTTTAAAATAACGAATTAAAAATGTAATTGCGCACAAACCAACTGCCATTAGTACGCCAAATAAAATCACTTTTTTTAAAAACCGTTGAAAATCCCTTTTTATAAAGTTGGTCTTGAAATGAATTAATTGTTTGAATCCGATATAGCTTTGAATAATAGAAAATGGCGCCAAAAAGAAAGTGCTCAAATAAAAGAAATCTCCAAATTTCTCAAATGTGTATTTATGTTCTACAATAAAACGATCTGCAAAAATTATTAAGGAGAACGAAGATATGGAGATAAAAAAATGAAACGAAGATTCAAATAACTGTTTGTTTGTTCTTTCTGTACTAAAATTAAATTGAATCTTTTTGATGATATAAAAGAGGTAAAAAATAAAACAAACTATCATAATCATCGAAATTATATTGAGGAATAAATAGAAGTCCGAATAACTATAAATTAAATATACTGCTGAAAGAAAAAACATTCCTATTTTCCAGCTATTTGACAAAAGCTGAGATAATACAAAGTTTGAGTTTAAGCGTAATACGGAGAATAAAAAAGTTGATCCGATAATACTTAAACTCGAAAAAAATAAAAAAACAGGATTGATAGAAATTTCTTTATACCAATGTTTGAAAAGTATTGTTCCTGTCAAAGCAGAAAAGAGAGTAAAAAATAGACTTAAATAAAGTAATGTTTTTTGAGTGCTTATCTTATTTTTTGCTTCAGGTACCGAAAAACGCAGAAAAACCTGCTCAGTACCAAAGTTTCCAAACACATATATAAATGAAAAATAGGTAATAAAAACAGATAAATATCCGTAAAGTTCCGGGCTTAGAATCTCTTTCATAAAAATATTCGAAGCAAAAAAACTTAGTGCTCCAAACATCAATACAATCAACGATGCATGCTGAAAAAAATATTTACGAAATAAAATTATCAATATACTTTATATTAAAAAGGTTAACTCATAAATAATGAATTAACCTCCTATGTTTATCTTATAACTATTTCTGGCTATAATTTAATGTTTTCTATTTTTTCAAGCTCAACATATATTGCCGGTTTTGTATTAAAAATTGGGTCATAATTACCCTCTTTTTCTGTAAAAGAAGCTGTGCCTGTTGCTTCATCAAAATTTATAAACTCATTTGGAGTAAAATATTTTAATAAATCTCTTTGTTCAATTTTAAAAGTTCTGCCACTGTAGCTCAATGCTATCGAATTGATTTTTATTGGCTGCTGGTCTTTTTTAGAACTTATATCAAAACGAATATCGTTTGGCAAAATTCCTTCAGGAACACTAAAAGTAACCGTTTGTGCTTCTGGTTTTCCTTTTACGCCGTTATAAACCGTATTCTTCTCATCAAAATAAGCTATTGATGCATCCTTGTAAAAAAGAATTAATTCATCGTCTTTTTGTATGTTTAAATCAACAATTACATCAAAAGTATTTGCTTTAACCTCTTCTACTGGTTCTTGTGCTTCTTTATTTTTACAAGAAATGAAACATACAACAGCAATTAAATTTATTAAGATAGATTTATTATTCATTATTTTAAATTTTTGGCAAATGTAATTTTTTTGATTAATAATCTGAAAATTTTAAACAGTCAAAATACGTGATTGGTTTCTATAAAAACGAACAAACATTCGAAGCAAAATAAATCCTAAAATAAAAGCTAAGGGTAAGATAATTTTTAAACGTCCTTGAAATACTTCAGACTCTTTGTTTAGCACAACACTGTTTTCTTTTATAATCCTATCATAACTTATCAGTTCAATTTTATGATTTCCCTGTTCGTTAATCAATGTCTCTTTTGTTTTAATAATATCATTTAATTGGGTATTTTCATTATAGTACACCAGTTTATCGCTTTTAGCATTATTATTAGTAGACTTAGAAAAATTATTTAAAACACCATCTATCTGCTTGATAATAGTATCATTTTGTTTCATTTTTAATTCTACATTCTTGTAAATCTCCTTTTGTATTTTACTATAATGATCTGAATCATTGAAATACTTCAAAAGTGGTTTAATGAGTTTATCTTCAGATGTTTTGCTTTTTGTAACTAAAATTATCGTTTGATAAGTGTAATTTTTACTTGTAATATTTTCTTGAAGTACCTTATTAATATCACCATCTTCAGCCATCAATTTGATCAATTCAAAATTTTCAGGCTTGTTCTGAATAAAATTATAAACATCGGCAATAGGCTTAATTTCTATAGATTTTACATCACTAGGTTTTTCAATTCCTAAAGTATTCTTCAAGAATATTGTGTCTTTTTCTTTAATTTTAGAATCAATCAGATCGATTTTGGAATACAAATAATCCGTACTTCCAAAATTTGGCGATACTATAATTTGATGCTGATATTTTTTCTGCGTTTTATCTAAAATCATTCCAAGACCAAAGCCAGCCACAACTAAAACCAAAACAACAATCCAGTTTTGTACAAAAAACTGAATTCCATTAAAAATAGAACTTTTAACAGATTCCAAAAAATTGCTTATTTTTTTTGAAATCCTAGCTAAATCAATCTCTTGATCTTCTGAATTGTGGGGTACTTTTGTACTCATTTATACTGGCTCTTTTATATTAAAAATCTGTTCAAGAATTTTTATTGTAATCAAATAAGTTGGTTTAACACCAGTGGTTCCTAAACCGCCAGAAGCTAACGTACTTCCTGTTTCTAACGGGTTATCTGAAGCATAATAAGCATAACGAACTTTAATATCATGCGGTACGCTTTTTCTAATTTTAGATGCCGACTGAATCGCTTTTTGGTAATAAGATCCTTCCATTTCAAGACCAATTACACCCCATGTTGATTCGTGAAAAAATTTCAGTAAATCTCTATTTTGTAAAGATGTTCCAAGAACGGTTACCATCGCGCCTTCATAAATATCAATGTCATTTCCTTCAAACATTGCACCTGTAAGTTCATTTTCGAAGAAATAATTATCTGCAGTTCCCTCGTTAATATGTGCCGTCGGGATCATAATATCTCCTTTTCCACCTTCTAGAATTCCAGCTTTACCCATAATAGAAACCGATTTTACATTTAGTAAAGTTTCTTTCTTAAATGGTTTCAAAAGTTCATCGATAGTTTCATAAGCTTGTTCTCCAAAAGCATAATCCATTACAATGATAACTGGTTTTTCTTCATCGATATTAGCATAAGAAAATGCCGTTTTCGACCAGTCAATTTTCGCCGTATCAAAAATCTGAACGTCGATATTGGTTCCAGAAGTATCTGGAAGTGAAATCATTCCGTTTTTAAGAGCTAATTCTTCAACTTGACCTCTAATTTCTTTTGATCCTGAACTGCTTAGTTCTTCGTAAATAAAGAAATCTGTTTTTCCTTTAAATTTTGTTTTTAATAACGGCGTTGCAAAAATCGAATTCATGACACTGTGCATATTCGCACTAATGACGTGAATTGGTCTTTTCAGCAAATCGTTTGCTTTAAGAACTTCTTTAATATTTGTTGCCCAGATTTCTCCGTGAATATGGTGCCCTAAACGCTCGCGTAAAACCGGGCTAAAAGTAATTGTACGTTTATTATTCTCAACAATTTCTTCGATTGCTAATTTTCCTAACCAATAAATAACGTGCAGGAAGCGATCTGGCGCATTTTCTGAACCAAAAGCATCGTAAATATCTAAAACTTCTTCGAAAGTTCTTGCTAAAATATTAGCCACGTGCGAAATAGCTTTTTCTTTTTCAACTTGAGAAAGCTTTTTGGTCTGCATAACAGCCTGTTCCAATTTCTGCCAGTCGCGAGAAACTTCTCCTCCGTCATCAATTAAAACTCTGTTTTTAATTTTATGAGATTCAATAAAAATGAAAGTCAAATGTGTTAGAATGTCATAGATATCAGAACGGCCGCGCGTAATTTCTACGTTCATTTGTTCTTCGTCGATTCTGTAGCAGTTTCTTCTTCTTTTTGGAGGAACAATTGCCTGAAAATGCGATTTAGAATATCCTTCGTCAGAAGTTAAATTGATAAAACGGCATTGTTCGATTCCAATTGGTAAACGTTCTATAACGTATAAAAGTCCGTTAAGTTCTACTTTTTCTTCGGCTATATTTCCGTAGATTTCAGGACGTAATGCTAATAATGATTCTCGTAAGCTGTCGCCAGAAACTCCCATTGGTTTGTAAAAACCACGGTTGAATAAATGGCGCATTGTAATGTACATTTTTTCTATCGCCGCAGACGATTCCTGCGCTCTAGATCTTGATATATGTTTGGTTTCTTTCATGTTTTTTTATTTTATAAATCAAAAGTAATAATTTTGATTTTTAACTATGTTTCTTCTGTTTTAAATTTATCCTTTGCCCAATTTTCTGGATTTGAAACAATGTAATCAGAAATTTTTTGATAATCATTATTGTTTCTAATAATGTTATCGTAAAATAATTTTTGCCATTGATGCGGATATCCCAATCTGTTAGCATGTTTGGTTACCGCAGATTTATATGATCCAACAATTGACGAAATAGTATTTTTACCAATATTTTGAAAACGCTGCAAACCTGGTTTTTGAATTATTTCTGTTGGTAAAGACAGGGCATGCCCTGTCTCTACATTATCTACATTTGCATTATTCAAATGTTTGTCGATAATCAAAATTCCGTGGATATGATTTGGCATGACTACAAAATCACCCAATTCAACGTTTTTATGGTGTATTGGTATTTGATGCCATAATATATCAGCAATAATACCAACCTCTGACAAAACCATCTTGTCATTTTGAATTTCTCCAAAATAATGTTCTCACCCTTGTGTACAAATAGTTATAAAATAGGCTCCATTCCAACCATAATCCCACCATTGAGCTCTTATTGAAGAAATACGGTATTTGTTTTGAAACTTTCCTTGACTCATTAATTTAAATTACCTCTACGCCGTTATATAATCTTTTAACATTTTTAAATATTATCCGATTTTATCAAATTATCCGCAATATCCCTATTATTAGACAATCTCGGAATTTTATTCTGTCCTCCCAATTTTCCCTGTGATTTCATATAATCCTGAAATCCGTTTTTAGAAACTTTAGTAACCACAACTTTTCTTAAAACATTTCCAGTAATCAAATCATCGTAGTAAATGTTCTGCCTACGCATTGAATTGTCAATCGTTTCTGCAAAAATTTCCATGTTTTCTGGTTCGTTTTCGAATTCTATAAGCCATTCATGATACGGGAGTCCGTTTGCTGGATTAATTTGCGGCGCTACCGTGAATTCGTTAATTACAATATTAGTCGATGCAACGGCTTCTTCCATTGCATTTTCTACTTCATTAGCAATTACATGTTCGCCAAAAGCCGAAATATAATGCTTAATACGTCCAGAAACTATAACACGATGTGGTAACAACGATGTAAACTGAACTGTGTCACCAATATTATAACGCCAAAGTCCCGCATTTGTAGAAATAATCAAAACGTAGTTTACTCCTATTTCAACTTCTCCAATTGTCAGCACTTTTGGATTTTCTTCAAAAAATTCATCTGCCTTTATAAACTCGTAGAAAATTCCAGAATTCAATAATAAAAGCATTCCTTCTTCATTTTTGATCCCAAAATTTCGGGATTGATAGGCAAAAAATCCTTCAGAAGCAGGAAACAATTCTATGCTGTCAACTTTTCTGCCAATCATATTTTCGAACTTGGCGCGATATGGTTCGTAATTAACGCCCCCGTAAATAAACAGTTTAAAGTTTTTAAAAATATCGCCTATTTTCTTCCCGCCGCTTTTTTGCTGCAAACGCTCAAAATACATTTGCACCCAAGCCGGAATTCCAGAAATAACAGACATATTTTCTTTAATAGTTTCATCGACAATTGCATCTACTTTGGTTTCCCAATCTTCTATGCAATTGGTTTCCCAAGATGGCATTCTGTTTTTTTGCAGATATTTAGGAACAAAATGGGCAACAATTCCTGAAAGTCTTCCGAACTTGATCCCATATTTTTCAGTCAGAATGGGGCTTCCTTGCAAAAAGATCATTTTTCCGTCAACAAAATCGGCATTTCCAGTTTCATGAACATAGTGTAAAATCGCATTTCTAGCCGCTTCAATATGATATGGCATTGATTCTTTGGTCAGCGGAATAAATTTTGCACCCGAAGTAGTTCCAGAAGTCTTTGCAAAATAAAGCGGTTTTCCTTTCCACAAAATATCTGCTTCTCCCTTTATTACTTTTTCTATGTAAGGTTTTAAATCTTCGTAATCTCTTACAGGAACATTTTGCTGAAAATCTTCAACGTTTTTTATTTTATTAAAATGATGATCTTTTCCAAAACTCGTTTCTTTCGCATTTTTAATTAATTTTTGAAAGATTTTCTCTTGGGTTTCGACTGGTTTTTGGGCCCAAGTCTGTGTTTGATGATATATTTTACTTGCAAATAATTTTGCTGCTAATGCTTTAATTGACATTTGATGTGGTATTATTTTTTGTCACTTTTCTTTTTATCTTGAGATTTAGTCTTCATTTCCTTTTCGGCTGCTGTTACTTCTTCTCTTAACTTAATCTCAGCATCAGATGCTTTCATATTTAAATCTGAAGGATCTTCAACTGTTTCGGCCAAAATAGAATCCCTATTAAATTTCGAATATTCCATTTCGCCTTTTAAAACCTTTTGAATTCCTTTTATATAAGCCTCATTTTGTCGTAAAGCTGTTTCAAGCGAATCTGATTTGATTGCCAATTTGGTAGCATTTCTTTTTAATTCTGTCGAAGAATATCCTGGAATAAATTCTCGGAGCGGTGAAAAAGCAATTATAAAAGTTGTAATAAGAATTAAAAAAATACCTCCTAAGGTAAATGTTACAAACACATTCATTAAAGTAAGCCTAAAAGAAAATGTTTCTTCAAAAGTGTCTTCATTCAAAACGACTAGTCGATTTTTGATGAACAATTTTTTCCTTAGGTTTTTCTTCTTTTTCTTAGTCATTGCACTTCTTTAATCAAGCAAATATAGTAATTAATCATATTGATAATGCCCAGTTAAATTCTCCGAATTTGCTTAATATAGCATTTTATAAAATATTTAACGCGGTATTATACAAATATTTTAAACCAAAAATACTTCTAGTTCGTATATTTCTATATACCTTTGCGGTGAAAACTTAATAATCAATTTGCTTCGGCATTAAATATACAGTCATGGGAAGATTAGGTCTTACAGAAATCCTTGTTATAGTAGGTATTGTGATATTACTTTTTGGAGGTAAAAAAATTCCAGAATTAATGAAAGGTTTAGGAAGTGGAATTAAGGAATTTAAAAACGCTGCTAAAGACGATCAACCTGCTGCTAAAAAACAAGAAGAAGAAACAAAATAGTAACCTTCAACTTTTAATGAATCCCAGACTATAATTTACAAATTATAGTCTGGGATTTTTTTTATATCTAAAAAATCTTACTTTTAGAGTCCCTAAATCTATTAAACAATAATTATGAAAAACCTACTTCTGATTACTGTTGCTTTTTGGTGCCTCGAAAGTAATGCACAAAAGCAATCATTTCCCGCAAATATTAAATTTGATCATGGTCTGATGGCATCAACAAAAAACAGTCTGGATGCCCAAAACAATTATGATCTTTGGAAAACCAATTTTGTAGAAACTTGTTCTAATGGAAGATACAGAGTGAAATTTGATCCTTCTTCTCAAACCGTTTCTGAAGGAATTGGTTACGGAATGCTCTTATCTGCTTATAAGGCAGACAAAGACCTTTTTGATGGACTTTGGTTGTATTACAAAGACAATGTAAACGGCAACAAGGTAATGAACTGGAAAATTAATGGCTGTTCTGAAACCATTGGTCAAAACGGAGCTACAGATGCCGAGCTTGATGCTGCATTTGCCCTTATAGTTGCCGATTATCAATGGGGAAGCACTGGAAACATTAACTACAAAACCGATGCGACTGCTTTAATTTCTGCTATTAAAAATTATGAAGTGGAAGCCAATACTTATGTTTTAAAACCTGGAGATCAATTCGGCGGCAGCCAAATCACAAATCCTTCTTACTTCTCGCCTGCTTATTACAGGGCTTTTGGCGTTTTTACAAACGATATCACTTTTTGGAATCAGGTTGCTGCGAAATCTTACACGGTTATCAACAATAATCTTACTGTAAACAATGCCGTAGGCGGGTTAGTTTCGGACTGGTGTGAAGCTTCCGGAGCTTATTCATCGCAAGCTGGTGGATACAATAACGGCGGAAAAAGCTATACATATGATGCTGCAAGAACACCTTGGCGTATCGCGGTAGATTATTTATGGTACGGAAATGCCGATGCTAAAACGTATGCTAAGAAATCATCTGATTTTGTTCGTGTTAACCTTGGAGGTTCGGCAAATATTAAAGATGGATACAATCAAAACGGAACCGTAAACGGTCAATGGCACAATGCTACTTTTGTCGGCGCGTTTGCCTGTGCTGCAATGGCGGGAGAAAATCAAGCGCATTTAGATGCTTCTTATACCGATTTAAAAAACCTCAACGAACCAAACAGCTATTTCAATCATACCCTAAAAACATTATACTCCTTTTTACTAACTGGTAATTTTTATCTGCCTCCAACTGCTACTTTGTCCAATGAAAATTTTGATATTGAAAAATCTACTGTTACGCTTTTTCCAAATCCGAGCGCTGATCGAATCACAGTTAGTGCGCCTGGGAAATCTACTATCTCGATAATATCTTCTTCAGGAAGTGTTATTCATCAGCAAAAAACAACTTCAGAATTGACAGAAATAAATTTAGCCAACCAATCCAGAGGTGTTTATTTTGTAAAAATATCCAATGATGATTTTAAAAGCATAACTAAAAAAGTGATTTTGAAATAAGTCTTAAAAATAAAAAAACTCCCAAATTATAAATTGTAGTTTGGGAGTTTTGCTTTTATACAACTTGAAAGAAAATAATTATATATTTAACCCAAATTTATATCTATGAAAAAAACTCTACTTTTTTTACTTTTCTTTTTACAATTCTTTTCAATATCCGCTCAAAATCCAACTGAAATTGAACACAATTTCGGAACAATTCCTGGATTTGATGACGAAGTAAAATGTATACTAATTCAATCTGATGGAAAAATAATTATGGCTGGAAAATTTTCTAGCTATAACGGAAACTCCAACATCAAACAAATAGTTCGTTTAAATCCTGATGGAAGTATTGATTATTCTTTCAATTATATTAGAGAGGGTGAATATTATGAAATATTGTCTATTGCATTACAATCTGATGGAAAGATACTTGTGGGAGGTACAAATTATCTCGCAGAAAAACGATTAATTCGTTTAAATGTTGATGGCAGTAAAGATAATACTTTTGACGTAGGATCTAATTTTATTGTAAAAAATAGGGTAAGTTCTATAAGCATACAACCAGATGGTAAAATACTAGCAGCTGGTGATTATTTAATAGCACGTTTAAATTCGGATGGAAGTAATGATGCCTCTTTTAATTTAGGAACTGGTTTTGATAACAAAATTTCATCTATAGCTCTACAACAAGATGGAAAAATAGTTGCAGGAGGATCGTTCAATAAATTTAAAGGTATTAATCAAAATTATTTAATTCGTCTAAATTCGGATGGAAGTAAAGATAGTACATTTGATATTGGGACTGGATTCACTGGTTTCGTTAATTCTATTATTATTCAGCCAGATGGAAAAATAATAGTAGGAGGTCGTTTTGGCACTTATCAAGGAAATTCTCAAAATCGTTTGATTCGCCTAAATACAAATGGAAGTAAAGATTCCTCTTTTGTTGTTGATAATTATAGAGATGTAAACGATTCTACAGGTGTAACTTCTTTGGCGCTACAGTCAAATGGCAAAATAGTTGTGGGCTACGGGGGTAGTGGTAACTCCGATAAATCAGCAGTTTTGCAATATTTAAACCCAGATGGAACGGAAGATCAAAATTTTATTGGAACTAGATTCAACCATGATATTTATTCTGTAGCTATTTTAAATGATGGAAAAATATTGGTTGGAGGTAAATTTCGAGGTTGGCGAAACAATATTCAGAACTATAATATTCAATATTATATGGTTTGTTTAAATGCTGATGCAAGCAAAGATATGACATTCAATAAAGAAACTGGTTTTGACGGTATAATATTATGTTCTGCTTTGCAAAAAGATGGTAAAATTTTGGTTGGTGGTTATTTCAATAATTATAAAGGAATTCTACAAAGAAATTTGATTCGTTTAAATTCTGATGGAAGTATTGATAATTCTTTTAATTTGCAATATAAATTCAATAATTCAATTACTTCTATAATCTTACAACCAGATGGGAAAATATTAGTAATGGGTTCATTCACGTACTATGATAACAATAACTATAACACCTCTAAACAGTATCTCATACGTTTAAATCCTAATGGATCATTAGACACTTCTTTTGCTAAGAGATTTGATTATGAAGTTAGCGCAATAGCTTTACAAACTGATGGAAAAATATTAGTTCATACATATCAAGATAATTTTCCTAACCTCCCAAAAAACAAATTATATAGATTACATCAAGATGGAACTCAAGATCAATCTTTCTTAACAGGGACAGATTTAAACAATGTAGCCTATAGTATTGTTGAACAGTCAGATGGAAAAATACTTGTAGGCGGTCAATTTACTTCTTTTCAAGGAACTACTCAAAATCGTTTAATTCGTTTAAATGCTGATGGAAGTAAAGATAATTCGTTTAATATAGAAACAGGATTTGATGCCAGCGTTAGATGTATAACTTTACAAGATGATGGGAAAATTTTAGTTGGCGGTGATTTTGACAATTTTAAAGAGATTCCTCAAGTAAATTTGATCCGATTAAATAAAGATGGAAGTAAAGATGAATCATTTGATTTGGGAATTGGTTTTGGACATTTACCCAGATCAAGTTACAGCTTGGGTGTTAAATCAATAGTTTTACAAAAAGATAAAAAGATAATTGTTGGAGGAGAATTTCAGTCTTATAAAGAAAGTGTTCAAAATCGCTTAATTCTTTTAAATACTGATGGAAGTAAAGATAATTCCTTTGATATAGGGACGGGATTTAACGCTCCTATCGAGACTATAGCATTATACTCAGATGGAAAAATATTACTAGGAGGATGGTTTTTATCTTATAAAGACCAGCTTTCTTCAAATTTAATTCGTTTAAAAGGAACTGAGGTTGTTTTATCAAACGAAGATTTCATTGAAGAAAACAAATCATTTTCTCTATGGCCAAATCCAGTAAAAAACACATTAAGTATCAATTCATTAAACGAATCTAATTACTCTGTAAAAATTTATGATTTGCTAGGAAGATTAATTTATACAAATGAAAATGTAAGTACTTCGATTGACGTAAGCTCTTTTAATTCAGGTTTATATTTAATTAAAATTAAAACCGAAAACGGAGAAGCTTCGCAAAAGTTCATTAAAATATAATCGATTGATTTATAAACTAAAAACTCACAAATTACAGGTGCAATATGTGAGTTTTTTTATTTAATAATTCCAAATTTTTTGGAATTTGGAATTTAAAAAATTGCAATTTCTACAAAACCATCGTCAGCTGAATTCTCTTTCTATCTTCATCAACCTCAGTAACTTTTACATCAACATGCTGATGTAATTTAACCACTTCGTTTACGTCACTTACAAATCCGGCTTTTAACTGAGAAATATGAACCAATCCGCTCTCTTTGATTCCGATGTCAACAAAACAGCCAAAGTTGGTAATGTTATTCACAATTCCAGGCAAGATCATTCCGGTTTTCAAATCTTTGATTGATTTTACATTGGCATCAAATTCAAAAACTTTAGCCGACTTTCTTGGGTCTAATCCAGGCTTTTCAAGCTCTTTTATGATGTCTTTTAGCGTAAGTAAACCAATTTCAGGTGTAATATACTTTTCGGGCTTAATAAGAGCTGTTTTCTCTTTATTGGCAATTAATTCATTTACCGACAGTTTCAAATCTTTTGCCATTTTCTCCACAACAGAGTAAGCTTCTGGATGCACCGCGGAATTATCCAGCGGATTTTTAGCATTTGTAATTCTAATAAACGCTGCTCCCTGCTGATACGCTTTATCTCCCAAACGAGGCACTTTTTTCAACTGTTTTCTATCTTCAAAAGGCCCGTTTTCAGAACGATATTGTACAATGTTTTCAGCCAGCTTCTCTCCTATTCCACTCACATAACTTAGTAAATGTTTACTTGCCGTGTTGATGTTAATTCCAACCGAGTTTACGCAGCGAATTACGGTATTATCCAGTTCTTCTTTTAATTTCGTCTGGTCAACATCGTGCTGATATTGTCCAACCCCAATTGCTTTTGGATCAATTTTTACCAATTCGGCCAAAGGATCTGAAAGTCGTCGCCCAATAGAAACCGAACCACGAACAGTTACGTCATAATTTGGAAATTCTTCCCTCGCAATTTTTGATGCCGAATATACTGAAGCTCCAGCCTCAGAAACTATAAAAACCTGCACTGGTTTGTCAAACGCGATTTTTTTGATAAAAAATTCAGTTTCGCGAGAAGCCGTTCCGTTTCCAATAGAAATCGCATCAATTTGATAGGCGTTAACCATCGAACGGATTTTTTTAATCGCCATAGTTTCCTCATGTTGAGGCGCGTGCGGGTAAATCGTTTCGTTATATAACAAATCGCCTTTTTCGTCCAGGCAAACTACTTTACAACCGCTTCTAAATCCTGGATCTATCGCCAGAATACGTTTTTCTCCCAAAGGCGGCGCCAATAATAACTGACCTAAATTGTTGGCAAAAACCTGAATAGAATTCGCATCGGCTTTTGCTTTTGCTTCCTGCAGTGTTTCGTTTCCAATTGCTGGGTTTAATAAACGTTTGTAACTATCCTCAATTGCTAACTGTAAATGAGCAGTTGTGCTATTTTGTTTTTTTATAATAATTTCGTCAATAACATCGTACGCGTCGTCGATATCAACATCTATTTTCATTTTAATAAAACCTTCATTTTCAGCGCGAAGCATAGCCAATAAACGATGCGCCGGCGCTTTTGTCAATGGCTCTTCCCAATCAAAATATTGATTGAATTTTTGTGCTCCTTCTTCCTCGGCTTTCTTTTTTACAACTTTAGTTGCAATTACCGCTTTTCGCTGATATAATCTACGAAGCTGTTTACGAACATAAATATTTTCGTTAATCCATTCTGCCACAATATCTCGTGCGCCTTGCATCGCCGCTTCTTCATTAATCACATTTTCATTAATGTATTGTGTTGAAACAAAATCGACATCAACATCACTCTCAGACATTATTATTTTTGCCAAAGGCTCCAAACCAAATTCGCGTGCAACATCTGCTTTTGTTTTTTTCTTCTTTTTGTACGGAAGATAAAAATCTTCAATTTCCTGCAAATCAAAACTGTCTTCGATCTTTTTCTTCAAATCAGGCGTAAGAGCTTTTTGTTCTTCAATAGATTTTAGAACAGCTTCTTTACGTTTTACAAGCGTGTCATAATCTTTTTGCAATTTTGCAATCTGCTCAATTACAGTTTCATCAAGATTTCCGGTAGCATCTTTTCGGTAACGCGAAATAAACGGAATTGTACAATCTTCTTCTAATAATTTTACGGTGTTTTGAATGCTGACTGCAGGTGCCTGAACAGATTTGGCAATGAATTGAATGTTAGTCATACGTTTAATGAAATAAATTCTTAAATTTAAATTGATCTATTTTACTTGTTAAAAAACAATAATGATAGATCAATATTTTGCTAAAATAATATCTTTGTTTTTAATTTTACAGCCAATGGAAGTTTTATTACTATATTTTTTATTTGTTAATAGCCTTACATTTATTATAACAGGGTACGATAAATTTCAAGCAAAAAGAAATAAAAGACGAATTCAAGAAGCTGTCTTGTTTTTGCTCGCATTTATTGGCGGTTCAATTGGGTTGTTTATAGGAATGATATTCTTTAGACATAAAACGAGTAAATTTACTTTTATTATGAAATTCCTATATATAATTTTAGTTCAAGCTGTAGTAATCTATTTAAAATATAATCGTAATATATAGATATTAACATTGTTAATAACCTTAAAAATTAAAATATAAATATTTGATTATTAATTATTTAAAAAAAATAAAACCGGAAAGAATTATTAAAAATTCACCCGGTTTGTTTATTTATTCTGGTGCGTAGCACCCAATTTTTTTTGACGTTTTATGAGCAAGCAATTTTATTAACTCTATTTTGGTGTCTTCCACCTTCAAAAGCTGTCGTTAAAAAAGTTTCAACGATTTCAACCGCTTGTGGAATAGAGGTAAATCTTGCTGGAATACTCACAATATTAGCATCATTGTGTAAACGTGTCAAATAAGCAATTTCCTTAGTCCAGCATAAGCCAGCTCTCACTTTCGGATGTTTATTAACAGTCATGGCAATTCCGTTACCGCTGCCACATATTACGATTCCAAAATCGGCTTTTCCTTCAGATACATCATTTGCAACCGGATGTCCAAAATCTGGATAATCTACAGAAGCATCAGTATCAGTACCGTAATTCGTTACTTCATATCCTTTTGCTTTAAGCATTTCAACAATTGCTTTTTTATATTCTGGTCCAGCGTGGTCGTTTCCTATCGAAATTTTCATTTTTCTATACTTATTAAGTTGTGTAATACAAATTTACTCAATTAATAAATGGCTGCCATGAATTACACTAATTTTCACAAATATTTTCTATTTGAATACTCTATAAACATTCCAATATTAATTCTTTTATATTCGCGAAATTCATGGCAAAAAAATAAGAAACATAACCTACATAATATCAAATCATTATCACTTATTAACAATTTTAATAACTTCATAAGTATCTCATAATCAATAAAGAATAAACAGAATATTTGTTAAAATTTTAGGGTGTTAATAGGAGTTCGTAATTCGTTGATATTCAGTTAACTTTAAATTAACAGAAAATGTTAATAAGTTCGAAAAGAAAATTAGAAGTTTTTTTTGGTTGTGTCGAAAAAAAACCTAATCCAAAACTGGAATCAAAAATCCTAATAAAGTTTCGGGAATTTTTGTAAAAGTTATCAATATCAAAAATGCCATTTTCAACAAATATCAACATATGAACTTATCTACAAAATGAATTCATTTTTGGTTGTCAACCGTTGTTAATTAAAATAGAAAAAGTCTTATATATTAATCTTTTAGCTAAAAATAACTATGTTGATAACTCAAAATAACTAAGAGAAACTTCATTTCAATACTTTTAAAAATAAATTTATTCGACATATTAACACACTATAATAACCAACAAATTTTTTTAAATTTTTAAAAATCTTTTTTGTTGTATTTAATATATGTTGAAAACTAAAAAAGTTTAAAAAGAAAAAAATTGAATTTAGTTTGGAAAAAAAGAATCTGCTTAAACGATTTTAATGAAATTATTTAAGTTGAAGAAAATTTAATGAATTGCTTCTAATTTTTAAATTGAATGCATTTACTTGTTAATATGTTTCTATATTTACTCGAAATTTATAAAAAGCAATTTATGAAAAAAACTCTACTTATTCTTTTATTTCCTCTACTGAGTATCGGACAAACTCAAATTGGAACTGATATCAATGGAGAAACCGCTCAAAATTATAGTGGCTCTAGTATAAGCTTATCTTCAGATGGTCGTGTAGTAGCAATTAGTGCTTCTGTTGAAGCTGGAAATGGAGCCGATTCAGGTCAAGTGCGTGTATTTAAAAATATATCTGGTGTGTGGATTCAACAAGGACAAGCTATCAACGGTAAAGATCCTTATGATAGCAGCGGAGATAGTTTAAGTTTATCTTCAGATGGCAGTGTAGTAGCCATTGGTTCTCGTTATAATGATAGAAATGGGTATGATTCAGGTCAGGTTCGAGTATATAAAAATGTCTCTGGCGTTTGGACTCAAGTAGGAGCTGACATTAGTGGAAAAGCTAATGAAGATTATAGTGGATGGAGTGTAAGTTTATCCGCAGATGGTACTGTGGTAGCGATTGGTGCTCCTGGAAATGATGGAAGTGAGGGATATAGATTTTATACAGGCCAAGTTCGTATATTTAAAAATATATCTGGTGTTTGGACCCAAATAGGAGCTGACATATACGGAGAAGGTGCTTTTGATCAAAGTGGTGATAGTGTAAGTTTATCTGCTGACGGTAATGTGGTAGCTATTGGCGCGATTTATAATAAAGGAAATGGAACAGATTCAGGGCATGTGAGAATATATAAAAATGTCTCTGGCGTTTGGACTAAAATTGGAGCAGATATCGATGGAAAAGCTATTTATGATCGTATAGGTTCCAAACTAAGTTTATCCGCAGATGGTAATGTTGTAGCGATTGGCCGGAACTTTAATGAGTCAATTGGTTACTCTTCATCTTCAGGCCAGGTACGAGTATATAAAAATGTATCTAATGTTTGGACCCAGCAAGGAGCTGATATCAATGGAGAAGCAATTTCTGATTCGAGTGGTTCTAGTGTTAGTTTATCTTCAGATGGCAGTGTAGTAGCAATTGGTGCTCCTTATAATGCTGGAAACGGACAGTATTCAGGCCATGTGAGGATATATAAAAATGTCTCTGGTGTTTGGATTCAACTAGGATTTGATATTGATGGAAAAGCTGTCGGGGATAGAAGTGGATCGAGTGTTAGTCTATCTTCAAATGGCAATGTGGTTGCTATTGGTGCTCCTCTTAGTTCTGAAAATGGAAACTATTCAGGTCAGGTTCGTGTTTTTGATTTATCGGCTGCAGTTTTAAGTTCTGCAAGTTTCGTATTATCAAGTTCTTCAGTTTATCCTAATCCTTCTTCTGACATAGTAAATATTGACTTAAACCAAGATTTAACATTACAAAAAGTAAATATATATAACACATTAGGTCAATTAATAAAAACTGAAAATAGTAATTCTATTTCAGTAAGTTCTTTATCTACTGGAGTTTACTTTTTTGAAATTATTACAGACAGAGGCAAAGAAACAAAGACTGTTTTAGTAAAATAAGAATAAAATAAAAACAAAAAAGCTGCCAGCATGGCAGCTTTTTTGTTAAAATAATTTTAAACAATTGTAAGTGGATTATTGAGGTTGTCCAGAATTTTCTGCACTTCTTCAAAATCATTGGGATGAACTTTGAGTTTGATTCCACCCAGCGCCGAAGTGTACATTGGAACGACTGAAAGTGTCATTTCGTTTTCGAAAAAATATGGAATTTCTTCCTGTTCGAGTAAGTGTTTGAGAACCACTGTTTCGTGCTGATAATTGAATACGGCGATGGTCTTAAAGCTTTCCATATGAGGTCTTTTTGTAAATGTACGAAAAGTTATATTTTTAATAATTCTATTTGTTAAAAAGTATTATCTGATTTCTTATTTGTAATTTTAAACCTTATAAGAAAAGATATATGAGTAAGAAAATTAGAAAGCCGATAAAAAAAGAGAAAGATTTCTCTGGAAAAATAATAAAGATTTTATCGCAAAATGCTAATAAACCATTCAATTATAAACAAATAGGAGCAAAGCTTGAACTTGACGATACCAATAGCAGGAATCAAATTATAAAAGAACTAAAAATTCTAGCTTCGCAAAAGAAAATTATAGAATCAGAACCTGGAAAATATCTAGTAAAAGCCGAAAGTCAGGATTACTACGAAGGAACAATAGATATGACGAGCAGAAAAACTGCTTATTTTATTTGTCCAGATTTTGCAGAAGATGTTTTTATTCCGACCAATAATTTGAATCGTGCATTAGATAAAGACAAAGTAAAAGTCTATGTTTATAATAGAAGAAAAGGTAAAAGACCTGAAGGTGAAGTAATTGAAGTTGTAGAAAGAGATAAAACAGAATTTGTTGGTGTAATTGATATGCAGCCAAATTTTGCATTTGTTTCTACTGCAAATCCTAAAATGTATACCGATATTTTTATTCCAAAGGATAAAATTGGTGAAGCAGAAAACGGTGATGTTGTTTTAGTTAAAATCGAAGATTGGCCAAAAAGGGCTGATAGTCCGTTTGGATCTGTCATAAAAGTTTTAGGAAAACCTGGTGAACACAATACTGAGATTCACGCTATTTTAGCGGAATATGGACTTCCATCAGATTTTCCGGTAGAAGTGGAGGTTTATGCACAAAAGATAGATACTTCGATTCAGGAATCTGAAATTGCAAAACGTCGTGATATGCGTGATACGCTTACGTTTACGATAGATCCAAAAGATGCAAAAGATTTCGATGATGCCTTGTCTTTCAAAAAGTTAGAGAATGGAAATTTCGAGATTGGAATTCACATTGCCGATGTTTCTTATTATCTTGAAGAAGGTACAATTTTGGATGATGAAGCTTATCAAAGAGCAACTTCTGTTTATTTAGTAGATAGAGTAGTGCCGATGCTTCCAGAAGTTCTCTCCAATTTTGCCTGTTCACTTCGTCCGAATGAAGAGAAATATACATTCTCTGCGATATTCGAAGTTTCACCAACCGCTCAAGTTATTAACCAATGGTTTGGAAGAACTGTGATTTATTCAGATCAGCGTTTTGCTTACGAAGAAGCACAATATATTATTGAAACAAAAGATAATACAATTCCTGTTGATGTTTCAATTACTGGAGAATCTTATGTAGTTTCAGATGAAATTACCGAAGCAACTTTAAAATTAGATGAATTAGCAAAAATTTTGAGAAAGAAAAGAATGCAGAATGGTGCTATTTCTTTTGATAAAGTTGAAGTGAAATTTAATTTGGATGCAGAAGGTGAACCAGAAGGAGTTTACTTTAAAGTTTCTAAAGATGCCAATCATTTGATTGAAGAATTTATGCTTTTAGCCAATAGAAAAGTGGCTGAATACATTGGAAAACAAAAGAAAACATTTGTTTACAGGATTCACGACGAACCAAACGAAGACAAATTAATTGCGATGCAAACCGTAATTGCTAAATTTGGTTATAAAATAGATTTCCGTAACAAAGGAGATATTTCAAAGTCTTTGAATGCTTTGATGGAAGAAGTAAATGGTAAAAAAGAACAAAACTTAATTGATACTCTTGCGATTAGAAGTATGAGTAAAGCCAAATATTCTACAGATAACATTGGTCATTACGGTTTAGCTTTTGATTATTACAGCCATTTTACATCGCCAATTCGTCGTTATCCAGACGTTATGGTACACCGTTTGCTGCAATATTATTTAGATAATGGAGCTTCTGTAGACGAAGAAGTGTATGAAACAAAATGTCTGCATTGTTCCAATATGGAAAGTTTAGCAACTAATGCTGAGCGAGATAGTATTAAATACATGCAGGTTAAATACATGCAGGATCATCAGGACGAAGAATTCCTTGGAGTTATTTCTGGTGTTACTGAATGGGGAATTTATGTTGAAATTGTTTCTAACAAATGCGAAGGAATGGTAAGAATCAGAGAAATAAAAGATGATTACTATACTTTTGATGAAAAGCAATATGCATTAGTTGGATCGACTTCAAATAGTATTTTACAATTAGGAGATGAAATTTATGTTAAAGTAAAAAATGCAGATTTAGTTAAAAAACAACTTGATTTTCATTTTTTAAGAAGAGCAGAATAAAGTTTAATTTAAAAAATAAAAGTATGAAAAAGTTAATTATAGGAGCTGCAATTTTATTTGTTCAAATGTCTTTTGGTCAGGTTACCAAAGAATTAGGTGAATTCGATACCGTAAAAGTTTATGATAAGTTAAATGTAAAATTAGTTCAATCTTCAGAAAATAAGGTTGTTATTAAAGGAGCAAGAGAAGCAGAGGTTGAAGCTGTCAATAAAAATGGTATCTTAAAATTAAGAATGCCTTTTCCTAAACTATTATCAGGAAATGATTTAGATATTACTTTGTATTACAAAAGAATCGAATTGATTGATGTTAATGAAGGTGCAGAAGTTACAAGTAAAGAAACACTAAAAGCAACTTCATTTAAAGTAAGTGCGCAGGAAGGTGGAAAAATTAATGTAGATTTGAACGTTGATAAGTTAAAAGTAAGTTCAGTTTCGGGCGGAGAAATTACTGCAACTGGTAAAGCAGATAACCTTGATGCAAGTTTAGGAGCCGGAGGTTATTTCCTTGGAAGTAAATTAGCTACTTCTCAGACGAAAGTAAGCGTTTCTGCGGGCGGAAAAGCAGATGTTAATGCTTCGACCTTAGTTGATGCAAAAGTAAGCGCAGGAGGCTCTATTTACATTTATGGAAAACCAAAGCAAATAAATCAAAAAACAGTTTTTGGCGGTAAAATCGAAGAAGTAAAATAACAAGTTGTATTTTGATGATAAATGATATTTTGGCTGGGCTGCCATGGGGACTTTTTCTAAGTTTTATGGTAGGTCCAGTATTTTTTATACTATTAGAAACCAGTATTACAAAAGGATTCAGAGCAGCAATTGTCTTTGACTGCGGCGTAGTTCTTGGTGATATCTTTTTTATAGCAATTGCGTATTTAGGAAGTTACAGACTAATTCAAAGTTTAAAAGACAAACCTGCATTATTCATTTTTGGAGGAATAATAATGCTGGCTTACGGTATAATTTCTTTCGTAAGATTAAAAAATGAAGAAAAAATAGACGATGACGAAATTGATCGTGATATTATTAAAAGGAATTACGGAAGTTTATTTATAAAAGGCTTTTTACTAAACGTTATAAACATTGGAGTATTAGGTTTTTGGTTAGCTGTTATCATTTCTATTGGTCCAAAATTAGAAATGCAAAACTCAAGAATGCTTACTTTTTTTACATCAGTAATCATTACTTATTTACTGGTTGATTGTCTTAAAATAGTATTAGCCAAACAATTAAAATCTAAAATGACACCTACTAATATCGTTAAAATCAAAAAGGGAATTAGTATTGTTTTAATGGTTTTTGGAGTGGCTTTAATCACACAAGGCTGGTTTCCAAAAGAAAAAGAAATGGTTAAAAACGCTTTCGAAAAAATAGAAAAGTAGTTGTTAATAACTCAAAATTATAAAATTAAACCTCTGAATTTCAGAGGTTTTTTTGTGTTTATAACTGTTTATTAGAACTTTTCAAAGTTTTAAACTTTGATAAAGTTGATTATTATTCACGTCTAGTTTGTCATTTCGACGTAAGGAGAAATCTTCGCAAGAAGATCCACAAAGATTGAATATTAGTTTCGGAGTTACTTGTGGAGATTTCTCCTTACGTCGAAATGACAAGATTGTGTGTAATCTTACTAAATATAAACCCGACAGGTATTTAAAACCTGTCGGGTTTCGTTATGATTTTAAATCTAATTTTTTCTAAAAAATTAAACATAAAAAAGCTTCAAAGAAACCTGATGGTTTGAAAGTCTCTTACCGATTCGAACGTACATCTCTATCTAATTTTTCTATTAAACATAAAAAAACTCCAAATTTTCTTGAAGGTTTATAAGCGTAGTCCAAATTCGAACCAATATATTTAATTAATTTTTTCTAAAAATTAAACATAAAAAAACTTCAAATTTCCTTGAAGGTTTATAAGCGTAGTCAAAATTCGAACTAATATTTTTAATTAATTTTTTCTAAAAATTAGATATAAAAAAAACCTTCAAGTTTCCTTGAAGGTTTTAGATATCGTCTGGATTCGAACCTAAATCTTTATCTAATTTTTTCTAAAAATTAATCATAAAAAAACCTCCAAGTTTCCTTGAAGGTTTTAGAGGCATCGTCCGGATTCGAACCGGAGTAGGAGCTTTTGCAGAGCCCAGCCTAGCCGCTCGGCCACGACGCCATTGCTTGAACGGATGGCAAAAGTAACTAAAATCTTTAAATTTCAAAAGTTTCGTATGAACTATTTTGAAAAAATACGATTTTAAATAAAATAATTACTTTCTAATTTCTGTCATTTTTATAGTAACTGACTCAACATCACCGCCAATAGGAGGATTAATTTTAGAAACCCAAACTGTTGTTTTTTCTACAGTTTCTATCTCTGCCAGCACGCGAATATTAATTCTTTTGGCTACATGTTCTAATAAATGCGAACGAATTGCCATTTCTTCAGTAACAATTTTGTTCAAATGAACGTAATCAACAGTGTCTAAAAGATGATCTGTTTCAGCCGATTTCTGAAGATTTGTTTTTATTTTTAGATCTACAGTATAATCAGATCCTATTTTTCCTTCTTCAATTAAACATCCGTGGTATGAAAAAGTGCGAATGTTTTTAAGTTTAATAACTCCCATTTTTATAATTTTATTCTTGTAGTGTTTGGATCTTGGTAATTAGAAATTACAGCATGAACAGCAACTATTTTGTTAATTTCATCAACTGTAAAATGAATAGTGTATGGGAATTTCTTTAGTGGTAATGTGCGAACAATATTATATTTTTCCTCAAAAAATGGAAAGGTATTTAAAGTATCTACATATTTCTGATACTCATTAAAGAATTTTGTTCCTAAACCATCTGAGAGAGATTCATAATATTCGGCAATTTCATCTACTTCTAATTCAGCGCGTAATAGAATAATTATTTCAAACATTATTTTTTATTTATTCCATTTAGCGTTGAGTTTTTTTTTTGATTCTTCCCAGCTTATATAATCTTCTGGTTTTGCATTTTTAATGCGATCTAGGACCATCTCTTGCTGCCAAAGCGGAATTTCATTCTCTTGAGTTTCATTTATAGAAACTTCAGGAACATGTTTAAAAAAACTAATAAAAGTTTCGTAAAAATCGTCTGGAATTGTTACAGTTAATTGTCTCATAACTTCAATATTTATACAAAAGTAATAATAAATTTAGTTTCAAGTTCTAAGTTGCAGATTTACTGACAAGTTTCCAAAGAAAACCATAAACCATAAACTATTAACTATAAACTTTTTTATCTTTGCTAAAATTACTATAAAATAATGGCATCAGAAGAGAAATCACTCAATTTTATTGAACAAATCATAGAGGAAGATTTAAAATCAGGTCTTTCACAAACTAAACTTCATTTTCGTTTTCCACCAGAACCAAACGGTTATTTACACATTGGACACGCTAGTTCTATTGCTTTAAATTTTGGTTTAGGAATTGATTATCAGTCACCTGTAAATTTACGTTTTGACGATACAAATCCAGAAAAAGAAGAGCAGGAATTTGTTGACGCCATTAAAAAAGACGTTGAATGGCTGGGTTATACCTGGGCAGAAGAACGTTATGCATCTGATTATTTTCAACAATTGTACGATTGGGCCGTTTTATTAATTAAAAAAGATAAAGCTTATGTTGACAGCCAGTCTTCTGAAGATATGGCCATTCAAAAAGGAACTCCATCAACTGTAGGTACAGATAGTCCGTACAGAAATCGTTCTGTTGAAGAAAATTTAGATTTATTCGAAAGAATGAAAAACGGTGAATTTGAGGCTGGTACACATATTCTTCGTGCAAAGATAGACATGAAATCAACCAATATGTTGATGCGTGATCCTATCATGTACAGAATTTTACACAAGCACCATCATAGAACTGGAGATGCTTGGAAAATTTATCCAATGTACGATTGGGCACACGGGCAAAGTGACTATTTAGAAGAAATCTCACATTCATTTTGTACACTGGAATTCTTACCTCACCGTGAATTATACGATTGGTTTTTAGACCAGATTTTAGACGAAAATAAACTGCGTCCAAAGCAAAGAGAATTCGCTAGACGTAACTTATCACATACCGTTGTTAGTAAAAGAAAATTACAGCAACTAGTTAAGGAAAAGCATGTTAACGGTTGGGATGATCCTAGAATGTCAACAATTTCTGGATTAAGAAGACGTGGTTATACAGCAGCATCTTTACGTAATTTTGCCAACACAATTGGAATTGCAAAACGTGATAATTTAATTAATGTATCGGTTTTAGAATTTTGTATCCGTGAAGATTTGAACAAAATTGCACCTCGTGTAATGGCGGTTTTAGATCCTGTAAAATTGGTAATTACTAATTATCCAGAAGGTAAAGAAGAGTGGCTTGAAGCCGAAAATAATCAGGAAGATGAGAATGCCGGTTTCAGAAAAGTACCTTTTTCTCGTGAATTATACATTGAAAGAGAAGACTTTTTAGAAGAAGCTCCAGCTAAATTTTTCCGTTTAACTTTAGGAAAAGAAGTACGTCTTAAAAATGCATACATCATTAAAGGTGAATCTGTTATAAAAGATGCTGAAGGAAATATTACTGAAATTCATGTTACTTATGATACCGATTCTTTAAGCGGAAGCGGGACAGAAGCAAGCCAAAGAAAAGTTTCTGGAACATTACACTGGGTTTCTATTCAACATGCGCTTGAAGCAGAAGTTCGTTTGTATGATCGTTTGTTTACAGATGAAGCTCCGGATAGTTATAAAGAGAAAAATTTCTTAGATTTTGTGAATCCAAATTCATTAGAAATTGTTACCGGATTTGTTGAACCAAGTTTGTCAACGGCTCAAAATGAAGATAAATTCCAGTTTCAACGTTTAGGTTATTTTACTGTTGATAAAGATTCAACTGCTTCTAAATTAGTGTTTAACAAAACTGTTGGACTTAAAGATGCCTGGGAAGAAAAAGGTAAAAAAGAAGAAAACAGTATCAATAATTCTTTAAAAGAAATCAACAAATATTTTAAAGTTGAAAGTAAACCAGAACGTATTGCAATTGAAAGTGCGATAGGGGAGAACATTAAAAATGTTACTAGTTTTTCACTTTTACAGAATTCTTTAAAGAAGAATATCAACAATAATAAGGCTTCTTTGTTGTTTGCTCAATTTATTTTGAAATACGGAAGTTGGAAATCAACAGATTTTGAAGAAGAAGATATCAAAAAATTATATTCAATGTCTTTAAAAAGTGAATCAACTTATGTACGATCAAAAGCGCTTTTAAATTTAAGAGATATTGAAGAAGCAAGTTTCAAAAATCAATTTGATGATGAAATTTTAAAATTATATTCGAATCCTCCAAAAAATGCATCGGAGAGAGAAAATGAAATTCTTGCCGAAATGGTAAAAAAATAAAATAATTAGAATCTATGGAAAAGCGCTTTTTAAAAGCGCTTTTTTATTATATATAAAATTGATTAAAATAATAAATTATATAATTTTTATTAATTAAAAACAGCTTTCATAAACTAATTTTAAAGCATTTTTTTTAATTGTCTAACTCATCAATCATATTTTAAAAGATCTTTAATAAGAGGGTTTTATTTAAGTTTTTGGATTTTTTATCTCAATTTAACAGTATTTAGCAATGATTTACTAATAAATAAATTAATATTATTTATTTATTATTTTTGATAGTTTTATTTAATAATTATTATAATTGATTAATTTTTTATAATTATAGATAATAGTGATTAAGTATAGTTTTATATCATTTTCATGTTTGAAGAACTCTACTTTATTATATAAATTATTTTTATTAAAATTTAAAAATAATAGTTTAGTATGATAATTTATAAAATTGATTTAAAATAATTTTTAATAGTTTTTATATATTGAAATTGACATCAATAGATTGATTTTAAAGCGTATTTTTTAATGTGTCGAGAGATAACTCATTTTTTGAATTATTGTTCATTTATGACCTTTAAATTAATTTTAGCTGTTATTTTTATCAGTTTAACGGGTTGTTAACATACAATTGTTTATAAAGTTGCTATTTTTAACTCAATACTAGAAATCAGAGATGATTTTTATAAAAATTAAAATTTGCCGTTAAAGAAACTAAAATGAAATTTGTTGTTTTTAAAAACTCGTAATTTTTATTGCAGCAAGTTTCAGAATTGATTTCTTGAAAAGACAATTTTATGTTCTCATTTTTATTGTGATGTAATTTTGATAATATTTCGCGTAAAAGGTATTTTTCAAATTGCTTCATAATGACAAAATTCCATAACGTTGAATTTGTGTTAAGCTTTGGTTTTTAAATTTCAAATCTGATCATTTTTAATTTAAATCTAATAATCATGAAAATTTTATATTTTACGCTAGCAATGTTATTTGCAAATGTTGCAATTTCACAAACACATCAAATTACAAAACACAATGGTGATCAACTTGATGTTAATTTTATTAAGAACGAAAATGGCTTAATTTACTATTCTTTGAATGGAAGTTCTGAAGAAGTAAAAATTAGTAAACATGCTGTTTCATCTATTACGAATAAACAAACCAAACAAACTCAAAAAGTTTCTGATAAAATAGTAGTAGATTCTAAAGACGATTACAAAATGGTAACTGTTCTGCCTCAAGAAAAAACAATAGGATTGAAGCAGGCTGCTAGTTTTACCGGTGTCTCGACAAGGACAAAAGGAGAACCGCCAATTGCTAATCAAAATCAAACGGCTATGAGAATCAAAACTAAGTCAGCTTCAAATGGTTATCCTTTTGTGAGCATTGTTGAAAAAGGAGATGGAAAGTATGAAGCGGTTTCTTATGCGTATTAAGTTTTTGTAAATTACTTTTAATCATCGATTTATAATTCAAAAAGAAGTATCTTTATTAATCACTTAAATAAGAATATTATGTCAAATAATTCAAATACAATTGCAGCAATTTTAGCTGGTGCTGCAGTAGGCGCAGCGATCGGAATTTTATTTGCTCCAGAAAAAGGATCAAAAACCCGAGCTAAAATTAAAGAAGGAATCGATGATGCAAAACATAATCTGCAGGATTCTTTTGAAGCAAGTTCTGAAGTTCTTCGTGAAAAATTCACAGGTGCAACAAAAAATCTTGACGGAACGTTAAATGATTTACTTTCAAATGTAAGTCATAAGACAGAAGAAGTGATCACTTTTTTAGAATCTAAATTGGCTGATTTAAAAGCACAAAACGCAAAACTTCAGAAATAAAATTTATTAATTTGTACCAAAAGCACTTAACTCGCTTATTTCTATAAGATAGTTTTGTGCTTTTTTTATTTTAAAAATCTATTTATGGCTTTTGAAGAATTAAAAGAGAACAGCGAAAAAATTCAGGATCAGACTAAAGTTTATATTGACAGTCATTTGGCTTATTATAAACTTTGGGGTTTCAAAGTTGCAATGAAATCAACAACGCTAATTTTTAAATTCACATTGATATTATTGTGTTTTAGCATGGTTCTTATTTTTGGATCTTTTGCAGCAGCGTATGCTTTTGGAGATTTGTTAGGAAGCAACGCACTTGGTTTTTTAGCAGTAGGAGGGATCTATATTTTCTTTACTATTTTACTTTTCTTTATAAAAGATAAAATGGTTGAAGGACCAATTTTAGAGAAGTTTTCAGAAATATTTTTTAATGATTAAGAATTATGGAAAAGAAAAAATACTCATCTTATGCTGAAATCGAGAGAGATTTGGAAATCTTAAAACTAGAAAAAGATATCAATTATCAGAAATTAGTTTTAAGTTTTCAAAAAACAAAAGAAAGCATAACACCACAAAATATAGTAAGCGGATTTGTTTCATCTTATACAGATTACTTTAAAAATTCTTATCCGCAAATTTTACAATCTATTATTCCAATTGTTGTCAATTGGTTTACCAATAAAAAAAGAGGCAGTTAAGCCTCTTTTTTATTTTCTATTATTGTTGAACATCTGGTTGAATATCATCTTCATATCCAGATTGAGGTTGAATTGGTTTTGGTTTTTCAATTTTTTTGTTGTTTTTCTTCATCATTTCTCCAACTTGGTTAGATGCAGAAAATGAAGCGACCATATTATTCAACATATCACTTCCGGCTTGTGGAGAATTTGGTAATAAAATCAAATTAGAATTTGTATCTGCTCCAATTGCTTGTAATGTATCGTAATGTTGTGTAACTACAATTAATGCAGAAGCTTCTTGAGAGTTAATTCCAACACTATTTAGAACTTCAACACTTTCTACAAGACCTCTAGCAATTTCACGGCGTTGATCTGCAATACCTTGACCTTGTAAACGTTTGCTTTCTGCTTCGGCTTTTGCTTTTGCAACAATTCTAATTCTTGAACTTTCTGCTTCAAATTCTGCCGCAGTTTTTTCTCTATCAGCCGCGTTGATTCTGTTCATTGCATTTTTTACCTGAATGTCTGGATCAATATCGGTAACCAAAGTATTGATGATATCATATCCGTAAGTAGACATTGCTTCGTTCAATTCACGTTTTACGGCAACTGCAATATCATCTTTTCTTTCAAAAACGTCATCCAATTTTAGTTTTGGAACTTCAGCACGAACTACGTCAAAAACGTAAGAAGTAATTTGATCATGTGGATATTCAAGTTTATAAAAAGCTTCATATACTTTTTCCTGAATTACTTTGAACTGAACTGAAACTTTCATTTTGATGAAAACGTTGTCTCTAGTTTTGGTTTCGATGATAACATCTAATTGCTGGATCTTAAGATTTACACGTCCGGCCAATCTATCAACCAACGGAATTTTAAGTTGTAATCCTGAATTTCTAACACTCTGAAATTTCCCAAATCGTTCGATAATTACAGAAGTTTGTTGTTTTACTGTAAAAAATGAAGACATGAAAATGAAGAATGCCAATACTAAAAAGATAATTAATCCTGTACCCATGGTTATGTAATTTAAATTTTATAATGTTCTAAAAATACAAATTATATAAAGAAAAGTGATGTATTAATATTTTATTTAGGTGAATTTTTTTGTTAAATATTTTTTTACTTTTGAACCAAATTTAACCAAAAAAACAAAACCTATGAAAAATCTATTTGTAAGTATAAGCTTGATGGCTTCTGCTTATTTATCTTCTCAAACTACTATAATTGATAAAAAATTTGATGAGAAGGTTATTCCTATTACTTTTGAATATCTTCCAATTTCCCAAAAATTTGTATTGTTTAGTGGTGAAAAAATTAAGATGACTGCTTCTTTATTTACGACCACAGCTTCAGCTTTTGATGTAAATGGAAAAGAATCTAAATTATTTGAAAACCAAAAATATTACAAATGTACTTACTCAAATTCTGAAAATGCATTTATGAATGTAGATATTGAGAAATCTATCTGGTCTTATAATTATAAAGTATATTTTAACAATCAGGTTGCAGATCTTAGTTCCGAAAAAATTAAAGACATGAACTTTTCTTATTTTGGAATTGATATTGGTAGTGTAGCTTTTGCACAATATCAAAGAGGAGCAGGAACAATCGATGGAGCATTTAATGATTTTTATCTTTTAGGTTTCTCTAACCAAAAGAATCGCTATGGTATTAATTTTGAAAAGGATGACATTTTTTTAGAAGTTATAGAGTTAAAAAGTGGTTCTAGAAAGAGAGTTCAAATTGAGAAACCTGATTTAACACTTTTAAAAGGAGATGCTTATGCAAAATCAAAAAACACAATTACTTTTACGAGCAAGTTAAATGGTAATGAAAATTTTGATTTAATTACAAAGTCTATTTCTGCAGATTTTAAAACCGTTATTATTTATAAAAGTACCTATGATTTTGATGGGAAAAAATTAAAGACGGTTCCCTTTACTTTGAAATTAGAGAATAATTTTTTCGTAATATCAAACAATGGCGGCGGTCCGCTTTATTCTGTAAGTAGTGGACCCGATGAATTTGATAATTTGAATATTAATAATTACTTAGAAGATAAAAAAACTGGAGATTTATATGTATTTGGAATTTTTAGTGATGAACCTATAAAAAAGATTGGCGAGCGAACACATTTAAAGGGATATTATGTTTTTAAGTTTGATAAGGATGGAAATAAATTATGGGAATCTATTAATAATATTGATGATAAGGAGTTTTTTGAAAAAATTAAGTATGGACAAGGATTTGATGTTCGTTTAGCGGAGTATAATGAGAATCTGGTTTTTTCTGCTTCTATTAATGCTTTTACTGAATTTACAAATGCCTCAATAATTGATAAAAAGAATGGTGCGGTTTTGAAAAGTAGTTTTTTAGAGTATAATAATAATGCATCACATGAAAAATTTAGTGCTTTTATAAATAATACTTATGACTACAAAGAGTTAAGAAATAAGTCTTTTTCTCCAATTTCATTTGCTGCAATGACATTAAATGATGATTTGTTTAAATATTTGAAAAGTATTCCTGAAGGAGATAAAAGATTGCATTTTACTACATTATTTTCACAACAAGGAATTTGGCTAGTAGAAACTGACAACAAAAATTATTATAAAGTACTTTTATTTAAATAAAAAAAGCTCCCAATTGGGAGCTTTTTGTTTTTATAAAGTTGAAATCGCTTTCTGAATTCTAGATATAGTTTCTTCTTTTCCAATGATTTCAACAATGTCAAATAGGTGAGGACCTTTAAGAGCTCCAACCAAACTTAAACGGAAAGGCTGCATAACTTTACCCATTCCAATTTCGTTTTTGGTTAACCAATCTTTTACAACACTTTCAATATTTGCTGAATCAAAACCATCAATATATTCTAGAGTAGAAATCAATTCTTGCATTAAAGCTGGAGTTTCTTCTTTCCAGTTTTTGCTTGCTTTTTCATCGTAAGATGTTGGAGCTTGGAAAAAGAAATCTGTTAGATCCCAAAATTCAGAAACAAAATGCGCTCTTTCTTTTATTAATGAAACAATTCTTGTAATGTTATATTTAGAAATGTCAATTCCTTTTTCCTGTAAAATAGGAGTGAAGGCTTTAGCTAAATCCTCGTCATTTTGTTTTACTAAATATTGGTGATTGAACCATTTGTTTTTTTCAGGATCAAATTTAGCTCCTGCTTTATGAACTCGATTTAAGTCAAAAGCTTCAGCTAATTCTTCAAGAGTAAATAATTCTTTATCAGTTCCATCATTCCATCCTAATAAAGCTAGGAAATTAACAACCGCTTCTGGGAAAAATCCTTTTTCTCTGTAACCAGATGAAACTCCTTCTTCAGTTTTCCATTCTAAAGGAAATACAGGGAATCCCATTTTATCACCATCTCTTTTAGACAATTTTCCATTTCCAATTGGTTTTAAAATCAAAGGTAAATGAGCAAATTCTGGAGCTTCCCAACCAAATGCTTTGTATAACAAAACGTGAAGTGGCATAGATGGCAGCCATTCTTCACCACGAATAACATGTGAAGTTTCCATCAAATGATCATCTACAATATTCGCTAGATGATAAGTTGGCATTCCATCACTTTTAAACAAAACTTTATCATCCAAAAGATTAGTTTCAAACTTAACATCTCCACGAATAATATCTTTCAAATGTAAAGTTTCATCAACCGGAGTTTTAAAACGGATTACATAATGCTCTCCATTTGCAATTCTTTTAGCAGTTTCTTCTGCAGAAATTACTAAAGAAGTATCTAATTTTTCACGGTTGTGATGATTGTAAATAAATGTTTTTCCTTCAGCTTCGTGTTGTTTTCTATGTGCATCCAAAGCTTCAGGAGTATCAAAAGCATAATAAGCCCAGCCAGAATTTATTAATTGATCTGCATATTGCTGGTACAAATCTTTACGTTCACTTTGTCTGTATGGACCAAATTTTTCATTTTTCCCTACAGTTTCTTCAGGAGCAATTCCTAACCATTCAAGAGCTTCCATAATGTAAGCCTCTGCACCTGGAACAAAACGGGTTTGATCTGTATCTTCAATTCGAAGATAAAAAACACCGTTATGTTTTTTTGCAAATAAATAATTAAATAGGGCAGTACGAACTCCGCCAATATGTAATGGTCCAGTCGGACTTGGTGCAAAACGCACGCGAACTTGCTTTGACATTTGTTTAAAATTTTGTTGCAAAGATACAATTCTAATTAGAGAATTAGAAAATGAGTATTAATTAGATAATGTCTTGCTTGAAGCTATATTGACTAATTTTCTCATTGATTATTATCTAATTAAAATTACTACTTTTATAGGTTATAATTAAAACAGATTTATTTTGAAAACAACATCTGCTATATATCAGAAGCTCGAGGCTTTCATTAAGAAATATTATACCAACGAACTGATAAAGGGAATGCTTCTTTTTACTGGTTTTGGTTTATTGTATTTTTTATTTACGCTTTTCGTAGAGTACTTTCTATGGTTAAAACCTTTAGGAAGAACTTTTCTATTCTGGTTATTTATTGCAGTTGAAGTTTTCCTTCTGGTTCGATTAATTATTTTCCCTTTGTTTAAATTATTTAAACTTCAAAAAGGAATAGATTATACGCAGGCTTCAAAAATTATTGGAAATCATTTCACAGAAGTAAGTGATAAACTAACTAACTTTTTACAATTATCAGCTGATAATAATGCTGAAAGTTCTGAATTGGTTTTGGCTTCGATAGAACAAAAAGCAAATTCTTTACAGCCAATTCCTTTTGGAAATGCCATTAATTTTAAAGCCAATAAAAAATATCTGCCATTGGCTTTGGTTCCAGTTTTGCTTTTTGCAGTATTTTATATTTCTGGAAATAGTAATATTATTTCTCAAAGTTTGAATAGAGTAGTGCATTTCAATTCTGCATTTTTACCACCAGCTCCTTTTAAATTTGTGGTTTTAAATTCTAATTTACAAGCAGAACAAAACAAAGATTTTATGATCAAAATGGAATCTGTTGGAAATATTGTTCCAGAAAATGTAATGATCCATATTGGTGATGAAAGTTATTTTATGGAATCTTCTCAACCTGGAAAATTTGAATTTAAAGTTGAAAAACCAGCAGAAGATATTAGCTTTTCTTTTGAAGGAAATAATGTTACTTCTCAAGAATATGAATTGAAAGTTATTACAGTTCCATCTATTGCAAACTTCGAAATGGTTTTAAATTTTCCTTCTTACTTAAAGAAAAAATCTGAGACCATTCAAGGCATCGGAAATGCAATTGTGCCTGAAGGAACAACGGTAACTTGGAAAATGAATACCAAATCGACTCAAGAAATTGTATGGAAAAGAGATAATGAAGTTTTTAGATTTAATAAGATAGAAAATGACTTTAAATTGGCTAAAAATATTAGTCAAAATACAGAATATCAAATTCTTACGTCTAATGATAAGGTTAAAAACTACGAGAAATTAGACTATCAGCTGTCTGTAATAAAAGATCAATATCCAACCATCAATGTTGGTCCAGCACCAGACAGTTTAAAGCTGGATAAGAACTATATTTTAGGAAGATTAGGTGATGATTACGGACTTTCAAAACTACAAATTGTATACTACGAACGTAACAAACCTCAGTCTGCTAAGCGTGGAAACATCCCTGTAAAGGCTGGTGTATTCGATCAGTTTGTTTTTAATTTTCCAAGTAACCTTCCGGTAGAAGAAGGAGTTTCATATGAATACTATTTTGAAGTTTTTGATAACGATGCACCGCATGGTTTTAAGAGTACAAAGTCTTCAACGTTTTCAGATCGTGTAGCTACGACAGATGAAATTCGAGATCAAGAATTGCAACAGCAAAATCAAAATATTAATAGTTTATCTAAATCTTTGAAGAATCAAAACAAGCAGATTTCAGAAATGGATAAGCTTCAAAATACAGGTAAAGAAAAGAATAATTTAGAGTTTAAAGATCAGCAAAAGATCAATGATTTTATCAAACGTCAGAAACAGCAAGACGAAATGATGAAACAGTTTTCTGAAAAAATGAATCAGAACTTAGATAAATTCAAGTCTGATAAAAAAGATAAGACAGCTGATGATTTACAAAAACGTTTGGATAATGCTGAGAAAGATTTAGAAAAGAATCAGAAGTTATTAGACGAATTGAAGAACTTAAACGATAAATTAAACAGTGAAGAACTGTTTGATAAAATGGAAAAGTTCAAACAAATCAGCAAAAACCAATCTCGTAATTTAGAACAATTGGTTGAGTTGACCAAGCGTTTTTATGTTTCTAAGAAAGCAGAACAAGTTGCTGAAAAACTAAATAAACTGTCAGAACAACAGGAACAGTTATCTAATAAAGAGAAAGAAAATACAAAAGAGAAGCAAGATGAAATCAATAAATCTTTTGATAAGATTCAAGAAGATTTAAAAGATTTGAAGGAGGAAAACAAGACTTTAAAGAAACCTTTGGATATTCCATCTGATGCTTCAAAAGAGAAAGATGTAGATAATGATCTTCAAAAAGCTTCAGAAGAATTAAGCAAAAAGAATACTTCTTCGGCTAAACCAAAACAGAAAAGCGCTGCAAAGAAAATGAAAAGCATGGCTCAGGAAATGCAGAGCGAAATGGAAGGTGGCGAGCAAGAACAGATGGAAGAAGATGTAGCAATGCTTCGTCAGATTCTAGACAACCTTTTAGCTTATTCTTTATCGCAAGAAGATGTGATGAAACAGTTTAAAGCAATGAAATTGGGTTCTTCTACATTCACAAAAAACATTAAAATTCAACAGAATTTAAAACAACAATTCCGTCATGTTGATGATAGTTTGTTTGCACTTTCATTACGTAATCCAAAAGTTGCTGAGGATGTAACCAAAGAAATCGGAAACGTACAATACAATATGGACAAGGCTATAGAAACTTTAACCGATGTTCAAATTCCAAGAGGAGTTTCACACCAGCAATATGCAGTTTCATCTGCGAATAAGTTAGCTGATTTTTTAAGTGATTTATTGAATAATATGCAGATGTCTATGTCTAAACCGGGTGCAGGAAAACCTAAACCAGGAGATGGTCAAGGGATGCAGTTGCCAGATATTATTCAGAAACAAAAAGGTCTTGCTGATAAAATGAAGGAGGGAATGAAACCAGGTCAAAAGCCTGGTGATAAACCTGGAGAAGGTCAAGATGGAAAATCTGGACAAGGACAAAATGGACAAGGTAAAGAGGGACAGGGTAAAGAGGGACAGGGTAAAGAGGGACAGGGTAAAGAAGGACAAGGTAACAAAAGTGGAGATAAAGGTTCTTCTGGTAAAGATGGGAAGAATGGAAAAGGTGAGAAAAATGGTAATGATGGTGAAGACGGAGAAGGAGATGCAGAAGCTATTATGGAGATATACAAAGAACAAGTTAAACTTCGTGAAGCCTTGCAAAAAGAATTAGCAAAGAAAGGTTTGGATGCTCAAGGAAAATCTATAATAGATCAAATGAAACAATCTGAAAAGCAGATTTTAAACAAAGGATTTAAGAATGAGAACCTGCAACGTATACTAAATATCCAACAAGAATTATGGAAATTAAACAACGCTGTTCAGCAACAAGGGCAAGATACACAAAGACAATCTGAAACTAATAAGGCTGAATTTACTAATCGTTCAAATGCTTTGCCAAGTTCATTATTGGAATATTTAAACAGCGTTGAGATATTAAACAGACAATCACTACCTTTGCGCTCGAATTTTAATCAAAAAGTTCAAGAATACTTTAATACAAAATGATAAATTTTAATTACGAAACAGATTTTACTTTAGGAGACGAGCAGGCTTTTAGTGATTGGCTAAGTGCTGTAATTGTTTCTGAAAATAAGAATGAAGGCGAAATCAACTATATATTTTGTGATGATGAATATCTACATAAGATCAATGTTGAATATCTAGATCACGATACACTTACAGATATTATTAGTTTTGATTATACTGTTGGTAACGAGTTGAATGGCGATATTTTTGTATCTGTAGAACGTGTTGCAGATAATGCTAAAGACTTTAATGTCTCATTTGCTGATGAACTTAAAAGAGTGCTATCTCATGGTATACTACATTACTGTGGATATAAAGATAAATCAGATGAAGATGCTCAATTAATGAGAGCAAAGGAAGAAGAGAAGATGAAGATGTTTCACGTGGAACAGTAGTTAAATCTCTTTTTTATTTTCAATGTTCCACGTGAAACGTTTTAGTTTTTAATTTTGAAACGTTCCACGTGAAACATATTTAAAGAAAATAAAGTTGTTTTTATAACGTTCCACGTGGAACGTTGAAGTAAAAGAATTCGAATAAAAGATTAAATCGTTCCACGTGGAACGATTTTTAAGTTTGAATTTAAAAGAAAAAAAGAACAGGATGTTTCACGTGGAAGATGATTCTGGGTAATTCTTTTGAAATTTAGAATGGAAGTTTTGTAAATGTTTCACGTGAAACATTTATTTAAAAGACTCTAATTTGAGAGTTCTAATTTGAGAGTTCTAATTTGAGAGTTCTAATTTGAGAGTTCTGATTTGAGAGTTCTGATTTGAGAGTTCTGATTTGAGAGTTGATTTTAAGAATTTAAAGAATCCACTTTGCACGTTTCAGTTTGAACTTGAAACTTGAAACTTGAAACAAAATAGAAAGTTCCACGTGGAACAAGGAAAATATAAAAATAATTCTAAAAACCGCATTAGCGGTTTTTGGAGAATAGTAAAACAAAATGTTTTTAGAAGAATACGATGTTATTGTGGTGGGTGCAGGCCATGCTGGTTCTGAAGCTGCGGCTGCGGCTGCAAATTTGGGATCGAAAACTTTATTGGTTACAATGAGTTTACAGAACATAGCACAGATGTCTTGTAATCCTGCGATGGGCGGAATTGCAAAAGGACAGATCGTTCGAGAAATTGATGCGCTTGGAGGATATTCAGGAATTGTTTCAGATAAGACTGCAATTCAGTTCAAGATGCTGAACAAATCGAAAGGACCTGCAATGTGGTCGCCAAGAGTTCAAAGCGATAGAATGCGTTTTGCAGAAGAATGGAGAATGATGTTGGAGGCAACTCCAAATCTTGATTTTTATCAAGAGATGGTGAAAGGATTGATAATTGAAGACGGAAGAATAAAAGGAATTAGAACTTCACTTGGTGTGGAGATTCGTTCTAAATCTGTGGTTTTAACAAATGGTACTTTTTTGAACGGTTTAATTCATATCGGAGAAAAACAATTCGGAGGAGGAAGAGCAGGTGAAAGTGCTGCAACTGGAATTACGGAAGATTTGATTAAAGCAGGTTTTGAAGCTGGAAGAATGAAAACTGGAACGCCACCTCGAGTAGATGGGCGTTCTTTAGATTATTCTAAAATGAACGAAGAAAAAGGAGATGCAAAGCCAGCGAAGTTTTCTTATTCAGATGTGACCGCTCCATTAACGCATCAGCGTTCTTGTCACATGACTTATACGTCATTGAATGTACATGATATTTTGAGAGAAGGTTTTGATCGTTCTCCAATGTTTAACGGAAGAATCAAAAGTTTAGGTCCGAGATATTGTCCTTCGATTGAAGATAAAATAAATCGTTTTGCAGATAAAGAACGTCATCAATTATTTGTAGAACCAGAAGGATGGAATACATGTGAAGTTTATGTAAACGGATTTTCAACTTCGCTTCCAGAGGATATTCAATTTAAAGCGTTGAGTTCTGTTGCAGGTTTTGAGAAGGTGAAATTTTTTAGACCTGGTTATGCTATTGAATATGATTTCTTTCCACCAACGCAATTAAAACATACTTTGGAAACGAAGTTGGTTGAAGGTTTGTATTTCGCTGGACAAATAAATGGAACAACGGGTTATGAAGAAGCAGCTTCCCAAGGTTTAATGGCTGGAATCAATGCGCATTTAAAAGTGCACGAAAAAGATCCTTTGATTTTAAAACGTGATGAAGCATATATCGGAGTTCTAATTGACGATTTAATTACAAAAGGAACTGAAGAACCATATCGTATGTTTACATCGAGAGCAGAATATAGAACATTGCTGCGTCAAGATAATGCCGATTTCAGATTGACTCCAATGTCATACGAAATTGGTTTAGCTTCTGAAGATCGTTTACGAAGAATGGAGCGAAAGTTAAATGAATCTGAAAAGATGGTTTCGTTCTTCAAAGAGACGAGTGTAAGTGTTGCTGAAACCAATCCAATTTTGGAAGCGAAAGAATCTGCTCCGATTACGCAGGGTGATAAAATGTTTAAAATTTTCTCACGTCCGCAAGTTGAATTGGAGGATATGGTAAAATTTGAGAAAGTTGAAGATTATATTAGAGAGAATGACTTGGATGAAGAAATTGTAGAACAAGCGGTAATTCAAGTAAAATATTCTGGTTATATCGAAAAAGAAAGAAATAATGCTGATAAACTAAATCGTTTAGAAGAAGTAAAGATTCCTGAAAATTTCGATTACAATAAAATTAAATCTATGTCTATTGAAGCAAAACAAAAATTAAGCAAGATTCGTCCTGTAACAATTTCCCAAGCTTCGAGAATTAGCGGTGTATCTCCAAGTGATATTTCTGTACTTTTGATTTATATGGGAAGGTAGTCTATTTCAGATTTTAGATTGTTGATTTCAGATTCTAAAATCTGAAATTCTAAATGTTCCACGTGAAACCTTTTTCGAAAAGAAAGTGGTTTAGTGAAATAAAACCCTTTTCTAGCCGTTTAAATATGAACAGTAAGGTTGAATATTTCAAAACTGTATCTTGAAGAATGTAGAAGAATTTTAGGATGCCAAATATTAAAAGCAATAAAAGAATAATTAAAATAATAAACTAAAAATCCTAAAAACGACAAATGTCGTTTTTAGGATTTGCTATAAATTAAACCCAAATATTTATAATTATAAAATGAACGTTTTAAACAAAAAACACCTTCTAACTGTAAAAGACCATTCTGTTTCAAAAGAAATTTTTGATTTGTATTACGATGAAGAATTAGATATGCTAATTACTTCTCCACAACCCGAACTTGAAAATTTAGGGAAATACTACGAAAGCGAAGATTATATTTCGCACACAGATAACAAACGTTCATTATTTGAAAAAGCTTATCATTTTGTAAAAAATATTGCACTTCAAAACAAATTGAATTTAATTAATAGTGAACAGCCTAAAAAAGGTAAACTTCTGGATATTGGAGCTGGAACTGGAGATTTTCTTTTAACAGCAAAAAATAACGGCTGGGAAACAATTGGAGTAGAACCAAGCGAGAGGGCAAAAAATATAGCCAAACAAAAAGGGATTTCATTTGTTGAAGAAATCAGTAGTTTAGAAAATAATTCTTTAGACGTAATTACGATGTGGCATGTATTGGAACACGTTCCAAATTTAGAGCTTCAGATTCAAGAATTGAAACGTTTATTAAAACCAACTGGAACATTAATTGTTGCTGTTCCAAACTATAAATCTTTTGATGCAGACCATTATCAGACTTTTTGGGCAGCTTATGACGTGCCGATTCATTTTTGGCATTTTTCAAAAAAATCAATTCAGGTGCTTTTTGAAAGAGTAGACATGAAGTTGGAAAAAATACTTCCTATGAAGTTTGATTCATTTTATGTAAGTCTTTTATCAGAAAAATACAAAACTGGAAAGATGAACTATATCAAAGCATTTTTTATTGGTTTGAAATCAAATTGGAAAGCAAGTAAAACAAAAGAATTCTCATCGCACATTTACGTGCTGAAAAATAAATAAGATTATGCAAAGCTATTTTGCCCTTAATAGGTGAAATGCCTTTTTTAGCTTAAAAAAAATCGCAGAAAATGCGATTTTATTCTAATAGTATCGGATTATTGTAATTATTTTTTCAATAAATAAAAACAATATCATAAAATTTACGCATTTTTTAAACTTTATGCTGATGCTATTGATTTTTTTATATTTTTGTCTTCAATACTTAAAAAAATAGAATTAAAAAAAATGAAAAAAGCATTAGTTATTATCGCACTTTCAGTTTTCGCAGTTTCTTGTAACAAAACAGCAGAGGTAAAGGAAGTAAAAACAGCTTACGTGGATACTTCGGTTTTGATGAAAGAGTACACTGAGGCAAAAGATTTAGAAGCAAAATACAAAGCTCAAGCGGAAGAAAAAGGAAGACAATTACAAGCTGAAATTTCACGTTTTAAACAAGACGCTGCTAATTTTCAAAGTCAAGCGCAGGCTAATGGTCAAGCATGGGCACAGCAAAGAGGTGCTGAATTGCAAAAAAGAGAGCAGCAATTAGGATACGCTCAACAAGCATTGGCACAGCAATTACAACAAGAAAGTGGTGTAGAAATGGATTCTCTTGTTAGTGGAGTTAAAAAATTCATTAAAGAATACGGAAAGAAAAACGGTTACTCTTACATCTACGGAACGGGAGATGCTGCAACAGTTTTATATGCTGAAGAAAAATACGATATCACAAAACAAATTATCAAAGAATTAAATGATAAGTATAAAGCAGAGCCTAAGTCAGATGCAAAACCAGCAGCTGAAACTAAAGAAGGCGAAGCAAAAAAATAAAACTACCAAACTAACTAAATTACTGAAAACCTAAATCCACAAAGATTTAGGTTTTTTCTTTTTATAAAATGCGGTAATTTTATTTTTTAATACAAGCCCAATGCAAAACGTTTCAGAAGCGGCAGCTTATACTTTACAATTCATCAATCAGACGCAGAAATCTATTTTCCTTACTGGTAAAGCTGGTACGGGAAAAACTACGCTTTTACGTGAAATTATCGCGACAACGCACAAAAACACAGTAGTTGTAGCTCCAACAGGTATCGCTGCTTTAAATGCCGGCGGCGTTACAATTCATTCTATGTTTCAGCTTCCTTTCTCTGCTTTTATTCCGTCGTACGATGTGAGTGCACAGTTTACAGAGACAGTGAAGTTTGAAAATAAAGAATCACTTCGCCGTCATTTTAAAATGAATAATGTCAAGCGAAATGTGATCCGAAATATGGAATTGCTAGTTATTGATGAAGTGAGTATGCTTCGCGCAGATTTGTTAGATGCTGTCGATTTTATGATGCAGTCTGTCCGACGAAACAGCCAGCCTTTTGGAGGCGTTCAAGTTTTGTTTATTGGAGATTTATTACAGCTGCCACCCGTTATTCGCGATGAAGAATGGAGAACATTGAAAAATTATTATCGCGGAAAATTCTTTTTTCATTCGCATGTACTCCAGCAATACCCGCCAATTTACATTGAATTGTCTAAAATTTACCGCCAGACCGATGATACTTTCATTTCGGTTTTGAATAATCTGCGTAATAACCAGATTACTCCAGAAGACATTGCCGTTCTAAATCAATATGTTAAGCCAGATTTCGATTTTAAAGAAAACAAGGGTTATATAACACTGACAACGCATAATGCTAAGGCAGATTCTATTAACTCACAGTCAATCAATGATTTACAAGGAAAAGAATATATTTACACGCCATTTTTAGTTGGAGATTTCCCAGAAAAAATTTTCCCAGTGGAAGAAGAATTAAAATTGAAAGTAGGTGCGCAGATCATGTTCGTTAAGAATGATTTGTCTTTCGAAAAAAGATATTTCAACGGAAAAATGGGCGTAATCAAATCACTTTCAGACGAGGAAATCTTTGTTCATTTTCCAGAAGAGAATATGACACTGGAAGTTGAAAAATACGAATGGAAAAATATTCGTTACAAGGTCAACGAACAGACAAAAGAAATAGAAGAAGAAGTTTTAGGCACATTTGCACATTATCCCATCAAGCTTGCGTGGGCAATTACGGTTCACAAAAGTCAAGGTTTAACCTTCGACAAAGCTGCGCTCGATGTATCGCAAGTTTTTCTGCCAGGACAGGCATATGTTGCACTTTCGCGTTTGCGTTCGTTAAACGGGCTTATTTTGCTTTCTCCGATGCAGATGAACGGCATATCTAACGATCAAGATGTGATGGATTATGCTTTGAACAAAGCAACCGAAGAAGTTTTGAAAAACGCACTGCATTTTGAAACCAAGAATTTTATTCATAACTATTTGATAAACAGTTTTAATTGGACGGAATTGGCTCAAGAATGGCGCAATCATCGTTTTAGCTATAACGAAAATGCGGCTGGTTCAGAAAAATCTAAGCATGCAGTTTGGGCGCATAGACGTTTAGAAACAATCGAGCAGCTATTGGAACCTTCGCAGAAATTTATCATTCAGCTGAATAAAATTTTTAGTAAAGAAACAGTTGATTTGTTTTTTGTGAAAGAAAGAGTAGAAGCTGCCTACGATTATTTTTTCAAACCAATGGACAAATTGATCGATGATTTGATTTATAAAATTGCTGAAATCCAGAAATTTAAAAAAGTAAAAGAGTTTTACGAAGAGCTTCATTTTTTAGAAGATCTGCAGACAAAAGCTGTTTTGCGATTACTAAAAGCAAAACTGCTGATCGAAGTTGTAGTTTCCGGCGAAGCAATCTCAAAAGAAAAACTGTCGTCGCCATTTATTACAAATTATAAAATCAACAAAGCGGAAAGGATTCGCGATGAGCTTAAAATAACAAATACAGACATTTTTAGGACCGAAGAGCCTGTCGTTCGATACAAGACAGCTAAAACAGATAAAAACGCCCTTAAAACGGCTAAAAAAACAACAGTCGAAGAAACGCACGATTTGTGGCTGGAAAAAAATTCTGTCGAAGATATCGCAAGAATGCGTAAATTGAATGTTCAAACTATAGAAGGACATTTGATAAGACTTATTCAAGCAAAGAAAATTGACATTAACGAAGTTTTGCCATATGATAAAATTTTGGCGTTGAGAGAAGCATTTGAGTTTTATCAAGAAGAATCTTTAAGCGGTTTGAAAGAAAAACACGGAGATGAATTTACTTGGGATGAACTAAAAATGTTCAAAGCCAGCATTAATTGATTTCGAGACGTCCCACGTGAAACATCATTTTCGTTTTTCAAAATACTTATTTATAACGCATTAAATTATTTTGATATGAAAATAGTCAGATTGTTTTTAGTTTATTTTATCTTTTGTTCTTTGAACATGAGGGCACAGGATTTGAAACCTGAATACCAAATAATTATTTCTAAATTTATTTCAGAAGTAAAAAGCGGTAATAAAACTGCCGTTTCTAATCGGATAAAATTTCCATTAAAAAGGGATTATCCAATTCCAGCGATAAAAAATAAAACAGATTTTGTTAAAAAATATAACCAAATTTTCGACCCTGTTTTAATTGATAAAATTACCAAATCGGATCCTGCAAAAGATTGGTCAGAAATGGGATGGAGAGGAATTATGCTTAATCAAGGCGATGTGTGGATTGATACTGATGGAAAAATCAGCAGTGTAAATTATCAGTCGGAAGCAGAAAAAAAATTGAAAAATTCGCTGATTGCTTCGCAGAAAAAAAATGTAAATAGTTCGATTTCAGATTTCAAACAACCTGTTGCGATTTTAGAAACTTCAAAATTTAGAATCAGAATCGATGATTTAGGAAATGGGAAATATCGTTACGCTTCTTGGTCAACCAAACAAAAAATGACAGACAAACCAGATTTAGTAATTGAAAATGGAGTTTTCTTTGCCGATGGAACAGGAGGGAATCATCATTACGAATTTAAAAAAGGTGATTTTAAATATGAATGTCATTTTATCGTTTTGGGCGAAAAAAATTCGGCGCCTGCGGCGTTAATTGTATATCAAGCCGAGAAAAAAATTCTGTCTCAAAATGCAAAGATTGTTTCACGATAAACATTAAAAAGCCTAATTCGTTTGAATTAGGCTTTTTAATTAAATGGCCGACATTGCTTTTTCAAGTTCTTTTTCCTGCGTAATTTGAGTCAGTTTCAGCTTCTGAATGTTTACTTCATTCTCTTTGGTCTTGATTTTCTGCTTTTGAATTTCTTCATCAGAAACTGTAGTCGTAGTTATTTTGTTTTCTATTTTCTGATTAGCAAGTTCAAGTTTGCTTATTTTTTCCTTAGTCGATTTCAAATTGTTTTCAGATTTCGAGAGACTTTTCTTTTTGGTTTCCAATTCTTTTAGCTCTTTTTTTAGGAGTTCAATTTTATCATCCAATTTTTTGTGATTTTCTCTTAACATTCTTTGCGTTTCAGCTTCTGATTTATTAAACTCTAAATCTTGAGTGCTGTTGTTTTGAATTTGCTGCGCGAAAAAAGAATGCGAATTAAGCAATAATAAGAATACTAGGGTTTTGAAGATTTTTTTCATTTTGTTTTAAATTTTTATGAGACGAATTTATTCGAAGCAATCTTCAAAAAGTGCCAGTCAAATTTTTTAAAACAACAGAATAGGACAAAAAAAATCCCGTTCAAAAGAACAGGATTTTTAAATTTATAAATTTTCGACCAAGATCCAGGCTTGTGGATTTTCGCCTTTTTGTATTTCTTTTTGAGCTTCTTCAGCTTCTTTCATTGTAGCATAACTTCCGTACAAAACTGGAAATAAACCATGTTTGTTTTCTTCTAGCATTCTAGCTTTAAAACCATCTTTAATTAATTGGTTGTAAGCTTTTCTAGCATTTTGTTCACTTCTAAAAGCGCCCGCCATAATATGGTATGGCATTGTTGGTTCAACAGTTTCAACTTTTGCAGAATCTACAGAAAGCGTAACAGCTGGAAGCGGACTTTTAATAAAGAATGTTGCCTCTTGAATTTTATTTTGTACTTTTTTCTGAACAGATTTTTCTACTAAAAGTGTTTGGGTATCAATTTGATTTTGGTATAATGGATAACCAATACTTCCTGTAATTCCAAGTCCTAAAACTAGGATCGCAGCATATCTTAAGAATGAATTTGAAGATTTAGTCTGTTCTTCATTTTCATATAATAAAACAGCCTCTTTTTCTTTTGCAGCAATCTTTTCGATTTTTTTCTCGAAAATTTCTTTTTTCACCACTGGAGAAACAAAAGGACTTAATCCGAAAGAATTTGCCAGATAGTTTGTCTGATCGTTTGGTCTGAAAACAATATTCCCCTCAGAATTTAAACGCAGTTCTCCAATATTTTTTAAAAGAATTACTTCGTTTTCATCTAAAGTTTTTTTCCAGTTTAAAACCTCAAAAGCAATTGCACTCACTGCAAAACCATAAGATGTTTTTTCAGCTTGAGCAATATGATTTGCTAGTAATCCGTCATTATTTTTGATACGGCTGTTGAAAGAAATGGTTTTTTTTGGAGGAAAAAACGAGTTAGTGCCTTCATTCAGCTGAGCCGAATGAATTTCGGTTAAAAATGCACCAAATCCTGGAACCGTTACACACTGATAACGATACAATAACTGCGAGATATATACTTCGATTTTCATAGTAACAAAGTTATGCATCGCTTATAGTTATCAAAATTTTATTCACAATTTTTATTAACAATTAGTATTTATTTTTAGACAATTCGTTTTCAAATATTTAGCTCAATGTTTTGGCTTGGTCGGAAAAGAAAACCAATCTTAGTTTTAAATTTTATTAAGAAATTACTTTGTTTTAATGATATTTGCGCCTCATAAAAAGTAGATTTATTATTTCTATTTTACATAATGTTTTAAAAGATGACCGATCAAGAATTGTTTTATTTATTAGCGCTGTTAAAGGTTGATGGAGTGGGTGATATAATGGGAAAAAAACTGCTCCATTCGTTTGGAAGCGCAGAAGCTATTTTTAATGCAAAAAACAATCATTTAGTAGCAGTTGATGGAATCGGTACGGTTTTACTTAAAAACTTAAAGGATAAAAGTGTTTTCGAAAAAGCGCAAAAGGAATTAGAATTAATCAAAAAAAATGACATACAGGTTTCGTTTTTTCAGGATGAAACTTATCCAGAACGGCTCAAACATTGTATTGATGGACCAATTTTAATTTTTACGGCTGGGAATATCAATCTTTATCACAAGAGAATAATAAGCATTGTTGGTACGCGTCAAATAACTTCTTACGGAACTGAATTCTGCCGTAAATTGATAGAAGATCTTGCACCTTTGGATCCAGTAATCGTCAGCGGATTTGCATATGGTGTTGATATCGTAGCGCATCAAGCCGCAATGAATTGCAACTTGCAGACGATTGGAGTTCTGGCGCACGGTTTAAATCAAATATATCCGAGAACGCATAAAAAATATATGGCGAAAATGGAGCTGAATGGTGGCTTTATAACTGAATTTTGGAGCGATTCTAATCCTGATAAAGAGAAGTTTGTACGTAGAAATAGAATCGTTGCTGGTATGACTGAAGCCACAATTGTAATTGAATCTGCTGATAAAGGCGGCTCGCTGATTACAGCTAATATGGCCAACGAATATAACCGAGATGTTTTTGCCGTTCCTGGAAGAATCACCGATAAGTACAGTCAAGGATGTAATAACTTGATTAAGATGCAGAAAGCAAATGTTATAACTGATGCAGCGGATTTAATTTATATGCTGAATTGGGATCTTAAGGAGAAACCTAAAAACATTCAAAAACAGCTCTTTGTAGAACTAGAACCTGACGAACAAAAGATCTATGATTTCCTTTTAAAAAATGGAAAAGAATTATTAGATATTATTGCTGTCGAATGTAATTTTCCTATTTATAAAATGTCTGGAATTCTAATAAATATGGAACTCAAAGGGATTATTAGGCCTCTTCCGGGAAAACTTTTTGAAGCTATTTAACGCAGAAAATCCTATTTTTTGTTCTTAAAGTGTTTATATAATCTGTAAAGAATATAAAGGAGCAGAATCCCAAAAAGGATATTTAGGATTTGAAATAAGTAAGGTGGTACATCGTAATCTTCAATATATTTATCCATCTTTTTGTTTTTTAAAAGATTAATATAGATGAAGTTACAAAAAAATATTCAGATATGTTTCAAAAAAAAACGCTGACCAATTTTGATTTTGATCAACGTTTAAATTTATTTGAGATGAATTTTATTTACTAAATCCAAGAACCTCTCTAACTTTTGCTAAAACTCCGTCAGCAATAACTGAAGCTTTTGCTGCACCTTTTTTAAGTAAAGAATCTACTTCGTCAAGGTTGTTAATGTAGTAATTGTATTTTTCTCTTTCTGTTTTAAATTTCTCAGTAATCAATTCAAGCAAAGCTTGTTTGGCGTGGCCGTAACCATAATTTCCGCCTAAATAGTTTGCTCTCATTTCTGCGATCTGTTCTTCATTTCCTAATAAAGAATAAATAGCAAATGCATTACAAGTATCTGGATTTTTCGGTTCTTCAAGCGGTGTACTGTCGGTTTCAATACTCATTACCTGTTTGCGTAATGCCTTATCATCCAAGAAAATATTAATAATATTATTAGCAGATTTACTCATTTTTCCTCCGTTTGTACCAGGAATCAGCATAATGTTTTCTTGAATCTTAGCTTCAGGAAGTACAAAAGTTTCTCCCATTTGATGGTTGAATCGAGAAGCAACATCACGAGTAATTTCTAAATGCTGCAGCTGATCTTTTCCAACGGGAACAAATTCAGCATCATACAATAAAATATCTGCAGCCATTAACATCGGATAGGTAAAAAGTCCAGCGTTAACATCGTCTAAACGATCGGCTTTATCTTTGAAAGAGTGTGCTAAAGTCAATCTTTGAAAAGGAAAAAAACAGCTTAAATACCAAGTCAATTCAGTAGTCTGTACCACATCAGATTGTCGGTAGAAAGTCACTTTTTCAGGATTTAAACCACATGCAAGCCAAGCCGCAGCCGTGCTGTAGGTGTTTTCCCTTAAAGTTTTTCCATCTTTAATCTGAGTAATCGAATGTAAATCAGCAATAAACAAATAAGATTCGTTATCCGGATTGTTGGACAATTCGATTGCTGGAATAATTGCTCCTAATAAATTTCCTAAATGCGGTGTTCCTGTACTTTGAACACCCGTAAGTATTTTTGCCATTCTAGATTTTTTCTTAACTGCAAATGTCGTGATGTTTTTTTTAACCGCAAAGTGTGCAAAGGTTTATCGCAATGTTTTGTTTTTTTTGTGAGTCATTTTAACGCAGAGTGCGCAAAGGGTTTTCGCAAAGGAAATGAGTTTTATTTCCTAGAGATTGCTTTGCAATAAGTTCACTAAGCTTCATCTTATGTAAAGTAGTCTTAAATTAAAACCCATTATTTAAATTATAAGAAAATATTTATAATTTTGACTCCTTTTAGTATGACAGAAAACGAAATGTCAAATATTGTAATTGGGTTAGCAATTGAAATTCATAAAAAATTGGAACCAGTTTTATTAGAGAATGTGTATAAAGAATGTTTATTTTATAAAATTAAACAACGCGGACTTCTTGTTGAGAAAGAGAAATCTCTGCCATTAGTTTTTGAAGAAGTTAAACTTGATTGTGGGTACCGCGTTGATTTGCTTGTTGAAAACAAATTTCTAATCGAGATAAAAAGCGTAGAATCACTTACTGTTAACCATTTGGCACAAACATTAACCTATTTGAAGTTAGGAAATTTTAAACTCGGGCTTCTTATAAATTTCAGTGAAAGTCTTTTAAAAAATGGTATTAGAAGAGTTGTAAATAATTTATAAATAAAGTTTAGTGAACTCATTGCAAAGCAATCTCTCAAAGAACTTCTTTCCTTTGCGAAGCCTTTTGCGCGCTCTGCGTTAAAAAAGCAACGAGCTTAGGAAAATAAAAAACTTTATTAAATTCATTTCTGTTTTCTTACTTTTGAAACTATGAAAATATTTAAAATTGCTTTTTGGGTTTTATGGCGTATTTGGTTTTACATTTTAATGGCCATTCCGATTTTGCTTATGCTGCCTTTTTTACTGATTTCTATTATCTCTGAGAAAGGTTATCCCTATTTTTTTAAAATGGCTCGTATCTGGGCTAAATTTATTCTTTTCGGAATGGGTTTTTATTACACCGTAAAACGCGAACAGAAGCTCATTAAAGGCAAAAGTTATATGATTGTGGCCAACCACACCTCAATGACAGATATTATGCTTATGCTGGCCATAATTAAAAATCCGTTTGTTTTTGTGGGTAAAAAGGAACTTGTAAAGATTCCGCTTTTTGGATTTTTCTATAAAAGAACTTGTATTTTGGTTGACAGAAGTTCTTCAAGAAGTAAAAATGAAGTTTTTAAAAGAGCTCAAAGCCGTTTAAATCAAGGTTTGAGTATTTGTATTTTCCCCGAAGGCGGAGTGCCAGACGATGAAAGTATTTTGTTGGACGAGTTTAAAGACGGTGCCTTCAGACTTGCAATCGATCATCAAATTCCGATTGTGCCAATAGTTTTTGCAGATAACAAAGAACGTTTTTCGTACACTTTTCTAAGCGGAAGTCCTGGCCGAATGCGTGTTAAAGTTCTCCCTTTCATAGAAACAAAAAATAGGACTATTGATAATAGAAAAGAACTAAAAGATCAAGTTAGAAATATTATTTATGATGGATTAATTGATTTTGAGAAGTCCAAATAATAAACACAAAAGCCGGCAGATTCTTAAATCTGCCGGCTTTTGTTTTGAATTAAAAACCCCCATTTTTATTCAAAACTTATCTATGAATTATCTTCTCTGAAATAAAACGCAATACTTTTTTAAATTTCAATTTGGTTTTTCTTCGGTTTTTATTGTACAACAATTCTATTTTTTCTTTCATGGCTAAAAATATTAATGGTTGATAATAAAGAGTTTAAATTAATAACTCAAGTTAACGTCACATTATTATAGATGAAGGAAAATAAAAAAGGTTGCGTCACTGGGTAAAGAAAAGTAAAAAAATTGATAAAAATCCGTTAGTATGAGTAAACTAACGGATTTCTGTTCAAATAACCAACCAACCTAAATTCATAAAAAAGCCCAAATTGATTTATGGCTTTGCCAATTTGGAAACCCTGCTTTTTTATTAGATGGGCTTTTTCCGAAAAGGTTGCGTTACAATTTAAATTAATTCAAAAAAAAATCCGGATAGATTTTTAAGTCTACCCGGGTTTAGATTAGTCATTTTTTGACTTATTTCAGATTAGGCGTTTGCCAGTTCTTTTATATGTTCTTTAATTTTAACTTCAAGTTCGTCAGCAAGTTCTGGATTATCTTTAATTAAAGTTTTAACAGCATCACGACCTTGTCCTAATTTTGTATCTCCATAGCTGAACCAAGATCCTGCTTTTTTAACGATATCAAATTCTACAGCTAAATCTAAAATTTCACCTGTTTTAGAAACTCCTTCACCATACATAATGTCAAATTCTGCAGTTCTAAAAGGCGGTGCTACTTTGTTTTTAACGATTTTTACTTTTGTTCTGTTACCAATTACGTTTTCGCCGTCTTTGATTTGTGCAGAACGACGAATGTCTAGACGCACAGAAGCGTAAAATTTAAGTGCATTACCCCCAGTTGTAGTTTCTGGATTTCCGAACATTACGCCAATTTTTTCACGAAGCTGATTGATAAAGAAAACAGTACAATTTGTTTTACTGATAGTTCCAGTAAGTTTTCTCAAAGCTTGAGACATTAAACGTGCGTGTAGACCCATTTTAGAATCTCCCATTTCACCTTCAATTTCACTTTTTGGAGTTAACGCAGCAACCGAGTCAATTACAACAATATCAATTGCTCCTGAACGAATTAAGTTTTCAGCAATTTCTAATGCTTGTTCCCCATTATCTGGCTGTGAAATAATTAAATTCTCGATATCAACATTAAGTTTTTCAGCATAGTTTCTATCAAAAGCGTGCTCCGCATCGATAAAGGCAGCAATACCTCCAGCTTTTTGAGCTTCTGCAATTGCGTGAAGCGTCAAAGTAGTTTTTCCAGAAGATTCTGGACCATATATTTCAATAATTCTTCCTTTAGGATAACCATTTACTCCAAGAGCTAAATCAACACCAAGTGAACCTGAAGAAATCGTTTCTACCTCCACAATGGCTTTGTCGCCCATTTTCATTACGGTTCCTTTTCCGTATGTTTTGTCAAGTTTGTCAAGCGTTAATTGCAGCGCTTTTAATTTGGCTTCTTTGTCTGAACTCATCTTTTCTTAAATGTGTAAATTGTTATTTTTCTTTCAAACAAAAAATCAGAAAGAATAAAAAGTTTTCTGAATTTTATTTGATTGGCTTGTAATCGTGTAAAAATACTTCTTTTTTTTGAAGTTTATTGTTCCAAATTGTATCAATTTTACTATAAAAATAAAGCCTTTAATTCTGTTGCATCAGATGGTTTTATTTTTCCTGCAAGCAGTAAACTCAACTGCTTACGACGAAGTGCAGCATCAAAACGTTGAATTTCCAGATCAGTTTCTGGTACGATTGGCGGAACTTCGACAGGTCTCCCGCTATCATCTACTGCAACAAAAGTATAAATTGCTTCGTTGGCTTTTGTTCTGCTTCCAGATTCACGGTCTTCTACCCAAACATCAATAAAAACTTCCATTGAGCTTTTAAAAGATCTAGAAACCTTTGCTTCAATTGTCACTACAGCTCCAAGGGGAATGGCTCTGTTAAATGCTACGTGGTTTACAGAAGCGGTAACTACAATTCGGCGTGAATGTCTGCGTGCGGCAATACTTGCTGCACGGTCCATTCGGGCTAATAATTCGCCTCCAAAAAGATTGTTTAAAGGATTTGTTTCGCTCGGTAAAACTAAATCAGTTAAAATAGTTAATGATTCTGATGGATGTTTTGGATTCATTTTTTTTTAATGTAAAATTTTATTTTTTTGCTACAGATGCATGATTAAAAATCTTTTGAAAATCTGCGATATTTTTTATTTTTTTAAACCCATTTCGGATTTGTAAATTCAAAGTTTATACTGCATTTAATTCAACCAATAAACTGCTATCACAGCTGGTATAAAATAAATTACAATAGTTCTGGCACCATCATAATCTTTTGCAAGTCTTTGTCCGAAAAGCATCATTAACAAACAGATGCATGAAAAAACGGCACCATAAAAACCAAATTCTCTTCCGTTATTTGTAACTAGTTGAATTCCTCCGACAACACATAAAATTCCTGAAATTAATTCTAAAATAAGTAAGTGTAAGAGAGCAAGCGGGACTTGATTTTTTAGGGGTGTTTTAGCAAAATGTTCTTTCAGCCAAGCGACATTGTCTTTCCAATAAAAAATTTTTTCGTAACCTGACTGTAAAAATGTTAAAGCTAAAAAAGCTAAAATTAAGATTGAGGCAACATTATTCATTTTATATTTATTTTTTATGAATTAATCGAGTCAGTTTGATAGATAAATCGGTTAAAATTATTTTTGCATTTCCGTTTCTTTCAATGTGATACATCGCGTCTGAAAGTTCTTTAAATATTTCGTGAATATTATTTCCGTTTACAAACGGTGCAAAATTTTCAAGTTTAAATTTATCTACTTTTGGTTCTATGTATACTAAACTCGGAGCCTGATAATTTAACATTAGAGCCTGCCTGAACATTTCGATACAATACTGGATAAATTTTTTCTGGCTTTCGCGTCCGAGCGCTGCAATCTGTTCGCTCCAGGTAATTAAGTCCTGAATTGCTGCGGCATTTCCTTTTGCCCTAAATGCGGCACGCACCCAATTTACAAACCATTGTTCGAATGGAAGTTCATCATCATCTTCTTTTAACAAATGCAAAGCTTTGCTAAAATTTCCCTGTGCCTGATGTGCAATTTTTTTGGCTAAGTTAGGATCTATATTTTCCTGTTTCACCAAGGCTTCAGCTATCACTTTTTCTGGAAGTCCGTTAAAGTGAATTACTTGACAGCGAGAACGTATGGTTTGAATGATATCTTCTTCATTTTCAGAAATCAGAATAAACATGGTTTTGTCTGATGGTTCTTCGAGAAGTTTTAAAAGTTTATTTGAAGCAGCAATGTTCATTTTATCTGCCATCCAGATAATCATGATTTTATAACCGCCTTCGTAAGATTTCAGCGCAAGCGATTTTAACACTTCTTGAGCATCTTCTACACGAATTTCGCCCTGTTTGTTTTGAACACCCAAAATTTTGTACCAGTCGAACAAACCTCCGTAGGGCATTTCCTGAATAAAACTTCTCCAGTCCTGAATAAAATCTAAACTTTTGGGTTTTGTTTTTACGTCTTCGGTGGTAACTGTTGGATAAATAAAATGCAGATCGGGATGAGAAATATTGTCAAACTTTAGATTACAAGAATCGTTTCCGTTTGAATTTTCGTCGCCGGTATTATTACATAAAATGTACTGGGCATAAGCGATCGCAGTGATTAATGTACCGCTTCCTTCAGGACCTACAAATAATTGTGCGTGCGGAATTCGACCAGAAGCAGCACTTTTTGTCAAGTGGCTTTTGATGTAATCTTGACCTAAAATTTGAGAAAATTGCATGACGCAAAGATAGAAGAAAATGATGTAGTCAAAAATTTTCCAGATAAGATTATTTTAGTCCTCTAAATTGAAAATTGTAATAAGATTTTCTCATTCTAATTTCTACTTACTTTCGATATAATTTTGTTAATAAATGACTCAAGCTGAACAGATATCGAGATTTTTTTGTTAATATTTTTTTTCGAAAATCGTTAAACGTAAGTTTTTTTTTATTATTTAAAAGAAAGAAATTGCTTTTTTTATAGCGTTTATCTTACTGTTTTGATTTTAACAATTTTAACAAAAAGCGCGTTAAAACGCACATTTTCTCGACATAACACTGATTTTTAAGGTTTTTTTAAGGTTTTTTTTTGAAAAAATAAAGCATTAAAGTTGGAGTTTAACATAATTTATATATTTTTGTTTTTATCAAGAACCAATTATAAATAAGAATCTATGAAAGGGAAAATTACTCTGTTAAGTGCACTTTTTATCTTAACTACTGCAGCCGTTTCGGCTCAAGCTAAGAACGCGCCAAGAAGTATTATCAGCACAACTGCTCTTATTCGTAAATACCACGATCAAAAAGAATTAAGTGGTATGCAAAAAGGTGAGCTTTTAGAATTATACATTGAGCGTATTAAAGTTTTAGTAAAAACTCTTCCTTACATTGCTTTGGTTACAAAACCAGGAGTTACGATGGCAGACTTAGGTATTCCAGACGACTCTGAACACAAAAAAGTATTAGATGCTCAGGCAACAGGTACATCAACATTTTTGGATACTACTGTAGAATTTCAACGAAAAATGATGCCTTATTCTGATAAAGGAAATCTAATTGCAGCAATCTTATTCTACGAAAGTACATTGAAATCATTACACGAGTTCAACGATTTGAACGAAATGTAATAAAGCTGATTTTTTTTAAACCTTTTTCAAATTGTTTTCGTAGATGGATAAAATCTATTTAAACAGTATTGAGAAACAAAATAAAAAAAAACTCATTCTCGAGGGTTCTGATAATTTTGGAAAACTCGAGAGGAGTTTTTTCATTTACGCATTCCCAAATTTATTATTAACCGTAATACCCCCTTATCATGAAAAAAATTACTCAATTAATCTGCGTTCTTTTGACAGTTACGAGTTTGAGTGCTCAACAAGAGAAAGGAATTATGGGCTACAACAATTGGTTGAACAACTGGACCGAATTTAAGCCTAACAAAGTGGACTATGGAGAAGCAAACCAAATTTTAGCAGGAAATATTTCTGTTAATACTAAATTGCTGAAAAGAAATATCTACGTTTTGCAAGGAAACGTATATGTTACAAACAATGCTGTTTTAACTATCGAACCAGGAACTTTAATTATTGGTGATTTCGAAACAAAAGGAACATTGGTAGTTACAAAAGGTGCACAAATTGTTGCAGATGGTTTAGAAACAGATCCAATTGTATTTACTTCAAACCGAAGCTTGAAAAAAGCGGGAGACTGGGGAGGATTAGTTATTCTTGGTGATGCTCCAATTAATAAATTTGGAAATGTAGGTTCTTACAACCTTGATCTTGACCCAACACTTACAACTTACGGTGGAGAAAATTTAGCTTCAAACTCTGGAGTTTTAAGATTCGTTAGAATCGAATTTGCTGGTAAAAAAGTAAAAGGTTTAGATACATTTAATGGTTTAACAATTGCAGGTGTTGGTAACAAAACAGTTATTGACAATGTAATGGTAAGCTTTTCTGGAGGTGACTCATTCGCTTTCTTTGGAGGTGATGTAAATGCTTCTAAATTGGTTTCTTATAAATCAATCAACGACGACTTTAAATTTACACAAGGTGTACAATGTCGTTTATTCAACTCTTTAGCAGTTAGATCTTCTTACTTATCAAGTAACAAAGATGGATCTCGTTGTATGGAGGTGAAATCTTATGAGAAAAAGAATGAAACTGATTTTACAAAAAAACAAACTCTTGTAGCTGCTACAAATATTACTATGCTTAATGACAGCGAAAACATTAAAGCTGATATTCAATCAGGTTTAGTAAAAGAAGCTGTATATATTGCTGAAGGCGCTTCTCTTGAAATGAAGCGTAGTGTTATTTCTGGTTTTAATCCAGCTGTTTTATTAGACAGTAAAATTGAAATCAACGATGCTAATCTTAAAAAAATCAAGTTTGAAGAAATGTACTTTAACCTATGTAACGGAAACATCTTTACAGAGTACAATTCAAATAACGAAGATTTAGAGAGCTGGTATGGAAACAGTGTGTTTTTTAATCTTTATTCTCAAACGAGTAACAGTGAAACATTCATTGATATCGCAAACCCTAAAAAACCAGATTTCAGATTACAATTAGGAAAAATCACGGCTTCAAGCGGCAATAGATAAATAGATTTCGATTTTTATTTCCACGCGTAAATTTTATTAATAAAGTCCCCAGACACAATTTATGTATCGTCTTACTGGACCCAAATAAAGATCAAAACATAATGGTATCTACGAAAAAATATTTTTTATATATAATATTTTTGGTTTCGCCTATTTCGTTAACTCTACATGCACAGAATACAGCAGAAAAACCTACAAAGGCTGCTGGTTCTGAGTGTACATTAACTTTAGGTAATGTTAACCAAAACAATACTAAAGCTGTAATTGAAAACAGCAGTTCAGACAAATTTAATCAGTTTATAGTAGGGATGTCCAACCCCAAGGGCAGCCTTACTATAGCAGCTGAGCCAAATAGTGTATCAAACGAGTGTCAAGAAAACTCACTACTTACTTCAACTTCAATTCTTGCAAAAGATATAATTGAAAACTATAAGTATGATTTCTCAGAAACATTCATCGATATTTTGTTTTTTGAGCGTATAGACTTAGCCAGAACACGCACTATATGATTCAAAAAATTACTTTATCTTTTTTTAAACTTTTATTTTTATTTAGCTTTTTATTCTTTGCTAAATCGAATACCTATGCCCAAACTATAGTACCTCAAACATTTGATGGTCTTGAAAAGCTTTGTGCTGGAAATTCGTTCAATGAATTTAATGCGACTTTTAGTTATATAGATTTTCCCGCAGGTACTACTTTTGTAGTTGAACTTTCAGATTCTGCGGGAAATTTTACCACTCCAATTGCTACAACTCTGCTTCAAACAATTGATATTTCTCCAACTCAAAAAACGATAAGATATGCAGTTCCAACAAATTTGGCGGGTTCTGATATTTATAGTTTGAGAGTTAAAAGCTCAACTGGTGTAACCAGTCCAAGATTTAGAAATTCTTTAGGGAATACCTCATTTCCTGCATACTTTAAAACTTACGAGTCTTCTTTCTTTATAAATAATAAAAGTGATGCTGCCATGATATGTTCTGGTGGAAGTTTAACACTTTCTATTAATTCAGAAGCTCCGTCGCCTGCAGCTATTTCTAATATCAAATACAAATGGTATAAAGATGATGTTGTAATCCCAGGACAAAGTTCTAAAGATTTGGTAGTAAATTCAACAGGAAAATATTATGCAGAGATTGATTACGGTCAATGCTCTGACGTGAATTTTAGTTCCAATCGTGTAAATGTTACTTCTTCTAGCGGGGGATCTGGCGTAACTATTAGTTCTAGCTTAGGAAATCCATTCTGTGCCAGCGGCACGGGAACTGTATTGACAGCGACTTCAGGAAACAGCTACGTTTGGAAAAAAGACGGCACTGTTATAACTGGTGCGACAACCCGTACTTATTCTACAAATGAATCTGGTGTTTATACTGTAGACGTTGATTTTGGCGGTTGTAAATCATCAGGATCTATCAATTTACAAAGTAATGGTTTCGATGCCTCTATTGATGCTGAAGACGGCTATAAATTGAGTGAAGGCGAAACTATAACAGTGACTGTTACAACAGATGCAACTGCAGCTTCGTACGAATGGTATTTAAATAATAACTTAATTTCTGGAGAAACAGGAAATTCGTATGTGATATCCGTAAAAGGTAATTATAAAGTAAAAATTTCTCAAGCATCAGGCTGTACCGCCAATAAAGAATTTTCATTTAGAATTAATGGAGATTCAGGACCTTCAAGCGTTATTCCAAATATTATAAAATTGAGCGGGATTAATCCATATTGGAATATTCCAGATGAATACAAGAATGCATCAACAAAAGTAATTATCATTAGTTCTAATGGTGATAAAGTTCTTGATGTAGTAAATTATCAAGGCGATTGGCCTCAAAACAATGTAGATTTTAAGAATGTAAATCCCGTTTATTACTATGTCATTCAATCCGACACAGGTGAAAAAAAAGGATCAATAACTGTTATAAAATAATATGAAGAAAATTTTACTATTCATCACTTTATTTTACGGTTTCTCAAATGTACTCTATGCTCAGGATGCTTCTGAGGATGGAGTTGTTTCGTTTTCATTACCTATCAGAAATTCTTTAAAGTTTAATAGATATTTACTTAACCCTACATTCAGTTTTGTTAGAGAGACAAATCCGTATGTGAGTTTTTACAATAAAAGACAATGGACGCAGTTTGATGATGCGCCAAACACTTATTTGTTTAATTATTCGGGTCGTTTTAGAGAGAACGAAGCATTTGCTTTTGGTCTTTTTCAACAGAATTACGGATTAATGACAGTCTTCGGAGCAGTAGGAAACTTTGCTCACAATATTGTTTTAGAAGAAGACAGCAACCTTACTTTTGGTATTAATGTTGGTGCCTACCAAAGTGGTTTAAATACTGGAAAAATTATCTCAGACGATTCAGATATTCTAAACGGAGAGTTCCCAAAAAGTACACTTCTTACCGTTAATCCAGGGATTAATTATGGTACTGCTTTTCTAGATTTCGGATTGTCGATTAACAATTTAGTACTTTACAATTTCGGATCTGGAATGGTGCAAGATGATCCAGAAAGAGCAATTGAACTTCATGCTATGTACACGGGATACATTGACAGCTATGGTTTTTTTGACAGAAGTAAATTCTCTGGTATTGTAAAAACAGAAATTAAAAAAGACAAAACAGTTATTTCTGGGCTTGGTATGCTGGCACTTCAACAAGGAATCTGGGCACAAGCAGGATATAACACTTTATACGGAGTTTCAGCGGGACTTGGAGTTAATATTTCTCCGAGTATTGCTATTGAATACAATTACGAAAGAGGAATGGGCAATTTCTCAAACTTAGGCGGATCTCATGAATTCGTTATTGCCTACAAATTCAAAAACAGAAATTACTACTACGGAGATGATGAGGAAGGATCATTAATTGATCCAGCTAAACCAAAACCTGTTCCGGCTAAACCTAAGTCGCAAGCAACACAAGTTAACAGAACTGACATTGCCGAAAAGAACAGGCTAGCTGCTGAAGCAAAAGCAAAAGCCGATGCCGAAGCAAAACAAGCAAGACTTGCTGCTGCAGAAAAAGTTAAGGCTGACGCCGAAGCTGCTGCAAAAGCAAAATTAGAAGCTGACAATAAAGCCAAAGCAGATGCTGAAGCTATTAAAATAAAATTAGCTGCTGATGCAAAAGCTAAAGCAGATGCTGCGGCAGCCGCAAGAGCACAGACAGCAACAGCAAACAGAGCAGTTGCTGCAACTCAAAAAACAGCTGCGCAATTGGCCGCAGATAAGGCTAGAGCAGATGCAGAGGAGCGCAGAATTAAATTGGCTGCAGATAATAAAGCACGTGTAGATGCTGCTGCTGCTGCAAGAGCACAAGCTGCTGCAAATAAACCAGGCGCAACTGCTGCACAAAAAACACAAGCACAACTTGCAGCTGATAAAGCTAAGGCCGATGCCGAAGCAATGAAATTAAAATTAGCTGCAGATGCAAAAGCAAAAGCAGATGCTGAAGCCGCTGCAAAAGCTAAAGCTGCAACTGCAACAGCACAAAAAACGGCTGCTGAACTAGCTGCTGATAAAGCTAAAGCCGATGCCGAGGCAATGAAATTAAAATTAGCTGCAGATGCAAAAGCAAAAGCCGATGCCGAAGCTGCTGCAAAAGCAAAAGCTGCGGAAGCAAAACCAGTTGCTGCTCCACAAAAAACGGCAGCGCAATTAGCTGCTGATAAAGCAAAAGCAGATGCAGAAGCTGCTGCTAAAGCAAGATTAGCGGCTGCTGAAAAAGTAAGAGCAGATGCAGAAGCCGCAAGACAAGCAAGACTAGCCGCTGCAGAAAAAGCTAAGGCAGATGCAGAAGCTGCAAGATTAAAATTAATAGCAGATAATCAAGCCAAAGCAGATGCTGCTGAAGCAAAACGTAAAGCCGATGCAAAAGCAAAAGCAGAAGCTGCAGATATGCAGTCAATCTTAGCTGCAGATGCAAAAGCAAAAGCGGATTCAGATGCATTACAAGCTAGATTAGCAGCCGAAGCTAAAGCAAAAGCGGCTGCAGAAGCAAAAACAAAAACGTCTATAGACGCCGCAAATAAAGCTAAACTAGCAGCAGATGCAAAAGCGAAAGCTGCTGAAGAAGCTGCACTTAAAGAAAAATTAGCTGCTGAAGCAAAAGCAAAAGCAGATGCAGAAGCAAGACAAGCTCTTATTGCTGCTGAAGCAAAAGCCAAAGCAGATGCAGAAGCACTAAAAATAAAACAAGCCGAAGAAGCTCGCCAAGCGCAGTTAGCAGCCGAAGCGAAAGCTAAAGCAGATGCAGAAGCACTTCAGGCAAAACTTGTTGCAGATGCAAAAGCGAAAGCTGATGCAGAAGCAGCGGCAAAAGCGAAATTAGAAGCTGAAAATAAAGCGAAAGCCGATGCAGAGGCGCAGCAAGCAAGACTAGCTGCTGAAGCAAAAGCCAAAGCTGATGCTGAGGCTGAACAAGCAAGATTGGCCGCAGATGCAAAAGCAAAAGCTGATATGGAAGCTTTACAAGCTAAACTTATTGCAGACGCTAGAGTTAAAGCAGATGCTGAGGCTACAGCAAAAGCGAAAGCGGAAGCAGAGGCTAAAAAATTACAAGAAGCTGAAGAAGCTCGTCAAGCTAAACTTGCAGCAGACGCAAAAGCAAAAGCCGATGCAGAAGCACTTCAAGCTAAATTGGCTGCAGATGCAAAAGCAAAAGCAGATGCGGAAGCACTAAAAGCTAAACAAGCAGCTGAGGAAAAAACAAGAATAGAAGAAGAAGCTCGTCAAGCTAAACTGGCTGCAGATGCAAAAGCGAAAGCCGATGCAGAGGCGCTTCAAGCTAAACTTGCAGCCGATGCAAAAGCAAAAGCGGATGCTGAGGCATTGAAAGCACAGCAGGCTGCAGAAGCGAAAGCAAAAGTTGAAGAGGAAGCCCGCCAGGCTAAATTAGCGGCAGATGCAAAAGCAAAAGCAGACGCTGAAGCGGAACAAGCAAGATTGGCTGCAGATGCAAAAGCAAAAGCAGATATGGCAGCTTTACAAGCTCAATTATTAGCAGATGCAAAAGTTAAGGCAGATGCCGAAGCTACGGCAAAAGCGAAAGCAGAAGCAGAAGCTAAAAAATTACAAGAAGCAGAAGATGCTCGTTTAGCTAAACTAGCAGCAGATACAAAAGCGAAAGCTGACGCCGAAGCAGAAAAAGCAAGATTAGCTGCAGATGCAAAAGCTAAGGCTGATGCCGATGCATTAAAGGCTAAGCAAGCAGCTGAAGAAAAAACAAGATTAGAAGAAGAAGCACGTCAGGCTAAATTGGCTGCAGACGCAAAAGCAAAAGCAGATGCTGAAGCACTTCAAGCTAAACTTGCTGCAGACGCGAAAGCAAAAGCTGATATGGAAGCTTTACAAGCTAAACTTCTTGCAGATGCAAAAGCGAAAGCCGATGCTGAAGCAACAGAGAAATTAAAAGCTGAAGAGGAAACTAGAAGACTTAGAGAAGAAGAAGAGCGTCAAGCACAATTAGCTGCAGAAGCTAAGGCAAAAGCCGATGCTGCTGCACTTGCTACGGCTAAAGATGATACTGGAAAAGCAATTGAAAGCTTGACTCAATCGGTTGAAAGTTCTAGTAAAATTCAAAACGATTTGTTAGATCAGTTTAAAGCAACTGTTGCAAACAAGCAAAAAGACTTGAACGATTTAAAAGAAGAAAATGACTTAAGTGAAAAAGGAATCTATAGAGAGCCAAAGCCATTTAAAAGTGTAGCGGCAGAAAATAGTCAAATCGAAGCTTTAAAACTTCAGATTGCTGATGCCAATAAAAGCATGAAAAATGAGATCGACAGATTATCGGCCTTGTATAATGATAGACTTAAAAAGTTCCCTAAAAATGATCCATTGAATAAAGAGTATCTGGATAAGATAAACGAATTAAAAGCGGCTCAATTAAAAATGGAAAGAGAAGGAGCTGCTTTACTAGCGGACTTGGAGCGTATTAAAACAGAAACAGAAATTGAGCGTAAACGTAGAATTAAACGTGCCGCTTATGAGAATGATCAAGGAAGATATGCGCAGGACGTTGCCGCTCTAAAACGTATTAAAGAGACAACAAAAGTAAGTAATACACCATTGACAGCAAACGATTTTGATTTTGGAGAAGAGCAGTCAAATATGCAGATTATTAAGAATATTAAGAATTCTGACAGCGGTTATTATTTGATTATAGCAGTTCATAACAGTGTACAGAAGCGTGATGAGTTCTTGACTAAAGCAGTTGCTGCCGGTCGTACAGATGTGAATTTCTTCTACAATGTAGCAACAAGTAAATACTATATCTATTACGAGAAGTTTGAAGGTTTACAAGATGCAACTAAAGCATTAGAAGCAAAGGGTAGTAAACCATACAACGGAAAAATGGCTATTGTAAAAGTCGAGAATTAACAAATAATAATAATCTAAGAATAGAGATAAATTAAGATTGCAGATTGTTTTTTTGAATGCCCCTTCGAAAGGCAATTAGTTAAACTGAAACCATAAAAATATGAAGAAACCTACTACTTTAAAATCAGTTTTAGTTGTATTATTTTTTATACAAACTTTTATTGTTTTCGCTCAAAAGAATTTTACTCCTCGTTACGATACGAGCTTAAAAGGAGATATGCTTTTGATTGGGAATAATATTTTGAATAGAGATAGGAACAGAAACAACGAGCGTCCAAATAATGCTTACAATGATGGATCGGACAATAATAGTTTTCAGATGGGATACATTAATGTTGATCCGGGTGGAGGACGATTTAGTTCAAGTTCTGCAACATTAGCAATACCAACAGCAAGTAAAGAATGTTATAAGATTGCTTATGCAGGTCTTTATTGGACAGGTATTTACAGTATAGCAGATGTTACAAACAAAGTTGTGGATCGTACAAAGCTGGGATCTGTAGAGTTTAAACTTGCAAATACCAATACTTACCAAAAAATAGAAGGTGAGAAGATCTATGATTATTATGAAAATACTCCAAATACTGCAAATGGATCTCAGGTCATCTATGCCTATTATTCTAATGTAACAAAATTAATACAGGGTCTAACAAATCCTGAGGGGACTTATACACTTGCAAATGTTATAGCTACTGCCGGTCAAATTGATGGTGGATTTGCTGCCGGATGGTCTTTATTTGTGGTTTATGAAGATCCTAAGTTAAGCGCTAAATATATTACGTCGTTTGATGGTTTCCGTTTTATTAAAGCAAATAGTCCTGATGTTAATTATGAAATTTCTGGATTTAAAACAATACCAAATGGAGAGGTTAAAGTAAAGCTGGCTTTTGCTGCTATAGAAGGGGATAATAATACTACTGGAGACCGTTACTCTTTAAACGGTACAGATCTTTTTACAGATCAAAGACCAGTAAACAATTTCTTTAATAGTACAATTAATAATGTTGATGGAGCTTTTAATAATGTAGCTGATAGAACTCCAAATAGTGCGAACACATTGGGGTATGACTCTGGGATTATTAAATTAGGTAATACGGTTAATAATGTCATTATTAAAAATAATGATACTAAGGCAACACTAAAGTTAAAGACCAATGGTGATGGATATGGTCTTTTCTTCAATGCATTTAATGTCGAAATTATTGAGCCCAAAATAGTTTTAACTAAAATTGTAAAAAATGATCAGGGAGCTAATATTGGTGGGCAAAATGTAACATTAGGCCAGCATTTAAACTATATTATTGGTTTTAGAAATACAGGTAACGATGATGCAACAGAGTTTACGATTCGTGATCAATTGCCAATAAACGTAATTTTTAATTATCCGGGAGATCTTGTTTTACCTCCAGGCGTGCGAGTAAAATCTTGGACTCCAGCAACACGTAATATTGTTTTTGAAGTTACAAACCCAGCTCTTCTTAAAGCGGGACGTTTAACAGAAACAGAAATTGAATTAAAAGTTCAAGTAATTCCTGACTGTACAATGCTTGATGAGGCTTGCTCTGATAGTATTGACAACTCTGCTTATGCCACATATAAGGGAACTCAGAATACTTCATTTACGATTTCTGATGACCCAAGTGTTAATACTAACACGGGATGTATCTTGGTTCCAAAAGCGACAAACTTCTTGGTAGGAGTTGCTGGATGTAGATATAATAGAACAGCTACTTTATGTACTGAAAGCGTTAACTTGGTTGCTGCCGATGGTTATTCAACTTACACATGGTATAGCGATGAGGCCAGAACAAAAGAAATAGGAAAAGGTCAGACTTTTGCAGCAAAAGAACCAGGAACCTATTATGTTTACAATCTTGCTCCTGCACCATGTCGATCTATTTATGAAGCATTTACTGTTACAAGATTTGGGACCACGGTTGTAAATCCTGTTAATGATTATGCGAGTGAAATAGTTACTTGTCCTAATGATGGAAAACAATTACCAAAGATATTTTTATGTGGGGCAAATGCTTCAAAATTAATTAAAACAGGAATAACAGATAGTTCTAATATTGTTTGGGAAAGATTAGATACAGCTAGTTGTCCTGCGGTTAGCAACGATAGATGTGCAAACGAAAATGCTTCGTGCGCATGGCAGCCTGTAGCTTCTGGACCAGATTACAATGTTAAAGATGCAGGACAATACCGCTTAACAATTAATTATGCAGGCGGTTGTTTTAGCAGATTTTATTTTAACGTATTTACAAACCCACTAAATCCAAGAGAAGAACATGTTGATCGTCTTTGTGGACAAAGTGGAAGTATAAAGATACTTGATGTTCCGAGTGGTTACCAATATGCTATTAAAACAGATCCAAATGCAACTATTCAGGATTGGGAATGGCAGACGAGTAATACTTTTCCAATTCACAGTGCAAACTCTTATACGGTTTTTATTAGACAACAAGGGGTAACCTCAATTCCTTGTGTGTTTAAAATAGAAAATATCCAAGTAAGAGATAGGAGCATGAATTTGCGTGATGAGCAAACTCAACCAGTTTGTGTTGGAGATACGGGAAGTATTAAAATTGGAGTTAGAGATTACAATGCTGAGTATTATATTTATCTATATAACCAAAATACTGGTCAAATAGAAAGAAGCGCGGGACCTGTTTCAGATCTTGAATATACTTTTGCTTCATTGAGCTACGGTACAAATGGTATTAATTACAGGGTGAGAGTTACTAGTAGTGCAATAGGAAATGGTAATCCGCAGCCAAGTTGCGATCAATCAGTTTATTTTAGAATAGCACCGCCGACCAGTCAGTTAAGAGTAACGGCAACTTTGAGAGAACCACTAACGGCTTGTAGTCCTGGTCAGCTTTTTTTATCAGCGTCAAACGGAAAAGCACCTTACCATTATTTTGTAAATGGTGCTACTAGTTATATTAATGAAAATCCTTTAACTATAACAGAAGGCCGTCTCTATGAAATTGTTGTAATTGACGATGCAGGTTGTAAGGCAGAAACTTCGATTAATATTCCAATAGTTTCGAAACCTACTTATACAGTAAACGCTACAAGCAGTTTATGTTATGATGGTACTTCTTCAATCAAAATTGAAAATATAGTTCCAAATGGAAATACTATGGCTTATAGTATTAATGATGGAGTAAGCTATCAGACAAATCCAGTATTTTCTAATTTAGAGCCTGGTACTTATAAAGTTAAAGTTAGATATTCAATTACTTATACAACAAGTAATGGTTCTAGAGATACAAAACACTGTTACAGTGATACTGAAAATGTAGAAATTACGGGACCAACCTCTGCATTGACAGCTTCGGCTGGTGTTGCAGCGTTAGCGGGATGTACAGATCCTGACGGAGATGGTATTAAAGATGGAGGAAAAATTAGATTTAATAATGTTGAGGGTGGTAAACAACCATATCAATTTAGTTTTGATAATGGTGATCATTTTGGAACAGTAAGAGAAATAGCGGCTAGCCCAGGAGAATACCAGCTTATTGTAAAGGACGATAATGGCTGTACATTTAGAATTCCTTATGTAGTTAAATTAGATCCGATACCAGCAAACCCAATTATCAATACAGTTGATACTGTATACGGTTGCGACGGTTTAGCAACAAGTACAGTAAAAGTTACTACTCCAGCAGAAAGCGGTGAAACAACTTATACATACGAATATTATTTAAATGGTGTACCAAACGTACCTATTACTAATAATGTATTTACTGGCGTGAAATCTGGAGAACATGAAATAATCGTTAAGTATAAAGCAACACAGGTTCCAACTTATAGTAACTTGTTAATTGAAGATTTTGGAAAAGGATCTTATACTACTACTCCGGGTATTAATCCAGGATATTGTTTTGAAGATGAAACGTCTACACACTTAGCGCCAGATTACAAATGTAACAGAGATGAGTGGATCAATGATGGAGAATATGCAGTTGCAAGTTCAATCAGAACAAGATTCGATAACTCTTGGATTATTGCCAAAGACCATACTGTGCCTCAAGATCCGTTAGGAAGATTTTTATGTGTTAACGTTGGTGGTACAGCGGGTATTGGTGGTATTTTATACAGTAAACCTATTACAGATGTAATACCAGATCAGCCTGTAATAATTTCATTATGGGCAGAAAACCTAATTGTAAAAACATCGACTTCACATGATGATCCAAAACTTACAATTCAATTAGTAAATAATTTAAATGGGGTTGGAGGAACAGAAACAATCGTTGCAACAACAGATACTAATAATCCGTGGGTTGTTCCAAAAACAGAAAAATGGGAGTATAAAGAATTGTCTTTAGATCCTAAGGCTTATAACAATTTAAGTTTTGTTATTAGATCTTACAGTAACGAGTTTAATGGTAACGACGTGCTTATTGATGATATCTGGGTGCGTCAAATTCCGGAATCTTGTGGCGGTGAAACTAAAATTAAAGTTATCGTTGAAAGCGGTAAAGGTTTTGATGTATCAGATCCAGAAATTAATAACGTTTCATGTAATGGAGGAGGTACTGGAAGCATCATTTACCAAGTTAAGAATTTTGCCAGCGGTTATCAATATAAAGTTAACAATGGAAATTGGACTCCTTCTACAGCAGCTACTCTTACTTTTGATAATTTAGCTGTAGGAAACTATAAAATTATTATTAGAAGCGATGCTACTGGAGCTTGTTCGGAGTCATTTGATATAGATATTACTGCACCAGTAGCTGTTACTGCTATCGCTGCTGTAACTTTACAACCAACTTGTCTCGCTGGTGCTATTATTAGAGCAACTGGTGGAGGAGGTAATCCAGGATACACCTACGAATTACGTCAGGGAACAACTGTTATTATACCATATCAAAGCAATAGAGAGTTTACTAAACTACCTAATGGAGATAATATACCTGTAGGAACATATAGAGTTTATGTAAAAGATTCAGGGAATTGTGAGTCTGCAGCTTCTGATCCTGTAGAAATTATTGCGCCAGTTCCTCCAAAAGCAGAGTTGGCTTCTACGTCAGATTTGTGTTATGATACAACAGATCGTGCAACTTTGGTAGTAACGGCTACTGACGGTGTATCACCATACAGTTATACTTTAGATAATGGAAATGCACAGGATTCTAATAGATTTACAAATGTTGGTTACGGAACACATACAATTTTAGTAACCGATTCAAATGGATGTACAGTTGAGATAAAGGATATTATTATAGCTGAGCAATTAACCGCAATTGCTGAAGTTACAAAACCTTTAGACTGTACAAATTCTCCAAATGCTCAAATTACGATTAGAGCATCTAAAGGAACTCCTAGTTATACATATGAAGTCTCAACCAATGGAGGTACGTCTTTTGCATCGATAGGATCTAATATTTACCCTGCAGATAAAGCAGGATCATATATCTTTAGAGTAACAGATTCGAAAGGCTGCAGCGTAGTTACTAGCGCAGTAACTGTAAGCGCAAAATTAGAGCCAACGGCAACAGCTAAAGGAACAGATCCAAAATGTCATGATGGTACAAACGGAAGTTTTACTGTAACAGCTGAAGGTGGAAATGGAGCACAATACACATATAGTTTTAACGGAAGTACTACTTTCGTTACATCTGCAACACTTTCTAATTTAGGCGGAGGTAATTATACATATCAAGTAAAAGACGGGAAAGGGTGTCTTTCTCCAGTTTATAATATTTCATTAGCAAACCCAACAGAAGTTGTGGCTTCAGCTAAAGTTACACCTAATACTACTTGTAGTACTACAACTGTAATTACAGTTTCTGCAGTAGGAGGTACAGGAACATATACTTATAGTTTTGGTGCAGGAAATACATCTTATAATGGAACAAGAACATTAACCGTTACAAATACAAGCAGTGCTCAAACTATTACGTTTAACGTAAGAGATAGTAATGGTTGTATAGATACGGACACTATTGTTGTTCCAGCGTATAATCCGCCAACTGGACTTAATTTTACGACACCAGCAGGTATTACCTGTAACAATACAACAACTAGTCTTACAGTAACAGCTGTAGGTGGTGTTGCACCATTTACTTATGCTGTAACATCTGGTCCAAATTCACCAACTCAGGCTGCTTCAGGTGTGTTTACAGGATTAGTTCCTGGAACTTATACCTTTAGAGTTACAGATGCTAATGGATGTACAACATCAGATTCTAAAACTATCGATGCGGCGCCATCTATTACAGTTTCTGGTGACTTTACTAATGAATTATGTTATAATGCAAAAAATGGTACTGCGACATTCAATATTACTGGCGCAAGCACTCCGGGAGCTTATACTCATACATTCTCTTCAACTTCAGGAACTCTAACTAAGAATAATAATACAATAACAGTTACTGGATTAGGAGCTGGGACTTATACTTTAGTAGTTAAAGATAATGCCACAGGATGTACATCAAATACAGCATCAGTAACGATTAATGCTGCTACTGAAATTAATTATACAGTTAATGCTTCAAAAATCAGCTGTAATAATGCTATTTCGACATTAGCTATAACAGGAATTATAGGTGGAGCTCCAGGATATACTTATGCTTATGGAATTGGTGGTTCTACTGCACCAAGTACTGCTTATGGAACTGTTTTAACAGTTGATACTGCAGTTTTATCAACAACAGTTGATGTATATGTAAAAGATATCAATGGCTGTGTGGTTAAGAAAACAGTTTCTGTCTTAACAGAAGACGCTCCAGAAATGAATCCAATTGCTGCGCAATGTTATACTGGAACGCCAATCAGCGTGACTATAACAGGTACATTTGCGACGCCAGCAACGTTTAGTAAAGACGGTACTAATTTTGTATCAGGAGCTACTTTTAGTTTAACTCCTGGAACTTATAAATTAACAGTAAAAGATAAATTCGGTTGTACTGATTTTATCGATTATATAGTTCCTGAGCAATTAAGAATTACTCCAAAAATTGAAGAAAATACTACTTGTGTAACATCAACTACAATTAGCTTAACTTCTAGTGGAGGTACAGGAACTCATACATATGCAGTCGCTTTTAATAATGGACCGTATAATACAGTAACAAGTCCTTATACCGCAACGGACGCAGGAACATATAAATTTAGAGTAAGGGATACTGCAAATCCAATTTGTTATGCTTACACTGCAGATATTCCAGTTACTTTAAAAGCTACGACTTTAACTTTTAATACAAGCAAAACAGATGTGAAATGTAATGGAGCTTCTACAGGAACTCTTTCTATTACACCTACATCTGGTAAAGCTCCTTATACTTATAGTGTGACTAAAGCAGGAGTAGCAGTTACTACAACGGTTTCAGCTACAACTACAACAGCTTCTGCTGCAGCTTTAGCGGCTGGTGTTTATGATATTGTTGTTACAGATGGTATAGGATGTCAAGGTAATGTACAGGTAACGATTAACGAAAATCCAGTTGTAACTGCAAATGTTACAGCAGGTAAATTAACTTGTAATCCTACGAATAACAATCCAACAGCAACTAGTATTTCAGTTGCTCCTGGAGGTGGCTCTGGAACAGGATATACTTACAGTTTTAATAATGGCTCGACTTACGTTCTAGGAAACAGCATTCCTGTTTCAAATACGGGAGCGTCACAAAGTTTTACTATTATTGTAAAAGATTCGAATGGCTGTCTTTCAGTGCCACAAACAGTAGTAATCGATCCGCTTAATTCGCCAACGGCTTTAAATTTCGGAACACCGTCTACAGTAACATGTACAGCGGTTAATTCGAGTGTTCAATTAAGTGCTGATAATGGTGTTTTACCACTAACATACAGCATTGTTTCTGGACCAACAGTTAACAGTACAGGTGCATCTTCAGGATTATTTACAGGATTGCTTCCAGGAGACTATAGATTTAAAGTAACAGATGCAAACGGATGCTATTTTGTAAATGATTTAAAAATTGAGAAAGCTATTCAAATTGCAATAGATGGTCAGACTTTCTCCAATGTATTATGTAATGGTGGCAACACTGGAATAGCAAAATATAATGTAACGAAATTTAGTGCTACTCAAAATTATACAATTAACGTAACATCAACGCCTGCATCATTGCCTTTCACACAAACAATTTCAGGTGATGTTATCACATTATCAGATCTTGAAAAAGGTACTTATATAGTTACAATTAGGGATTTAACAACTGGATGTACTGCTTCTGATGACGTTATCATTGGTGAGCCAACAGCTCCTTTGTCTGCAGTTGAAAAGATTGTAAATGCAACATGTAAGGTTGCTACAGCAGAGGTTACAATTACAGCATCAAATGGTACACCATCATATAAATACTCATTTGTTCAAAGAGGACAGCAAATAGGTACATTATCTCCATCGCCAGTCGCTAATCTTAACCCGTTGACAAATACAGACTGGGATGTGTATGTTGTAGATGCTAATAAATGTCAAGTTAAATTAGAAATTACCATTGGCACAGCTCCAGCACCAACTGTTACTGCAGCAACAGCTGGATGTTTAGGAGTTGGTACTTATGTAATTACTGCTACTCCAGGCACAGGATTAGTAGCACCTTTATCGTACAGTCTTAACGGAGGGTCTTTCCAAACAGATCCGACATTTGAAGTTACAACTGCTGGAAAATATATTATTACCATTAAAGACGGAAACCAATGTACAGCAGATAGTAACGAGGTTACAGTATACGATGTATTAACATTATCGGCTAAACTAGATAAAAATATTACTTGTCATACAGGAAATGAAGCGGCGGTAATTACATTAACCGCTGGTGGAGGAAGAACGGCTTATAACTATACAAGCAATCCTACAACAGGAACTTTTACAAACAATGTATTTACTACTAATACACCAGGTTCTTATACTTTCACAGTAACTGATGCAAATAATTGTACAGTTTCAACTACTCAAGCAATTAATATTGTTCAAAAAGTTGATCCAGAAATTACTTCTGTTACTCAGACTCAATCTATTGGTTGTAATGGCGAAAGTACTGGAGCAATTAGTGTAGTATATGACGCATCAAAAGGAGTAGGTCCTTTTGAAATTAATGTTAAACAATATTCTGATGCGGCTCATACCATGTTGGTTAGAGATTTTCTTACGCAAACATCTGGTCTTCCAGCTGGATATTATGTTGTTACTGTAAAAGACTCAAAGGAATGTTTTGATACTGAAAATATTAGAATTACTGAACCAGATCCTATTACTATTAGTTTTACTCCAGAATCTTTAAAATGTGTTGGAGGCGGAATTACGCAAGGACGTATTATAATTAATGGCGTAACAGGTGGTACTCCAAATTATACTTATTATGTAACAGGTATTAATAATTACAGTAGATCTTTGCCTGGTGAGGATGGTATTAGCGCAGTCTTTAATGTTGTTGATTTCGGTTTATATCAAATTAGAGTAGAAGATCAAAATGGTTGTTTCGCTACTATCAATGATATTTTAATTGCGGCGCCAGTAGATGAGCTTGACATTGAAGTAAGCACTTCAGCTACTTGTTCTGGCGGTGGTTCTGCAACGGTAAAAATTTTATCAGCTTTTGCAGGAACAGGACCATTCCACTTCAATATCTATAATGGTAGTAGTCAAACATGGAATCCTGCTGATCCAGCAGGTAATATTGCTAATGGATGGATTGACGAGATTCCAGCTGATAGTAAATCGACGGAATTTACGGGTCTTGTACCAGGAAAAACATATACTTTTATCATATATGATGAAGATACAGAATGTTATTATTTCCAAACTTCAGACGGACCAATTCCAAGTAGTTCAACTTTAGAGATAGACAACTTTATTCCACAAAACATTTCTTGTTTTGGAGCAAATGATGGAAATGTAAGTTTTGATGTTAGAAATTTATATGCTTATCCTGTAGATATTACCTATACTATTGTTAATGCTTATACGAATATTAATACTACTAATACAGGTTCAAGAACAATTCCTGTAGGTGGAACAGTTACTATTGATCCAGCAGCAATCACTCCATTGCCAGTAGGAACGTACTATGTGTTAATTACAGAAACTTCTGGTGCTAATGCAGGTTGTGGTAAATCTTCATATAACTTTAATATTAAAGAGTCTCCAAAAGTTTTACTAATTGATGCCTCTGTTTCTAACAATGCAAATTGTGCTGTAAATTCTGGAGTTATTACTGTTACTGGTAAAGATGGAACTGCTTTTGTTCCAGCGACAGGACCGGCGTATTACAAATACATGTTATTGCCAGATACAGATGCAGCTCCTAATAAAACAGATTTAAGATGGGATACTCCTAACACATTCTTTAGAAATGCAGGTAATTACAAAGCTTATGTATTAGATGCTTATGGATGTATTAAAGATTTCCCTATTACTTTAGATAAAGATGCTGATCCATTGATTGATCATCCAGCACCTATCTGTTTTGATGGAAAACCGTTTACTATTACAATAACAGGAACTGTTGATCCTGCAATTATTGGTGGTCCAACTTATAGTTTAGGTGGAAGTTCTTTCGGACCAGATGCATCATTTGAAATTAGTACTGCAGGTACTTATAAGTTAATTATCAAAGATGGAAATAATTGTACAGATGAATTTGATTTTATAGTTTATCCACAATTGAAACTTGATGCTAAGGTGACTAAACCATTAGATTGTTCTCCTAGTCCTAATGCTGTAATTACATTAACAGCAGAAGGTGGTAATATTCTTCCAACTCCAAACTATATCTACGAGTATTCTACAAGTGGAGTAACTGGACCTTGGACTACTATGACTACAAATGAATTAGAAACGGGAGCTACTAATGTTACTTATACATTTAGAGTAACAGATAGTAACAATACAACTACTTGTCAGGTAACAAAAGATGTAAAATTAGATCCAATTCCTTTACCAACTATTACACCAGCTAGTACAGATGTAAGCTGTTATAATGGTTCAGATGGTACAATTTCAATTTCTGTAACAGGTGGAATAGGTGCTTTCGAATATCAATTATTGAAGGGAGCAACTGTAATTGTACCATTTTCAGGTTCTAGCCAGTTTACTGGTTTACCAGAAGGAAATGATTACCAAGTTATAGTTAGAGATTCTAAATTATGTGAATATAATAGTGCGGCGATAACAATTGGTCAGCCAGACGAGTTGGCAGCTACTTCTTCAGTAATCGATTTTGCTTGTGATCCTATCACTAATGAAAAGGATATGGCAGTTGTTGTTGTTGATGTGGATGTTACAACAGGTACTGGACCATATAAATATATGTTCCCTGGCGATACAGATTATGTTGATGATAATAAATATGTTGTAGATAATTTATTAGCGCAGACAATTAATTACTCAGTTAAAGATGCTAACGATTGTATTTTTAATGGATCCCAGGCAGTAAATGCTTATCAGCCATTAAGTGCTTCTGTTAATGTAACAGCATATCCGGTATGTCCAACAAATGTTGAGAATGTCGAGATTATTGTTAGCGGTGGTTATGGGCCAATGAAGAAATATGAAATTGTTGAGCCTGCTGCCTTAGCGCATGATAATGGTACAGTTAATACGTTTACCGGATTAGTACCAAATACTTACTTATTTAGAGTTACAGATGATCACAATTGTTCTGTTCAAGTGTATCATACTGTAGAAGATGTTGTGCCAATTGATGTAGCAGCTGAGAAATTGACAGAGATTTCTTGTAACAGCTTAAATGGTACAAGCAATAACGCTAGCGCTAAATTTACTGTAACAGGATTTAGCACAACGCAAAATTATGACGTTACAATAACAACGACTCCAGGTGCATTACCATACACCAGAACAGATGTTGGTGATGTGATTACTTTAACAGGTCTTGTAGCTGGCAGCTATACAGTTTCTGTTGAAGATAGAACAACTCATTGTACAGATGATGCTACCTTAACGTTTGTTGAACCAACTGCTATTACCTTCGCAGCAACTTCAACTAAAGTATTCTGTTCTAAAGATCTTTCTGAAATAACAGTTAGTTCAGAAGCAGGTGGAGCAGGTGGTTATAAATATGCAGTCGTATTAGCTGGTGCAACAAGACCAACTACTTTTGGAGATGATCCAGTTCTTACTGTAGATACTGACTTAGACATAACAAAACTTTCTTGGGATGTGTATGTTCAGGATCAAAACGGATGTATTTCTGAACCAGTTCGTGTTGATATTACTCGTGATGTTGAGCCAGTTCTTAATACGCCAGCACAACTATGTTTTGTTGGTGCAGATTTAACAGTAAATCTTGATGCTCTTTCTACGGTTTACACTGGTAGCAGCAAATCATTTACTATTGATGGATTACCAACAACAGCCAATGCAACATTTACTTCTCCAGGAACATACAAAATCATCTTAACAGATGAGAACGGATGTACTGATGAGGTAGATTATATCATTCAAGAACAATTAATTGCTGGTGCTACAGTAAGACAAGATTTATACTGTTCTCCTGCCAATGCATTAATTGATGTTACAATTGCTGGAGGTGTAGGATCATACACTTATCAAATGTATCACGATGGTGTTCCAGAAGGATCTGTAAGACCTGCTACAGGAGACTTTACAGAAACAGTTACTGCTACAGGAGATTACTATTTTGTAATTACAGATAGTAATGTACCAACATGTTCGGTGACAACAGATCCTGTAACAATAATAGCGCCAACGCCTCCAACAGGTACAGAGGCACATATTGACGTAACATGTGAAACTTTAAGTGATGGTAGCTTAACAATAACACCAGCAGGTGGAGTCGGTCCTTATACGTTTGTTCTTTCTGGTGCGTCAAATACAACAGGAGATACAACAGGAATTTATACAGGATTAGCAGCAGGTTCATATTTTGTGGTAATCACAGATTCTAAAGGATGTACTTCTGCGCAAGTTGATGTAACGATAGTTGAGCCAGCTGAGCTTACAGCTTCGCACAATATTACACCAAATGCAGGTTGTTATACAACAACAGAAATTGTGGTAACGCCTCAAGGAGGAACGTCGCCTTATTACTATAATTACAATAATAGAGGTTATGTACAAGGACTTGATAGAATATCAGTTGCAAATGATGGTTCAATTGCAAATGTTACTTATACAGTAAAAGATGCTAACGGATGTGAAACTCCAGTAGTAACTGTACCAATCGTACCATTGAACAAACCAACAGATTTAACGTTCACACCAACAGCTATTACTTGTTTTACAGGAAACAACAGCGATGTTACAGTAACAGCAGCAAATGGTGTTGGTCAGTTAACATTTGAAATCATTGAATTTAATGGCGCTGCCCCAGCAGTGGCTTATACACCACAAGTAGTTGCAGATAATACAATTGCTGCGGTATTCAATGATTTACCATTTGGAGATTATCTGTTCAGAGTTACAGATAGCAACAAATGTTCTTACAATGAGTTATTAACTATCAAAGATGTTATTAGAATAAATGCAGATGGCCAGCCAGTTGCAGATATGTCTTGTAACAATACAAACGATGGAAAAGTAACCTTTACAGTTTCTGGTTTCGCAGGAGCTTATACTTATACGATTACTAAAGATGGTGCTCCGTTTAGAGGATCGACAGTAACGTCAGATGTTTCAATTGAGTTAACTAATTTAGCTTTTGGAATTTATGAAATAACAGTTGTTGATAATATAACAGATTGTGATTTTAAAGCTTCAGCAGAAGTAAAACAACCAACAATTGTTGAAGTTGATTTAGTAGAAAACCTAGATGCAAATTGTAACAGAGGCGCAATAGTAGAAGTTCTTGGAAAAGGTGGAAACCCAGGATATACATATTCATTTGTTGATGCAAGTCTTGCAGGTTCAGGTGCATTTGATCCTGAAACAAGAAGAGAGTTAGATCCGGCAATTGCTGCATGGCATATTTATGCTAGAGACATTAACGGATGTATTTCTGATCCTTTACTTGTAAATATTACAACTAGTCCACTGCCAGCAGGATTTACAGCTGCAGTAACATCTAATTGTGCTGATATTAATGGAAACTACGAAATTGTAGTAACTCCAGGTACTGGTATGGCACCATTCGAATATAGCATTGGTGGAGGATTCCAATCTAGCCCTTCATTTACTGTGAACGTTGCTAAAGCTTATGATATAGTAGTAAAAGATAGATTTGGTTGTACAACTACATTCCCAGCTCTAATTACTATTTTACAGCCAGTAGTTTTAGAGGTAGTAAAAAATACCCCGCCAACTTGTGCTGATGGTGACGGTCAAGTAACAGCATCTGCAACAGGAGGAACAGGTAACTTTAGTTATACTCTTGACGGAGTTACAACTTTAACAGCTACTCCAGCAGTATTTAATAATGTAGCTTCAGGTCCTCACACAATTGTAGTGACAGATTTAGGAACTGCTAATAACTGTACTGACGATTTTGCATTCGAATTAGAAAAAGCGACAGAAGTTACAGGATTTAAAGCAATTGCTACTCCAGTAACATGTAATGGAGGAAGCGACGGAACAATTATTGCCAGCATGGATCCAGCAAGTCCAGGTGTAAATGATAATCCAAAATACAGATACAGCATCAATGGAGGTCCTCTTCAAGATAGTCCAGTATTTACAGGACTAGCTCAAGGAACTTATACAGTAGCTGTTGTTTCTGGAAGAAATTGTCCTGCTTCGGCTACAGTTGTTGTTACAGAGCCTGCATTAATAATTGTACCAGATCCAGTCGTTGCTCAATATGGCTGTGCAGCTGGAAACAATAGTAATTCGGCTACTATAACGGTTACAGGTGTTAAAGGTGGTACAGAAAATTCATATCCAAACTATGAATTTGTAAGGGACGGTGTTGTTGTTTACAAAGGACCTCGTAATGTATATACAGAAAGAGATCTTTTAGGAGGTAACTATGTTGTTAATGTATATGATGAGAATAACTGTGTTGGATCAGCTGTAGTTAGTGTACCAGTAAATGCATACACTAATTTAGATAATGTAACTATTAGAGTTACAGACGAGATTACTTGTAATAATCCTGAAGATATCTTAGTTGAAGTTGCTACAACTCCAGCAGTTAATCCAGTATTAGATTTCGTAATTACAGATGCGGCCGGAAATGCTGTAGCAGGTAATCCAGCTAATCAAACAGGTATATTTACAGATTTACCAATAGGAAATTACATTGTAACGGTTACAAACCCAGCAACAGGATGTTCTATAAGAACGCCTCATTATGTGAACAATCCAAATAGTTTCCAAATTAAAGCGGTGACTATTAATAGAGAAATTTGTTATGGAACTGCTAACGGAAGCGTTGAATTGACTTTTATTGACAATCAGCCTACTCCATCAAATGAAGCAGGAATATTTGATTACACAATCACAAGTCCAAACGGATTCTCACTTGCAACTACAAGATCTGCAGATGCAGGACCTGTCTTGATTTCTAATCTTGCAGCAGGTGTGTATAACGTAACAGCAACTTTAGTTGGAAAACCATATTGTACTGTTACAACAATGTTTACAATAAGCCAGCCAGTTAATGAATTGGTTGTAACAACAACCAAAGAGGATATTACATGTGTAACTGATAATAATGACGGTGTAATTTATGCAACGGCAACAGGTGGATGGAATACTTACGAATATCAATTAATGAAAGGATCTGCAATTGTAGTAGATTATTCTCAACAGTTTACATTTACTGGTTTAACAGAAGGTGTATATACAGTTAATGTTCGAGATTCTAAAGGTTGTATTGCTAGTAGTACACAAACTTTGGTTATCCCAGATCCTATAACAGCAACAGCAACAGTTAATTTAACAATGCTTGCGTGTTATGGAGATAAATCTGGTATAATTACGGTAAATCCTCCAACAGGTGGACAAGGAAGTAATTATCTATACACATTAAATTATCTTTCTGAAAATCCAGTAGTAAGTTCTGGACCAGTGGTATCTCCTGTTTTCAGTGGTTTAGCAGCGGGAAGATATAGTGTTACGGTAACTGATGGATTTAGTTGTCAAGGTATAACAAATGAAATTGAGATTGAAGAACCAACTCTAGTTACGGGTATCTTGGTACAATCTAGAGCACAAACATGTCAAACATTGACAGAATTGACTTTAACTGCAGAAGGAGGAACAGGTCCATATACTTATAGTGCGGATGGAATAAACTATAGCGTACCATTTGCTTCATCAGTTTCTTTTGAAGTTCCAGTAGGATCTTATAAATACTTTGTAAGAGATGCTAATGGATGTAATAGTTTTGTTTCTAATAGCGTTGAGATTGATGCCTTAGAACCTTTAAGACTTGAAGTTGATAAAGAAAGTGCAGTTGTTAAATGTACTGGTGAGGCGACAGGAGCTATAATTGTTCAGGCTTACGGAGGATTAGGTAATTACACTTATACTCTTACAGGTACTGAAGTTCGTCCAGCTCAGGATAACGGTATATTTGAAAACCTTGCAATAGGTACTTATAGAGTAGTTGTTGAAAGTGTTGATTGTAGTATTACTTCAGAAGAAGTTATTATAAATGAGCCTAGTACTGCTTTGCAAGCTGAGTTCTTGCCAACAAATGTTAGTTGTTTTGGAGAGAATAACGGAAGATTAGAAATTGTAGCATCTGGAGGAACTGGTATAATTAAATATGCAATTTCTCCAAATATGAGTCAATTCGATACAAAAACTATATTTGAGAGACTGGCTCCTGGAGATTATCAGGCTATCGCTCAAGACGAAAATGGATGTTTCGTTTTATATGACTTTACAATATCTGAGCCAAACCCAGTTATTGTTACTGAGGTTCCAAATTCTATGATTCCTGAAGTTTGTGATGGAGATAAAGACGGTGCATTTAGTATTGAAGTAAAAGGTGGTACCGCTCCATATAGTGTGAGTTTAGACAATGAAAAAGGGCCATTTACGGCAGGGGATGCTACACAAACTATATTTGATTTTACAAATCTAACAGGCGGTGCTCATACTGTTTATGTTAAAGATGATAAAGGATGTGTTGCTGAGTTTGTGCAAACTTTACCAAATGCAGTATTGCTTAACCCAAAAGCTGAGGTTACTTATGACTGTGTGAACAATTCACAAGCAAACATGGTAATAGTTACTGTTGATGCTTCTAATAATCCTACAGATGTAGATTACTCATTAGACAACAACGGTAATTATCAGACAAGTAATATTTTTACAGATGTTCCAGCTGGTGATCACTTCATAGTTGCTAGACACACTAACGGATGTGAAGTTCCAACAGCTATATTTACGGTAGATGCTGTTGCTCCATTAACTCTAATTGATGTAACAAAACAAACTACAGAGATTAACACAATAACAGTGAAAGCTTCTGGAGGTTTTGCTCCTTACGAATACAGTTTCAATGGTGAACCATTCACTTCATCAAACACTTATAGAATCTATAAAACAGGTATTTATAAAGTGATTGTAAGAGACAAAAATGGTTGTGAGGCTACGATAGATGTAGAAGGAACATTCTATGACTTCTGTATGCCAAATTACTTTACACCAGATGGTATAGGTTCTAATAATACTATCGGTCCAGATTGTGGAGCATTGGCTTACAAAGACCTTACATTCGATGTTTACGACAGATACGGCAGAGTAGTTGGTAAATATCGTGTAGGAGGTAAATGGGATGGTAGATACCACGGAAACGAATTACCAACAGGAGATTACTGGTACGTTCTTAAACTGAATGATCCGAAAGATCCGAGAGAATTTGTTGGACATTTCACTTTATACAGATAACAAAATTATAGCCCCAATGATGTTATCTAAAAAAATTATTACAATGAAAAAGTTTATTTTATCCTTAGTACTCATGGCTGTAACAACAAGTTACAGCCAAGAGTTAAACCTACCAGTATTTACCCAGTATTTGGCTGATAACCCTTTTATTCTTTCGCCTGCTTATGCCGGTATCGGAGATAATCTCCGTATTAGAGCCAATGGTTTAACGCAGTGGGTCGGAATTAAAGATGCGCCAGATAACCAATCATTGTATGCCGATTTTCGTGTTCTAGATCGTTCGGGTGTTGGTTTGTCATTTTATAATGACAGCAACGGAAATACTAGACAAACAGGAGCTAAAGTTTCTTTTGCGCACCACCTTATTTTAGATTATTACACAGAGAAATATCTATCATTTGGTATTTCGTACAACTTTAATAGTTTCCGTATTGAGACTGGAAATTTTACAGGAGACGTAAACGGGGTTCCCGTAGCGCTAGATCCTTCGATAACAGACAACCGCTATAACTCAAACAACAACTTTGATATTAGTGCCTTGTACCGTCAAAAAGGATTTTACTTGAGTTTTAATGCCAACAACGTCTTAAAGAAAAACACCGATAAGTTTAGAGGAGTTGAACCAGAATTACTATCAAACTTTCAGGTATATTCTGGATTTACTTTCAGAGATGGAGAAAACAGAAGAATCGAATACGAACCATCGGTTTTCTTGCAGTACTTTGCAAGTGACCAGCGTTCAACAACCGATTTTAACTTCAAATACAGACGTTACAACCGTTACGAAGATTATTATTGGATTGGAGTTTCGTACCGTTTCTTAAATGACCAGTTCCCAAAACCTTTGGCAGCAGGACCTATGGCTGGTTTTATGAAATCTAAATTCTATTTTGCGTACTCTTACCAATTAATGTTTAACGGTCTAGGAACTTATAATTCTGGAACTCACTCAATAACAATTGGGTTTGATTTCTTGCAGTCTATCAGTAACTGTCCTTGTACACAAAGTCCAGTTCACGATTAAACAAGTAATTTTATCATTTTTAATAATTAATTTGTTTATTTTCATAATTTACAACGTTTTCGTTTTTATTGAACGATTATTTTTGCTTTTTTGAAATTTAGAGTACTGTAAAAGTTCTATATTTGTTATTCTTTCAAAAAATTAAAAAATTTAGCAGATGAAAACTTTAAACGATTTCGATTTTAAAAATAAAAAAGCAATTATCCGTGTTGACTTCAATGTTCCGTTGGATGAAAATTTTAACGTTACAGATACAACACGTATTGAGGCAGCAAAACCAACTATTGACACAATCTTAGCGCAAGGCGGAAGCTTGATCTTAATGTCTCATTTAGGCAGACCAAAAGGAGCAGAAGAGAAATATTCTCTAAAACATATTTTAAAAACAGCTTCAGATATTTTAGGAGTTGAGGTAAAATTTGCTGAAAACTGTGTTGGAGAGCCAGCTCAGACTGCAGCAAAAGATTTAAAACCAGGCGAAGTTCTATTACTAGAAAATCTACGTTTTCATGCTGAAGAAGAAGCTGGAGATGAGAATTTTGCTAAAGAATTAGCTTCTCTTGGAGATATTTATGTAAACGATGCATTTGGTACAGCTCACAGAGCACACGCATCTACTACAATTATTGCACAATTTTTTCCAAACGATAAATGTTTCGGAACTTTATTGGCTAAAGAAATTGAGAGTTTAAATAAAGTACTTAATAACAGTGAAAAACCTGTTACAGCGGTTCTTGGAGGTTCTAAAGTTTCATCTAAAATCACAGTTATCGAAAATATCTTGGATAAAGTAGATCACATGATTATTGGTGGTGGAATGACATTTACTTTCATTAAAGCACAAGGCGGAAAAATCGGTGAATCTATCTGCGAAGACGATAAATTAGACTTAGCTCTTGAAATTTTAAGATTAGCAAAAGAGAAAAACGTTCAAGTTCATATTCCAGTTGATGTTATTGCTGCAGATGATTTCTCAAACACTGCTAATACTCAGGTTGTAGATGTAACTGCAATTCCTGACGGATGGCAAGGTTTAGACGCAGGTCCAAAATCTTTAGAGAACTTCAAAAAAGTAATTTTAGAGTCAAAAACTATACTTTGGAATGGTCCATTAGGAGTTTTTGAAATGGAAACTTTCTCTAAAGGAACTATCGCATTAGGAGATTATATTGCTGAAGCTACAGAAAATGGTGCATTTTCTTTAGTTGGAGGTGGTGATTCTGTTGCAGCAGTAAAACAATTCGGATTTGAGGACAAAATGAGCTATGTTTCTACTGGTGGCGGGGCTATGCTTGAGATGTTAGAAGGAAAAGTTTTACCTGGAATTGCTGCAATTTTAGACTAAAATATCACAATTAACATTTTTTTACATAGTTTTCTTCAATAAAGGGCTTAGATTTGCAAAAATACAGTTCCTATAATTCTTTGAGTTACAGAATTTTAAAAAAATGTTATATGATTGTAAAGAAAATATCCTTAGTGGTTACAGCTTTATTCTCTTTTTCAATGTTCGCGCAGGAATCTGCAGAATTTTCTAGAGAAATTAAGCAAGACATTAAGTTGTCGTATTTAGATTCTATTAAAAGCACATTCAAAAAAGAGCCGTTAGCTGCAAAAGTTGATAGTTTATGGATGAACGAATTAGTAAGTCTGGACATCTATGACGATTTAACAAAAGACATTCAAACCATCAACAAAGATGTTACAGTTGATGAAGAACTGCCAACCGAATTGCTAAAACAGCGTTTGGCGGCTATGAATGAGAAATCGCCCTTTGAGATAGAATACAATCAAGGTTTAGAAAATATAATAAAGTCATTTCTTAAGAACCGTAAAAAATCGTTTTCTCGATTAATGGCTTTATCAGAATATTATTTCCCAATCTTCGAGGACGCCTTTGCCAAACAAAATGTTCCTTTGGAAATAAAATATTTAGCCGTTGTAGAATCTGCTTTAAACCCTAAAGCAGTTTCTAAAATGGGCGCTACGGGTCTTTGGCAATTCATGTACGGAACCGGAAAACAATACGCTTTAAAAATCGATTCTTATATCGATGAAAGAAGCGACCCTCTTAAAGCTACAGCTGCATGTTCTGAATACATGACAAAAATGTTCAATATTTTTGGTGACTGGGAACTGGTTTTAGCATCTTATAATTCAGGTCCTGGAAATGTTACCAAAGCAATTCGCCGTTCTGGAGGAAAAACAAAATATTGGGACATTAGAAATTACCTTCCTAGAGAAACTCAAGGTTATGTTCCTGCTTTCTTAGCAACCATGTATCTTTTTGAATATCATAAAGAACACGGAATTAACCCAGAGAGAGCTGTGGTTAAAAACTTTGAAACGGATACAATAGCAATTAAAAATCAAATGTCTTTCAAACAGATTGCCGATTTATTAGACATGCCTCAATCTCAGATTCAGCTTTTAAATCCATCTTATAAAATGAATATCGTTCCTTTCTATCAAGGAGAGCAGCATTTTATTCGTCTTCCAAAAGATAAAATAGCAACATTTGTTTCTAACGAAGATCAAATTTATGCTTACGTTAAACATGATACAGAATTTAGATCAACTTCATCAAGACTAGCTGTAAAATACGCTCCAAAAGCTAAGCCGGCGGCTAAACCTGCAGCAATTGATAATAGTGATTACGAATTTTACAAAGTTAGAAAAGGAGATAATTTAGGAGCAATCGCTTCAAAATACAATGTTAGTATTACTGAATTGAAGAAATGGAATAATTTAAAAACCAATTCAGTTGCTGTTGGAAGAAGTATTAAAATTAAATCTGAAGAGCCAGCATCAGTTAAAACAAATGCAGTTATTGATAAAAGAGAAGAAGCTATCGCAGCTGCTGACGATAAAGAAAAGTCAAAAACAGTTGATCAGGATTATGTTGTTGCGGCTGGAGACAATTTAGGAAGCATTGCAAAGAAATTCGGTACGACTATTGCGGAGTTAAAAGAGCTTAACAATTTAACTTCGAATAATATTGGTTTAGGAAAAACGCTTATCATTTCAAAAGCGTCACCAATTATAGAAGAACCGGCTTCAATAACTTCAGCAATCGCATCAAACTCGGTTGATTCATTTAAGAAAAAAGCCTCTTCTAAAAATATTGGCGAAGATTATTACGTTAAAAAAGGAGACTCTTTATACAGTATTTCTAAAAAATATCCTGGAGTAACAATTTCAGATATTAAAAAATGGAATGGTATTAAAGATGAAGATATTAAACCGGGAATGAAACTTAAAATAAACGGATAATAGAATAATCTTATTAAATTTGGGTTTTATTTCATAAATTAAGAAAATGAATAAAACCCATTTTTTATTTCTATTACTTTCATTTTTCCTGATTTCATGCTTTAAAGGTGAAAAGCAAAACGATACAGTTTCGGGAAAAACCAATACTATTTCGATCATTATCGACGATCAGCTTTGGTATGGAGAAGTAGGTGATAGTATCCGAAATAAATTTGCCTCGCCAGTTCTTGGACTCACGCAGGAAGAACCTCTTTTTACCATCAATCAATATCCTGCCAGATTACTGGAAGGCTTTGTTACCGACAGCCGAAGCATTATTGTGGTAAAAAAAACAGCCTCGGAAAAATTCGAAATCATTCGAAGCAAAGCTTTACCTCACAATACTTTTCGCATCTACGGAAAATCAGTAGACGATATTATCTGCAGTATCGAACTAAATTCTCCCGAAATCATAAAACAAATTCATGACGCCGAAATTAAAAAGGTTCAGGAAGACAATAGTAAATCATTGTTGAATCCGGCTGTCATTAAAAATAAATTTCATATCGATCTCCAAATTCCTAGTGGATATGAATATATGCTTCATAAGAAGAACTTTATTTGGCTGAAAAAAGAAATTATCAGCGGTAATACCAGTCTTTTGATGTATCAAATCCCTCTGCATAATTTCCAAAAGAAAAAAGATATCGTCAATTCAATTGTGCGCATGCGTGATTCGATCGGGCGCTACATTAAAGGACGTGAGCCCAATACAAGAATGATTACCAGTGAAGCATATGCGCCCTATTTTTCTAAGATTATTTTAAACAATAGAGATGCGTTTGAAACGAAGGGAACCTGGGAATTAAAAAATGATTTTATGGCTGGACCGTTTATTAATTATGCTATAGTGGACAAAACCTATAATCGTCTTTTGGTTATAGAAGGTTTTTGTTATTCACCTTCCAATCAAGAACGCGATTTGATGTTAGATTTAGAAGCAATTATCAAATCAGTGAAAATTGATAAACGATAAAGTTTGGCGTTAGTTTTTAAACGGACAAGTTTTATAAAAATATAGACAATGGTTTTAATTATTGGAACAATAGCGCATAACTCCATAATTAATCTCCTTTTCCAAACTTGAAACATGAAACATGAAACCTGAAACTTGAAACCCCAAACTCATTCAAGAGAATATTTTTCTTACTTTTGTTTCTAACAAACATAAAAACAAATAGTTATGAAAAAATTAACCGCAACACTAGTATTGTTTTTGCTATGTTTTATTTCTTGTAAAAAAGAAGTTAAAACCGAAACCGTAACCACAAATGTTTCAGACACTACAAAAACAGAAGAACCAATTGCCGAAGAACCAGTGGACTCTGCAGCACAAGCAAAAGCATGGCAGGCATATGCTACACCAGGAGCTCCGCATAAATTATTGTCAGACGAAGTCGGAACTTGGAATTGTGAAATGACTTTTTGGTATGAACCAAATGCGAAACCGGAAAAAAGCTCTTCGGTTGCAACTATTAAAATGATTCTTGGAGGACGTTATCAGGAAGCAAATTATGTCGGAAAAATTATGGGTGCGCCTTTTGAAGGCAAAAGCACAGTGGCATACAACAATGCCAGTAAAGAATTCACAACCACTTTTATCGATAATATGGGAACTGGAATGATGGTTGCGGTTGGTAAATATGATGAAGGCACAAAAAGTGTAGAATACAAAGGCGAAGTTGTAAATCCCGTAACTGGAAAAAAAGCACCTTACAGAGAAGTATATACAATTGTTGATCCCACAACACGAAAAATGGAAATGTACGATACAAAAAATGGAGCGGAATATAAAAGCATGGAAATTGTAATGAAGAAAAAATAAGCTTTCATTTTTTATAAATACAAAAATCCCGATTACAGTTTGTAGTCGGGATTTCTATTTGATAATATTGATGTAATTTTGCGTGTTCATTAAAAAACACAAGCAGAAATCAACAAACAAATACAGAATGGAGTTAAAATGGAAAATAAAGCCTTTTGAGGCATTAAATGTAAACGAGCTATATGATTTACTCCAATTAAGAAGCGAGATCTTTGTAGTGGAGCAAAACTGCGTTTATTTGGATTTAGATGGCAAAGACAAGAAAGCATTACACCTAATTGGCGAATATGAAGGCAAAATTGTGGCGTATTCTCGTTTATTTGACGCAGGAATTTCATTTGATAACGCTTCTATTGGAAGAGTTGTAGTTGATGCCAATTACAGAGATAAAAAATTTGGACACGATTTAATGCGAGAAGCAATCGCTCAAATACAATCAAACTTCGGGAAAGATAAAATTACTATCGGCGCACAATTGTATTTGAAGAAATTCTACGAAAGTCACGGTTTTGTGCAAACAAGCGAAATGTATTTAGAAGATGATATTCCGCATATTGAGATGATTCGAGAGTAATCAAATCTTAGTAATCACAAACTCCACCCGCCGATCATATTTATCCCCTTTCTTGAGGGGATACTTGTTTCCGCAGCCCACATAAGTCATACGGCTTTTGGATATTTTTTTAGAAATTAAATAGCGAAAAACAGTTTTGGCACGATTCCAAGAAAGTCTCCTTTCTTTTGTGGCATGGTCTATAGCGTCAATGTAAATCTCGGGTGTACAGCAGACATGGCCGAGAATTTCAAATTGTAAATTTTGATGATTTTCTAAAATGACCGCAGCTTTGTCCAGAACTTTCTTCGCAGTATAAGTCAGTTTTGAACTTCCGATATCAAATAAAATCAACTCTAAACAAACTTTATCGCCAACTTAAGACCTTTTTTAAATGAAGTATGAGTTCCTTTTCCGAAATTATTTTTTACAACAATTAAGTCGACACGCCGATTTCGGAGTCGTGTTTCGTGCAAGTTTTGAATAGTATCTGCTTTTACTGCAATCCTTCCTTTTCCCTCCAGAATTATAATTTTCCCTTTATCAAATCCATAACCCACAAGAAGATTTTGAATGGTTCTTGCCCGTTTTTTTGATAATTTAAAATTGTAGTTGTCACTTCCGCGATCATCGCAATAGCCATAAATCTGTACGGACTCCACTTCAGATGTGTCTATGTTTTTTATAAAGTCCGAAACAACATGGATTTGTTTGTCTGTCAAATCAAATCTGTCAAATTCAAAATAAAGAGTTTTAACAGGTTTTTGTTGTGCCGATGCCGTACAAAAATAGAGTACAAGTATGGCTAAAGTTAGGTTCATTCACTACATCTTTAAAATCGTTTTATATTCTGTCTGGTTATTTAATACATTAACTGCTCTTTTAATTTCAGAATTATTTTTGATATAAAACTGATACAAACCTTCCTGATATTGATATCTCTTAATCAATTCTTCCTGGATCATGTTTTTAATTTCTTTTTGGTTTTTATCCAGCAAAGTGGTTTCACTTTTTTCTAAAGCGGCCAGTAACTGCTGATATTCAGGAGCAATCGTTTCGTCTATTTTTTCATTTTTAGCTGCTGCTAGAGTGTTTTTCAAAGCCACTTCAGTTTCGGTATCAAAAGTGATTTTATTTGCTTTCAAAAATTGTTTAAAAGAACTGTAATCTGCGTCTGTTATGGTTGGGATTTTATCTCCAAGGTTTGGGTTTTTATAATAATACGTTGTCGCATAATCAAAAACACCGTCATTTTTAATTAAAGCCGCTGCTATTGCGCTGGTTTTAGTTTCTTCTAGTTCGATATCTGGTAAAACACCGCCGCCGTCATAAACCGTTCTACCTTTTCTGGTTTTAAAAGCATTAAAATTTTTGGCATCAGTTTTTAGTGCCACGCCGTTTTTATCTTTATGGGCATAATCCAATGCCTGAATGCAGCGTCCAGATGGAGTGTAATATCTAGAAATAGTAACTTTTAACTGCGTTCCATAAGTAAGGTCAACCGAACGCTGTACCAAACCTTTTCCGAAACTTCTGCTTCCTAAAATCACCGCGCGGTCTAAATCCTGTAAAGCGCCAGATACAATTTCTGAAGCCGAAGCACTTCTTCCGTTAACTAAAATTGCCAGTGGAATTTGTGTATCAATAGGCTCTTTGGTTGTTTTATAAGTATTATTATGCTTTTCAATTCTTGATTTTGTAGTTACAATTACTTCATTTTTCGGAACAAATAAATTACAGATATCAATGGCTTCGTTTAATAAACCTCCTGGATTTCCACGTAAATCGAGAACAATTTGTGACGCTCCATCTGCTTTTAATTTTTCAAGAGCATCTTTTACTTCTGCAGAAGCTTTTCTGCTAAAATGCGCTAAAACAATATAACCTGTTTTATCATCAATTTTTCCATAAAAAGGAACCGATTTAATGTCTACTTCATCCAAAACCAAAACAGTAGTATAAGGTTTCCCCTGACGTAGATATTTAATATTGATTTTAGTGTTTTTTGTCCCTTTCAACAATTGAGAAGCATCATCTTTAAAATCGGCAATCAAAACATCGCCAATCTGAATAATTTCGTCACCTGCTTTCAATCCGGCTTTATCGGCAGGATAGTTTTTATAAGGTTCGCGAACAACCAGACGATCTTTCTTTCTTGAAATCAAAGCGCCAATTCCAGTATATTCTCCAGTATTGTTGATTTTAAAATTAACAACATCTTGTTCGTTAAAGTAAACTGTGTATGGGTCTAAACTTCCCAACATACTTTTGATCGCTTTATCCATCAAATCGCCAGGATTCGTTTCGTCTACATAATTGGTATTTACAGCTTTAAACAAAGTCGTAAAAATCTCGATCTGTTTGGCAATTTCAAAAAAATCTTCTTTAAAACTGGTTCCAACAAACAACATCCCCGCAGCAGCTACAGGTATAATAAATTTCTTTTTGAAATACGGATACATGATTATTCTTTTTTTCTTCTTTTAAATCTTTTTCTAATAAAATAGGCTAATACAAAAAATATAATAATAAGCGGCCAAACGCTTAATAGTGAAATTAATAAATCGGATAGAGTATAGAATCCTGATTTAACGGCATTCCCCAGCTTGGAACCATAAGATATTTTAACACCTTCTTTTTCGACAATGGTTTTATAAAATTCAATTGTAACAGTGCTTTCAGAAACACGGCTTTCCAAATATTTCAGCTGTCCTTCCTTGGCTTCAATTTCTTCGCGAATAGCTGAAATTTGTTCTTCAATTTCTAAAATATCACTGACTTTATTTGCTTTTTTTAATATTTCAAGATAGCGTTCTTCGAGTTTTTTCTTGGTTTTTAATCTTGAAGTCAGATCAATGTATTGTTCAGTAACATCTTCGGCAGATATATTTTTAGTTTCAAAATAAGAAACGCCTTTAGAAACATCATTAACAAAAAGGTCAAAATTCTGACTTGGTACTTTTATAATTAGATTTCTAAAAGCAGTTGCATAATCTTTTCCTTCAGAATCATTTATTATTCTTGCTTTGCTGGCGGCAACTGCCTTTTCAATTTGAATGAAAGAAGTTTCTAAGTTATCTGTTTCAAATCTTAAAGTAGCTTCTTTTATGATTTTTTGTTCGATTTGTTGATCTGCCCGTGGAGGTGGCGGTGGTTGCGGAGATGATGGATCTGGTTTTTTATCATAAGCAACATTTTTTGCCTTCGCAGGTAATTTTAAAGCCGTTACTATCATGTTTTGATCTTCCGTTTGGTAAGATTTATTACATCCAGTAAGAATTAAAAACAAAGAAAATAAAAAGAAAATGTGACGCATAGAATTTCAATTTAGAGCTAAAACTACGATTTTTTTGTCTAAGTTGATTAATAATCTTACGTTTTGAAATCTACGATTCAATTTTCTGTTCAGAATCTGGAGATTTGTTTATTTGAGCGGTAAATTTCTCAAACAGCTGAATCATTTTTGTATTGATTTCTTCGTAAGATAATTTGTCTTTAGTCTGATAAAAAAGCATAATAGAATAATTTCCATCAAGATTATCTAGAAGCAGATGTTTGTTTAAACGATACGTTTCTCTCAACACCCTTTTGAAGTAATTTCTATCGACAGCTTTTTTGAAATATTTCTTTGAAACCGAAACGCCAATTTTAGTTTGTTCTTCTGAATTTTCTGCCTCTTGACGGTAAACCAAACGAAGCGGATATTTAGACACCGATTTTCCATCAGAAAAAAGTAAGCCAATCGTTGTTTTGCTTTTTAAACGCTCGTTTTTAGGGTAAGTGAAATTCATTTAAATTCAGAAAATATTTGCAACAGAAAAAGCAAAGGTAATTTTTTTATTCGCTTATAGATATTCCGTAATGGGTTTTATGAAATCAATTTAGTGTTTTGTATAATATAAATCGCCACGCATCGCTTATTTTTGTTATATTGATTTTTTAATGCCCTTATAATTCGTACAAATTTGAAGGTTTTTTTGTTAATTTTTTCTTTTAAATGCCATATATATTGATAGTTATATAATTTTTATAGGGCTAAAAATATATTTATTACTTTTGGCCTTAAATTTTTCAAGCATGCAAAAGATAATTTCATATCCAATCTCTGTAATTTATTATTTATGTTTTGGATTGTGTTTGGCAGTTTTTCACCCAATTCAATGGATTTGCCTTAATCTTTTTGGTTATCAGGCGCACAAAAAAAGTGTTGATTATTTAAATTTCTTTCTTTTAAAGTGCACCAATTTGGTTGGAACTACGTATACAGTTAAAGGAGTTGAAACAATTCCAACTGGAGTTCCTATTATTTTTGTAGCTAATCACCAAAGTATGTACGATATCGTTGCCATGATTTGGTACTTTAGACGTTTTCATTGTAAATTTGTAAGTAAGAAGGAGTTAGGAAGCGGTATTCCAAGTGTGTCATTTAATTTACGCCACGGAGGATCTGTGCTAATCGACCGAAAAGACCCTAAACAAGCGATTCCAGTAATCAAAGGCTTGTCTGAATATATAGAAAAAAATACAAGATCTGCTGTTATTTTCCCAGAAGGAACTCGTAGCAAAACAGGAAAACCAAAAGAATTTGCTCAAAGCGGTTTAAAAATTCTATGCAAGTACGCGCCATCTGCGTATGTGGTACCGGTTAGTATTAACAATTCATGGAAGATGGTTCGTTTTGGAATGTTTCCAGTAGGTTTAGGAAACCATCTGACTTTTACTGCTCATAAAGCTATGGCGGTAAAAGATTATGATTTTGCCGAGTTGATGCAATTGACGGAAGAAGCAGTTAAAGAGGGAATAAATGAGTATAAACAGGTTTAAGTTTTAGTCCGAGCTAAAACGTACAACCCAAATCTATAATAAGTAATGTCTATAAAAAACATTAGATTAGAAGTAATGCAGTTTTTGGAAAAAAACGTGGATAGCTTCGTTGAACAGTATTTAATTCCAGTGGAAAAAATTTGGCAGCCGTCTGATTTTTTACCAAATTCTGAAGGAGAAAATTTCTTCGAAGAGGTAAAAGAATTACGCGAGATTGCTAAAGAATTACCATACGATTTCTGGGTTACGCTTGTTGGTGATACTATCACCGAAGAAGCTTTGCCTACATATGAGTCTTGGTTAATGGATGTAGAAGGTATTGACCAAATAGAAAATGGTGGGAACGGTTGGTCTAAATGGATCCGTCAATGGACTGGAGAAGAAAACCGCCACGGAGACCTTTTAAATAAATACTTGTATTTGTCTGGTCGTGTAAATATGCGTGAAATCGAAATGACAACACAGCATTTAATCAACGACGGTTTTGATATTGGAACTGGAACTGACCCGTACAAAAACTTTGTATACACTAGTTTCCAGGAATTAGCAACCTACGTTTCTCATAACAGAGTATCGCAGATTGCAAAGAAATTTGGTGATAACAAGCTGTCCAAAATGTGTAAAATGATTGCTGGCGACGAAATGCGCCATCATCATGCTTACAGCGAATTTGTAACTAGAATTTTCCAAGTTGACCCAAGCGAAATGATGCTTGCTTTTCAATACATGATGAAGCAGAAAATCGTTATGCCGGCTCATTTCTTGAGAGAATCTGGACAGAAAATTAGTTCGGCATTTGAGCAGTTCTCAGATTCTGCACAACGTATTGGGGTTTACACAGCAAATGATTATGTTGATATTATGCAGAAATTAATCAACAAATGGGAAGTGGATAAAATTACCAATTTGACTGATGAAGCAGAAAAAGCACGTGATTACTTAATGAAATTACCAGCTCGTATGGCGAGAATTTCAGAAAGAATTGTAATTCCACAAGAATCTCACATCTTTAAATGGGTAGAACCTGCTAGATTGTAAATTTAGATTGCAGATTTTAGATTTTAGATTTAAAATTGAGTTTTGCAATTGATTTTGATATTGAAAAATGTTGATTGTTAGATTTTCAAAACTCTAACAATCAGCATTTTTTATTTAATATAAACGTTTCGTAAATCTGCTTAATCTGCATGATCTGCGGGAAATTCAAATAATAATAATTCATGAATACTTCTGAACTAATAAATAAAACTATCGCTTTCGTAAAAGAAAAACTGAACGATGCCGAAGGCGGACACGATTGGTTTCATATCGAACGCGTTTATAAAAATGCACTTTTGATAGCAAAAGATACCATTTGTGACTTAACAGTTGTGCAGTTGGGAGCTTTACTTCACGATATTGCAGACAGTAAATTTCATAATGGAGATGAAACTATCGGCCCAAAAACAGCCAGAGCTTTTTTAGAGGCTCAAAATGTTTCTGAGGACACAGTTGTTCATGTTGTCAATATCATCGAAAATATCTCTTATAAAGGTGGAAATTTCGAAAAGAAGTTCTCGTCGGTCGAATTAGATATTGTTCAGGATGCAGATCGTTTAGATGCAATTGGTGCAATTGGTGTTGCAAGGGCATTCAATTATGGCGGATTTAAAAACAGAGCTTTGTACAATCCTGAAATTGCTCCAGTGACCAATATGACAAAAGAAGAATATAAAAAAAACAATGCTCCAACGATAAATCATTTCTACGAAAAGCTTCTGCTTTTAAAAGATAAAATGAACACAGAAAAAGGAAAAGAAATCGCTGCGGAAAGACATCATTTTATGGAAACATTCCTAGCGCAGTTTTATGCAGAGTGGGAGGGAGTTAAATAAGTTTCCTTCTGCAAGAATACACTAGGATTCACAGAGCTTCACAAAGATTGATAAAATTTCGTGAAGCTTGCTGTTTAATTTTGTGTATCTCTGTAAAATTAAAAATACAATCACTTACCTTGTAATAAGTTAGATTTTACTCATTACTAATATAAAGATATCCAGCTTGTTTAATAGTTGTGTTGTCTTTGACATATCTTAAAGTATAAAAATAAGTTCCAGACGGTAGTTTGTCATCTTTTTTAAATGTTGAACGACCGTCAGAATAACCAGAAAACATCATGTCATTTTCATTGTATGCATTTGCTTCGTATACTTTAATGCCCCATCTATTATAAATTTCCACTGTATTATCGGGATAATTATCTATTCCTTTGATATGGAAAGTATCATTAAAACCATCTCCATTTGGAGAAATAGCATTATGTACAATTAGATCGTTTGTTGGAACATCTGACTTTTTAACAATGGCAATCGTAAAGATTCCATATCCAGTGACCTCATTGGTCAATAAATTTGTGTACGGTTCATTGCTTAGTGCGTCACTTAGAACCCCTCCCTCATTAATCCATTTTCCAGTTATTTCATCCCAGCGAACTATTGCTAGTTCTGTTTCGGCAGTGATATTGTAGAATGCGGCTGGTGTTGTATCAGGACTTAATGTAAGACTTAGAACAATCTTTTCTGTTCCTTGATTTTGAATCAAGTTCCAATATTCGGCATCGTTTATTTGAATTATACTTTCTTCTTTACTCGTATGCGGATGAATTAGATTCGAATTTTTGAAAAAATACTGCGAAGTGTAGACAGATTGTTCTGCTGAATTTGAATTGTAAAAAATAGGCCTAAAGTAAAGCCCGTCACCTACAGGAAATTCAAAAGGTTTGTCGATGTTGTTTTCTGTTTTTCCGTCAACAAAACTTGCAGTGCTGACATTCGTATGAAAAGCTTGGTTTTTAAAAATCACTAATCCCCCGTAATCATCAGCATTTATTATTCCTTTTGTAAAATCGGCTAATTTTCCAACAGTAATAGTAGCTGCCAAATGAAAAGGAATGGCTGTTGTTTGATTATTAAAAATAATATTTTGAAAATCTGATGGTTTTGTTCCTTCAATTATTTGCTCGGTTGTACCTGTAAAGAAAGTTTTTCCGTTTTCAGAATTAGTATAAGATACAATTCCGTCATTTGTCCAATTTTCAAAGACATGCAGCTCACCATCATTTATAAAATTTCCCGATACTGTATTTCGGTAATCAAGATAAACAGATACCAGGGTTTCTTTATTAATTTTTACATTTCCTTCGTTAACAAACTGCGAATAGCTGTTTTGAAAAATGAAAATGCTCGTACCAACTAATGCGGTTCTTCGAACTATATCTGAAACAATATTTCTCATTTCTTTTACAATTTAAAATTCTTTTTGAATAAAAATGAATTGCTTTTAGCAGCAAGAAAGCCTGATCAGTTTTGTATGCGAGTGTGACTATTTTTTAGCCAAACTATTTACAAGTGCTCTAAGCTCTGCTAATTCTTTCTGCTGCTCTTGTTGTTTTTTCTCTAAAGTTTGAATTTGAGATTGTTGTTCTTGGACAGCTTTTACTAAGGGAACAACAAATTCTGAATAACGCAAGCTGTAGAAATCAGAATCGGATTTTGGTTTAACGATACCGCTGAATTCATAGTTTATTTCTTTGGCTGCTTTTTCTACTTCCTGAGCAATAAAACCTGTCTGTAAATCAGTTGTTCCTTTTTTCATTGTATAAGTAACAGGTCTAAGTTTACTTATAAAGTTCAAACCGAATGTACTCGTATTAATATCTTTTTTTAAACGAAGATCTGAAGGATTTGATTGGGGAACTGTTTTTAAAACCCCATTTGCATCTGCGACAACAATATTGTCAGCAGCAATTCCCGGCTGTAAACCTTCAATGCGAACGGGATCTATTCCAGAAAGTGGAACTACATGTAAAGGGTTTGTTGGGGCCGTGGTTCCAATACCAACATTCACAGCATTTGCACCAGTTGAACCCAGAATAATACTATTACTTGTTGCGACTCTAGCGCTGTAACCTATGGCTGTTGCATTAGTAATATTTAAACCAGATGTAGAAAGATTAGATTGAGAGCCAATAAAGGTATTGTTAGAGGCTGTAGTATTATTGCTGCCTGCAGAAAAACCATATGCAGCATTATTGTTGCCTGTAGTATTTTGCGAGAGTGCACCATAGCCTGAGGCAGTATTGCTGTTTCCGGTAGTGTTCGTGTTTAATGCAATATGTCCTATGGCTGAATTATAAAATCCGTCCGTATTGGATGGCAGAGCATAATCACCTATTGCCGTATTATAACTCCCGTTGGCATTCACATTCAGAGAATATCTTCCTATTGCAACATTGTAACTTCCTGTGGAAACAGCATTGAAAGCATTTACACCTAATGAAGTATTATTTCTATGTATTGTTCCAGCAAAAATATTATCTCTTTTGAAAATGATGTCATGATCGTTCGTGGTTCCTAAAAAATGTAATGCTTCTGATATATTTGAATTTCCAGTTATCCTCCAGTTATTTAAGTTTAATTCATCAGTAGTTAAAGTCTTCAAAACCCCAGTAGCGGGAGCAGCAACGACAATTTGATCAGTTATTAAACCAGATTGTAATCCTGTTATTGCTAATGTGTTAGCGGCATCTGTTCCGATAACGGTCGGATGAAGCAATGCTCCGCCCAGCTCAACTATACCATTAAGATTAGTTAAACCATTTTCCGCTTCATTTAAAATTAAGACAGAATTTGAGGAAATACCATTTACTGTTGAGGTTAAACCGCCATTTGTTGAGGTAAGTTCATTAGAGTTAATAATATCGACCGGCGATCCTGTAACTCCATTTACAGTTGTAGTCAAGTCGTTATTTAAACTTGTATTAGAAACTGTAATAGGAGGTAATGATGTTGCATTAAGCATTGCGCCTCCATCTGTACCAATAGTTATTAAATTTCCTGAGTTTGCACTAATAACATTAGCCGTCGCAATTGTTCCTTCTTCATTAGTGTGTGAAATTATACCAGAAACAGTATTTTGAGATAAAGAAGTTGTTGGAGTATTTATTTTGTAAGCATCTGATGAAACGCCAGTTCCTGTAACAGTAGTGTTATTTCCAGCTTCAATGAGACCAATCCCACCTTGAGGCCCAGCAGGTCCTTGCGGTCCAGTAGCACCATCGTTTCCGGGAACACCTTGCGGACCCTGCGGTCCTGTTGCACCGTCATTTCCGGGAATACCTTGTGGTCCCTGCGGTCCTGCTGCACCGTCATTTCCGGGAATGCCTTGTGGTCCCTGCGGTCCAGCAGCACCATCGTTTCCAGCAATACCTTGCGGACCCTGCGGTCCAGTTGCTCCATCATTTCCAGAAATACCTTGTGGTCCAATTGGTCCTTGAGGTCCTGGTGCACCGTCATTTCCAGGAATACCTTGCGGTCCCTGAGGTCCAATTTGTCCTGTCAATTGCAGCACATTTGATATACCTCTCTCATCTACATAGGTTAATTGATTGGAAGCAGAATTGTAGTTTAATGTGGTTAAAGTTTCATTAAAGACAATAGGATCGGTTGATGAAAGAATTCTTACCCATTTAGCTCCATCCCAATAATAAAATCCAGGAGTGACATCTGTACTTACGGACATATTATAAACAACGAGACTTTGTGTGATGGCGCCAACAACAGGACTTTGATTTGTTGTTTGAACTAAAGATACTCTTGGAATCAGCAAACCTTTATTAGATGAACTAATATCTAATTGAGACGAGCTGTCAGGATTAAGTGTTCCAATTCCAACTTGTGCATTCATCAATAAACTAGTTCCAATAAGAAAAAATAGAAGTGTAATTTTCTTTTTCATATCTCTTCAATTTAAATTATACGATCAAGTATTGATTAATTTTAAATTTGACAAAAAAATTATTGCATCTGAATGTGATTAAAATTTTAAAATGTGATAATAACAGATTAATGAATTTTAGATGTGCTTAGATTGATCTACAGAAAATTTGTTTAGATAATAAAATTTGAAGGCGGGGAAGTATCAAAACATTGATGTTCGGATATGTAATGTAGAATAGAAGAACCGGCGTTAAGAAGTATTTTTTATCGTATAAGTTTATTTTTTTTTGTAAGATAAAAACTTAATACTTAGTTAAAATTACTTAATATTCAACAACTTAGCAAATTTTGATTAAAATTTTTTTTTTGATAGGAAGTTTTTATAATTGAAAAAACTTCACAAAGAAACTAAAAGTTCTTTATGAAGTTTTTGCATTGTAATTTTAGATTATCTAAAAGTAAATTTATGAACAGCCGCAATTTCCATCACCGCAGTCTTTTTTCTTTTTCGATTTAAAGAAATATTTTTTGATCAGAAAAGCTACTGCAAATCCTAATATCGCGAAAGCTATAATTTGCTGGATCATGATTTTTTATTTTAAAAGTTGGTACGCAATTAATGCGGTAAAATAAGCCAGTCCGCTCATTAAAACCAGCTGCATTGCCGGCCATTTCCACGAATTGGTTTCTTTTTTAGTAATGGCCAGTGTACTGGCGCACTGCATAGCAAAAGCATAAAACAGTAATAATGAAATTCCGGTAGGGAAGTCAAATACTTTTTTGCCGGTATCTGGACGTATTTCTGCCTGCATTTTGCTTTTTATGGTCGATTCGTTATCGGTATCTCCAACGCTGTAAATGGTTGCAAGAGTTCCCACAAAAACTTCACGGGCTGCAAAAGAACTAATTAATGCAATTCCTATTTTCCAATCGTAACCCAAGGGCTCGATTGCTGGTTCGATCGCTCTTCCCATTAGTCCGATATAGGAGTTTTCTAGTTTTTGAGAAGCAACTTCGTTTTCAAACTGAGTTTCATCTAAAGTTGTATTGGCAAATCTTTCTTTTACGATAGATTCAGCTTCGTTAAAATCTTTTCCAGGTCCGTATGAAGCTAAAAACCATAAAATAACAGATATCGCTAGGATAATTTTACCCGCACCAACAATAAATGCCTTTGTTTTCTCTACAACATTAATTCCGACATTTTTTAAAAGCGGCATTTTGTAACTCGGCATTTCGACAACAAAATAGGTTTTAGAATCTAACTTTAAAACTTTATTCAAAATATAAGCCGATAAAATCGCCGCAACGAAACCTAAAACGTAAAGTGACATTAAGGTTAATCCTTGAAGATTTAAAATTCCGAAAACGCGTTTACTCGGAATAACCAAAGAAATAATAATAGCATAAACAGGTAATCTTGCAGAGCAAGTCGTGAAAGGCGTTACTAAGATCGTAATAAGGCGTTCTTTCCAATTTTCGATATTTCGCGTAGCCATAATTGCTGGAATTGCACAAGCTGTTCCCGAAATTAAAGGCACGACACTTTTTCCTGAAAGTCCAAACCTGCGCATTATTTTATCCATTAAAAATACCACACGGCTCATATAACCGCTTTCTTCCAGAATCGAAATAAAGAGGAATAAAAAGGCAATCTGCGGAATGAAAATAATTACACCTCCAATTCCTGGAATAATTCCCTGCGAAAGTAAATCGGTTAAAATACCGCTTGGAAGTTCTGCTGCAACCCAGCTGCTTAAAGAAGCAAAAGTGCTGTCAATGAAATTCATTGGAATAGTTGACCAGCTGAAAATAGATTGAAAAATCAAAAATAAAATAGCAAAGAAAATCACGTAACCCCAAACCTTGTGCGTTAAAACACGGTCTAATTTGGCACGAATATCTTTGGCCATCGAAGCGTCGACTTTTAAACCTTCTTTTAAAACATCATTTATAAATTGATATCTTTTGATGGTTTCTTTCTGCTGCAAGCGCTTTAATTCTGAATGTGATTTTGTTAAAGTGCTTCGAACTTCGTTTCGGTCTAGATTTGAAAAGTTCACATCCTGCGTTATTACCAGCCACAATTTGTACATTAATTGATTAGGAAAAGCATGCTGTAATTTTTCAAAATACTCAGGATCAATTACCGAAGCATTTAAACAAGGTTCGCTTGGAAGCGTTTTATAAGAAACAATCAATTCTTTTAATTGCTCAATTCCTAAACCTTTACGCGAACTTACTAAAGCTATTTTTGTTTTTAGTTTTTCTTCTAAATACGGAATATCTAACGAAATTCCCTTTCTTTCCATACGATCAGACATATTAATAACCAATATCGTCGGAATTTCAAGGTCTTTGATTTGCGTATAAATCAATAAATTTCGTTTCAGGTTTTCAACATCTGTCACTACAACTGCGACATCTGGAAAAAGCTTGTCGTTTTTATTCAGCAAAAGTTCAATAACTACACTTTCATCCATCGAACTTGCATTCAAGCTGTAAGTTCCTGGTAAATCTAGAATATTGGCTTTTATGTTATGAGGTAATTTGCAAAAACCTATTTTTTTCTCAACAGTAATTCCAGGATAATTTCCAACTTGCTGGTTAAGACCAGTCAATTGATTAAAAACAGAGGTTTTTCCGGTATTTGGATTCCCAATTAGGGCAACATTGATATTCTGAACGCTCATTATAAATTGTTTTGGATAAGTTCAACTTCAATTTCACGAGCTGTTTCAACGCGAATCGCAACATGCGAACCGTTAATATCCAAATATAGTGGATCTCCAAATGGAGCAATCTGCAATAATTCAACAAAGCTGCCAGGAAGACAACCCATTTCTAATAATTTAAGTGGAATAAGATCTATATCAAAATCTTTGATAATGGCTTTCTCGCCTTTTTTCAGAGTGTGGATAGTATTTTGCAAGCTTATTTAGATTGAATTTAGATTGCAAAAGTAGGCAATTATTATTTATTCCAAGGCATTTAACACCTTAGCAAATGCTAAATGTTTCTAAAAATAAGGCTTTTTACTCTTTTGAAAGGAAATCGATGTCTTCTAAAAGACGTTTGATGTCTTCTTTATTTGTTCCGTCATAAAAACCTCTGACGCGGCGTTTTTGATCTACTAAAACAAAATTCTCGGTATGAACCATATCGTACAATTGATCTGGTCTTCCGAGTTTAACAGCTAAGTACGATTTTCTCGCCATTTTGTAGATTTCTTTTTTATCGCCGGTAACCAAATTCCATTTGCTGTCGACAACACCATATTTTACGGCATAAGCTTTTAGAACAGAAACACTGTCAACTTCTGGGAAAACGGTATGAGAAAGCAGCATTACTTTCGGATTGTTTAAAACTGCTTTTTGAACATCTACAAGATTTGTTGACATTTTTGGACAGATAGAGCCGCAGGTGGTAAAGAAGAAATCGGCAACATAGATTTTTCCTTCGTAATTTTTCTGCGTAATCGTATCGCCGTTTTGGTTTACAAATGAGAAATCGGCGATTGTGTGGTATTTACTTTTATATTGAATGGTACTGTCCACTAATTCAGGATTTACGTCCGATGGATTGTAAATCGGAAGTGTCTTTTTAGGCTTTAAGGCAGAATAAAATAAAGATATAGTAACAACCGAAAATACTATTAGGACAATAAAGAATTTGCGGTATTTATATAAAAGCGATTTCATAAAAATAATTTGGCGCAAAAGTACAAAAAGCAGATTTTAAAAACTTTAGTCCCATATTTTTTTAACAGCCTTTTGTAACTTTTATTGTAAAACTATATACTAATAGAATTGTTCCTAATTTCATTTGTGATATTTATTCTTAATTGTGATTTTACAGTTAGAATTTTAACACTATTTTAGAAATAATAACAATATGTTTGTATATTCCCTTAAACTATAAATTTTTATGAAAAAACAATTTGCTAAACCTGTGTTTGGTGTTTTATCTGCAATGTTTTCATTAACGGCAGTTCAAGCACAAATTGCTCCAAAAGAACCAGGTATTAATGTCTCTTACATGGATAAGAAAATCAGCCCAAGTCAGGATTTTTTCAAATATGTAAACGGAACTTGGTTAGATAAAACAGAAATTCCAAGTGACCGTACAACTTGGGGAAGTTTTAATGAGCTGATTAAGAGAACCGACAAAGATGTAATGGCGGTTTTAAAAGATGCTTCGAAAAACCCAAAATACAAATCGAATACCGATCAGGGGAAAGCGGTTAATTTATTCAATACCTATTTAGATACGATTGGAAGAAATAAAAAAGGAATAGAACCTTTAAAACCGTATTTGAAAAAAATCGATGCTATTAAAAATGTTGCTGATGTTCAGAAATATTTAGTAGAAATGGAAAAAGAAGGCGGTTCTGGATTTTTCGGAATTTACATTGGAGCTGATGACAAAAACAGTTCTAAAAATTCAGTAAATCTTTCTCCAAGCGGACTTGGACTTCCAGACAAAGATTACTACACTTCTGATGATAAGGATTCTAAAGAAAAGCGTGCAAAATATGAACAGCATATAGCGAGAATGCTTCAGTTTATTGGCGAATCTCCAGAGAAAGCAAAACAAAGCGCGGCGGAAATTTTAGCTTTAGAAACAGAATTATCGCAGCCAAGATTAAACAGAGTTGAAAGGAGAGACAGCCGTTTACAATACAACCCAATGACTGTTGCCGATATTCAAAAACTAACTCCTGCAATTAAATGGAATGAATATTTTACTGGTTTAGGAATTACTAAATTAGATACAGTTATTGTAAGCGAGCCTAAATATATGACTGCTCTTCAGACTGTTTTTACCGAAAATAAAGTAGGACAGTGGAAAGAGTATTTGAAATGGGATTTGTTAAACGGGGCTTCGGGACAATTAACAACGGATATTGACAATGCACGTTTTGACTTCTACAGCAAAACTTTAAGAGGAGCAATTAAACAGCTTCCTGCTGAAGAAAGAGGGCTTAACATAGTGAATGGTTCTGTTGGGGAAGCTCTTGGAAAACTTTATGTAGAGAAATTATTTCCTGCTGAAGCTAAAGAGAAAGCACAAAAAATGATTCAGAATGTGATTTTGGCTTACAAAAACAGAATCAATTCGTTGACTTGGATGTCTCCAGAAACAAAAGTTAAGGCTGTTGAGAAATTAAATAAAATCACGATCAAAATTGGATACCCTGATAAATGGAAAGATTATTCTGCTTTAACAATTAAAAGTGTGGCAGAAGGTGGAACTTATTTTGATAACGTGAAAAATTTATCAAAGTGGGGTTTTAAAGAAAGTATTGAGAAATTAAGTAAACCAGTTGATAAAACAGAATGGGGAATGTCACCTCAAACCGTAAATGCTTATTACAATCCGTCTTACAACGAAATTGTATTCCCAGCGGCAATCTTACAACCGCCATTTTACAATTATCAAGCAGACGAAGCCGTTAATTATGGTGGAATTGGTGCTGTGATCGGACATGAAATTTCTCATGGATTTGATGATTCTGGTGCACGCTACAATGCTGATGGAAATTTAGTGGACTGGTGGACAGAAGAAGATTTAAAACAATTTACAGTTTTGGGAACAGATTTAGCCAATCAATACAGCGCTCTTGAGCCGTTGCCTGGAGTTCACGTTGATGGTAATTTTACCTTGGGTGAAAACATTGGAGATTTAGGCGGAATAAACGCAGCTTATGATGGTCTGCAGTTATATCTAAAAGAAAACGGAAATCCAGGACTAATTGACGGTTTTACACCAGAACAACGTTTCTTTATTTCTTGGGCTACAGTTTGGAGAACAAAAACAAGAGACGAGGCCATTAAAAATCAAGTAAAAACCGATCCACATTCACCAGGAATGTACAGAGCTTATGTACCAATTCAGAATGTTGATGCTTTTTACAAAGCTTTCGATATTAAGAAAGGTGATAAAATGTATCTAGAACCAGAAAAACGTGTTAAAATCTGGTAAGACAATTATTACAATCAAAAAACGGTGCTGCGTAGAGCGCCGTTTTTTATGGATTAAATCCACATTAAATTAAATCATATTCTTACAATTAATTATTTATAAAATTTTAACATATTATTCAAAATAATAACAATATGTTTGTAATTATACTAAAACGTTAAATAAAAATGATAAAAAAGCTCTCCAAACCTATGTTTTGTGTGGTTTCTGCAATGTTTTCATTAGCAGCAGTACAAGCACAAAATGCAAAGCCAAAGGAACCAGGAATTAATGTTTCTAATATGGATCCTAAAATTAGTGCAAGTCAGGATTTTTTCCGTTACGTAAATGGTGCCTGGTTAGATAAAACAGAGATCCCAAGTGATCGTAATTCTTGGGGGAGTTTTAACGAACTGCGTCAGAAGACAGATACCGATGCACTCGCTATTTTAAAAGCGGCTTCGAAAGATCCAAAATATAAATCAAATACCGATCAAGGTAAGGCAATTGCTTTATTCAATACTATTTTGGATACCGTTGGAAGAAACAAAAGAGGCGTTACACCGCTTCAACCTTATCTGAAGAAAATAGATGCCATTAAAAATGTGGCGGATCTTCAAAATTATATAACAGAAATGCAGCTTGCAGGCGGCTCTGGTTTCTTTGGAGTTTCCGTTGGTGCTGATGCTAAAAATAGTAATAAAAGCAGCGTTAACCTTGGCCCTGGAGGTTTAGGTTTATCTGATAAAGATTATTACAATGCTGATGATAAAGATTCTAAAGAAAAACGTGAAAAATACGAAGATCACGTTTCTAGAATGCTGCAATATATTGGAGAATCTCCTGCAAAAGCAAAAGAAAGTGCCAAACAAATTTTGGCGTTAGAAGTTGAAATGTCTGCGCCAAGATTAGACCGTGTGGAGAGAAGAGACAGAAGAAAACAATACAATCCAACTGCTGTTGCAGATTTGAAAAAAAATACGCCTTCTATTCAATGGGAAAAATATTTCACAGGAATCGGGATGGCAAAATTAGATACTGTAAATGTAGCACAGCCTCGTTACATGATCGCTTTGGAGAAAATTTTTACTGAAAAGAAAGTAGAGGCTTGGAAAGAGTATTTGAAATGGTCATTATTAAACAGATCGGCTTCAACTTTAAGTACAGAGATTGAAAATGCAAACTTTGATTTCTACGGAAAAACATTAACTGGCGCTTTAAAACAGCGTCCGCGCGAAGAAGTAGCTTTGCAGGTAATCAACGGGGCAACGGGAGAAGCTTTAGGGAAATTATATGTAGAAAAATTATTTCCTGCTGAAGCAAAAGCAAAAGCGAAAGACATGATTGCTAACGTAATGCAGGCTTATGAAAACAGAATCAATGCGCTGCCTTGGATGTCTAAAGAGACGAAAGTAAAAGCCATTGAGAAACTAAACAAATTGACAGTTAAGATTGGATATCCTGATAAATGGAAAGATTATTCAAAACTAGAACTTAAAAACGTGAATGAAGGCGGTACTTATTTTGACAATATGAAAAATTTATCAAAATGGTCTTATGCTGAAGCCTTAGCAAAATTGGGTAAACCAGTTGATAAAACAGAGTGGGGAATGTCGCCGCAAACCGTTAATGCTTATTTCAATCCTTCTTATAACGAAATTGTATTCCCAGCTGCGATCTTACAGCCTCCTTTCTATAATTATCAAGCTGACGAAGCAGTAAATTATGGCGGAATCGGAGCGGTAATCGGCCACGAAATATCTCATGGCTTTGATGATTCTGGAGCGCGTTACAATGCTGATGGAAATTTAGTGGACTGGTGGACGCCAGAGGATTTAAAACAATTTACAGCTCTTGGCGGTGAATTAGCAGCACAATACAGCGCATTAGAACCTCTTCCTGGAATTTTTGTGGACGGTAAATTTACATTGGGTGAAAATATCGGAGATTTAGGCGGCATTAACGCTGCATATGATGGTTTACAATTGTATTTGAAAAAACACGGAAATCCAGGTTTGATCGACGGACTTACACCAGAGCAACGTTTCTTTATTTCCTGGGCGACTGTTTGGAGAACAAAATCTCGAGATGAAGCTATCAAAAGTCAGGTTAAAACAGACCCGCACTCGCCGGGAATGTACAGAGCGGTTGTGCCAATCAAAAACTTAGATTCTTTTTATGCAGCATTTGGAATTAAAAAAGGTGATCCAATGTATTTAGAACCTGAAAAAAGAGTTAAAATCTGGTAATTTTTGCGTAAGATATAAAAATGGGCTGGCTCAACTCGAGACAGCCCATTTTTTCTATGGTCATTTTGTTTGTGAAAAAAAATTAAGCTTTTCAAATTTTATACCTTTTATAATTCCGTAGGAATGTTTCATCGGTAGAAAAAGTAACCAAGTCTCGTTTATGTTCCGTAGGAATATTTGATATGTTTTATCGCTAAAAAAAATGAGAATGCAAACGTTCCTACAGAATGTAAAAACAATCATAACAATATAATTTTTTCTACGACAAATGTTCCTATGGAACAGATACATAAATAGAAAACGGCGCTAAATCAGCGCCGTTTTTTTATTCTATAAACTTTAATTTATTTGATATGCGAATAAATATAAGCTTCAAGAGCTTTTAATTCTTCATCAGACATTGCCTGCGTTACCGGCAAGTTGGTTTTCATCACCGCAAACTGACTCGGGTCTACAATTGGTTCTGCGTTTCCTTTTAAGAAAGTAAGCATATCGCCATTTTTATCTTTATAAATTTTGGCAATTTCCTTAACGCTTGGTCCAATTACTTTTTGATCAGGCTGGTGGCATGCAAAGCAGTTTCCAGTTCCTTCAAAAATTTGTTTTCCCAATTCTTCTGGAGTTTTGGCTTTCGCCGATTCTCCTTCAGAGTACGATTCCGTTGTCTGATCTGTTTTTTCAGAACCCTCTTTTTTACAAGAGGCAAAAGCTAAAACAGCAGCTAAAAATACTGCTTTATTCATATTTTAATTTATTATTTCATCGCTTCAAATTTGTAGCCATTAAAAAGTAATTTAGCTACAAGTTGTTTTTCAAGTAAATCTTTATCTCCTTTTTGAAAAGAAAGATTAATTTTTTCTGTATCAGTTAGCGTACCTTTTAAAGGAAAATATTTGTTGTCTGCTGTGATAACTTCGTCTTTAATATTTTTACCCGTATTTGGATTCGCATATCCTGTTTTTGTAGCATACCATCCACCTACTTCTCTGGTTCTTGTTTGTTCCCTATTGTTATTATCTACAACTGTATATATTGAATTTACCATGTACACTAAACTTGGAGGCCAATTAGCCATAAAAGTGATGTTCTTTTTCACCACATCTCCAATTTTTACATAATCCTTTACCATTCCATTTTCTTTTAAAACTTCTTGTTTTTGGTAAATGATTCCGTTTGATACCATTATGTTTAATGCTGCCATAGCATCCTGCTCCACTTTTAACTGGTCAATTGTTTTTTGATTCGCATCGGCAATTACCTTTTGAATATCAGTTGGAGTACCGTTTATAAATTCCAAAACTCCTTTTTCGTCGATTCCTGCAGCACTGATAAATTTGTATTTATCATTACAAACACTTGCAACAATAGTTTTTTGAAAACTTAATCCCTGATCTTTACCGTAATCGACCACTTCGTTGGTTTTGCTGTTACTTAAATCAGTAAGAACAGACCAGTAAAGAGTAGATCCATCAAGCATTAAAGCACTTTTTCTCTCAATTGAAAAAACGGGGCGGTTATCCAAAGTCAAGATTTTGTACGTTACTTTTTCTTTGTCTAGAATTGCAACTTCAGTTCCATCGATACTGATTTTGTCTTTTTTAAATTTAATTTCCTGAGCTACAGTCGTTAAGCTAGTAACTAACAAGAAAGAAAGTAATAATTTTTTCATATACTTATAGTTTAGATTTGTTGCGCTAAAGTATATGTTTTTTTGTGAATAATTACTTGTTTAATAATATTGCCGCTTCTTTAGCAAAATAAGTAGAAATAAGATTAGCACCTGCACGTTTGATGCACATTAATTGTTCCATCATAATTTTATCGTGGTCAAGCCAGCCTCTTTCAGATGCTGCTTTAACCATTGCGTATTCTCCAGAAACCTGATAAACGGTTACAGGAACATGTACTGTATTTTTTATTTCGCGAACGATATCCAAATAAGCAATTCCAGGTTTTACCATAACCATATCTGCGCCTTCTTCTACGTCTGACAATGCTTCTTTAATTGCTTCGATACGATTAGCGTAATCCATTTGATATGTTTTTTTGTCTTTTGGAACCACAACATCAGCCTCTTTTGGAGCCGAATCTAAAGCATCTCTAAAAGGTCCGTAAAAAGCAGAAGCATATTTAGCAGAATAACTCATGATGCCAACATTCTGAAATCCGGCAGCATCCAAACCTTCGCGAAGACGTAAAACGCGTCCGTCCATCATATCACTTGGCGCAACAAAATCGGCACCAGCTTCTGCGTGAGAAACGGCCATTTTTACTAAAGCCTCAACTGTGCTGTCGTTTTCTACATCGCCATTTTTTATAATTCCGTCATGACCGTAAATAGAATAAGGGTCTAACGCCACATCTGGCATAACGATCATTTCTGGACAAGCTTCTTTTATGGAACGAATAGCCTGCTGCATTAACCCATTAGAATTCCAAGCCTCTTTTCCAGTATTGTCTTTTAAGTTTTCGTTGACTTTTACATAAATATTAACGGCGCGAATTCCTAAATCATAAAGTTCTTTCACTTCTTCAACCGTTAAATCTATAGATCTTCTGAAAATTCCCGGCATTGACGGAATTTCGACTTTTACATTTTCTCCTTCAGCAATAAACATAGGAAACATAAAATCCGATGGACTTAAGCTGGTTTCGCGTACTAAAGAACGAATGGATTCATTTACTCTTAATCTTCTGCCTCTTTGTAATGGGAACATATAATTTTAGATTTTAGATTTTAGATTTTAGATTTTTCTAGTTGATTTCTCTGATATCAGACTGAAAATCTATTTCTAAAACTGCAGTTGTTTTAATTTTTTTTGAAGTTTATCTCAATTTTTGATGAGTGGCGCAAAGTTAAAGAAAAAGGAACAAATAAGGCGTTTAGCTTGTTGTAGAATGAGTTAATATTATCTAAAAATTTGGATTTTTTATTGTTTCAACCAAAGCATGGTTTTTCAGAATATTCCATCTAAATTTGCTAAATGAAGAAATTTCTCGCTTTATTTTGCTGTCTGCTCTTAACAAGTTGTTTTGAGATAACAGAAAGAATCAAACACCGCAGTGACCAAAGTGGTGAATATACATTAATGGTTGATTTTTCCAAGTCGTGGTTCAAAACCAAATCGGCTATTTTTTTGGAAGAAGTTGATGGCGTAAAAATCCCGAACGAACAGGAAATCGCCCAGAAACTGGAAGACTTTAAATCCAAAGCTTCAAAAATTGACGGAATCTCAAATGTAACCACAAAAACAGATTTTGACAATTACGTTTTCATTATCAAACTCAATTATGCTAATTTGAAAGCATTGAATGCCGTTGTGAACACGATAAACAATCAGCGCGATCAGATTCACTTTAGCGGAAGCGGCAAAACTTTTGAACGAATTGCCTCTTATCCAATTCCGGAAAAAACGGTAAACGATCCGAAGAAAAAGAAAGATCTTGAAGAAGCCAGCATTATTTCGATTTATACTTTTGATAAAGATATTCTGTCGGTAAATAATGCAAACAGTAAAATTTCAACAAATAAAAAGACGGTTTTTTTGAAACAAAGCATGTATAGTGTTTTAAAGAAATCAACATTAATGAATAATACAATCCAATTAACGCCTTAATTATGAAGCATTTTTACACCTTTATTTTTTTACTCGCCGCTTATTTGACCTTTGGTCAGACAAACAAATATGATTACTTTGTGCAATTCAACGGAAATCAGCTTTCTAAAAAAGTAAGTGTTGCTGAGGTTTTAAATCATCCACTGATAAATAAATACAGCAGTAAAAAACCAGATTTTGATTTTACTAAATATACTTCGGTTATTCAGCTGGACCAGAAAATTACAATTCACGGAAAATTCTCAGATAGTATTCCGTATTACCAAGTTACAATTCCGATAAAGAATAGGGATGCAGTTACACAATTTTTAGTGAAAGAATTCAAAATCAGCGACAGCAATGATTCTATTGCAGGAATTGAGGATTTTGGAAAATATTCTGTTTTGACGGTAAAAGGTAAAAGGCAATCGATGGTGTGGAATAATAATTATTTGGTTATTTTAGAATTAACAAAAACACGTTCTAAAAACTTTTACGATGTTCCGCCACCAGTTTTAAATGATTCTGTTTATTCTGAAGAAAGCTACGGCGATCCGGTAGAAGTTGTTAAGGCACCAATAGCTATTGAAGCACCTGCAGCGTCAGATGCTGCTGAGGAAGAATATTTGTATGATGGAAATCCGTATGAAGAATATACTTTACAGCAGGCAGAATTGGATCGTGAACTTGCGGTCAAACAAAATGCAATTGTTAAAGAATTATTTGAAAATGGGTTTACTGCGCCAATTTCATCAAAGATAAATGAGTCGGCAGATATTTCATCTTGGTTAGATTACGGGCGCGTATTTTCAAGTTTATATTCTGCATACAATTATCCAATGGCAATATTTGGAGGCTACGATAAATTTTTTCCGATGCAGCAAAACTTTGGGAATTTTGTAAAAGGAATAAATGTTGACTTTTATTTTGACAAGGATAATGCACGTGTTGAAGAGGTTATAGAATACTCTGAAGAAATTGCAGATGTAATGGGCAAGATCACCAATAGAAAAATAAATAAAAACATTTTTAATTATTTCCCAGCGCAAAAACCTTTGGCTTACGGTTCGTATCACATGAATACAAAACAAGCGCTTGAAAGTTTTCCTTCGTTAACAGCTGATATATTTCAGAATCCTAAATTTGGAAAAGAAGATATAACGATTGTTACAGATTTAATATCGACAATAGTCGATGAAGAAGCCACTGCAAAGCTTTTTGATGGTGATTTAAGCGCATTTTTATATGGTATGAAAGATGTTGAGGTAATGACTAAAAAATACGGTTACGACGAAAATTATGAAGAAACGATAACAGAAGAAAAGGTGAAAAAATCAATTCCGCTCTTTTCTGTAATATTTACTTCGACGCATCCTACATTTGGAGATAAACTTTTGCAATTGGGTGTTCGTAAAAAACTATTAACACAAAACGGAAATTATTACCAGATTTTTGGAACAGAAGAATACGGCACTATATTTATCCTAAAAGACAAAGATGTTGTGGTTATTGCCAACACAATGGATTATTTTAATAACGGAACGGGAACTTTTGTTAAAGAAATAAAAAAAGATCTTGGCAAAAATTACATGTCTGGTAAATTAAATATTGCACAGACTGTAAGTACTTTTGGGAAGAATGCTAAAGAATCAGATCTGATACTATTTAATAAAATCGCAGGACAATTTTCTGATATTACAACAGAATCGCCTAAAAAACTAGTTGATAATAAGCTGAAATTTATCTTTAAACTAAATTCTCATAAAGCTGATAAAAACATTATTTTACAGACATTAGATTTAGCCGATGAAATGACTTCGAAATAATTAATCCCTATAAAATCAAAAGCCCGAAAAATCTAATTTTCGGGCTTTTTTATATCTCAAAATGAATTTTTTATGTAATGGATGCTTTGTAAATATCGTTAATGGTTGTGCCAAGTACGGTATTAAAGTCATCATCTGACTGTCCAACAGAAAGTCCTTCGGATAATGCTCTTGAGAAGCTGGCAATTAATCCGTTATTTTGAGCTAGTTTTTCATTGGCTTCTTCTCTCGAATAACCTCCAGACAGCGCAACAACACGCACAATGTGAGGATTAGAAATTAATTCACTATAAAAATTAGCTTTTGTTGGAATAGAAAGTTTCAACATTACTTTTACATCTTTGTCTAATGCGTTAAGCTGTTTGGTGATTTCATCTTTTAGAATTTGTTCTGATTTTTCTTTGTCGGCGCTGTAAATATCAATTTCGGGTTCAATTATTGGAATCAATCCTTTATTAAAGATTTGTAAACCTACTCTAAACTGCTGTTCAATAACATCGCGTATTCCGTCGGGATTTGCTTCTTTAATTACCGAGCGCATTTTGGTTCCAAAGATATTTCGTTCTACTGCTCTTGTCAATAAATCATCTAAATTCGGAATAGGTTTCATCAATTGTACGCCGCTGGCCACATCAGCAAGTCCTTTGTCTACTTTTAAAAAAGGAACTATATTTTTTTTCTCCCACAAATAATCAGCTGTCCATTGACCGTCAATTTTACGGTCCATTGTGTTTTCAAACAAAATAGCGCCGAGGATATATTCACTGTCAAATGCTGGACTTTTAATAATTCGAGTTCTCATTTCATGGACAAGCGTGTACATTTCTTCGTCATTGGAGAAGCTGTTTTCTAGAACGCCATAAACCGATAATGCTTTTGGGGTACTGCCGCCGCTTTGATCTAATGCTGCAATAAATCCTTTTCCAGCATGCATCCGATTTAATTGATCCTTGTTTATATTTTCCATAATAATGCGTTTAGTTTTACAAATACCTGTAATTTACGCATTTTTTTGATGCTTAATACTTTGCAGTTTAAAGATTTCTCAAATTCCAATCTTTTCATTCACTTTATCATAAACCTCTTTTACTTTCTTTGGAGGATCAAATCGATATCCAATAGAAATTTTAAGAGTCGAAATATTGTCATTGAGTCTCGCTTCTACTTTATCATCTTGGGCAAAACTTATAGAATTAAGGCTCATATAGCCAAAGAAACGATCTTTATTGTAGGCAATTTTCAAATTAAGATCTAATTCGTACAAAGCAGAGGTGTCACCATCCATCGTATTAATGCCGGCTCCCAAACCTATTCCGGCGCCAATTAAAACACGGTCACTAATTACAAAATTATAAAAATAGGAGGGTGCCAAAGTAAAAACATACAAGTCTCCAGGAGAAGAGTCGGGAGTGTTTAAATCCAGATTGGTGTAATAAAATGTGAAGGTCGGAATAAAACTTCCGGAGCTTTTGGTCTGCCATTCGTTTTGGCTGACCAAGGTTTTAAAAGAAAATTTATCATTAAAAATATAAGCTGTCGTCCCGCCAATTTTAGTAGTTCGCATATTTGGGAGCTGTGCAGTTATATTATCATCGCTTAGATAAAACCCTTTTTGGTTGATAAAAGTAAAAGACTGCATCCATTTTTTATAATAAAAACGGGTGTTGAAATTAAAGTTTTTAGAATTTGAATCGCCTTTATTACCGCTCAGAAATTTTGGAGCAAAACCAATAGTAACATCAATTATTTTATAATTCAAATTAAAACCAATCTGCTCTCTTCGGTTAGGAATAAGATCTAAATAAATTTTTGGATCCTGATTATCTGAAGTAATCTGAAAATTATTGGAAGTATCCAGATAATATACGCTGGCAGTAATTTTATCATTATATGATTTAAAATACGGATTCTGTATGGAATCGTTTTGGGCAAAACATCCAAAAATGCTGGTGAAGAATATGGCGTAAATGAGTTTCAAGGTCATGTCGTATTTAAAAAATGCTTCGGAGAAGCAAAATATTTCTAGAAATTGTAATAATAGAATAAGACTTGAAGCTCCATAGGAGCGACATATATTTAAATATCTTCAAAGAGATATTCATTTCTAAAATCAATATTGAACAATTTTAAAAATGCCATATATTCTTCTTTGAATGTTTTGGTTCTATGATGCTCTTCTTGATTTTCAATATATTTAATGACATTCGTTAATTGTGAGTGTCCATATGAAAAAGCGCCAAAACCTGTCTGCCATTCAAATTTTCCATTAATCCATTTTTGTTCATTGATAAATTTGGATGAACTTGATTTAATATCTCTAACTAAATCTGATAATGGAATATTTGGTTTTATTCCAACTAAGATATGAATATGATCTGGCATTCCGTTAATAGCAATCAGTTTTTGTTTCTGATTGGTAATAATTCCTGTAATGTATTTATATATTTCATCTTTCCATTTTTTGGAAATTAAATTTTGTCTTCCTTTTACAGCAAAAACAATTTGTACATATAACTGAGAGTAAGTGTTTGCCATGTTTTAAATTAAAATTACTAATTGGTAAAGTTAACCAATAAATTTAATTTTGTAGGATAAGTATTGTATAGTTTGAACTGTATGTAGCTCTATGGCTTTCCTTTAGGGGTGTAATTTGTTAGAAATATGTCGCCCCTCTGGGGCTTTATATTGGGCGCGAACAATTTGCTCTATAAATATTAGGCTTCTCCGAAGCTTTGAGGAAAAATGCATTGGTATGTTTTATAATGGGGCATTCTTACTATAAATATTTTGTCTCTCTCTGATTCCTGTAAATAAAAAATGCTCCAGTGGAGCATTATGTTTATAGATATTCAGATAATAGCCTACAGTTGAGCGAGATATCAAATACAAATCATTCAATAAAAATTAAATCCATTCACGAGGATTTGCTAATACATTTATCAACTTCTCTTCTTCACTTCCAGCTTCTGGATGATGGTCGTAAACCCACTGCACATGCGGAGGCAGACTCATCAAAATACTTTCAATTCTTCCGTTGGTTTTTAATCCGAATAAAGTTCCTTTATCGTGTACTAGATTAAACTCCACATAACGACCGCGGCGGATTTCCTGCCATGTTCTATTTTCTGGAGTATATTTTAGATTTTTTCTCTTTTCCACAATCGAAACATAAGCCTCAAGGAAACTATTGCCGACTTCGGTTACGAAATTGTACCAATCTTCCATTGACATTTCTTCATTTGCTTTGCAATAATCAAAGAACAAACCGCCAATTCCTCTGGCTTCATTTCTATGTGCGTTCCAGAAATATGAGTCGCATTGTTTTTTATATTTTGGATAAAATTCCAGATTATGTTTGTCGCAAGCCGTTTTACAAGTTTGATGAAAATGTCTGGCATCTTCTTCAAACAAATAATAAGGCGTTAAATCTTGTCCGCCGCCAAACCATTGCTGAATTACTTTTCCAGACTCGTCATACATTTCAAAATATCGCCAATTAGCGTGCACGGTAGGAACCATCGGGCTTTTCGGGTGAATGACCAAACTTAATCCACAGGCAAAGAAATCGGCTTCGCCAACACCAAACATTTTCTGCATCGTTTCAGGAAGTTTTCCGTGAACGGCTGAAATGTTTACACCGCCTTTTTCAAAAACTCCCGAGCTTTCTGGGCCACTTTCGATAACGCGCGTTCTTCCGCCACCGCCTTCTGGACGTTTCCAAAGATCTTCACGGAATTTTGCAGTTCCGTCAACAGCTTCTAATCCTGCGCAGATTTGGTCTTGTAAGTTTTGTATGTAGGCGTAAAATTTATCTTTCATGTTTTTATTTTTCCTTTTCTGGTATAGTATCATGATATTTGAATGCAACATTCATGTCAATTACTATTGTAGTGTCTTTTTTAAAGATTTTTACAAATCTTGAATTTGCTTTTTTAGACAATGAATCTCCTATTTCAGCTTTTTCCCAAAGAACATAGTATTGAATTACGGTACTTGAATCTTTTAATTTAAAAGTTGGTGTTTTTCTGTTTTCTTTATCTAAATATTTTTTTACAATTAATCCAGAAAATTTTTCATCAAACATCTCTCTATACGCGTCTTTACTAATTTTGACTTCGTTTGAAAAATACGAACATGTGCTAACAAATATTGCAAAAAACACCATTACAAAAAAACCTTGATACAATGGATTCAATTTTTCAAAATTAAAATCAGCAATATCGTTTAAAATTTTTTCTAGATAACTCATTCAAATTTTAACAAAGCGATTTTATTGTTTATCCCAAAAGAAAAAACCTTGCTTTCTTGTTGGATGTATTGGTAAATGGCAAGTGATTTTCTTAAGAAATCAAATTGCTTTTCCTGAGATAAACTCACCAGAATATCTGCAAATTGTTCTTGTTGGTTCCAGTCTAAATGACATCGCTGTAACAAAATAATCAACTCTTCTTCAGGAATTTCAATTGTTCTTTCTAGACTTAATCCAAAACTTTTTAACTGCTCATCGATCAGACTTGTATCTTCAGCATTCCAAAATTTTGGAACAAAAACTAGAGCATGCAAAGTCTTTAGAGTATTCTCTATTCTAATGCTTTCTTCGTCTCTTAGGCCTTTGTTTAGCATTTTTTGAGTTGTTGGTTGTCGGTTTATGGTTGATAGTATTTTTATCCAACAACTATCAACCATAAACGATCAACTATTATTGCCCGTATTCCTTCACTGCGTCAATAAACGCTTTTGCGTGATCTACAGGGATATTTGGTAAAATTCCGTGACCTAAATTTACGATATATTTATCTTTTCCGAACTCATCGATCATTTCATGAACCATTTTCTTGATAGTTGGAATTGGAGAAAGTAATCTTGATGGATCAAAATTTCCTTGTAAAGTAATATTTCCTCCAGACAAATAACGAGCATTTCTAGCCGAACAAGTCCAGTCAACTCCTAATGCAGAAGCTTTACTTTTACCCATTTCGCCAAGAGCAAACCAACACCCTTTTCCGAAAACAATAACTGGCGTAATATCAGCTAAAGCATCAACGATCTGGTTGATATATTTCCATGAAAATTCCTGATAATCAACAGGAGAAAGCATTCCTCCCCAAGAATCAAAAATCTGAACAGCATTTACTCCCGATTTTACTTTTTCTTTTAAATATAAAATAGTCGTATCAGTAATTTTTTGTAGTAAAGTATGTGCTGCGGCTGGATTTGAAAAACAGAATCCTTTTGCGGTATCAAAACTTTTAGAACCTTTTCCTTCAACAGCATAACAGAAAATGGTCCAAGGTGAACCAGCGAAACCAATTAAAGGCACTTCGTCGTTCAACATTTCCTTAGTCAATTTCACAGCGTCAAAAACGTAACCTAAAGTTTCATTTACATCTGGAACATAAACTTTGTGAACATCTGCCAAAGAACGAATCGGATTTGGAATTATTGGTCCCAGATTGTCTTTTAATTCTACGTGAATTCCCATAGCACGCGGAACTACTAAAATATCCGAAAATAAAATAGCAGCATCTGGAGCGATTCTGCGGATAGGCTGCACCGTAATTTCGGCAGCTAATTCTGGGGTTTCGCAGCGTGTGAAAAAATCATATTTATCACGAAGTTCTCTAAATTCAGGTAAATACCTTCCTGCCTGACGCATCATCCATACTGGCGGGTGTTGAACTGTTTCTCCTTTTAATGCTTTTAAAAATAGGTCGTTTTTTAACATTTTTTTCTTGCTTTAGGCTTTAAGCTTTAGGCTTTAAGCGGTGTTTGTCTATCTTTTTTGCTTAAGGCTTACTGCCTAAAGCTTATAGCTTTAATTTATTTATATTCGTGAATGACATCTTGGATTACATGTTCAATTGTGGGCTGATCTGCAACGATGATATTCTTTGTTATTTTCGATAAAGCTTCTGCCGTTGTATCGCCAATGCAGAAACAAACTTCTTTTTTAATTGTATTCTCTTTCAAATAACTTTCAACGCCAGATGGACTGAAAAATAATAGCGCATCGACAGCTGTCTTTATTTTTTGCGGTTGTAAAGAAGTGTCATAAACCTGTATTTCGTTCAATTTTATACCAGCTTCTTTCAATGCGTTTGGTAAAGTATCTCTTCTAAGGTTGCCACTGAAAAAAGTATAACTTTCATTTCCGTAAATCAAAGTTATAATTTCGGCTAAATCTGCGGCGTACCCTGTATAAGCAACCACATTAAAGCCATTATCGCTTAAAAGCGTTTTAGTTTTAAGTCCGACACAATACACATTTTTTTTCTTTAACTGCTCTGAATCGGGATGAGATAAAACGCTGTGAACAGCATTCTGACTCGTGAAGATAAGACTTTCGTTGAGGTCTTTTAATTGAAAAGGTTTGTTTTCGGTTTTAATGAAATCGGCTTCGATTAGATCAAAGCCGGCTTTTTTCAACTCTTCTTTTTGAAGAGGAGATAAGATTTTTGTAGATAATATCTGAATTGATTTCGCCATTATTTTTTCAGGGATTCTTTAATCTGTTTCATTAATTCTGTTCCTCCATTATTCAAAATTTCCTGAGCAGAGTTGAAACCTAATTTTTTCCATTCTGAAATATCAACCGTTTTGTTGATTTCCAGTTTTTGTTTTCCATCAATAGAAAGTAAAACACCTTGAAAATGCAAAGTATCTTCATCTTCATTATAAGTTACTAAAGCTCCAATTGGGGCAGTACATCCGCCTTCAAGCGTTCTCAAAAACTGACGTTCGATATACGTACAGATTTCAGTTTCGATATGATTTAACTGCGAAAGGGCATCTAATGTATAATTGTCATTTTCCATTGCTACAACAAGCATTGCTCCTTGTGCTGGCGCGGGAATCATCCAATCTAAATTAATATAATTTTCAGGTTTTAAGTTAATTCGCTCTAAACCTGCAGCGGCAAAAACAGCTCCGTCCCAATCATTATCCTGAAGTTTTTGCATACGGGTATTCACGTTGCCGCGTAAATCAACTACGGTATGGTTTGGATATTTGTTAAACCATTGTGCCTGGCGGCGTAAACTTCCAGTTGCAATCGTGCTTGGTTTATCTCCAAAATCAGCATTTCCTTTATGAACCAAAATGTCTAAAACATTAGCTCTTTCTAAAACCGCTGCCTGAACAATTCCTTTTGGTAAAGCCGTTGGAACATCTTTCATAGAATGCACCGCAATATCAATATCGCCATTAATCATGGCAATGTCCAGCGTTTTTGTGAAAATTCCAGTTATACCAAGTTCATAAAGCGGTTTGTCCAGAATAATATCGCCTTGAGATTTTACAGCAACAATTGAGGTTTTATAACCCAAATCGTTTAATTTCTTTTCGACAGTATGTGCCTGCCAAAGTGCTAATTCGCTGTCACGAGTTCCAATTCTGATTGTTTTTTCAGCCATGTTTTGTTTCTTGAACCATATAAGTTATATAAGTAAATTTAAGTAGTTTGGGTAAAAACACAGTTTTTAAATGAACTTATATAACTTATATGGTTTAAAATTTTATTTAAGATGCTTTTATTTTGAAGACTTTTTCGATCCATTCGATGCTTTCATCAACCATAGTATCGTCGTCTTTTAAATGATTTGCGAAATGAGTAGTGATTTTTTGAATGATTCTGTTGCTGATAATTTCAGCTTGCGCTTCATTAAAATCAGCGATTTTTTTACTTTGGAAATCCAATTCAGAAGCTTTGATCGCGTTCAATTTGTCTTTTAAAGCATTGATGGTCGGCGCAAATTTTCGGCCTTTCATCCAAACCACGAACTCTTCTTTGATTTCTTCGATGATTGCTTCAGCAGCAGGAATGTGTAATTTTCTGTTTTCCAATGTTTCATCTGTCAATTGCGACAAATAATCCATGTGAATTAAAGTTACGCCTTCTAATTCTTCCACGTTTTCGTTAACGTTTTTCGGAATAGACAAATCCAGAATCAATAGCGGTTTTTTAAGATTTAAAATCGCTTTGTCAACTGTTGGGTTTTGAGCACCAGTTGCTACAACAACAACGTCTGCCTTTTGAAGTTCTAAATGTAATTCAGAATAATCTTTAACAATCAAATTAAGTTTTCCAGCCAATTTCTCAGCTTTGTCTTTAGTGCGGTTGATTAAAGTAATATGCTCGTTTTTAGTATGTTTTACTAAATTCTCGCAAGTATTTCTTCCAATTTTTCCTGTTCCGAAAAGTAAAATGTTTTTGTTGCTGATGTCTTCAACATTTTTAAGAATGTATTGAACTGATGCAAAAGAAACAGAAGTTGCGCCAGAGCTAATTTCGGTTTCCGTTTTAATTCTTTTACTTGCCTGAATCACCGCGTTAACCAATCTTTCCATAAAAGCATTGGCTAAGCCCATTGATTTTGAATGGATAAAAGAAGTTTTGATTTGAGATATAATTTCAAAATCACCTAAGATCTGACTGTCTAAACCAGTTCCTACACGAAATAAATGGTTGATTGCTTCTTGGTTTTTATAAACGAAACCAACTTTTTGAAAAGCGTCAACAGAACCGTTGCTGTTGTCGCAGATTAATTTGATTAATTGAAATGGATGTTCTGCAAAACCATAAATTTCGGTTCTGTTGCAGGTTGAAGTGACAATTAAACTTTCTATTCCTTCAGTTTTAGCTTGTTCCAGCAAACGCGTTTTCGCTACTGCATCCAAACTAAATTGACCTCTGACCTCAGCATCAGCTTTTTTATAACTCAGACCAACTGAGTAAAAATAAAGGTGTTTCGGTACGTTATTGTTTTCCATAAATTCACTTTCATAAAAGTGCAACAAAATTATTACTATACTATTGATAAAAGTAACGCTGAAAGTACTTTTTGTATCGCTGCATGATTTTTTGAATCTAAACGTCTGTTTTTATGCAAAAAGCAGTACTTTTGTAGCAAAATCAAGTCGTTTGAAACTATTTGTTTAGAGTCATTCTAAATAACATTTTCACTGCTGGTTGATTTTAGTCCAAAAAAAATATCGCTATGAGTTCTCAAGAAGTTATAAAAATTGAAGACGACTTTACGCTGATTCGTTTTCAAAACGATGGTTCTGAGCCTTTTTATGCACAGCACGAAATAGGTACCGGCCTGATACAGTTTCACTTCGGGATAAAAGGCAATGCCAAATTTTTATTCAATCAGGGCAATTATGCTTTAGAATTGAAAGAAGAAAAATCGCTGCTTTTGTATAATCCGCAGAAAGAATTGCCACTTAATTTAGAACTGGCCCCAAACTCTTGGGTGATTTCTGTAATTGTTTCCATTAAAAAATTTCATGCGTTATTTTCTGCTGAAGCCGATTATATTACGTTTTTAAGTCCTGATAATAAGGACAAAAAGTATTATAACGAAGGAAATATCAGTCCGTCAATGGCAATTGTTCTGAGTCAGTTGTTTCATTACAATCTTCATCCATCCATAAAAAACCTTTATTATAAAGGAAAAGGATACGAATTGCTGAGTTTGTATTTTAACAGAACCGAAGATCCAAACGCAGAACAGTGTCCGTTTTTAATTGATGAAGATAACGTTCTGAAAATTCGTAGAGCCAAAGAAATCATCATTGCGAATATGGCCGAACCACCAGGATTACAAGAACTGGCAGATGAAATTGGTTTGAATTTGAAGAAACTCAAAATGGGTTTCAAACAAATCTACGGCGATACGGTTTACGGTTTCCTTTTCGATTACAAAATGGATTTCGCTCGAAAACTTTTAGACAGCGGTTCTTATAATGTAAACGAAGTGGGGTTGAAAATTGGCTACAGCACCGGAAGTCACTTTATAGCAGCATTCAAGAAAAAGTTTGCCACAACTCCAAAAAAATATTTAATGTCGATTAATGCGAATGTTTAATGGAATGAAAAAAGTTGCTTTTATAATATGTGTTGTTTTCTTTAACTGTAAATCACCAGACAGTCCGTTGTTGGCTGAATATAAAAATCAAGCTTTACATGATATTGAAGTTGACAGTGTGAAAACATTTACTTATGGTTTGCCATTTATTTCTCCTATCGAAGCTCAAAGAAAAATTCAAGAAATAAGAAAGCATAAACGAGATAGTATTTATAAAAAATATGGTTTATTTATGAAAAATCAAGGTTGTGTAATTGGTGACAAAAAAATGGATGAAGCAATAAGAGCATATCATAAAATAACAGATTCTTATTTAGATAATAGAAATGGAAAAGGATGGAAAGAAAAAATGGAAAAAGAATTAAGCAAATATTAAAAGCATCAATATTATAAATAAAGACATAATTAAAAAGTAATAATTATCATATTTCTAAAAAGCAGCAAGTTCTACTTTTGACGAAAATTAAAATAAACAAAATGCTTAAAGCCTAAAGCTTAAAGCCTAAAGCAAAAAAAGAATAATGAAAGGCGTATTATTAGTAAACTTAGGATCTCCAGAAAGTCCAACACCAAAAGACGTAAAACCTTATTTAGATGAATTTTTAATGGATAAATACGTGATTGACGTTCCGTATTTATTAAGAGCATTATTGGTTCGCGGTATTATTTTGAGAAAAAGACCAGAAGAATCAGCGCACGCTTACGCGAAAATTTGGTGGGAAGAAGGTTCTCCGTTAGTAGTTCTTTCTGAAAGAATGCAGAAAAAAGTACAGCCTTTGGTAAATGTTCCAGTTGCATTAGCAATGCGCTACGGAAGCATGACAATCGAAAAAGGACTTCAGGAATTGCATGATAAAGGTGTAAATGAAGTAATGCTTTTTCCATTATATCCGCAATATGCAATGGCTTCGACTTTGACGATTTTAGTAAAAGCAGAAGAAATTCGTAAAAAGAAATTTCCAAACATGAAATTTACGGATGTTCCGGCATTTTATAATAAACCAGATTATATCAAAAATTTAGCCGATTCAATTCAAAAACATTTAGTTGGTTTTGATTATGATCATTTGTTGTTTTCTTACCACGGAATTCCAGAACGTCATATTCGCAAAACAGATGTAACCAAATCACATTGTAAAATTGATGGTTCTTGCTGTAACACGCCTTCTCCGGCTCATGAATTCTGTTACCGCCACCAATGTTATGAAACAACAAAACAAGTTGTAAAATTATTGGGACTTCCAGAAGATAAATACAGTCTGACTTTTCAATCGCGTTTAGCGGGTGATAAATGGTTAGAGCCTTATACGGATGTTGAAATTGATAATATGCCGGCCAAAGAAATCAAGAAATTGGCAGTTGTAACGCCGGCTTTCGTTTCAGACTGTTTAGAAACTCTGGAAGAAATCGCGATGCGTGCCAAAGAAGATTTTGAAGCAAAAGGAGGAGAAGAATTCTTGGCAATTCCGTGTTTGAATGATGATGATGAATGGTGCCAGACAGTTAGTAACTGGATTAACGATTGGGCTAAATAAATTTTTGTTTCAGGTTTAAAGTTTCAAGTTATGCTCAACTTTGAGAAATAACCTGAAACCTGAAACCTGAAACCTGAAACCTGAAACCTGAAACTAAATATTAATGGAATACTATAATTACTTAAAATCACTGCATCTTATATTTGTGATCACTTGGTTTGCTGGTTTGTTTTATATTGTGCGTTTGTTTGTGTATCAAATAGAAGCCAACGAAAAACCTTCGCCGGAAAAAGAAATATTACAGGCGCAATACAAAATTATGGCCTACCGTTTGTGGTACATTATTACATGGCCGTCGGCGGTTTTGGCGAGTATTTTTGCTTTTTGGATGCTGTTTTTTACAGATGCAGGTCATATATGGATGAAAATGCCATGGATGCATGTAAAATTATGCTTCGTTTTCCTTTTGTATTTATATCACGGAAAATGCCATCAGATTTTTAAACAACTGCAAAACGATGAGGTAAAATATACCAATAATTTTATGCGTTTATGGAATGAAGGCGCAACGATTATTTTGTTTGCAGTCGTTTTTTTAGTAGTTTTAAAAAGTGCCATCAACTGGATTTTCGGCGTAATCGGAATTGTTTTATTCTCGGTTTTAATAATGCTTGGATTCCGATTTTATAAAAGAATTAGAGAAAAGAAATAATGGTAAATTGTGAATTGTTAATGGTAAATTATAATGCAGACCGAATAATTCATAATTTACAATTCACAATTTATAATTAAAAAACATGCAGAACTTCAAAATGTCAATGCTTTCCCTTCGTACCAGGATTTTCCTGTCGATGATTGTATTGATTGTTGTCGCATCTTTTTTATTGGCTTCGATTTCGATTATTCAGTTTAAAACTGAGGCCAAAGAATATCATCAGGAACGTTTAGAACGAAAAGAAAATGCCGTAAAAGAACATATCAATTACGTTCTGGCGACTACTACTTATCCGCTGAAAACGCAAAACTTGGATTTGATTTTTAAAGATAAAATCCACGAACTGGCGCAGATTCATAAAATCGAAATCAATATTTACAGTCTTGACGGGAAACTTTTAAAATCTTCAAAAGAATCTTTTGCCGTTGATAAAATTGCACCGCCAATTCCCGAATATATTCTAAAATTAGTTCGTTCTTCTATTGAAAAGCGTTTTGTGGATATTAAAACGATTGACGGAGTTAAAAACAGATCTTCATATAGTTTGATAAAAGATGAAAAATTCAAACCGCTCGGAATCCTGAATCTTCCTTATTTAGAAGACGATGGTTATTATGATAACGAATTGAATACTTTCCTAATTCGTCTGAGTCAGGTTTATTCTTTTATGCTGATTGTGGCTTTTGCTTTGGCGTATTTCCTTTCAACATACATCACAAAATCGCTAAAAACCATTTCCGACAGATTGGAAGAAACCAATTTGGATCAGAAAAACGAGAAAATTGTTTTAGAGGCAAATAGTAAAGAAGTCAACTTCCTGATTAAAGCGTATAACGGAATGGTCGACAAACTCGAAACGAGTGCGATCAAACTTGCCCAAAGTGAACGTGAAGAAGCCTGGCGCGAAATGGCGAAACAAGTCGCGCACGAAATCAAGAATCCGCTTACGCCGATGCGATTAACGGTTCAGAGTTTCCAGAGAAAATTTGATCCAAATGATCCTGATGTAAAGCAAAAGATGAATGATTACTCAGAAACTTTAATTCAGCAGATTGATACGATGACGGCGGTGGCTTCGGCATTTTCGAACTTTGCTTCGATGCCTGCACAGCAAAATGAAACGTTGAATGTTGTTGAGGTTGTCGAATTGGCTTTGGATATTTTCAACGAAGATTATATTATTTTTGAAAAAGACGAAGAAGAAATCATCTCAAAAATGGACAGAACTCAGTTGATTCGTGTGATTACCAATTTGGTTAAAAATGCAACTCAGGCCATTCCCGAAAGTCAGTTTCAAAAATCAATTGTCGTTACGGTAAAAAGAAGAAATAATAATGTTGAAATTGCTGTAAAAGACAATGGAATCGGAATCCAGAAACAAGATATCGGCCGAATCTTCGAACCAAAATTTACGACTAAAACCAGTGGCATGGGACTTGGACTCGGAATTATCAAAAACATTATCGAAAATTACAAAGGAACAATTACCTTTGAGTCAACTTACGGAAAAGGAACCACATTTAGAGTTTCCTTGCCCATTACTAACTCTTAAACTAACCGTCATGGACTACGAAAATATCTTAATTTCTATTGAAGAAAAAATTGCAACGATCACCATTAACAGACCAACAAAACTGAATGCTTTAAACAAAGCAACCATTAGTGATCTGAGCAAAGCAGTTAAATTATTAAGTAAAAATGACGATGTTCGTGTAATTGTCTTAACCGGAAGCGGTGAAAAAGCCTTTGTGGCCGGAGCTGATATTTCTGAATTTGCAAATTATACAATTGTCGAAGGCGCGCAATTAGCTGCTGAAGGGCAGGAATCTTTATTTGATTTTATTGAGAATTTGAAAAAACCAGTTATTGCAGCCGTTAATGGTTTTGCATTAGGCGGCGGATTAGAACTGGCAATGGCTTGTCATTTTAGAGTGGCTTCAGATAATGCGAAAATGGGATTGCCAGAAGTAACTTTAGGATTGATTCCAGGTTATGGAGGAACGCAGCGGTTACCTCAATTAGTGGGTAAAGGCCGTGCAATGGAAATGATCATGACGGCGGCAATGATTTCTGCTGAAGAAGCCAAACAATATGGTTTAGTGAATCATGTAGTGCCTCAGGCGGAACTATTATCATTTACAAATGTAATTGCTCATAAAATCATTAAAAATGCGCCATTTGCAATCAGTAAAGCGATAAAAGCTATCAATGCCAACTTTACAGACGGTAAAAACGGATTTGATACTGAAATCAAATCGTTCGGAAAGTGTTTCGGGACTCAGGATTTTAAAGAAGGAACAACAGCATTTTTAGAAAAACGTAAAGCTGAATTTACAGGGAAATAATTTTCTTAACCGCAAAGGTCGCAAGGGATTACGCAAAGCACACAAGGAAATCAAAAACTTAGCGAACCTTGCGTAAATCTTTGCGACTTTTGCGGTTAAATTATAATACAAACATCATGTCCTACGAACCAATATTTGCCCTTTTTTGTGAACGAGTTAAAGAAAGTATCCAAGCCGGAACTTTTGCAAAATTGACTTTGGCCAAAACAATGGGCGATACCGAAATCAAAAACATCTATTTCAGACTAGTTTTAAATGAAGACAATACGTTTTCGATTTCACTAACAACGCGTTACAAAACAGAAGAAATTGAAAGCATTCATACTTTAGATGAAGCTTTGTTGGTTTTAGGAACGTATATTAAAAATCCGTTTTTGACCGCACTTTTGTTTACTACAGATAACGACATTACTTTCAAAGTAAATAAAAAGAACGCTGGAAGTATTATCGAACAAGAACCAACGTTTAAGAATGCTTCGCCAGTAATGCTGGAAATGATTGAGAAGGGGATTGTTTAATGTTTAAGTCAAATTATGATAATTTAAAACCGTAATTAATGAAAGTTATTTACGGTTTTTTTATGTCTTATTTTGTTGTTTTTAAGTTTTTTACGAGCTATTTTCTGTGAAGAGAAGTAATACTTTTGCACCGAATAGTATTAAAATTTCAGCAAAGATGAAAGTTTATAAAATAGCAAAACACTGGAAAAGGATGATTTATATCTTAATGATTCCATTAATTATTTTTCTAAGTATTTATGCGGCAATAGTGACCTTTTCAAAAGGTAATCTTGTACAAGAGATGTTTCCTAATAGCGAAGATGCTTGGAAGTTAGGTTTAATACTTTTTATGTTTGATTTTTTGCTGATTTTTTTATTCATATTTGTTCAAAAAAATGAAGTAATACTAACTAAACAAAGTATAAAATCAAAAACATTATTTGGTACGAGAGAACTAAGATTTGAGGAAATTGAACGTTTCGATTTAATACCACATCCTCGTAATCCAAATATAAATCACATTTTGATTATACCATTTTCGTCTCAAAATAAAAGAATTATTATTAATCCAACAATTTTAGAAAATTCAGAAGACATAAAATTAGAACTTAGTGCTAGAATTCAAAATGTGAATAATAACAAATAGAATTAAATAATCTTAAAAAAGAAAATTCGTAAATCATTTACGGATTTTTTTTTTTGACCTTTTTTAATACTATTATGTCGTTTGCGGGTGTGAGTATAAGGAGCAGTTGATAATTTTGCAAAAATTAAAAGGCCTTTTAAAATGAAAGTCTATAAAACACACATTGGTTTCAAGATATTTGGTTTGCTTTTTTCTTTACCGCTAATTATAGTTTGCAGTGGTATTTTATTAGTTCCTTTTGTTCCTGTTCCTGAGAACACGATTATGGCTGAAATGCAAAATTCCTGGCCTCCTCTAGGGTATTTGTTTTATTTAATACCAATATGTCTTTTGATAATAGTTCTTTTAGCTTTTATGATATTGTTGCCACTTTCAGAAAGAAAGCAATAGTAACAGAAAGTTCTGCTATTGTGACTAATGTTTTTATCACTAAAGAAATAGAGTTTAAGGAAGTCGAATATGTGTATGTTGAATTTTTTAATCTATGTTTTGAAACAAAAAATAAAAAGAAAATATGTTTAAATTTAATCAGATTAAAAAGCCTTGATTTAGAAGAGAATTTGTATGAAAAACTTAAAAAATATCGTAAATTTTAAAATAAGTTTGAATTTTCTAAACCAGCTTCACAAACAAATTAGAAGCAATTTTATTCGAAATAGATAATTCCCTTCCCTCAACTTTAATCTTAACAGATAAATCGAAAGATTCTTTGGATAGAAATTCAATTTTAGAACCCAAAGCAATTCCTTGTTTGTCCAAGTATTTCAGGAATTCTGATGAAGTATCTTTTACGCCAACACAAACTCCAATTTGATTTTCTATCAATTCAGAAAGTAAATGCTTTTCAATCTTAATAATTCGGCCGTTTGCATCTGGAATTGGGTCGCCGTGAGGATCTTCTGTCGGATTTCCCAAAAAGTCATCTAAACGGTTAATTAACTGCTCAGATTTGATGTGTTCTAACTGCTCTGCAATATCGTGAACTTCATCCCAGCTGAAATTTAATTTCTCTACCAAAAAAACTTCCCATAAACGATGTTTTCTCACAATCATTTTAGCAGCCAGTTTTCCATTTTCGGTTAGAGAAACTCCCTGATATTTTTTATAATTGACTAAATCTTTTTCTGCCAGCTTTTTAAGCATATCCGTTACAGAAGAAGCTTTTGTTTCCATGATTTCTGCAATGGCATTTGTGCTTACTTCAGTTTCCAAAGCAGCGGTTAGATGGTATATAGATTTTAAATAGTTTTCTTCTGAAAAGGTCATTCTTCTTAGGTTCAAAGGTTCAGAGGTTCAGAGTTACAAAGGCTTTGTTCCTTTGCAGCTCTGAGCCTTTGCCCCTTTATTTAACAATCAACAAAGGTATTGAAATTTTATGTCTCAATTTATCTACGGTTGTGCCAAAAAGAATATCTTTCAATCCAGTGTGGCCGTGGGTTCCCATGACTAAGATGTCAAAGTTGCCTTCGTTTATAATTTTCGGAATTACTTTGTTTGGTTTTCCAAAACCGAGTTCAGTTTTTATTCTGAAACCTTTTTCAGAAAGCATGTCTTTGTACTGCAATAATAACTTCTCATCTATAGTAGTTTCATGATCATGAACATGAACACCATACATTAAAGCTCCGACAGTTTCTACTATGTGAATAAGGGTATATTCGGTGTCAATGCCGCCCAATTCAAAGGCTTTATTTAGAGCAGCTTCATCAGCGGTAGAAAAATCTACAGAAACAGCTATGTTTTTAATACTTTGAGTTTCTCTAGGAGAAAAGTGAAGTTTGAGATTATGCGGCGAGTGATTTACAGCTTTGTTTTTTGCTTTGGTAATAAAAGGTTTAAAAACAATATATAGCAACAACGCTGAAAATCCGAAAGCAAGCGGTACTACAGTTACCCAAAGAATTATGGGATGATCTGAATTTGCAAGCCACGAAGTAATTTCGTCATACACTAATTTTGCGTTTAAAGACACAATTATAGTCGCAATAATCCATGAAACCACCTGAGTAAGTTTGGATATATGAAAACCATTCATTTTCGATTTGTCGCTTACAAAATGGATTAAAGGTATAATAGCAAATCCTAATTGCAGACTTAGAATAACCTGACTTAAAATCAAAAGTTTTCCAGTTACGCTTTCGCCATAAATTAGAATTACAATTACAGCAGGAATAATAGCAATTAAACGGGTAATAATTCGGCGTACCCAAGGCTGAATTCTAAAATGCAGATAACCTTCCATTACAATTTGTCCGGCAAGCGTTCCTGTTACTGTAGAACTTTGTCCAGCGGCAATAAGTGCAACTGCAAATAAAATTGGCGCCCATTTTGTTCCGAGTAAAGGTTCTAGAAACTGATGTGCATCCTGAATTTCGGCAACTTCAAACATTCCGTTTTTATGAAAAGTTGCAGCAGCCAGAATCAAGATTGCGGCATTTACAAAAAAGGCAAGGTTTAAAGCAATGGTAGAATCTATCAAATTGTATTTCAAAGCTTGTTTAATTCCCGCTGGAGTGCGGTCAAACTTTCTGGTTTGCACCAAAGAAGAGTGCAGATAAAGATTGTGCGGCATTACAGTCGCTCCGATAATTCCGATAGCAATATATAAAGCGGCAGAATTTGGGATTGACGGAATAAGCCCTTGCAATACTTTACCCATTTCTGGTTCTGCAAAAATCATTTCGAAAATGAAAGAAAATCCAATTATCGCCACTAATGCAATAATAAAGGCTTCCATCTTGCGAATTCCTTTATTGATGAGGAAAAGCAGTAAAAAAGTATCTAAAACCGTAATTAAAACTGCTTCGAGTAACGGAATTCCGAAAAGAAGATTAATTCCGATTGCCATTCCGAGAACTTCTGCTAAATCGCAGGCAGCAATCGCAATTTCGGCTAGAAAATATAAGATGTAGTTGATGTATTTTGAATAGGTTTCTCTAGATGCCTGAGCCAAATCGCGCTGTGTTACGATTCCAAGACGTGCGCTTAAACTCTGCAAAAGCAAAGCCATTAAGTTACTCATTAATAAAACCCAGACTAAGGTGTAGCCAAACTGGCTTCCGCCGGCAATGTCTGTTGCCCAGTTTCCAGGATCCATGTAGCCAACACTTACTAAATATGCCGGGCCTAAAAAGGCTAATATTTTCCTGAAACCAGTTTTTTTATGCTGGGTAGCGACCGATTCGTTTACTTCTTCTAAAGATTTAGTCATTGTAAAAGTATTGTTTTCACAAATATATGTAAAAATTATATTCGCGAAACAATATTTTTAGACGAGTCTAAATGTTAAATGTTAGAATTTAAACATTTCGGACATAATCCTGATAATGTAAAATTAATTTCGTTGACTTTATAATTATGCGGCATAATGTAGCTAGGCTTTACATTCTCCAAACAAGTTATTTCATGGCAATTCTCACAGCTGAAATGAGCATGATTATGAATATGTACACGCTGATGCGAATGGTTACATTTTGCGTATTTTACTGTTCCGTCAAGATTTGAGATTTTATGAATAATATCGTCGTTAACCAAGCGGTCTAAAATTCTGTAAATAGTTACACGATCACAAACGTCGTTCAATTGTTTTTGAATTTCAGTATGGGATAATGCCGTTTTTGATTTGTCAAAAACCTCTAATACAGCGGTTTTAGCTGTGGTATTACGCGTAGTTTTCATTTTGTAATGAATTAAAAATTAAACGCAACAATGTTGCACTTGAATTAAAATTGTATATTTGCAACATAATTGCATTAAGCAAAATTAAAAGAAATGAAGAAAACTACCTCATCCGTTTACGATATTTTAGGAATTTCCAGCGCAGCAATCTGTCTAGTTCACTGCTTAATTTTTCCGCTCTTAACGATTCTTCCTTTAGGACTGACTCACAATCCAATTATCGATTTAGTATTTGCCTCAATCGGTTTATTTGCAATCTTCAAAATTACGAAAAAATCAAGTCTTTTGATTTCGTCAATCTTGATTGTTTCAATGAGCTCAATTTTGATCAGTATTTTGAGTGAAATAATATTAGACATTCATATTGATCTAATTTATTTCGGTGGTGTCGGAATGATTATCGGACATTTATTGAATTACAAATCACATAGAAAACAAGATCATTAAAAATATAATTATGAAAGAGAAAAATTTTGACGTGATTATTATTGGCGGAAGCTACAGCGGTTTGTCTGCTGCAATGAGTTTAGGACGTTCACTCCGTCAGGTTTTGGTAATTGACAGCGGTCTGCCTTGTAACAGGCAAACGCCGCATTCCCATAATTTTATTACACAAGACGGGGAGAAACCCGCAGTTATTTCGGCGAAAGCCAAATTACAAGTCGAGCTTTATAAAACAGTTCATTTTTATAATGGACTTGCCACAAAAGCAATTAAAAAGGAAAGTGGATTTGAAATCTCAACCGAATCAGGTAAAGTTTTTACATCCAGAAAAGTTCTATTTGCGACTGGTGTTAAAGATTTAATCCCGGAAATTAAAGGTTTTGCAGATTGCTGGGGAATTTCGGTGCTTCATTGCCCGTATTGTCATGGTTACGAAGTGAAGAATGAAAAAACAGCCATTATTGCCAATGGAGAAATCGCATTTGATTTTGCAAAATTGATTTCGAATTGGACAAAAAATTTAAGTTTATGTACCAATGGAAAGTCGACTTTGACTTTAGAACAAACAGAAATACTTAAAAAACATGGAGTTGCAATTTTTGAAGAAGAAATTGATTCATTTGAACATGAACAAGGTTATATTCAAAATATCATCTTTAAAAATCAGGAAAAAACTGCCGTAAAAGCCATTTATGCAAGACCGCCATTTGAGCAGCATTGTAATTTGCCCAAAGAATTAGGCTGTGAAATTACCGAACAAGGTTTGCTGAAAGTCGATTTTATGCAAAACACAAACGTTGGTGGAATTTACGCAAGTGGGGATTGTACAACGCAAATGCGATCTGTGGCAATTGCAGTTTCGACAGGTTCTTTTGCGGGTGCTGTGATTAATAAAGATCTTATTGAAGAGGATTTTTAATTTTAAACCTGACAGGTTTTTAAAACCTGTCGGATTTACTTGACTTTTTTTAAATTAATATTTTTATATGTTTTAAATAAATCTAACATATTGAATTAAATCAGTTTGAAAATTTTTAGTTTTAGAATCATTGTTTGTCAAATTTAATTTTTAGTTTTGTCTAAATTTAATTTTATAATGATGAAAAATTCAATTTTGATATTGATATTATTTAATTTACAATTTTCTTTTGCGCAGGAAACCACTAAAATCTCAGGTTTTATTTCTGGTGAAGGAAGAAAAATACAGGCCGCAAACGTTCATTTATTAGGAACAAACCAAAAAACAATTTCTGATAGTTTAGGATATTACAGTTTTGAAAATATAGAAATGGAAAATGGAAGAATTCAAGTGACCTCGACTGGATTCAAACCTGTAACCCAAAGATTTTCAATTATAAAAGGACAAAATCTAAATCTTGATTTTGATTTGGAAGATAACGATAATCAATTAAACGAAGTTGTGGTTTCCGGAACTTTAAAAGCAGTCAAGCGATTGGAAAGTGCCGTTCCTGTTGAGGTTTATTCACCAACTTTCTTCAAAAAAAATCCGACGGCTAGTATTTACGATGCACTTCAAAATATAAACGGCGTTCGTCCACAGCTCAATTGCGGTGTTTGTAACACGGGAGATATTCATATAAATGGTTTGGAAGGTCCGTATACTTTGGTTTTGATCGACGGAATGCCAATTGTAAGCAGTCTTTCGACGGTTTATGGTTTATCTGGAATTCCGAATTCTTTGGTAGAAAGAATTGAAATTGTAAAAGGTCCCGCCTCTTCTCTTTATGGAAGTGAGGCTGTTGGCGGCTTAATCAATATTATCACTAAAAACCCAACAAATGCGCCTGTTTTTTCTGCGGATTATTTTACAACTTCTTACTTCGAAAGCAATCTCGATTTGGGAATGAAATTTAATGTCGGCAAAAAAGCGACTTCACTTTTAGGCGTAAATTACTTCAACTACGATCAGGTTATTGATAAAGACAAAGATAATTTTACGGATGTGACACTTTCTGAACGAATTTCAGTCTTCAATAAATGGAACTTTCAACGAAATAACAACCGTCTCTTTACAATTGCTGCGCGCGGCATGTATGAAGACCGCTGGGGCGGAGATGTTCGCTGGGAGAAAAAGTACAGAGGAGGTGACGAAATTTACGGTGAAAGCATTTATACCAAAAGAGGAGAGTTAATTGGAAGTTATCAATTACCATTTGAAGAGAAATTAATGCTTTCATTTTCTGGAAACGTGCATTACCAAGACAGCCGATACGGAACGACATCTTATATTGCTAATCAAAAAATTGGTTTTCTGCAATTGACTTGGGATAAAAAAAGCGGTCGCAATGATTTACTTGCGGGAATTGCCAATCGATATACGTATTATGACGACAATACTCCAGCGACAGAAGAGGCTGAAAGTACTTGGCTTCCGGGAATTTTTGTTCAGGATGAAATTACATTTTCGCCTAAAAGTCAGGTTTTGCTAGGTGCGCGTTACGACTATAACTCGATTCATGGTTCGATTTTTACACCGAGATTGGCATATCGTTTCAAAGCAAATGAAAACACAATTTTTCGATTAAACGCTGGAACCGGATTTCGCGTAGTGAATTTATTTACGGAAGATCATGCCGCGCTTACAGGTTCCCGAGATGTGGTGATACAAAATGATTTAAAACCAGAGAAATCGGTAAACGTCAATCTGAATTATATTCAGAAAATCAATTTCGAAAATGGAACATTTATGGGAATTGAAACGACGGCTTTTTATACGAGATTCAGCAATAAAATCATTTCAGATTATGAAACAGATCCCAATAAAATTATTTACGACAACATTGATGGTTATGCGATAAGTCAGGGAATCAGCACGAATGTTGATTTAAATTTTACAAATGGCTTAAAGTTTATTCTTGGCGCGACAGTTTTAGACAATAAAAATGTTCAGGACAAAATTTCAGAAAGACCTTTTTTAACCGAAAGATTTACAGGAACATGGAGTGTTTCATACAAAATACAACCTTGGAATTTACTGTTGGATTATACCGGAAATGTTTACAGTCCGATGAAATTGCCTTTATTGAACGAATACGATCCGAGAAATCCAAATTCGCCTTGGTACAGCATTCAGAATATTCAGTTTACGTATACAGGCTGGAAAGATTTTGAAGTTTACGGAGGTGTCAAAAATTTGCTGAACTTTACCCCAAAACAAAATAATCCGTTTTTGATTTCTAGAACCAACGATCCTTTCGATAAAAATGTACAATATGATTCGGCTGGAAAAGTAATGGTTACGCCTGATAATCCATACGGACTGACGTTTGATACCACTTATGTTTATGGGCAAAACCAGACTATTCGCGGGTTTATTGGATTGCGATATAATTTGAGGTAAAAAAAAGAATAATTTTTTAACACATAGAAACATAGATTTTGTAATGCTTTGAAAGGCGTTTCACTTGCATCAATAAACATAGTAACTATGTGTGAAAGCTAGCTTTTTAAATGATCTTAACAAGTTAACTAAAAAATCTATGTCTCTATGTGTTTAGAACGAATCAACTAAAATCAAAATGAAAAAGCTATTTCTTCTAATATTCTTCTTCGGAATAACTTCAACAGGATTCTGCCAGTTAAAAAGCAGGACTTTTGAGGAAGTAGATAGTTTGCAGCAAATTCAAAAACGAAAAATCATTGTTTTCATCCATACCGATTGGTGTCAGTTTTGCCAAAGAATGAAAGCAACGACTTTCAAAAACAAAGAAATTATAGAAAAGCTAAATTCAGATTTCTATTTTATTGATTTCAATGCCGAGGAAAAACGGGATATTACGTTTAATAATCAGGTTTTTAAATTCAAACCTTCGGGAAATAATGTTGGCGTTCATGAACTGGCTTTACAGTTCGGAACTATTAATAATCAAATTGTATATCCGGTTTTATGCGTTTTGAACGACAATAACGAAATTATTCTGCAGTATAATAACTATTTAAGTCCAAAAGATTTTAAAGTTCTTTTAGAAAAAATTAAAGATTATAACCAATAGTTCTAAAGTTTTTTTAAGCAATAATTGTATTGTATGCTCTGTGTTTCTGTTATAATACATTTGTAAATTAGATTTGATCTCTTTGAAATATAAAACACCTGATAATCATTGTAATGTACTTTATTTAGGTTTGTTTTCTTTTTTTGATATTTTTCAGATAATAAAAGAAACACAAATTGAGTTTTAGTTTAAAAGAAAAGACATTTTTTTTTAAAATGAACGCAACCAAATCCATTTTTGGTTATCTATAATTTATAGGCACACTCGTAAAAGATAATAGAGACTAAACAGGAATGATATGGGGATATTTAAAAGGATTAAAGGTTACTATAAAAGAAAAGAGATAATCAAGAATCAAACGGATCAATCTATTCCAAACTACGAGATTTATGATGTGGATAAGAGAACGATTGTTTTTTTTGATATTAGTCTACCTTCATTTGATTTAGATTCTGGTTCTAATAGACTTAGAGAAATCATTCTCCTTTTTAAAGATAAAGGTTATAATTGTGTTATTTGTTCAAAAAATACATTCCGAGATAACAAATATGTTAAAGGATTTAGTGATTTGGGCGCAATTGTTTACGTAGAAACCAATCAGTATCAAAATTATTTTGATTTTGTAACAAAAATTCCAAAAGTTGATTTTGTATGGTACCACGGAGCGAGAAGTTTAAAGTATAATTTTAAGAAACTTAGAAATTTGCTTCCAGATGCTATATCCATTTTTGATATGGTTGATATTCATTTTCTTCGTTATAAGAGAGCTATTAAAATTGATCCGATGAGAATTTCGCTCAGAAAAAATTATAATAGATTCTTCAATATAGAAACCAAACTAGCTCAAAATGCAGATTATGTAGTTACTATTTCTGATATTGAGAAAGAAATTATGGCAAAATATATTGATAACAAAAAATTGATTACCATTTCGAATATTCACTACCAAAAAATTGACAGAGAAGAAGGATTGCATTTTGAAAATCGTGAAGATATCCTTTTTATTGGTTCTCAGCATGAGCCCAATATCAATGCAATTCATTATTTATATCACGATATTATGCCAATTGTTTGGGAGAAAAATAGCAATATCAGAGTAAATATTATTGGAAATGTAAATGAAAAAATCAATGAGATTAGTGATCCAAGATTTATATTTCAAGGTTATGTGCCAGATATAAGTTCTTTTTTTAAACAAAATAAGATGATGGTCGCACCCTTGCGATACGGCGCTGGAGTAAAAGGTAAGATTGGACAGGCTTTTGAATACTATCTGCCTGTTATTACATCTTCTATTGGTGCCGAAGGAATGAATCTGGTTCATGAAAAAAATGCTTTGATTTATGACACCAAAGAAGAATTTGCATCTGCAATAATTGAACTATATAACAATAAGGATCTTTGGATGGAATTGCAGGAAAACTCCGAAAAGAGTCTGGAACCATTTTCAATTAAAGTGCTGGAATCGCTATTTTCCAAATTTGAAACTTTATAATTTAAATATCTTGTCTAACATGCTGTAATTGGCATCAATACTATGATGTGCGTTAAAAAAAGTTATGGCTTGAGAGCTTACTTTGTTATAGTAATTTTCATCAATTAGTAATTTATTGATATAAGCAGCAAATTCATTTTCGTTATCAGAAACTAGACATCCATTATTTGTTTTGTTCAATAAACCATCGACACCTCTTTCATTGCACACAACAGGAATTCCGAAGGACAAAGCTTCAATTACTTTAATCTTAACACCTGTTCCACTGAGCATCGGACATATCGCGATTTTAGACTGGCTGTAAACAGAGTTCAAGTCTTCGATAAAATTAATTTTTTCAACATTACTGAAGTCATCGATATAATTGCCGATTTTTCCAACAACTAATATTTTAATAGACTTTGGCAGTAAAGGATAAACGGAACTAAAAAACCACTTAGCCGATTTTATATTATGCTCATTATCGCTGGCAGTGTAAATTAAATCGTATTTATGTGCTGTTTTGGAACTATAGTTTTGAGGCAGAGCATGAGTGGCCAAAGCTGTTTCTTTAGTAAGAAATTGCGAGAAAAGAAACTTCTCTTCTGGAGAAATAACTAAGATTTTATCAAATAAACTTAAAATTTCTATTTCTTTCTCAAAAAATCGTCCTAATTGAAATTTCTTTTTTTCTTGCAATTGAGAAGTTAAAAAGTCGTGTGTATCGATCATTAATTTCGCATTCTTAATATTAGGGCTGTTCTTAACTAATTTTGCCCAGTACACGTATGAAATCAAGATTACATCATATTGATTCTTTTTTAGAATGCTATTAAAAGCTTCAACATGACCTAAACGGGTTCTGTCAAATAAACCAATTTTCCTTCCAATTTTATTCGGCAGCGAGTAGCAGAAAAAATACCTCATTTGATTTTTCTTTCTAATAAAAACAGGGAGAAGATGACCATTTGAGATAAGTTTTTCTTCTTTTAGTTTGTCTATTTCATTGATTGTAAATGTATTTGTGGCAACACCAACAAAATCAACACTTGCATTTCTGTTCCTAAAATATTCTAATAAAGCCAAAGCTCTCGCATTATTTCCCTGCGTTTTATGTAATGGATTTTCGGGATAGAAGTATAAAATTTTCATGTTTAAAATAATTCAGGTTAGTGCTTATCACAATTTTATTTGGACTGTAATGCAGACACAAAAAAGCTTTTGCAAAAATACCAAATAAGCTTTACTTGTTTTTTTCATCGGAAGTTATTCTTTATAATATTTCTGTTAATCCATTAAAAAAGAAACCACTTTTTCTTCTTTTTCTGCCAATTACTTTGATAGATAATACCAAGGTAAATTTTACTTAACTGTTTAATAGTTAGTTGTTTTTCTTCTATTGCAAATTGTTTTTCGTAATGGTATACTTTAAAAAGGCTTCCTATAGGAAGTATGTCTATCAATCTGGTTTTTAGCAAATATTCACCATAGATTGCATATTCACTTGGTGAGTAACTTTTCTCATCTATTTTAGCAAAAAAATCATCAAAAGTTAGATTTAAATCTTTGAGGAATACATCGTTAAAATGCTGCCAAACGGTACAATTCCAAATATAAGGAGAAGGTCCAAAATCCCATTCTTTACCCGTATTTCCAAAAAATGGTCTAGTATCTCTCAATGCTCTTTTAAAAAAAACAGTATCCGAATCTATTCCAACTCTTTCGCTCATTTCCAGTAAATCCTTAGACTCCTGCATTACTGTATACGGTGTTTTATCATCGTACATAAAGTCTGAAAAGTAAAAATCTTTTATAAAAATCGAATCAGAATCTAGAGAAACATAGTTTTCACAAATATTCAGTTTATAAACGTTACTTTTTATAATTTGCTGGTATCTCCAGCCTTCTGTAATAGTTGTTTTTGTAATTTCAGAATCTTTATACACTTTGTACTTTTCAAAACAATCTAATTTTAAGCGATCAAAATGTTCATCGTTGACTGAAATAAATACGGGAATATTGTCTTTGTTAAACTTGTCTATTGAATCTAAAAGTTTGTAAACTCTTTCAAAGTCAGGCTCGTAAGTCTTAATGAAAAGAATTAATTTATGCATAAACAGATTTTTTGTTATGAAATAATAAAGGTAAAAATTAAATTATTATCCAAAAGTAACGATAAAATGAAGTGATAAATTGGCTGGCAGCATTTAAATATTCTCGAAAAAATAAAATTCCTTATTTTTGAGAATGAATTCTTCTCAAATTAAACATTTCGACTACATTTTTACAGGAACTGGACTTGCATCTTTAATGACGGTCTACAAAATGATACATTCTGGAAAATTTGCAGATAAATCGATTTTACTTCTGGATCAGGATTCAAAAAAAAGTAATGACAGAACCTGGTGTTTTTGGGATAAAAACGAAAGTATTTGGAGTTCTGTTATTTCTAAAAAATGGGATTCAGCTTTATTTGCTGATGAAAATTTTAAACGCGATTTAGCGTTGATGCCTTATCAATACAATCAAATTCGGGGAATTGACTTTTATAATTTTGTTTTTGAATCCATTTCAAAACAGTCTAATATTACTTTTTCAACTGAAAAAGTAACCGATATCAACGAACTTGAAACTCATGTTTTTGTTGGGACTGAAGAAAACCGGTACACTTGTAATTATCTTTTAAATAGTATTTATACTAAGGCTTTTGCCGAAAGTCAAACTAAATATCCTGTTTTACAGCAGCATTTTATAGGTTGGTTTGTAAAATCGGAAAACGAAATCTTTAATCCAGATCAAGTTACTTTCATGGATTTTTCTGTAGAGCAGAAAGGAAACACAAGATTCATGTATATCCTGCCGACTTCTAAAACCGAAGCTTTGGTCGAATATACTTTGTTTTCGGAAAAAGTCCTTCCAAATGAAGAATACGAAAATGAAATTCAACTTTATTTAAAAAAGCTCGGAGGGGATCAATTCGAAATTATAGAAAAAGAGCGGGGGAGTATTCCGATGACGTGTTATCCATTTTGGAAAAAGAATACGAACAGAGTTCTCAACATTGGCACCGCCGGCGGTTGGACAAAAGCCAGCACGGGTTATACATTTAAGAATTCAGATAAAAGATCTTCAGAACTGGTGAGTTTTCTTCAGAATGATTCTCCACCCAATATGAAGTCTTTTCATAAAAAGAACCGATTTTGGTATTATGATTTATTGCTTTTAGATATTCTGTATCGTCATAATGCATTGGGAAGTTCGATTTTTTCTTCTTTGTTCAGAAGAGGAAATCCTGCTTTAATCTTTAAATTTCTAGATGAAGAAACTAATTTAATTGAAGATCTTCAGGTTATTTTAAAATGCCCAAAACTTCCATTTGTTAAAGCTTTATTTCGAGTAATCTTCAGTTAGTTTTTATGCTGCAGATTTAGGCAGATTTCAGATACTGAAAGTTGAAAAAATGTCTTATTCTTTTATTTTAATAATTTTTTGAGGAGCTAATAAAGAGCAGTTAACATTTACTTTGTCTAATATAATCGATTATTTACGATAAGGATTAAATGGAAAAAGTAAAAGACCTACAAATTGATTCAGAGGCAGAGAAGATAAGTAAAATTTGTAAAGCACTCGGACATCCTAGACGAATTCAAATAATGACACTTTTATGGAAGAAAGACAATAGAACTTGCGGTGAAATTGTTGAATTAATTCCGCTGGCACAATCGACAATTTCAAAACATTTATTGGAATTGAAAAAAGCAAATCTGATCAATATTAAAAACGAAGGCAAAAAAACAATTTACTCGATTGAAGCAGCAAACATACAAGTACTCAAAAAATATTTGACTAGTTATCTTTCCACAATTGAAATTTCTGAAGAAAAAAAGGAAACTGTCTTGACAACTACACATAAAGTAAGGAGAGGAAATAGTCATTTAAAACAATACAATTATCAATTTCCGAATAAAAAGAGAAAAGAATTGAAGATCTAAGTCAAAGTAACTCGCGATGAGTTCCTATTATGATTAAAAAATTAATCGAACTATAACAAAACTTTATACTTCAAATTAAGTAGTTGCGACTAAACTTTGTAACTTTGCAACTCAAAAGTAAAATTTAAAAGACAAGAATATGTATCCACAAGAAATGGTAAAACCTATGGAAGCTGAATTAACAGCTGCTGGTTTTCAAGATTTACATAGTGCTGAAGCTGTAGATAACGCTATCAAAGCTGAGGGTACCACTTTAGTTGTTGTAAACTCTGTTTGCGGGTGCGCTGCAAGAAATGCACGTCCAGGAGCAAAAATGAGTTTAGAAGGAGCAAAAAAACCAGATCACCTTATTACAGTTTTCGCTGGTGTTGACAAAGAAGCTGTTGATGCTGCAAGACAACATATGTTTCCTTTTCCTCCATCATCGCCTTCTATGGCTTTGTTCAAAAACGGAGAATTGGTTCACATGTTAGAGCGTCATCACATCGAAGGCCGTCCAGCTGAATTAATCGCTGAGAATTTGCAGGATGCTTTCAATGAATTCTGTTAATTAGGTTCAAAGAAAAAAAGGTACAGAGGTACAAAGATTTAAAAGCACTATAGAAATATAGTGCTTTTCTTTTTTATTGAATGTTATAAAACTTTGAATCTTTGTTGCCTTGAACCTTTGCAACGAGTAAAGCCTTTGCAACTTTGAACCTTTTTCCTTACTTTTGCACCTTTAAAAAAATATTCTTAACTTAAAACTGTTTATAGCATGCAACTGTACAACACTTTGAGCGCAGAAGAAAGAGCTATCATGATCGATGATGCCGGTAAACAACGACTAACGTTGTCTTTCTATGCGTATGCCAAAATTGAAGATCCCAAAAAATTTCGCGATGATTTATTCCGTGCCTGGAATAAGCTTGATGCTTTAGGCCGAATTTATGTTGCCAATGAAGGAATAAATGCTCAAATGAGTATTCCTGAAGAAAATTTGGAAGCTTTTAGAGCAACTCTGGAAGTGTATGATTTCATGAAAGGCATTCGTTTGAATGAAGCAGTAGAACATGATGACCATTCATTTTTAAAATTAACAATCAAAGTTCGTCACAAAATTGTTGCTGACGGTTTAAATGATGATACTTTTGATGTTACCAATATAGGCGTTCACTTGAAAGCCAAAGAATTCAATGAAATTCTTGACGATCCAAACACTATTGTTGTTGATTTTAGAAATCACTACGAAAGTGAAGTAGGGCATTTTAAAAACGCAATAACTCCAGATGTTGAGACATTTAGAGAGAGTTTGCCAATAATCAATGAACAGCTTCAAAACCATAAAGAAGATAAAAATCTGGTAATGTACTGCACTGGCGGAATTCGCTGCGAAAAAGCAAGTGCTTACTTTAAACACCAAGGTTTCAAAAACGTTTATCAATTAGAAGGCGGAATCATTAATTACGCTAAACAATTGAAAGAAGAAGGCCTAGAAAGTAAATTCATTGGGAAAAACTTCGTATTTGACAATCGTCTTGGCGAAAGAATCACAGATGATATTATCTCACAATGCCATCAATGCGGAAAACCTTGTGATAACCATACCAATTGTGAAAACGATGGTTGTCATTTGCTATTTATTCAATGTGATGAATGTAAAGCAGCAATGGAAAATTGTTGTTCTACAGAATGTCTCGAAATTATCCACATGCCTTTGGTTGACCAAGTTCGCTTAAGAACTGGGAAACAGGTAGGAAATAAAGTTTTCAGAAAAGGAAAATCTGAAAACTTAAAATTCAAACATTCAGGAGAGTTGCCAGAAACTGCTTTGGCTACAGCCCAAAAACCAGCCGATATTCGTCAGAAAGTAAAAGTTAAAAAAGTACTTCTTGGAAAAGCAGAACATTATTATGTAAAAGCGCAAGTGGCTCAATTTGCTATTGAAAATCAAGAATTAAATGCTGGCGATAAAATCTTAATTTCTGGACCAACTACCGGAAATCAGGAAATGATTTTAGAAAAACTAATTGTGAACGGGGCAGAAACTCAAACTGCTAAAATTGGTGATAAGGTTACTTTTGAGGTTCCATTTCGCATTCGTTTGTCAGATAAATTGTATAAAATTGTAAATTAGCATAAATTTTTATGCTGATTTATTTATGTCACAATCTTTTACCAAATTATGGATTCATGTAATTTGGGCAACCAAAAAACGTCAGGAATTAATCGATTTTTCAATTGAAAAAACATTGTACGATTTCATTTGGCAAGAGTTAACTGAACTCGGATGTCCTGTTAGAATCATAAATGGAATGCCCGATCATGTGCATGTTTTATTTTTACAAAATCCACAAAAAACCATCACAGATATTGTAAAGCAAATTAAAGGAAGTTCTTCTCATTTCATAAATAGAGGAGAATTTATCCTGGAAAAATTTGCTTGGCAAACTGGTTTTGGTGCTTTCTCTGTCAGTGAATCTCAGTTAGAGGCAGTCTACAATTATATAAAAAATCAAAAACAGCATCATCTTAAGAAAAATGGACAAGATGAATTTGATGATTTTGTAAGATTGCATGGAATGGGAGAGAAATGATTGTCTTACACGTTTCCCGTGGTTGAAACCACGGGTTATGTTTAAAAACAGGGCAGAGAAAAACATAGCCTGCGGTTTTAAACGCAGGAACACAGAGGTTATCCACAACGATTGTAAATTATGCAATATTTATCGGGATTAAAATGTGTTCATCTATACGTTTCCCGTGGTTGAAACCACGGGTTATATTGAAGATACGGAAGGAAAAATATAGCCTGCGGTTTCAACCGCAGGAACACAGAGAATATCCACAACGATTGTAAATTTTGCAAGGTTTATCGGGATTAAAAATGTTTCCATCGACACGTTTCCCGTGGTTGAAACCACGGGTTATATTGAAGATACGGAAGGAAAATATAGCCTGCGGTTTCAACCGCAGGAACACAGAGAATATCCACAACGATTGTAAATTATGCAAGGTTTATCGGGATTAAAATGTGTTCATCGATACGTTTCCCGTGGTTGAAACCACGGGTTATATTGAAGATACGGAAGGAAAAATATAGCCTGCGGTTTCAACCGCAGGAACACAGAGCGTATCCACAACGATTGTAAATTTTGCAAGGTTTATCGGGATAAATATGTTCATCGATACGTTTCCCGTGGTTTAAACCACAGGTTATATTGAAGATACGGAAGGAAAAATATAGCCTGCGGTTTCAACCGCAGGAACACAGAGAGTATCCACAGCGATTGTAAATTTTGCAAGGTTTATCGGGATTAAAATGTGTTCATCGATACGTTTCCCGTGGTTTAAACCACGGGTTATATTGAAGATACCGAAGGAAAAACATAGCCTGCGGTTTTAACCGCAGGAACACAGAGAGTATCCACACCGATTGTAAATTTTTGCAAGGTTTATCGGGATTAAAATGTGTTCATCTACACGTTTCCCGTGGTTGAAACCACGGGTTATATTGAAGATACGGAAGGAAAAACATAGCCTGCGGTTTCAACCGCAGGAACACAGAGCGTATCCACAACGATTGTAAATTTTACAAGGTTTATCGGGATTAAAATGTTTCCATCAATACGTTTCCCGTGGTTGAAACCGGGGGATATATTGAAAAAGATGTTTAGCCAAACAGTGGGTTACTTCGAATAACTTTTAAATTATAGACTATGATATAAATCATAGTAATCTAATCTATACCCATATTATTTTTGTCAATTGTTAGATAACTGGTTCGAAAAACATATTATCGGAATAATAAAATCAAAAATGACAATTACCAACAAAATTGAACTCATGGCTCCCGCTGGGGACTTTGAGTCGCTTCAGGCTGCGTTAGATAATGGCTGTGATTCAGTCTATTTTGGAGTAGAACAGCTTAATATGCGCGCACGTTCAACTGTGAATTTTACTATCGAAGATTTAAAAGAAATTGCCAATCGTTGCGAAGCCAAAAACGTTCGAAGCTATCTTACTTTAAATACCATTATTTACGATCACGATCTGTCGGTTGTAAAAACATTATTGACAAAAGCGAAAGAAGCCAATATTACCGCGGTAATCGCATCGGATCAGGCCGTAATTGCGATGGCGCGATCAATTGGAATGGAAGTTCACATTTCAACTCAATTGAATATTACTAATATTGAAACCATTAAATTCTACAGCTTGTTTGCCGATACGATGGTTTTAAGTCGTGAATTAAGTTTGCGTCAGGTAAAGAGTATCACAGATCAAATTGAGAAAGAACAGATTAAAGGACCAAACGGAAACTTAGTAGAAATCGAGATTTTTGGCCACGGAGCTTTGTGTATGGCGGTTTCAGGGAAATGTTATCTGAGTCTGCATTCTCACAATTCCTCTGCAAATCGTGGCGCATGCAAGCAAAACTGTCGAAAAAAATATACCGTTATCGATCAAGAAACGGGTTTCGAAATTGAATTGGATAACGAATACATGATGTCGCCAAAAGATTTATGTACGCTTGATTTCTTAGATCAGGTTATCGATTCTGGAATTAAGGTTTTAAAAATCGAAGGTCGTGGCCGTGCGCCGGAATACGTAGCAACAGTCATTAAAACCTATCGTGAAGTGATCGATGCTTATTATGATGGGACTTTCTCAAAAGAGAAAACTGCAGTTTGGATGGAAGCTTTGAATACCGTTTACAATCGTGGTTTTTGGTCAGGTTATTATTTGGGACAAGAATTAGGAGAATGGAGCAATATTCCTGGATCTGCAGCAACTCAAAAGAAAGTTTATGTTGGAAAAGGAACACATTATTTCCCGAAAGCCGAGATTGGACAATTCAAAATTGAAGCTTATGATATTAAAGTCGGAGATAAAATTTTAGTAACAGGACCAAGTACAGGAGCGCAGGAAATGATTATCGATGAAATGTTTGTAAATGATGTTGCTGGAGAAAAAGCAACAAAAGGAGACGATTGTACATTCAAGCTTCCGTTTAGAATCAGAATGTCGGATAAGCTATATAAAATAGTTGAGGCATAATGGTTATTATTACTTTACAGAGAGAAAAATGTATTGGTTGTAATTATTGCGTCGAAATGGATCCCGTGCATTTTCAAATGTCAAAGAAAGACGGTAAATCGGTTTTACTGCATTCGCACAATGCAAAAGGCTTTTTTACTTTAAAATCGCCTAATCATGCCATTGTAGAAAGTTGTGAATTGGCTGCAAAAGCATGTCCAGTTAAGATTATTACAGTTAAGGAAACTTAGAAATAAAAATTCCCCTGTTTGTAACTAGTAAACAGAGGAATTTTTTTAAATAACAGAGGAAATTAAATTCCGATTTTAGCATTAATATTATGTTTGTCTACATATGCCTGCGCAACATTCATCAATTTAGTGAACTTTGCATCTATATCTTTTTGAGTTGATGCATCGAACTCGGCAATTGCTTTTTCAATTTGTTCAGATGAAGCTTTCTCATCTTTCATTTTAGCAATTGGCAAATAACCTTCTTTTTGTTTGGCAATGGCATACGAAAATAAGTCTTTTGATGCCTGAAGAAGTTCTTTATTGTCATCATCTTCTTCTATTTCCTGAATTTTTTTTAATTGAGTTTCTAAGTTAGCGATGTCAAATTTAAAATAATCATAATAAGAAGACGGAATCATCTTTTTTTGGCTTTCATCATAAATTTGAGGTTCAGATTCCAGCTTATAATTGATGTCTTTACTTCCAAAGCGAGATAACAAATTCGAGTTTAAAGCAGCAATTTCAAAAGTCTTTTCTGGAGAAAGATTTGTACATGAAGTGGCAATTAAACTTACAGCGATTAATACGAATGCTATGGATTTATTTAAAGTGTTTTTCATTTTTAATTTTGTTTATTATTTATCCTTTTAAAATTTTACTTTTCTCAGTTTCAAATTCTTCCGAAGTTAAAATTCCGGCATCCAGAAGTTCTTTCAAATCTAATAATGCTTTTTTCTTCCCTTCCATAGAATTTCCTGAATCTGATTTTTGCGGTTCTTCTTTCTGAATTGGAGTAATAACAGTTCCCGAAGGAGCATATTTCAAAATCAATTCTGTAATTTCAGTGAAACCTTTTACATTCGAATAGTCAATTGCTTTTTGCTCTTTTACGTTTACAACTGAAGCGTCGGCTTTATTGTCTAATAAATATTTTACAACATCTTTCTTTCCGTTTGCAGCGCTGTAATGTAAAGGCGTGTTTCCAGATTCGTCCTGAATATTAATATTGGCACCAGCTTCAATCAGCAGTTTTACCATGCTTAGATTACCCTTTTTGGTAGCAACATGCAAAAGACTTTCTCCGCCATAGGTGTAAGAATTGTTAAGCGTAAAACTAGATTCGTTAGAAATATTGGTTGCACTGACAATCCAATCCAGATAATCATTCATTGAAGAAGTATCGCTCGCCAAAGGTTTGCTGTAATTGACATCAACGCCGTTTTCTAAAAATAAAGACACAATTTCCTTTTGATTATTCGCGCAAGCATACCAAATAGGAGAGTAACCATTATTGTTTGATGCGAAAACATCTGCCCCTCTTTCTACTAACAATTTGGCGAGCATTCTATTCGTTTCATAACACGCAATTAAAAGAGCATTTTCTCCCGAATGATTTATGTGATTGATGTCTGCACCATTGTCGAGAAGTAAAGTCACCATCGGGATTGATTTGGTGTAACAAGCGTAAATCAAAGGTGTATTTCCTTGTTTATCGGTTACATTTATATCGGCTCCTTTGTCTAAAAGCAAGTGAATAATTTCTCTGTTTAGTTTTGCAGAAGCTAATAACAGGGGAGTTTCTCCATTGTTATTCAGTAAATTAACATCAGATCCGGCTTCAAGCAACTTTGTTGCAATTTCGATTTGAGCGGTTTGAGCAACCAAATGTAACAGACTATTTCCGTATTTATCATTTTTAGTAATTTCCGCACCATTGTCCAACAGATACAAAGCCGTTTGTTTTTGTTTTTGAAGACAAGCAAAGAACAAAGGCGTTTCTCCCTGATGATCTTCGTAATTAATATCGGCTCCGTCTTCAGCCAATATTTTCACAATATCCAGATAACCTCTGTGTGCGGCATAATGAAGAGCAGTTCTGCCTTTTTCATCCGTATATTTTACATCTACTTCTTTGTTTTGAAGCAGCAATTCGGCTATTTTTCGATTGCCGTTTTCACAGGCAATTATAAATGACATTGACATATATGTGGTATTTTGTATAATTCAGTTATTATGATTTCATTAAAAGCTCGACCGTTTTAATTTTCAAATTATCTCCAGAAGCCAGCATTAAGGCGGTTTCATCTTTATCATTCGTAATAGAAATATCGGCACCCTGCTCTAATAACAATTTTACTTTTCGATAGGTTTCTTTAGCCATTTCAGCATCATAGTTCACATTGTAAGCGCAGACTTTATGCAAAATAGTATTTCCCTGATTGTCTTGTTCATTCACATCCATTGAAACATTTTCCAAAACCGATTTTAAAATATCCGATTTCTTTTCTACAATAAAATCAATTCCCGATTTTGGCTGACCGTAATATTGCGCGCAGAAATTGACATCGGCACCATCAGATAATAATCTTTCCAAAAATTTAATATCGCTTGGAGATCCAGAAACAGAACTTATAAAATTAGTGAATAAGGTTCGACCGTCTTTGTTCACAATATTAAAATCGGGTGAAGAAACTGTTGCCAGTGCATCGTACATATCATACGAAAACTGTTCGGCAACAGCGTAATAAAAAACAGTGTTGTTGAGGTTATCGGTTTCGTTGGCATCAGCTCCATTTTCCAATAAGAAAGGAACAAATTCTTTTTTGCTTCTTTTAACAGCGCACATTAAAGGGGTTGTTCCCACAATATTTTTTTCGTTGATATCGACACCATTATCCAAAAGTATAGAGAGATATTCTTTAGTCTTCTCAGTATCTGTGCTGTAGGTATTCAGAACGATGTAGATGAAATTTTCTCCGGCATTGTTTTTATATTGCGTATTCGCTCCAAAATCATCGATAAGTATTTTTATGACTTTTGGTGAAGCGCCTTTTTCAAAGAGATATCCAAGTAGTGTTTTATCGCTGATTTCATCATTGATATTATCCATTTTTGACATCAATTCTTTAAAAAAAGCCAGTGATTCTTCATCGTCTTTGAGATAGAGTGCCAATGGAGCAAAAATCGATTTGTCGAAACTGTCCAATTCGTAAATATCAGTTTCAATAACGCCGGCTTTGATTAATTTTTCAATAAAATCAATTTCTTTGGCGTCAATAATTTTTCCTGCTATTTGCGAAAAATTGTTTTTAAGATATTGTTCGTTAAAGGTTTCGCCGTTATTTAGGCATTCTCTGGCCTCGTCAAATTTTCCCTGAAAAAGGAAACTTTCAATCTGGTTTTGTGTCTGCATTTGAAGTGGTATTTAAAATGAAAGATTGTGTTTGATAAAACCAGTATCGATAATTGCTGGCTTCACGAACTATGTTGTAAGATAAAACATAAAATTGAGAAATATATTTTAGGATAAAAAGTAAAAAGACTTAAAATATTCCCATTTAAAAGCAAAACCCTATTCTGGATGTATAGAATAGGGTTTTTAAAATTTTAAGCGAATGCTTTTATTATTCTGAAACTTCAAGTTCATCAAAATCTTTAATTTCAGATAACTTAGTGAGTTTGGTTTTGCTGATTTTGGTTACCGTTTTTTCAAAAACTTCATCACCGCTTTCTGCATTTTCATTAGTATTTACATTGACTATTTTGGTTCGGGTTAAAAAGTTGATACTTACATCAGAATCAATTACAGGACCGTTACTGCTCGTAGAATCATAGCCAATAAGTTCGAAATCATTGTTTTGAAATCTGAAAGTATAAGACCAATATCCATATCTGCCATGGCCGTAATGTATATTTAGTTTTCCTTTTTCTATCTCAACAGATAATTCTGGAGCAAAATAAACGCCGCCGTCTTCATTTTCAGAAGAAAAGCAGTCATAGTTTTTAACTGCCAGTTCATAACTGTTATTTTTATTGAAGAGTACAATAATTCCTCTTCGGTTTCGGTCTAATTGGCCGCGATAATCGTCTTTTATAACTTTGCTTTTATCGGTGCCTTTTATAACAAGCGCGCAGTCTTCAGATCCGTCTTTATTCAAATCTCCATAAATAGTATCAAAAATTACATAACCTTTTGGAACAAAATCTACTGGATTTTTTTTGGTTTCTACTGTAGAAGCTGAGGTTTCAGTAACTTCTTCAGGATTATTTAAAGTTTCTACGGTCGTAGTGGTTTCTTTTTTGTCTTTGCAGCCAAATACTCCGGCGAGAATTAAAAGAACACTGATTAGAGATAAATATTTATTCATAGATTAGTTTATTTTTTTGTTTTGTGATTTCTATTTAATTTGAGATGTGCTAGGATTTAACTTATAAAAATGTAAATGTATTTTAAAAAGAGATCATTATAAATTCTTTTAAATATTAAAATGAAAATTTTTTGGTAAAAAAAGCACGTTTTTTTATTTAACACCCCTTTAGAATTAATCTATAAATAGCCAAATAAAAAAAATACTATCTTTACCGATCAAACGTTTATGAACTTAAGCTGCGTTTTAGCAGCACTACATATATAATTATGGCATGTACAAGTTGTTCAACCTCAGATGGCGGCGCACCAAAGGGTTGTAAAAATAATGGGACTTGCGGCACCGATAGCTGCAATAAATTGACGGTTTTTGACTGGCTTTCGAACATGAGTCCGTCTAATGGAGAGACGATTTTTGATTGTGTTGAGGTACGTTTTAAAAACGGACGTAAGGAATTTTTTAGAAATTCAGAGAAATTAACTTTAAGTATTGGTGATATTGTTGCAACTGTGGCTTCACCAGGACATGATATTGGAATTGTGACTCTTACAGGCGAATTGGTAAAAATTCAAATGAAGAAAAAAGGGGTGAATTACGAAAGTAATGATGTACCTAAAATTTATAGAAAAGCATCTCAAAAAGATATTGATATTTGGTCTGTAGCGCGTGATCGCGAAGAACCAATGAAAGTTCGTGCCCGTGAATTGGCAATTCAGCATAAATTAGAAATGAAAATTTCGGATATCGAATTTCAAGGAGATGGATCTAAAGCAACTTTTTACTACACAGCCAATGATCGTGTCGATTTTAGAATGCTAATTAAAGATTTTGCCAAAGAATTTAGTACAAGAGTAGAGATGAAACAAGTTGGTTTCCGTCAGGAAGCGGCTCGTTTAGGCGGAGTTGGTTCTTGCGGACGTGAACTTTGCTGCTCGACTTGGCTTACGGATTTTAGAAGTGTGAATACTTCGGCAGCTCGTTATCAGCAATTATCATTGAATCCGCAGAAATTAGCGGGACAATGCGGTAAATTAAAATGCTGTTTAAACTATGAGTTAGATACTTACATGGACGCATTAAAAGATTTTCCAGATTACGATACCAAACTGGTTACGGAAAAAGGAGATGCTGTCTGCCAAAAACAAGATATTTTTAAAGGATTAATGTGGTTTGCTTACACCAACAATTTTGCAAACTGGCATGTTTTAAAAATTGATCAGGTAAAAGAAATTATTGCTGAAAACAAACAGAAAAACAAAGTTTCATCTTTAGAAGATTTTGCTGTTGAGGTAGTTTCAGAACCAGAAAAAGACTTTAATAATGCGATGGGACAAGAGAGTTTAACTCGTTTTGACCAGCCGAAAAGAAAGAAAAAACCAAATCGCAAACGCAAAAATACCGAATCTGCAGGTGTTGCTGCTCCGCCAAAACCGCAGCAGGAAAAAAGCAGCAATATTATTAAGCCTGCTGGAAACAATAATCAGAATAATAATAATCCAAACAAGCAGAATAAGCCAAATAATCCAAATAATCCAAATAAGCAAAATCATAAGAACAAGCAAAATCCGAATAAACAAAACAATTCGAATAAGCAGCAGTCAAATGATAACAAATCTGCTGAACCTAGAAAACCAATAATTAATGCTAAAAATGAGAATAAAAAATAGCGGAATTCTTCTTTTGGCAGCGATACTTCTTTTTTCGTGTGATAAAAAAAGAGTATTCGACGAGTATAAATCTGTTGGAAGTGCCTGGCACAAAGACAGTATTATAAGCTTTGATCTGCCTGTTTTAGATTCTACAAAAAAGTACGATTTATTTGTTAATATAAGAGACAACAACAATTATCCGTTTAATAATTTGTTTTTAATTGTCGCTATTGAAACGCCAAGCGGTTTTACAAAAGTTGATACTTTGCAATATCAAATGGCAGCGCCAGACGGAACTTTATTAGGAAATGGATTTACGGATATTAAAGAAAGTAAACTATTTTATAAAGAAGATGTGAAATTTAAAGGAACATACAAAGTTCACATCAAACAGGCCGTGAGACAGTCGGGTAAAATTCCAGGTGTTGAGGCTTTAGAAGGTATTACAGACGTTGGTTTTAGAATAGAACAAAAAGATTAGAAAAATAGTTATGGCTGCTAAAAAAAACAATCAATCAAAAAGCGTTAAGGATATTAATTACTATAAAAAGAAATTCTGGCGGGTTTTTGCCTACTCATTACTTGGAGTTCTAGCTTTCTTTTTATTTGCCTCTTGGGGATTATTTGGAGCTATGCCTTCATTTGAAGATTTAGAAAATCCAGATTCTAACCTTGCAACAGAAATTATCTCTTCTGATGGGGTTGTAATTGGTAAATATTTCAAAACCAACAGGTCTCAGCTTAAATATTCCGATTTGCCTAAAAATCTGGTAGATGCATTAGTTGCTACAGAAGATGCCCGTTTTTACGAGCATTCTGGAATTGATGGACGCGGAACTTTACGTGCGGCCTTTTCTTTGGGAACCAATGGAGGAGCAAGTACATTAACTCAACAACTTGCTAAACAGTTGTTTCACCGTGGAGGATCTAGCTTTTTGCCTTTTAGAATAGTACAAAAGATAAAAGAATGGATTATTGCCATTCGTCTAGAACGACAATATACTAAAAATGAGATATTAGCGATGTACTGCAACGTGTATGATTTCGGAAATTATGCTGTTGGAGTAAGTTCGGCTGCCCAAACTTATTTTTCAAAAGACCCTAAAGATTTAACCATAGACGAATCGGCTATATTAGTTGGAATGTTTAATAACTCCTCTCTTTATAATCCGTTGAGAAATCCTGTTGGGGTTAAAAACCGTCGTGATGTCGTGCTTGGTCAAATGGTAAAAGCAAAAATGATTACGGAAGCTCAAAAAGAAAAGTACAAAGCTTTACCAATTTCTTTGAAATTTAAGCTGGAAAGCCACCGTGAGGGTATGGCAACTTATTTTAGAGAATACCTTCGTGATTACATGAAAAAATGGATGTCTGAAAATAAAAAACCAGACGGTTCTGATTATGATATTTATAAAGACGGGCTTAAAATCTATACTACGATAGATTCTAGAATGCAGATGTACGCAGAAGAAGCTGTTTCAGAACACATGAAAAACCTGCAGCAACAGTTTTTTATTGAAATGAAAACCAATAAAAATGCTCCGTTCGTAAATATTACGAAAGCTGAAACAGACCGAATCATGATGCAGGCAATGAAGAATTCTGTTCGCTGGGCACAAATGAAAGAAATGGATAAAAGTGAAGATGATATTATCGCTTCATTCAAAGTAAAAACCAAAATGCGTGTATTTACTTGGAAAGGAGAACGTGATACCATCATGACACCGCTGGATTCTATTCGTTACTACAAGCACTTTTTACAATCTGGTTTAATGGCTATGGAGCCTCAAACCGGAGCAATTAAAGCTTGGGTTGGAGGAATCAACTATAAATATTTCCAATACGACCACGTAGGACAGGGAGCAAGACAAGTAGGTTCTACATTTAAACCATTTGTATATGCAACTGCAATCGAAGAATTAAATATGTCTCCTTGTGATTCTATTCTTGATGGTCCGTTTATGATTCACAAAGGGCGTCACCACGTAACTGAAGACTGGGAACCAAGAAACTCAGACAACAGATACCGCGGAATGGTAACTTTAAAACAAGGTCTTGCGAATTCGATCAATACAGTTTCGGCTAAATTAATTGACAGAACAGGTCCAGAAGCTGTTGTAGAATTGACTAAAAAATTAGGGGTAAAAACAGAAATTCCAGTGCAGCCGTCAATTGCTTTAGGTGCAGTTGATATTACGGTTGAAGATATGGTGGCTGCTTACAGCACATTTGCCAACCAAGGAGTTTATGTAAAACCTCAGTTTTTAAGCAGAATCGAGAACAAAAGCGGTGAGGTTATTTATGAGCCAATTCCAGAGTCTCATGACGTTTTAAATAAAGATATTGCCTTTGCAGTAATCAAATTACTTCAAGGAGTTACAGAAACTGGTTCTGGAGCACGTTTACGTACCCAAGGCGGTGGAAGCGGAGACAATCGTTGGACGGGTTATCCGTACATGTTTAAAAACCCAATTGCAGGTAAAACAGGAACAACACAAAATCAATCAGATGGTTGGTTTATGGGAATGGTTCCTAACTTAGTAACTGGAGTTTGGGTTGGATGTGAAGATCGTTCGGCACGTTTTAAAAGTTTAACATACGGACAAGGTGCTACTGCAGCTCTTCCGGTTTGGGCTTACTTTATGAAAAAATGTTACGCAGATCCTGGACTTCAAGTTTCTAAATCTGAGTTCGAGCGTCCGGCAAACCTTTCTATAAAAGTAGATTGTTATGCTAGACCTGCAATTGTTAAAGATACTACACAAACAGAACAAAATACTGATGAATTTGAATTGTAACAATGTTGCAATAAAACTCATCTAATTAAAAATCATCCCTTTACCGTTCTTTAAAAGAATTGTAAAGGGATTTTTATTTCGGTTTTATTTTTACGAAATCGTTATAATTTAATCTAAAAATCTTATTTTTATCAAAATTATTAGACAATAAAGACAGTTTGTTATGATAACAAAAAAAGTAAATAATGTTCAGGATGCTATCAAAGGAATAGAAAGCGGTATGACCATCATGTTTGGCGGTTTCGGTTTATGCGGTATCCCTGAAAATACAATTGCAGCTCTAGTAAACACATCCATTTCAGATTTAACTTGTATTTCAAACAATGCAGGTGTCGACGATTTTGGTTTAGGGTTATTATTGCAGAAAAAGCAGATCAAGAAAATGATTTCTTCTTATGTGGGAGAAAACGCTGAGTTCGAACGTCAGATGCTTTCTGGAGAATTAGAAGTTGAACTTACACCTCAGGGAACTTTGGCAGAACGCTGTCGTGCAGCTCAGGCAGGAATTCCTGCGTTCTTTACGCCAGCGGGTTACGGAACCGAAGTTGCTGAAGGAAAAGAAGCGCGCGAATTCAATGGTAAAATGCACATTATGGAAGAAGCTTTCAAAGCCGATTTTTCGATTGTAAAAGCTTGGAAAGGTGATGAAGCTGGAAATCTGATTTTCAAAGGAACAGCCCGAAACTTCAATGCATGTATGGCGGGTGCAGGAAAGATCACAATTGCAGAAGTAGAAGAATTGGTTCCTGTTGGTTCTTTGAACCCAAATGAAATTCATATCCCGGGAATTATGGTGCAGCGAATCTTTCAAGGAGAAAAATTTGAAAAGAGAATCGAGCAGCGCACAGTTAGACAGAGAGCGTAATTAGATAATTAGAAAATGTGATAATTAGATAATTTTAGATTGTACTGAAGCATTATCTAATTATCTAATTTCCAAATTGACACATTCAGTTTATGTTAACAAAAGAAGATATAGCAAAGCGAATTGCGAAAGAGGTAAAAGACCGTTATTTCGTAAATCTAGGAATTGGGATTCCGACTTTGGTTGCAAATTATGTTAGAGAAGATATTGCAGTAGAATTCCAAAGTGAAAATGGAGTTCTCGGAATGGGACCTTTTCCCTTTGCAGGAGAAGAAGACGCCGATATTATTAATGCAGGAAAGCAAACAATCACAACACTTCCAGGTGCAAGTTTTTTTGATTCGGCTTTTAGTTTCGGAATGATTCGAAGCCAGAAAGTAGATTTGACAATTCTAGGCGCAATGGAAGTATCTGAAAACGGAGATATTGCCAACTGGAAGATTCCAGGAAAAATGGTGAAAGGAATGGGAGGCGCGATGGATTTGGTGGCTTCCGCCGAAAATATCATCGTTGCCATGATGCACGTAAACAAAGCAGGAGAGTCGAAAATCTTAAAAAGATGCACTTTGCCATTAACAGGCGTAGGATGTGTTAAAAAGGTCGTAACTGAGCTTGCAGTACTCGAAGTGACCGAAAAAGGTTTTAAACTCTTAGAACGCGCGCCAGGTGTCTCAGTCGAGCACATCATCACATCTACAGAAGCCGATTTGATTATTGAGGGAGAAATTCCTGAAATGATTATTTAATTTTAGGTTCAAAGGAGCAAAGGTTCAAAGGTTCAAAGGTTCAAAGGGACAAAATTATATAAATAAAAAAAACCGCTATCAAGCGGTTTTTTTTATGCTAGTAAATCTCTGAACCTTTGTCCCTTTGAACCTTTGTCCCTCTCAAAAAAAGCTATTGCAAATTAAATGAAGCTCCTAAACTAAAAGTCGCTTGATTATTTAAATGATAAAAAGGATCATTGTTTGTGCCGTATTTTGCAATTGGGAATCCAATTTCTGTGAAAACACCAAATCCGTCAGTAAAGAAATAACGGCCGCCAACATGAGCTCCGAAATTATGTAAACCTAAACTTAGCCCAGGGTAAACGTCTAATTGTTCTACACCAATTACACTAGATAAATTAGCATTAATTCTTGCTTTCGCATCAAAGCGATCACCGAAATCTGGTTTTTCATCAGTATAAGCAACAGTACTTCCGTGGTAAAAACCGTTAAAATTATCAACTCCTAATAAATAGTTTGCAACAAAACCAAAAGAGAAATTTTCTCCTAAACCAAAATCAATAGATCCCTGAATTCCAGAACCACCATCTTGAAGATTAGCACCAACGTTTACTCTAGTGTCACCTTTACCAGTGAAGGCTTGCTGCGCATTAATAAATCCGAATGATACTAAAAACAAGAGTGTAATAACCTTTTTCATAAAATTTTAAATATTAATTATTTTGAGTGGCAAAAATAAATTTTAAATAAATTAATTCCTACCTTTTTCGTTAAAATAGAGTTCGTTCAATGGCTCGCTTTGCCAGTATTCTTTGGTGTCGACATTCAAAATGGTCAGCGGACCTCGAAAGGCTGCCCCAGTATCGACATTCCAGACACAAGCTTTGTTTACAGGAACGGTTTTTCCTATTCGTGTAACAGGAGTATGCCCTATGTAAACTTCTTTATAAACGCTAAATCTTTTCGGATAGTTTAAATCGTCTTCTTTTAATTTTGGGTCTAATGAAAGAGCCGTTTCCCAAAGGGTTCTGTCCCAGTAGAAAAGCTTAGAAAAATATTCCCATTTCACACCATTCAAATTGGTAAATCCAGCGTGGACAAATAAACGATTTTGATCGTCGAGATAATAATCCTGAAGATTTTCTAAAAATTCGATATGTGCTCTCTTTTTATCGGAAGAAATTTTAGCATAACCTTCAACCGTTGCTTTCCCGCCATGTTTGTACCACATTTCTTCATCAAAATCATCATGTCTGTTTTCCAGCCAGTCCAATGCCAGCTGATCATGATTTCCTCTTATGCAGATGCATTTTTGCTTAGTTTTTAAATCAATCAAATAGTCGATTACTTCAACCGACTGACTCCAGCCGTCAACATAATCGCCCAAAAAAATTAGTGTATCTTCTGTAGTAACTTCGGCTCTTTGCATCACTTGTTCAAGTGCAAGTAATCCGCCGTGAATGTCACCTATAACAAATGTTCGCATTATTTAATTTTTCGAGTAGAAGAACAAAAATAGAAAGAATAATTGGTTTGAACTCATCGAATCTATATTCTTTAAAGATTGATATTATTTATAACTATTTGAAGCACTTTTTTATTGCTTTACTTTTTAAATTTGTGGCATGTCTGAAACACCAATATATCGCAAAATTATTCACATCGATATGGATGCTTTTTACGCATCGGTCGAGCAGATGGATAATCCCGAATTGCGAGGCAAACCTGTTGCAGTCGGCGGATCAGAAAATAGGGGAGTGGTTTCGGCTGCAAGTTATGAAGCGCGAAAATTTGGTGTTCGAAGTGCCATAAGTGGCGTTTTGGCTAAAAAATATTGTCCAGAAATTATTTTTGTGCGCCCTAGATTTGACCGTTATAAAGAGATTTCATCCAAAATTCATAAAATATTCAACGATTACACCGATTTGGTTGAACCTCTTTCGCTTGACGAAGCTTATTTGGATGTTACCCAAAATAAAAAAGGAAATCCGAGTGCAAGTTTATTGGCACAGGAAATCCGGTTAAGAATTTTTAATGAAGTTGGGTTAACAGCTTCTGCGGGAATTTCGGTCAATAAATTTGTGGCTAAAATTGCGAGTGATTATAATAAGCCAAACGGACAAAAGACGGTAAATCCGGATGAAGTTGAAGCTTTTTTGGAAGAACTGCCCATTCGTAAGTTCTACGGAGTTGGAAAAGTGACAACAGAAAAAATGTATCAGCTTGGAATTTTTACGGGAACTGATCTGAAAAGCAAATCGCTGGAATTTTTGGAGAAACATTTCGGGAAATCTGGAGCTTTTTATTACAATGTCGTTCGCGGTATTCATAACAGCGAAGTAAAATCATCCCGAATTACCAAATCTGTTGCGGCAGAACATACTTTTGATGTAAATCTTTCTTCGGAAATCTTTATGATGGAACAATTGGAACGAATTGCAGTTTCACTAGAAAAGCGTTTGAAAAAACATAATATTTCAGGTAAAACGATTACTCTGAAAATTAAATACAGCGATTTTACGCAGCAGACAAGAAGTAAAACAATCCCATATTTTATTGCTGATAAAAGCTTGATTATGGAAAACGTAGAAGAGTTATTGTATCAGGAAAAAATGAAAGATTCCGTACGGCTGCTCGGAATTTCCCTGAGTAATTTGAATACGGAAATTAAAAAAGCTGTTGTGGTTCAGCTAAAGTTTACTTTTTAGTAATCACTTTTAAGCTTATATTAATATAATACTGTAAGCCTATACAGGAGTTTTTATTTATCTTTGATAAAGATTTGTTGATGATCTAAATCATTTTTTATGAAAAACACAGGCTCTGATGATTTTTTGCAACGAAATTCAGTTCCAATTTTAGCTTGGGATTTTCACTATGAATATCTAAACGAGCTAAAAGCACTGACTACAGATTTGGAGAAAGTAAATCAAATTTCAAATCAATATACTTGGAACGAAGAAAAGCTCAATATTCAAGAAAGAATTAAAGAAGAAGTAGTTGTAGTTACGGATCTGGATTTTAAAATAGTTTTCGCTTCAAGCGGTATCAAAAAAATGACAGGCTATAAACAAGAAGAAATTTTGGGTCAATCACCAAAAATGTTTCAAGGTCCTGCCACTTCTAAAAAGGATTTAAAAGAAATTAGAGAAGCCTTAAAAAAGAAGATTCCTTTTGAAAAAACACTCGAAAACTATAGAAAAAACGGAAAAACTTATAGATGTAAAATAGATGCTTTCCCAGTTTTTAATTTAAATGGCGAAGTATCTCATTTTATTGCTTTTGAAAAACAGGATTTAAGTGCTTGATTTGCCGCTAAGGCGCTATGGCACAAAGTTGCTAAATAAAAAAACCGCTATTAGCGGTTTTTTTATTACTTAATATATAATCTACAACTTAGTGTCTTAGCGCCTTCGCGGCAAAAAAAAGTTATAAGTTTGCAAAAAAGTCATTTCCTTTATCATCGGTAATAATGAATGCAGGGAAATCTTTAACGGTGATTTTACGAACAGCTTCCATTCCTAATTCTTCAAAATCAACCACTTCAACTTTTAAGATATTATCTTGTGCCAGAATTGCCGCAGGCCCTCCAATAGAACCTAAATAGAATCCGCCGTATTTGCCGCAGGCATCAGTAACTTGTTTAGTACGGTTTCCTTTTGCCAGCATAATCATACTTCCGCCATTTTTTTGGAATTCATCCACATAAACGTCCATACGTCCAGCAGTTGTTGGTCCGAAACTTCCAGAAGCCATTCCGTCTGGCGTTTTTGCAGGACCGGCATAATAAACAGGATGGTTTTTGAAATATTCCGGCATTGGTTTTCCAGCGTCCAGTAATTCTTTGATTTTTGCATGGGCAATATCTCGGGCAACAATAACAGTTCCGTTTAATTTTAAACGCGTTTTAACTGGGTATTGAGATAATTTTGCCAAGATATCTGCCATTGGCTGATCTAAATCAATTTCTACTGGCGCTTCTAAATGTGGAGCCGTTTCTGGTAAAAATTGTTTCGGATTTACTTCTAATTGCTCCACAAAAATTCCTTCTTTGGTAATTTTGCCTTTAATATTTCTATCGGCAGAACAAGAAACTCCTAATCCAACAGGGCAGGAAGCTGCATGGCGCGGTAAACGAATTACACGAACGTCGTGAGTGAAATATTTTCCTCCAAACTGAGCGCCAATTGCACTTTCCTGACAGATTTTCTGAACACGTTCTTCCCACTCAAAATCACGGAAAGCCTGTCCAGACATATTTCCTGAAGTTGGAAGATTATCATAATATCCTGCAGATGCTTTTTTAACAGCACTTAAGTTAGCTTCTGCAGAAGTGCCGCCAATAACCAAAGCTAAGTGGTATGGAGGACAGGCAGAAGTTCCTAAATCTTTAATTTTTGTTCGGATGAATTCATCTAACGACTTTTCATTCAACAAAGATTTTGTCTGCTGGTATAAATAAGTTTTGTTTGCAGATCCTCCTCCTTTTGCCATAAACAAGAATTCGTAAGAAGTTCCTTTTTTAGCATAAATATCAATTTGAGCCGGAAGATTGGAACCTGAATTCTTTTCTTCAAACATCGAAATAGGCACAATCTGCGAATAACGTAAATTTCTTTTTTGGTACGTATTAAAAATTCCTCGGCTTAACCATTCTGCGTCATCAACACCAGTAAAAATGCTTTCGCCTTTTTTGGCCATTACAATTGCAGTTCCAGTATCTTGACAGCTTGGTAACTGACCTTCGGCGGCAACAGATGCATTTTGAAGTAAATTGTATGCCACAAAACGGTCGTTATCTGTAGCTTCTGGATCATCAAGAATTTTTCTTAGTTTTTGCAAATGGCTCGTTCTAAGCATAAACGAAACATCTGTCAAAGCTTCTTCAGCCAATAATTCTAAACCTTTTGGATCAACGGTTAAAACTTCACGTTCTCCAAATTGTTCCACTTTCACAAAATCTGAGGTGATTTTGCGGTACTGCGTATCATCCTTTAAGATCGGATAAGGATCTTGGTATATAAAATCAATCATTGTTTTGTTTTTTGACAAATTTAGAAATTATTTACCTAAGAAAGAATTTGAATAAGACTTCTGAACACTTTTGCTATTGACTGTTAAATTGATCGAAAGTCATCTTTTTTTCGAAATATGCTTTATCCTTTGCAGATAACAATCTTTTGCTCCATTGAGTTCCTTTTATTTCAAAAGAGATTGAATCTGAGTGTGTAAGGATTCCCATGTCAAGGTTCTCATCTTCATCTGCAGGTGTAAATGCAACAGTTTTGCAATAAAAGGATTTCGGGTCAGCATTTTTAGAAGGGTTTGCAATTTCTACCCAGCTTCCCCAGCCGCTGTCTGACATTGTTTTCCACTGATGCACTAATTGTAAAGTGTTGTTTTTTAGGTAATATAAATAATTATCATGGGTATAACCGCATGCAGGATATCCGACTGAGATTTGTATAAATGGAGAATCTTTTGATGTTTCCGATGTCAATCCATAAGAAGCCACCCAGTCAGATCCATTATCAAAACTGTTAATCACAATTTTTGATGATGCTGTTTTCTTTTTATTTTGATAAAAATCTAATCTAAATTTAACCGAAACAATACTGTCTTCATCTACTTTTTTTTCTATCAGATTAGCCAGAATATAGTCTTTAGACGATTGTTCTTCGTTTACATAGATCGCTACAGTATCTGTTTTAATAACTTTGTCGTCTGCAGAATCCTCTGATTCAATTGAAATCTCTTGAATTTCTGCTAATGCTGCAATTGCTTCTGTTTCTGTAGATTTTGTGTTTTGGCATCCGATCAAAAGGATTGAAAAAAGAAGAAGTGGTATTTTCATGGGGATTGATTAATATTACTATTCTAGTGATAAAACTAAAAGTTTCTTTTTTTGATAAAGTTCTGCTAAAGATATTTTTTCTCCGTTAAGGTAGAAAAGCTGGTTTTCAAATTTTACTTCATACGGATCAATCAAAAAGCAGTAATTATCACGATCATTTAAAACGCTGAGATTATCATAATTCAATTCTACAATTTTGACATATTTGATGATATTGAGTTTATGAACTTCTTCTAAGGTTACCGGAGTGCTTTCATCATATCTAAAAAAGAATTTTTCACCGCCGCCAGGCATTCCAAACCAAGGCATCGCTTTTCCAGAAACAAGATCGATATAATCGGGAGCTTTATTGATAACGAATAATTTTTGATCCATAGTTTCAAAAAATTCGGGAAGAGATTTGTTTTCAAAAGCTTCTTTCTCTTTCCAAAAATATATTCCCTGATTTTGCCAAGATGGATTTTGAAGATCTTTTAGAGTATTCGCATCGGTATAGTGCATATACAATTCACGAGGCATAAAAGTCAAGATAGAATCGTTTATGAGCCAGTCAATTTTATTGGGTTCGAAACTATTTGTTTCAGGCGCGGCATTTTCAAGAGGCTGCGCTTCTTCAGTAAATTGAATCGGTTCTGCAGGCTGCGTCTGTTCAAAAATTTCAGTTTCCTTTTTTTTATTAAAAAACCATTTAAACATATTGGGGGATATTTAATTGTTTTAATATTTGAAGCCCTAAAGTATGAAATTCTCTTAGCTTTTTACAGAAAAAGAAAAAAAGAAGGCTAGAATTATAAAAACGAATAATCTATTGCCTTCTTTTTTAAATATTTAAATAGTGATTTTTTTATGTTTTAAAAGAACCAAGTTGCAACAAAAATAGCTGTGATAACACAAATTAAGTCTACCAAAAGCATTGTTCCTAACGCATAACGGGTATTTTTGATGTTTACAGAACCAAAATAAACAGCAATTACATAAAACGTACTTTCTGCACTGCATTGAAAAATACTGCTCAATCTAGCTGTTAAAGAATCGGCCCCGAAGGTGTTCATCGAATCGATTAAGAAACCTCTTGATCCCGCCGAACTAAACGGACGCAGCATTGCAACAGGAAGTGCATTTGTAATTTCTTTGCTTACGCCTAAATTCGAAAAGATAAATCCGATTCCGTCACTTATAATTTCGAATAATCCGCTGTTTCTGAACAATGAAATTGCGACTAACATTCCTAATACATAAGGAAAAATAGTAACTCCTGTTTTAACTCCGTTATTCGCTCCAACTACAAAAGTGTCGAAAACAGTTGTGTTTGCATCTTTAAATTTTTGTTCGTTTAAAAATGAAAAAATCAGCGTAAAAGCAATAATCGCCAAAAGTATTAATCCTGAAAGGTTAGAAGTGAAATAATTTTTTCCGATTAAATCTAAGTGATTCACGTACATTAATAAACCAACAATTGCAGCGATTAAACCCATCAAACCAATTAAAAGCGAAGCACTTTTGAAGTTGATTTTTTGTTTGATTCCGACAATTAAGAAAGCGGCAATGGTACCAATGAATGAAGTAATGATACAAGGAAGCATTACATCAGCAGGATTTGTGGCATTTGCAGCCGCGCGGTAACCAATGATTGAAGTTGCAATTAAAGTTAAACCAGACGCGTGAAGGCACATAAACATAATTTGTGCATCGCTCGCTTTGTCTTTATCGGGGTTAATTTCCTGCAAACTTTCCATGGCTTTTAGTCCAAACGGAGTTGCAGCCGAATCTAATCCTAAGAAATTGGCAGCAAAGTTTAAAGTCATGTATGAAATCGAGGGGTGATTTTTAGGGATACTCGGGAAAACTTTTACAAATACCGGGCTCAATCCTTTTGCCAATTTTCCAGAAGCCCCTGAAATAATTAAAAGTTCCATTAATCCGCAGAAAAAAGCGAGATAGGCGATAAGCGGTAAAATCAAATCGACTAAAGTGCTTTTACAAGTCGGCAGTAATCCATCAGATTTCTGAAGACCGCTAAAAATTTTTACGGTTTTGTTTTTATAAACGTAAGTCGAGTCGGCATTCAGCGTATCTCGATTGATAATCATAGTTTGATCCGGCGCTTTTTGAATACTATCTTTGATAAAAGCAGGAAGTTCGTCAATATATTTTTCAGAGACTAAAACAGGATCGTCTTTCTTTCCATTTAAAACAGAATCAATAGTATAAGTATTGGCCGTAAACAAACTGACTACAATAAAAACAATCGAAGAAATAAAAATCGTTAACCAAAATCTACTTAATACCATAATTACATTTTTTTGTAAATGTAATTATTTAGCAATAAAATGCATAAATTTTTCTTTAGATGTCGCTTCTTGTCGCTAAAGATTTAAACGTTGAATGCATTTAGGATACAAATTATGCTACTACAGCTAAATCAAAGTTTAAATTTTATTCAATCACAATTTTGGTTTCCAGATAATTTTCGAAAGATTTAATTCCTTTAAACAGCATTTCCTTTTTCGAAATTTTTATTGCATTAAAAAACAGCGTTTCTATTTTGACGTGATCTTTTTTAATGGTTCTTTTCCACGTTCCAATAACTTGTCCGTTTTCTAAAATTGTGGGTTTAAAAATGCCATTATTGGTAAAAACTTTCTGTTGATGTTCTATTGGTAATGATGCTTCTCGATTTTTATACGAAATTAAAAACTCATCAAAACCAGCGAGAAAATGTACGCTTTCTCGAGAAGATAATGTTTTAGTATGATCTTTTTTAAACCAATATTGTTGATTATCAATAGTAATGTAATTCAATTGCAACGTTATTGCGTTAATAATTGAATTGCAAACTGTACTGGAAAAACCTGACCATTTAGAAAAATCAGCCAAAGTAGCAGGACCGCGGCTTTCAAAATAGCGCTGCATTAATTTTGCCAAACCTTCTTCCTGTGTTAATCTGGTTTTTGGTTTAGAGACTCTTTCTTCAAGCAGTGCATAAGTAATTTGCCTGCCCTTCATTTTACCATTGCATACTACACCTGAAAGTTCAGCATTCATCATAATTACGGCTGTCATAAAATCCAGGCTTGAAGTTTTTTTAATATTGAGCTCCTGCATTATTTCTTCACGTGTGAGATGATTATTTCCTGCCAATATTTTTTGAAGAGATGAATTAAAGGTATCCAGTTTTTTTTGATCTAAACCATATTTTACAGCTGCGGGAAAGATAATTTTTTGTACCTGTGGTCCAGAAATGTCCAGCATCCAATAAATATCAGCAGCTGCAACTAAATGCCAGGTAGGACGCAGAATATGTGTTCTAATAATTTTTCCAGAATTTACAGCCTCTTCAATTTCTCTTTCTGTGGATTGGCATCGAGAACCAACTGCCCATTTTGCCATAGCATAATCCTGAGCCTGCATAGCGCCTAAATGCTGAACAATTTCTTGCGGTGAAAGAGTACTTGACTGATCCAGTTGCTGCGAAACAAGCCGATGATGTGAAATTTCAGAATAAGTCATTTCAAAAAAATTAAAGTTATAATCTTCAACCTTTGCATCTTTGCGACTTTGAACCTTTGCCACTCAAAGAAAAACTACACATGTATAATTTCTTCTTCAATCAAAAGATCTTCTCTGCGCAAACGAAGAAAAATCTGTGCAACGGCAATGGTGTCTTTTTCGCAATAAGTTACAATTCTATCAATATCTTTCTCTACATAATAAACATGGGCAACTTGACTTCCATCAATATCACCTTTTGGAGATGGCACTCCAAGAATTTTAGTCAGTAGTTTTAAAGAAGTAAAATGCTTATAATCGCCAAACTTCCATAGTTCTAAAGTATCAAGATGCGGAATTTCCCAAGGTTTCTTTCCAAACAGGTTCAATTTATCGGGAATTGGCATTTGGTTGATAATCATCCTTCGTGCGATAAACGGAATGTCAAATTCTTTTGAATTATGTCCGCACAAAAGATGCTGTGGCTGATTAAAATGATTATTGATCAAATTAGAAAAGTCTTTCAAAATCTTCTTTTCTTCACCAAAGAACGAAGTCACCCTAAAGTTTCGAATATCACCTTTAATGGTGAAATAACCCACAGAGATACAGATAATTTTTCCAAATTCTGCCCAGATTCCCGCACGTTCGTAAAATTCTTCTGGAGAAAATTCATCTTTTCGCTGATATTGCGTTTTCAAATCCCAGAGAGACTGCATTTCAGCGTCGAGCGAATCGAAGTTTTCTTCTTCTGGAACGGTTTCTATATCAAGAAATAAAATGTTGTTAAGGTTTATTTTTTCAATCATTTTGACACTTCTTAGATATTTAGATAGTTAGACTTTAGATTTAGTATTGAAACTTTTACAAATATGCGTAAAATTCTTACGATAAAAAAACACTAAAACAAGCTTTGCTGTTGAGAAGGACTTTCATGTTCCAAAAGCCATTTCTTGCGGGACAATCCGCCGGCGTATCCTGTTAACGATCCATTTGTTCCAATCACACGGTGACAGGGAACAACAATCCATAACGGATTTTTACCATTTGCCGAAGCTACAGCGCGAATCGCTTTTACATCGCCCAATTTTTTGGTTTGATCCATATAACTTACCGTTTTTCCAAATGGAATTTCCAATAATGATTTCCAGACTTTCTGCTGAAATTCGGTTCCTTTTGGGTTTAGTTTCAGATCAAAATTCGTTCTTTTCCCTTGGAAATACTCATTTAACTGAAATACGGCGTCTTGTAAAACTTCTGGAATTTCTTTTGAAACTTCATTTGAACCTACATCAGAAACTGAAATTACAGCAATGCCATTTTCATCGCCAATAATTTTGGTGATTCCTAAAGGTGAATTGATGTAAACTGTTTCCATTTTTTAACCGTAAAGGCGCTTAGGTTTATCGCAAAGTTCGCAAAGTTTTTTTAAACCTTAAATCATATAAGTTAAATATTGGAAGATTTTACCAGCCTCCGCCTCCGCCTCCGCCTCCGCCGCCGCCAGAGCTTCCTCCTCCAGAACTTGCGCTGCTCGAACTGCTTGAGAAAGTACGATAACTATTTCTAAAATTTGTAACTATTTTTAGAGTAAAACCAGAAGAACTGTCGGTTGTTTTTATCCAGTTAGTTTTATAATTTAATCTTTTTAAAACGTCTAAGAATTTTAAATTCCACTCTTCCTCAATTCCCATTGCAAAGGCGTATGGAAGAATTTCTTCGTAAATTGAAATAGTTTGATTATTTTCTTCAGGTTTATAATCCAGTAATTCCTGTTTCCATCTTTCGATTTGAAATTTGGTCTCGGTACCCAATTTAGTATATTTACCAATGATGCTTAAATAAAGAAAAAAACCTGAAATGATAAGAAAGATCACAGATAAATCTAAAACGGAATAAATCTGATCGGCACTTGGTTTGACAACTAAACCGAAAAAAAATGCACCTACAAGTAAGAAAAAAAAGAAGCAAATAGCAGCTGTAGAAAAATCTCTATTAATGATATTTTTTACTAAACCTCTAAGAAACAAAACCAAAAGAATAAAAAATAGGCAGGAGAAAATACCTGACCATAAGATTATTCCTTTAGCAATGTGAGAATAAAGTAGTATTGCAGGTATTGTAATAAGGAAACCAAGTAAAATTTGATTCCAATTTCCCAAATAGTAGTCTTTTAGATTATATGTTTTTTCTAGTGATTTACTAAGTGCAAGCTCTGCCTTATTGATGATTATGCGCGCTTTTGAGTCAAGTGCAAAAGAATCATTTTCCAGAAATAGATTGTTTAAAACGACTTCATTTTCTTGATCTAAATTTTGAACTTCTTTTCCTTTTTTAATTGAATACTCAAATCCATCCTCCCAGCTTTGTTTTCCGTTATCGGTAATTTCTATTGCACCTTTAATAGAGAGATCTATAATGCTGGCTAAAATATTTTGTTCGCCAACAGCACTATCCTTGATATATCTTAATGCTGGTGCCGAATACAGTTTTTTTAAGTCAATGATTTTGCGATTTTTTTCAAGTATAGGATCTTCGCCATATTTTTTCCAAGAATAATAATAAAAGCCAAAACAGATTAAAAGAGTCAATAAAGCAGTAAATATCCTCTCGGAAGAAAGAAATTCTTCCATTTTGTAATGGGGAAGAAAGAATGGCTGATCAACTATTCCTTTTGGAAAACCAGCAGCAATGGTAAATCCTTCTTTTCGTTTTAAATTTTTAGAAGTGAAATACACAAAATTATCATCTATTTTAGCATTGCAATCGTTTGCCTTTGAACCCAAAAGACCTGTATAACAATAGGTTTGAAATGCCTTTGCTGATTTCGGAAGAATGACTCTAGCGCTAACATTTTCAATATCAAATTCCCAATAATTCCCAGTCACATTCCAGTAAACTTCATCAAATTCATCATAAGAATGTATTTGGGCTTCTACTTCGTAAGTTATTTTATAGGTATAAATTCCAGTTGGCAGATATACTTTTTTACTGCCGATATAAATGGACATCGAATCGCCATTTCCAGTGATATGATATGGTTCTTTAAAACCATTTTTTGTGATATCTAAAATAGTATAATAATTATTTTTAGAAACTTTTGGAGAGTCGCTTCTCATCGGCAAGTCCCTGTAAATACCGTGATTTATTTTTCCGCCATTAGCATATACTTTGATGATTTCGGTAATAATCAGATTTCCATTTTCCTTTATTAGAACATCAGCATGAAATTGTTTTATTTTTTCAAGTTCATTAATAGAATCGTTTTGGCAGTAACCTTGGAAAAAAGAAAGTAATAAGGTGCTGGTAAAGAGTAGAAATTGTAATCGTTTTATCATAAAAGCAGCGGTTTTTGGGAACGGAAAAGTAGTAATTTTTTGGTCTAAACCATGTAAGTAATTTTAGGGAATTTAAATTTGTAAAAGATTGTCATCCTCAGCGAATTCCAAGGCTTACCAAAGAGGAAAGGGCTTCGACTTCGCTCAGCCTGACATTCGAGTTTAATATTCTTCTAAATCAAACTTATAGTTTAAAATAGTTTCGATTTTTTTACTAGAAATTACCTTTTTCATATTCGACTTTTCGGAGTTGAATTTCGGCAAAACTAAGTTTCGTTCTTTTGCTTTTTGAGTGTAATATTCTTCTCTTGTTGGATGAAAAGGAGCAGTCGCATTAAAAACTTCATTCCATTTGGACTGCTTTATGATTTCTTCTATGATCGAAATGCAGTCATTTTGGTGAATTAAATTTACTGGCGCATCTGGATTTTCTAGGTTTTCTTTTCCAGTTAGAAACTTAACTGGATGACGGTCTTCACCGATTAAGCCGCCGAAACGTAGAATTGTAGTTTCGAAGTTTTGATTTTTCTGAAGAATTTCTTCTGTTAAAAGTAATTGTCTGCCACTTTCTGTGTCGGGATTTGCGATGGTTTCTTCTGTGATCCATTCGTTATCATCTCCATAAACAGAAGTTGAACTTACAAAAAGTACTTTTGAAACGCTTGATTTTTCTATAAACGGAATTAGATTTTGTATTTTTTTTACAAATGTCATTTCGAGCGAAGTCGAGAAATCTTGATTTCCTCTCAATTTTGGCGGAATATCAATAATTAAGATTTCGCTTTCTGCTAAAAAAGTATCAATATTTTCAGAAATACTTTCTCTTTCAAGCGTAACTAAAAACGGATTTATTCCAGCATCTTCTAAAATAGAAAGTTTATCCTCAGAAGTTGTTGATCCTTTTACTGAATTTCCGTTTAGGATCAGTCTTTTGGCTAGAGGAAATCCAAGCCATCCACAGCCTAGTATGCTTATTTGTTTCATTTTTTGAGGTAAAGGTATAAAGGTAAAAAGGTTTTTTAGTGGAGATCTTGGATTGAAGTAAAAATTAACAAAGAAAAAAGGCAGATTTTAAATCTGCCTTATATTCTATTCTGGTACTGCGACTGGTTTTATACTGTCTTTTGACACAGCCAAACTATCTTGAACCACAACAGGTTCGATTGGTTTTACTGGCGCGACATATCGTTTTATTTTCTGATGTATTAAGATTGCATCGTTTAAAACAAAAGGAGTCGGCATCATCCAGTTTTCTCTCGGTTTAACATTCAATAATGGATTACTCATTAAGTCAAAAGAGCTTTCGATCAAATCCATATCAAAAATAGACGCTTTATTGATGTAGAAATCCATTTCGAGTGGTTCGTTGCCTACGACATAGTAGCATAAAATTTTACTGTCTTCTCTTTGCAAGCGGTTTCCTTTCTCGCCTGAAGTAGAAACGCCGTTTGCTTTAAAGTTGTAAAATGTCATTTTTGGATTGGCGTAAATATCGTAACGATTTACTTTTCTATTCGGAGTAATCTTGATTTTCAAATATCTATTGTTTCCAATAACGCTGTCTCTCAAAAACTGAATCGTCGGTTTTGGAAGATCGACAACTGGAGCGACTGCACTATATGTAAAAGTAGTATTGTATTTACTAGTCAGCGGTAGTGTATTTAAACCAACCGCTTTTTGATTTTTATCGCCTAAGTATGATTTGGTCCAATCGTCTAAGTTTTTGTCGTAAGTGCTCCAAACGGCAGAATTGTTATCAGCATTATAAACGTATAATAAGCTGTTCGATTTTGCTTTTCCATATTCATAACCAGAATGATATCCGGCGTAAATAAAGAAAGAAATAGAGGCTAAGAAGAAAATAACGGTCCAAATACCCTTTCTAGCAAAATTTCCGAAGATTGGCAATAACAATCCAAATAACAAAACAGTTAATATGGCGCTTCCAAATAGAATTTTAAGTCCTAAACCAATTGGAAACATTACGATAAACGGAGCAACGATTGCCAAAGCAGGAATGCTGAAAATTAAGTTTACACCTAAACTGTAATGCTGCGTAAAGACAAATATTCCAAATAAAAGTATTCCGAAATAAACAGGAATGATTAAAAAACCTGCACCTGTAAGACTGTTTGCCAAATAAGCGTTAATGATAATCCAAAGCAGCAATGGAGCCACAAAGTGATTCATTGTAATTTTGGCTTCAGAAAAATGGTGGTAAAATGCAAAACAAATGGCAATGCTTAAGGTTACAAATGCTCCTATGTATGCATGTCCGTTGTAGGTAAAGCCATTTAATAGATCAGAATATTGAGGATAAATTTCAAGTATAAGTTTCCATCCTAAAAAAGTAACTAAACCTGCTATAATTAGTGAGCCCAAAAGCGGTACAAATCCTCTGAATACTTCTCTAAAAGAGATAATTCTTTTTACTTTTCCAATGAAAATGAACAAAGCTAATAAGCCCAAAGCAATTAACGTCATTGGCATTACCCAGTTAAACGGATAACTGATAAATGAAAATGGCGCACTGAAATAAACGTTATCTTCTGTAGACTCTGTCTGATCTAAATCAATGTTAGATAAGTATTTTATCAAAGGCATTATATAAGTGCCCTGATGTGCCAATGTTGTTTTATTTAAATGCTGCACATCATCTTGCTGCGTGTGATAGTTGAAATGACCGTCAATAAAAGCAAAGTTGAATCCTTGAATATTTCCTTGTTCTCTAAAAACAGTTAAATCGGTATCATTTGGAAGCATTTTGTAAATGCTGTACATCAATGAATTTGAAACGGGATGAGAAGTTTTGGCTTTCGTAAATGCTTCCACCAAAGCTTGGTTTCCTTTATTCGTCTCCATTAGCATGTAACTAGGTCCAGAAGTGCCTCGAGCTTCAAAATTTAAAACGATACCAACATCTTTTGCCCAAGGATGCTGATTTACAAATAAAGCAGCTCCATTTAATCCTAACTCCTCTGCATCAGAGAATAATATGATAATATCGTTTTTTTGAGGATGTTTTGAATATAAAAAGGCACGAACTCCTTCTAAAATTGTGGCAACTCCAGAAGCGTCGTCACTTGCGCCTTTTGAGAAAGAGTGTGGCGCACTGTCATAATGAGAAAGAAGCAAAAGTGCTTTTGTATTGTTTGTTCCTTTGATTTTGGCCAGAATATTTTTAGATTTTACTAAAAGGCCTTTATTATTTAGAGTAAAACCTTCCTGAACACTTGTTTCTAAGCCTATTCTGTTCAATTCAAGTTTAAGATAATTGGCAACCAGTTCATGATTTGTCGATCCGACATAATGAGGTTTTTGCGCTATAATCTCAACTTGGTTCAAAGCTCTTTCAGTTGAAAATTCCGCAAGTGCTTCATCATCTTTAGAAAGTCCTTGGGGCATCATTGTTGCATATATAATGCCTAATAAAGCTAAGACACAGGTTATGGCTAGAATTGAGGTTTGGTTTTTTCTCATGGTCAATAAATACTAACTATATTTCTTTTTTAACAAGCATAAAATAATCATTGTCCAAGGAACGATAGCCTTGGTCGTACAAGAAATAATATGTATTTCCTGTTTTGGTTTGTAAAATATTGGTAAAGAACTCAAAATCAAAACCTTTGTTTAACATTTTGTCACGCGTTGCTTTCGATTTCCCCTCTGTATTTAACTCTGCCAAAATACGGTAATTTTTGCGTAACTTGTTATTTATATTTCGCATGAAATTCGTACTATCTTTATTTATTTTATTATTGTACGCATTACGGCAGCTGTCTGAGCAGAATTTCTTGTCTTCGCGGCCAACAATTTTAGCTGAACATTCAGGACATGTTTTCATTTGTTTCTGTTTTTTAACTATTCAATATCTGTGTATACATAAAAATACTTGCCATTTCTATCTATCGCTTTTAATGCAATTATATTTTCCTTCATCAATGGGTTTTTCTGTGCACTTATTATCATGTAACTATGATCATTTAAGAAATTTAGCGGAATTTCGGTTAATTCATTATACTTTACATGAAAACTTTTTAGTGTTTTGTTTTTAAAAATGTTTTCTGGTAATGTCTTTAATTTGTTGTTAGTAAAATTTAATTCTTCAATTTTTTGTAAATCACAAATTTCATTTGGTAAACTTTCCAACTCGTTATCATTTGCTGTAAATTTTGTCAATGAGTGCAATTTATTAATACTAGATGGTAAACTCTTTAATTGATTATGACCTATATCGAACAAATACAGTTTGTCTAGACGACAAAAAGATTTTGGAATTTTTTTGATTTTATTATTTTGTAATTCTAACCATTTTAAATTACTTAGAGTTCCAAATTTGTTTGGTATTTTAGTGATATTATTTCCTACCATTGACACCATGCTGAGACTCGTTAAATCTTTAATCCACGAAGGGATCTTTGTAATTTGGTTTTTCGAAATATCTAAGTAAGATAGTTTCTTTAAATTTCTGAGAGATTTTGGAAATGACTGTAATCCCAACTCTCCTATATCAAGACTTTTTAGATATTTTGATAAAGCTAAGCTGTCTAAATGACTAATCTTATTATTCGAAAGATATAATGTTTCCAAACTAACCATTGAAAGCCCTCTTGGAATTTCTTTAATCTGATTGTTTCTTATATCTAGTTCTTCCAGATTAATGTGATTTTTGAGATTAGGTACAGCTGTTAAATTGTTTTTATATAAAAATAGTTTTTTTAAAGAGCTTAAACTGTCTAAATCATTAGTTCTAAACTGAAAATCCATACAATCCTGAATCCTTATTTTTTCAATTTTTTTTAGTTTATGAAGATTATCTGGTAATCTTTTCAATTTGCAGTTAATAATTACTAAACTTTTCAAGTTCGTTAGTTCACCAATCTTTTCATCAATTTCAAAAGAGTTGTCATCTGTTATGTTTAATGTTTCGCATTTTAAAGGGGCTAAAAGAGCTTCTTTAAGTGAATTACTGCTGTTTTGAGAAAAACTAAGGAGTGGAATCAGAAAAAGAAACACTATTATTTTTGCTACTAGGGTATGGCTCATTTATATAATTTTCCTCTAAATCAAGAATTAATTTTTTTAATTTCGTAAAGATCTGTTCTTCGGTCTTTTAATATTTTAACGCTGCCATGTTCATGGAGCTCTTTCAGGAGATTAAGATCAACATCTACAATTAAAGTCATCTCGGTGTTTGGAGTTGCTTCTGCTTTAATTCCGTTACTCGGAAAAGCAAAATCTGATGGTGTGAAGACCGAAGCCTGCGCATATTGTATATCCATATTATTTACTTTTGGAAGATTTCCAACACAGCCCGCTATAGCTACATAACATTCGTTTTCTATTGCTCGCGCCTGTGAACAATGTTTCACTCGAGTGTAACCATTTTGTGTATCTGTCAAAAATGGAACAAATAGTATATTCATTCCTTCATCTGCCAAAAGCCTCGAAAGTTCTGGAAATTCAACATCATAACAGATCAAAATCCCGATTTTTCCGCAATCAGTATCGAAGGTTTTAAATTGAGAACCGCCTTTCATTCCCCAATGAATAACTTCGTTTGGTGTAATGTGAATTTTGGTATACATTTCCGAAGTTCCATCTCTTTTGCATAAGAAACCAACATTGTAAAGGTTACCATTTTCTAAATACGGCATACTTCCCGTAATAATATTGATGTTGTATGAAATGGCAAATTCCTGAAAACGTTTTCTAATTGGATCAGAATGGCGTGCCAGTTCACGAATCGCTTCAGCTTCAGATAAATGATTATAATCGGCCATTAAAGGCGCAATGAACAATTCTGGAAAGAGGGCAAAATCAGATCCATATCCAGAAACGACATCGATAAAAAATTCGGCTTGCTCAAATAATGCTTCCACATTGTTTAACGGACGCATCTGCCATTGAATTAGGCCCAGACGAATGATGTTTTTCTTAAGGTTTATCAGTCGTGGACTTTCATCGTAATAAATGTTATTCCACTCCAGTAAAACGGCAAATTCTTTAGATTCTTCATCACCCTCCAAATAATTTTTGATGATTCTTAAAACGTGAAAATCGTTGCTTAACTGAAAAGAAAGTACAGGGTCGTAAAGTTCTTTCATTCTAACTTTTTCAATATAAGTTTTAGGAGTCATTTTTTTAGCATGCTCTCTATAACTCGGAATTCGACCAGCAAAAACAATGGCTTTTAAGTTCAGCTGCTCGCAAAGTTCTTTTCTGGCATCATACAATCGACGGCCTAAACGCAGACCTCTATAGTTGGGATGAATAAATACATCTATTCCGTATAAAATTTCAGCATTAGGATTATGCGTAGAAAATTTGTAATCACCGCTAATCTGCTGATAATTGTGTTTTTTGTCTACTAATTTCTCATCGACAATAAGCGATAATGCAGATCCTACAACCTTTCCGTCAACTAAAATTACCAATTGCCCTTCTGGAAAAATAGAAAGCAGTCTTTCAATATCATCAGATCCCCAATACGAATCGGCCATTTCTGGATACGATTCAATCATCGATTTTTTTAGTTGTTTATAGTCTTCAATTTCTAAATTTCGTAACTCGACTTTATTAATTTTTGCCTGCATATAGTAAGATTTATCTCAAATATACGAAAAAGAATTTCCATTTACAAACGGTTACAAATAGTTACAGTCGAAAGTAAATAGTTACTAACCGACTGTAATTGTTGAGTTGTATCATCTTTGCACTGTTGAAGTTGACGAACAATTTCAATTTATAATAACAATAAAATAATATACGCCATGAATGCAATGAAAAACAGAGTACAGTTAATTGGGAATGTAGGGAATAATCCAGAAATTAAAATATTAGAAAGCGGTAAGAAATTAGCCCATTTAACAATTGCAACCAATGATGTTTACAGAAATGAGAAAGGGGATAAGGTAGAACAAACCGAATGGCACCGCGTAACTGCCTGGGGAAAAACAGCCGAAATTATCGAGAAGTTTGTTGTAAAAGGCAAAGAAGTTGCCATCGACGGAAAGCTGACGCATAGAAGTTACGACGACAAAAACGGAGAAAAAAGATATATCACAGAAGTTGTAGTAAATGAAATTTTACTGCTAAGTAAATAAGTTTTAGATTGATAATAAATTGAAATTTAACCCGACAGGTTTTAAAAACCTGTCGGGTTAAAAGTATTATTTCATTCCGTAGGAATGTATCATAGGTAGAAAATAAATGTAGATTGCCATATACGTTCCATAGGAACGTTTGATTAACGGTGCTATTTTCGTAATAAACACGTGTCCCTACAGGACACAATTCAAATCAAAAAGCATTTTTTACCGATGAGACATTCCTACGGAATATTGAACGTAAAATAATTTGTGATTTATAAGATTGAAGCACCATTAGCATCAGTTGTAAGAACTTCGCTCATATAATCAAAAAATGGTCTCATGTTTTTAAACGCATCCAAAGCTTGTTGTAAAAAATCTGGACTCAAGACTTCTTCATCTGTAAATCGTTTGATGACCAAAAATTGCTTGAAACGCAGTAAATCGATTGCAGGATGATCAATATCAAAACCTTTGGGCGCTGTTTTCAATTGTTCGCCCTGTAAAGTTCCAAAATTGCTGATAAAAGATTTTGAGCGGAGTATTTTTTGAAAAGTTTTAGGGTCTTGGGCAAATTCTGCTCTAATTCGTTTTAAATCTGCAGCATTTGGTCCCCAGAAACCTCCCGCAAAAAAGCTGTTGCCTTTTTCCAGGTGAAAGTAATATCCTCCGCGTCTCGCTGCTGTGGCACGTGTATAACTGCCTCCCCAAAAAGTTTTAAATGGAGTTTTATCTTTTGAAAAACGAATGTCGCGGTAAATTCTGTAAACGCTTTTTTTGCCTGATACATTTTCTAAAACATCACTTTTAGAGAGTTCTTTAAGTAAAGCACCTGCGAAGTTTTCGATGTGATTTAGTTCGATTAAGTATTGCGGTTTATTAATTTCAAACCAAGGTTTGTTATTGTTTTCTTTAAGCTGAACCAAAAAATCAAGACTCGATTTAGGTATTGTAACGTGGTTTTCCATAATTGAATTAAAAAATCAGAAGATATTGACGCAATTTAAAACTAAAAAACCCACCAGAGAAATCTGGTGGGTTTTTCTATATTTTGTTAAGCAGTTTTTTTGAGTAAATCAAACATAGGACAGCGCGAGCAGCGTTTCTTTTCGCTCTTTTTATATTTCTCACAGCAAGAAGATTTGCAATTTTCAATCTTCTTAATTTTATCAAGGATATCTTTGTTTTTCTTTTTCTTTTTATCCTTTTTTTTGTCCTTGTCTTTTTCTTTCTTGCTCAATTTTCCTCTGAATTATAAAACAGAGACAAATATAAAAGAAAAAAGTTATTTTTAAATATTCTAAATAAACTTTAACTTTTTTATTTAGGATTAATAGCGATCGAGCTAGTAACTGTTAACTGCTGAATATCACGGTCGAACAAGTACAATCCACCTTTATCTTCACCAATCAAGTTGATTTTATCTAAAATAGATTTTGCTGTAGCTTCTTCTTCAATTTGTTCAGAAACATACCATTGTAAGAAATTATGTGTTGCATAATCTTTTTCTTCAAAAGTTATGTGCACTAATTCGTTAATAGATTGCGAAACAAAAATTTCATGATTATAAAGCTCCTCAAACATTTCTTTAAAAGTAGAATATGTTATTTTAGGCGCTTTTAGGTCTGTAACCTGAGCATGTCCTCCGCGTTCATTTACATACTTAACCAATTTAAGCATATGAGCGCGCTCTTCATCTGACTGTGTGTACATAAATTGAGCGATTCCCTCTAATCCGTGTACTTCAGCCCAACAAGCCATAGAAAGATAAGTTTGTGAAGATTCTGCTTCTATGCGGATTTGCTTGTTTAAAGCCGATTCAATATTTTTTGATAGCATAATACGTGTCTTTTTTGTAAAGTTAAAAAAAATAATCCATACCGTTTTTTTGAAACCTCGAAAACATTAACATTTGGATTAATTCTCAATAAATTTAACGGCGTTTGATTTCGCCAAAAGGAATTGGTTTTGAAAAAACGGCTTTGTTTATAATCGGATTCGTGTTTTCATTTGGCATGAGTCCGTCATAAAATTTACGCATTACGTATTGTTTATCAGCATAATCATAATAGCCCAAAATATAGTAATCCTGAAATTTAAATATGTTTGGAAAGGATGCTTTCTTTTGAAGACTTAAAAAATAATAAATATTGTCAATTGCAAAAGGCAGCTGAGGTTCCTGTATAAATTCGAATTTATTGTTTACTACACTTTCAAAATAAACACTTTGGGTATTATACATTTGTGAAAGATTTACATTGCCGAAACTAATATAGTACTCCTCTTCTTTAGGAGAGCCGCCGATCGTAATAAATGTATTCTGGCTGTTTTTAAAAGCAGATAGTCCAATATTTAAGAAAGATAACCGGTTTAAAAAATCACTTGTTTTTTTAATTTCGACTGGTTTTCTATTGTCACTCAAAAGGAACAAGGGAGAGTTTTTAAAATTAATCGTGTCATTTTTTAATGTATTGACACTTTTTAATATTTGTCCGGAGTCGTAATCTTTTATTTCGACTACAATTACATACTTATTGGCGTTTATTTGATACAGTTTATTATCAAGAAGATACGAATTGCTCAAGTTTTTTGATTTATCAATTAACGGCTGCATATAATTTTTTTCCTTGATGGCATGATTATCTAAGTCTAAATCAAAAACATGTGTTTTTTTTGTATTATAATCTAAGGTTAAAATTAAATGATTGTTCTTGAAGTAAATTTTGCTCTTTTGTGTGCTTTTTTCCAAGGGAGTAAAATCGCCTGTGTCAATTTTTTCAATCGGATTTTCATCCACAATCTTATTAAAAGTCATCAATTGGCCGTTTGTATTTTGAAAGTCAAAAGAAGAAAAATCAAATTCTTTTTTTTCTACAATTCCATTTTTAAAGGTATAAACGATTAAAACTTGTTGGTCTTCGTATTTGGAAAGAATATAAAATTCATTATTTTCTTGAAATGAAGTTACAATGTATTGCGGCGTTAAAGGAAAATCAAACTTTAGCATCTTGACAGATTTGTTCTCCAAAGAATATTTAACTGCAATAATATTTTTAAAATCTTCAGAAGCCCAATATAAATAGGGGTTTCCATCTTCTCCGAAACTATATCCGATAAGCAATTTATTTAAGGTTTTCGGAAAAGTGAATTGATCAGTTAGAAATAAGGCACTATTGTATTTTAGAATCGTGATGTTTTGACTGCTGGATGCAAAAACAAATACATCATGCGGTTTATTCTCAGCATTTAAAATCTGAATGTTTTCATCAGTCTTTTTTAAATCTAAAGGAAATGATGTCAGCTTTGTTTGCCCAAACAGAACTGATTTATAGACTAATAAAAAAAGGAGTAAAAGTTTTTTCATACATTTTGACCGACAATAATCATTCCGTTTTTAAATGAGTTTTGATGATGTGTGTGCTTTATAAAGCTCAGGTTGCCGATTTTAGTGGATTTTGAAGATAAAAAAAGCCCTAAAGAATTTTCTTTAGGGCTTAAATTTTAATAGAGTAAAATTATTTCACAATAAAAGTAACTCTTCTTGCTAATCTTCTTGCTTCATCAGAATCTTTTTGGATTGATGTATCAGCTCCGTTAGCAATAACATTTAAACGAGATGAAGCGATTCCGGCTTTCTCGAAAATTGTTTTAACATTAGTTGCTCTAGTGTTTGATAATCTTTCGTTGTATTCTGCTTTTCCAACTTGATCCGCATAACCTACAAGGTCAAGAGAAGCAGATGGATTTTTTCTTAGATAATTCAAAACAACATCAATAGCTGCAGTAGAGTTTTCGATTGGAGTAGTTTTATTGAAATCAAAGTATACACTGTAATACTTATCATTGATCATTCTTTTGATCAAATCATTATCAACTGGCTGTACTTGTTTTTCGATAACTACTTCTTTCTGTGCAGGGATCTTTTTGATTTGTGATTCAAGATCTGCAATTTTGTTTTCTAATGCTGAAAGATCCGTATTATCTGTTGTCATTACAGTCCAATCTGCATGTTTGGTGTTTTTACCTAAGTAAATGTTTAAACCAATTGTACCGTTGAAAAGCAATCCAGAAAATCCTCTATTTTCTGCAACGTAAGATCCGTCAAAAGTATGATCTTGAGACGAGTTTAAGATGGTCGAGAAATCTCCAGTTAATGCAACTCTGTTCGATAGTCTAATTTGTCCTGTTACACCAGCAATAAAGTTACCAACTCTATCTCTTCCAGTAAAATTATCTCCTTCTAATTGACCTACACCAAAACCTGCGTGTCCTAATAAACCAAATGTATTAGTCCAAGTTTCAAAATTCATGATACGTCCTAAGTTCGCAACTGCTTGTAAATCTATACGATAATATTTTGAATCAAAATCGATAGAATTTTTCTTGCCTGAAAAGCTATTATATCCAAAATCAGTTTTCAAACCAAATTTGTTGTTAAACATATAACGAACTCCTAAATCACCAACCCAAGGACTTGGTGTATCCGTAGCATAACCTGCTGAGAATGGTCTCTGAGGTTTTGTCAAACCACCATTTAATTCAATAGACCACTTATTAAATTTAGTAGTGTTGTTTTCTGTTTGTGCATTAAGTCCTGTTAGTCCAAGAGCAAATGCAAGAGTCATTACAACTTTTTTCATTGTTATTGAGATTTTAAATTTGGGTCAAAACAACGATAAATTGTAAGTAAATACTTCCAGTAAAAGGCAAAAAAATGTTAGAATAGGGTATTAACAATGGCTTTGATCAATTGAAAAAGGTTTTTCAAGAGGGAGAAAAAGAACCATTTTATTGTAAATGATTGATATAGATTTATTTAGTTAAATCCGTCTGTAAATTTACGCATGATGTACGCTTTAGCATTAATATCATAATAGCCCAAAATGCTGTAATCATTTAGTTTTAGAATATTGGGAAGAAATATTTCCTTATGAGAATCTATAAAATTATAAATCTTATCAGCGGCAAGCGGTTCATGCGAGTCTTGGGTGAATTCTAGTTTTTTAGTCCAGACACTTTCAAAAAATACCGAATAACTAGTGTCTAAATTATAATAACCTGCAGAAGGGAAATCTCCCATAAAATCATCAAACATATTATAGCCGTTAATGAATAAGGCTTTGGATTCTCGCCCGCTTCCTCCCAATGTTATAAAAAGATTCTTTTTATTCTTAAAAACAGAAAGCCCGGCATCAAGAGAAGATAATTCTTTTAAAAACTTACTTGTTTTCTTTAAATCTTTGGGTTTTCGGTTTTCTACCTGCATTAATAAAGGCGAGTTAATAAAGCGGATAGTGTCATTTTTGGAAACAGTAAAAGACTTTACAATTTCGCCAGAATTATAATCTTTGATGTCAAATAAAAGTTCATCAGGATTGACATTGACTTGATAAAGCTTGTTTTCGTGGTAAAAAGAATTTGATGTTCTTGCATTTTTATGACCAAGCGTCTGTATAAATGTCTTCTCTTTAATTTCCAGATTGTCTAAATTGATATCAAACAGCTGTGTTTTTCTTAAACTTTGATCTAAAGTTAGAATTAAACGATTTGGCAGTGTGTATAATTTGCTTTTTGCGACAACATTAAATAACGGATTGTATTCACCAGAATCCATTTTTTCTATTGGATTTTCATTTAAAATCTGGTTAAAAGTTTTTTGCTGCGTTCTTCGATCACGGAAAGTAAAAGAACTAAAATCTAGAAATTTCTCTTCCGCCATTCCGTTTTTAAAGACAAAAGCAGTTAAGGCCTGTTTCTCTTTGTATTTTAGAAGGAGGTAGAAATTATTGTCTTTTTGATAGTATGTGATGATAGACTGCTCATCAAGAGGAACTTGAAATTTCAACGCTCTCGAAGTTTTGGTCTCTAAATAATATTTAATTAAAATGATACTTTTCTCTTGTTCAGAAAACCAATACAAGGTCGGGTTTCCATCTTCGCTGAAACTGTAACCTAGTAAAGATTTGTTTTCTACAAATTGTCGGGAAGTAACAAATTTATCCTTCAAAAATATGGCGCTGTTGTATTTAAGTATGGAAAGACTATCTGGAGCCGCGATGAAAACAAAAACATCATGAGTGACTGTGTTTTCTGCATTCAATGTCTCACTATGCATTTTATTTTTTAAATCTATAGGATAAGAAGTTAACACTGTTTGACTTATTGAAACAGTGCTGCAAATTATAGATAGAAAAAGAAAAATTTGTTTCATGTGTTTCCAGCGACAAAAATCATTCCATTAATTTATTGATTCATAAGCTCTTGAAAAAGATCTACAAATTGACCAAGATGCATTCCGTCCATTAAACCGTGATGTACATATACTGCCATCGAGATGGTTCTTTTACCCGTTTCAGATACCATCATTTTTCCAAATGAAACTTTCGGACAGCTGTCAGGATACGTAAAACTCCTCGCATGGGTAAGCGATGTAAAATTTAACCAAGGAATAGCTGAAAAATGGATGAGATTATCATCATCAAATGATCTTGTAAAAAGCCCGGTTGTGTTTTGAATGCGTTCAATTTCCTTTAAAGCGATTTGCTCAAAAGTTTTAAAATCGGGATGATATTCGATTAATGAAAATCCGAAAGTTCCGTCTTCGCGCCCAATTGTTGCCGATGCATCTACGCGATCGTTAATGTAAATCTGTTCTCCTGAAATTCGATATTTAAAATTTTCAACTGCATTTACAGCAGCTAAAGTTTTGTGTAAATAGAAAATGAAAAAAGAAGCGTTCATACTTTTTGCGGTTTGATAAGCTTTGGTACAATCGATTTCGACAGTTGCACCAAAAAATGGTTCTTCCATTTGTTTGAAATGCTTGAAATGCTCTTTTCTATTCCAGTTTTCTAAGTCTAAAAGTGTTTTCATTATAGTAAATTAGGAACAACTTCTGCAATAGTTTCAAATGAACTAAAGTGCTGGTGTTCTACTTTGTGATTTATTTTTTCGTGTTCCCAAGTGGTGTGAAACGGAATGTGAACGGCATAACCGCCAATTCCCAATACTGGGAGAACATCTGATTTTAACGAATTTCCGATCATTAAAAACTCATGCGCCTGAATGTCTAAACGACCCAATAGTTTTTCATAATCAACTTCTTGTTTGTCTGACATTACTTCTATGTGGTGGAAATAATGTCCTAAACCAGAACGATGCAGTTTGCTGTGCTGGTCTTTTAAATCGCCTTTTGTAGCAACGACTAATTTATATTTTCCGTGTAAAGCCTGTAAAGTTTCTTCGATTCCGTCCAATAACTCAATAGGTTTTTCGAGTAATTCTTTTCCATATTGAATAATTTTTTCGATTACTTCAACTGGAATTGTATTGTTTGAAATATTCATTGCTGCTTCAATCATCGAAAGAATGTAGCCTTTAATTCCGTAGCCATATAACGGTAAATTAGCAATTTCAATTTTGAATAATTCCTGCGAAATGCCTTGGTGCGACAGATAATCTTCCATCAAAGCACAGAATTTATGTTCGGTTTCTTGAAAGTAAGGTTCGTTTACAAATAAAGTATCATCAGCATCAAATGCGATTACTTTTAAATTTGGTATTTTGCTTTTATGTAACATAAGTTTTTTGTTTCAGGTTTGAGGTTTTCTTTTGTTTCAAGTTTTTTTGCCATAGATTGAAACGATTTTAAAGATTAAAATATCTGCACAATCTCCAAAATCTGCGAGAGAACTTTTCCGAATTGCACGAATTATTTAAAGTCAATCTGCGTGAAAACTTTCTCAATCTAATTCTTAGAAAACAGTCTTTTTAAAGAAATTGTTTTATCGTAAAAAGTAATTCGGATTCCGAAAAGTAAAACGATTCCGCCGAAAACCATTTGTAAAGTTATTTTTTCTTCTAAAAACAACCAAGCTAAAATCGATGTAATTACAGCCTGGCTCAATAAACTTAAAGAAACGCGGGTTGCGCGCATATGTTGTGTTGCATAACTAATCGAAAGCCAGGCACACAATTGACAAATTACCGCTTGAAGTATTAATACAAACCATCCTGTATTAGTAAAACCTGTAAAAGGCTCGTTTAGCGAATAACACAAAATTCCCAAATAAATACTCGAAGCAAATAAACTAATCGTCATAAAAGATAAAACATCAACTTCTGAAAGTACATTTTTGCTTAATAAAAGATATATTGAATAAAAGATACCAGACAAAACGGCAAAAAGGAATGCTTTATCAAAGTTTAAATCGATAAAAAACTCAAATCCGACTAAAGTTATCATTCCCACTAAAGCGACCAATGTGCCGATCCAGAAATTTGTCGCAGGTTTTGACTTCAAAAACAAGAAAGAACCAATTCCAACCCAAACAGGAGATAAATTTGTCAGCAGTGAAGCCTGAGTCGCGCTTGATTCCTGAATAGCGATATTCCAAACTGCTACATCTGAAGAAAACAGAACACCGCATAAAGCTGCTAAAATTGTAAATTTAAGAGTCGGAAGTTTAAAGTTATTGCTAAAGATAACGTAAGGCAATAACAAGACAAAAGCAAAAAACATTCGGTAAAAAGCCGAAATTAATCCTGGTGTTAAACGCAATTTAACCAATATCGGAAAAATTGAAATGCAGAGTATACCGCAGATTAAAGCTAATCTTGGTTTGGTGAGTTTCATTTTAGTTTATTTTTTCAAATTGTTTTTGGCATATAGTTAAAAAGCAAAAAGCGTGAACCAGTTAATTTTTAACCGATTCACGCAATTTTATATGGTTTATAAAACTTTAGTTTACGGTTGATCCATTAGGCGCATCAGCATCTGGGTTTACAAAAACTAATTTTCCTTCAGCGTTTGTAGTCATTAAGATCATTCCTTGACTTTCAACTCCGCGTAAAGCTCTTGGAGCTAAATTGGCTAATACAGAAACACGTTTCCCGATAATTTCTTCTGGAGAAAAACTCTCTGCAATTCCTGACACAATTGTACGAACGTCAATTCCAGTATCAACTTTAAGAACCAGAAGTTTGTTGGCTTTTGGCATTTTTTCAGCTTCCAAAATTGTTCCAATACGAATATCCATTTTTGCAAAATCCTCAAACTGAATTAAATCTTTTTGTGGTTCTGCCTGTTTGTTTTCAGCAATATTTGCGGTTTTTGTCGCTTCCAATTTATCTACTTGTTTTTGTATTTCTTCGTCTTCAATTTTAGCAAAAAGCAATTCTGCTTCACCAATTTTATGTCCTGCCGGAATTAAATCTGAGTTTTCAGAAATATCATTCCAACCTAATGTTTTATCAATTACAATGTCTTTTGCATCGCGGTCTTTCTCTTTCAAAAACTTACTGAATCCAGCAAAATGTTCTTTAAGATCACCTAGATTTAAGATTTTAGAAAGCTTAGAAGCTGTAAAAGGTAAAAATGGTTCTGCCAAAACGCTTAAAGCAGCAGCAATTTGCAACGCCACATACATTTGTGTTTTTACACGCTCTGGATTGTCTTTCATTACTTTCCAAGGCTCTTCGTCGGCAAGATATTTATTTCCCAAACGCGCAACATTCATCAATTCGCCTAAAGCTTCACGGAATCTGTAACGCTCCACTGAACTTGAAATTACAGCTGGATACGCTTTTAATTCGTTTAAAGTTGCTTCGTCAATATCAGTGAATTCATTTGGCGTTGGAATAATTCCATCGTAATATTTGTTGGTTAAAACCACAACACGATTAATGAAGTTTCCGAAAATAGCAACTAATTCGTTGTTATTTCTAGCTTGGAAATCTTTCCACGTAAAATCGTTATCTTTTGTTTCAGGAGCGTTTGATGTTAAAGCATAACGTAAAACATCCTGCTTATCTGGAAATTCTTCTAAATATTCGTGTAGCCAAACTGCCCAGTTTTTAGAAGTCGAAAGTTTGTTTCCTTCCAAATTCAAGAATTCATTTGCAGGAACGTTGTCTGGTAAAATATAACTTCCTTCAGCTTTTAGCATCGCTGGGAAAATGATACAGTGAAAAACAATATTGTCTTTCCCGATAAAGTGAACTAATTTGGTATCTTCATCTTTCCAATACGGCTCCCAGTCTTTTCCTTCGCGCGCTGCCCATTCTTTCGTAGACGAAATATACCCGATTGGTGCATCAAACCAAACATATAATTTTTTGCCTTCGGCACCTTCAACCGGAACATCAATTCCCCAATCAAGATCACGCGTTACGGCACGGGGTTCCAATCCACCGTCGATCCAAGATTTTACTTGTCCGTAAACGTTAGGTTTCCAGTCGCTTTTATGACCTTCTAAAATCCATTTGGTTAAGAAATCAGAATAACGGTCTAAAGGTAAAAACCAGTGTTTTGTTTCTTTAAGAATTGGAGTTTCTCCAGTAATTGTCGATTTCGGGTTAATCAAATCAGTTGCGTTCAAAGTAGATCCGCAATTTTCACACTGATCACCGTAAGCTCCTTCATTGCCGCATCTTGGGCAAGTTCCAACTACAAAACGGTCAGCTAAAAACTGATCTGCTTTTGCATCGTACAATTGCTCTGTTACTTCTTCAATAAAATCACCATTATCATACAGTTTTCTAAAAAATTCCTGAGCCGTATCATGATGAATTTTCGCCGAAGTTCTAGAATAATTGTTGAATGAAATGCCGAAATCTGCAAACGATTTACGGATAATTCCGTCATATTTATCAATAACTTCTTGTGGTGTAATTCCTTCTTTTTTGGCTTTCATCGAAATTGCAACGCCGTGTTCATCGCTTCCGCAGATAAATGCTATATCTTTTCCTTGCAATCTTAAATATCTCGAATATATATCTGCAGGCACGTAAACACCCGCCAAATGCCCAATATGAATAGGTCCATTGGTGTAAGGTAATGCCGCTGTGATAGTATATCTTTTTGGATTCTGTGTCATAACTCAATTTTATTGAGTGCAAAAATAAGCAATAGATTTGAGATTTTGTTATTTCGCCGAGATTCGATAGGTCTTTTTAGTCGCGCAAAGGCGCAAAGGCGCAAAGAAAATTTACTCTAGTTTGTTAAGCTTAGTGAAGTCTCGGGATCGCTCAGCCTGAAATTAAGAATAAAACCTTTGCGATTCTGCGCCTTTGCGCGACTAAAAAACCTCTGTGCATCTCAGTGGTAAAACCACTTAAAATAGAACCAGTTTAAACTACGGTTGCCTCTTATAAATAAAGATATATTTCACAATCTTTGCACTCGAAAAAAACAAGTTTATGAGCAAGACAAAATTAATCATCAATAAAAACGGATCTATTAAAATCGAAGGAGATTTTGAAATCATGGATCCAGAAGGAGTTCTTTATGGTTTACAAGGAAGAGCTGCACTAGGACTTTGCCGCTGCGGACTTTCTGCAAACAAACCATTTTGCGATGGAGGACACAGAAATAATTTCGAACACGATTCTGTTGCGTTTGATTTACCGCCTATGAAAACAAACTAAAATTCATTTAGGTTAAAATATCTTAAAACCGTATTCTATTTGAGTGCGGTTTTTTTGTGCATTATTTTTTATAAAAGTAAGTTATTACTTAAAGAAACAAATATTACATTTACTGCAACTTTAATTTTCCAAAAATGAAAAAACTAATAATACCACTGTTGTTTTTGTTTTTCAGCGCAAGTTATGCTCAAACACAAAAAACGATTTCCAGCGATTGGACGTCTTTCAATCAAACAATTGATATTCACACTGCTGTAACGAAAAAATTTAAGGTGATTGCTTCGGTTAAAGCAGAAACTACAGAACCAACAGCTTGGGCTGGAGTCTGGGCAAGAGTCGATACTAAAAATGACGAAGAAGGTTTTTTTGATAATATGCAGGACAGACCTGTAAAATCTAAAGAATGGAACTCCTATACTGTTGAAGGAACTTTAGATAAGAACAGCAAATCATTGAGTTTTGGAGGTCTTTGTATCAATAACGGAAAATTCTATTTTGATAAGTTCGAACTATGGATTGAAAATGATAAAGGTGTTTTTGAACCTTTAACGGTTTTAAATTCAAGTTTTGAGACTGCTGTAAAGAATGGAGATATTCCGAAATGGGGTTTAGGAACCTCAAAAGACGCTATTGTTAAAGTAAAGGAATATAAAATTACATCTGATAAATCGAGTGTTGACGGAAAAAGCAGTTTATTATTAGAAGGAAGCGGCATTAAACCAAGACTAGAAGCTAGAATAGGAAATGTTGAAGGAGCTTCTCCAAAGATTGCCGACATGATTTCGATGCTGGAAGATCTTAAATCTCGTGTTGAAAGAACGGTTAAAAACATGAGTCAGTATGAAATTGATTATCTTCATGATGAAGAGGCCAATCGAATTGGAGCTTTGGTGATGCATTTGGCTGCAGCCGAAAAATATTATCAGGTTTTTACTTTTGAAAACAGGGATTTTAATGAAGAAGAAAAGAAAATTTGGAACAACGCTTTAAACTTAGATCAAGCCGGACGAGACGAATTTAAAGGTCATAATATTCAGTACTATTTGGATATTTATAACCAAGTGCGCGCCAAAACTATTGAGGAATTAAAGAAAAGGGACGACGCCTGGTTTGCCCAAGTTCAGTTAAAATATGACATGACCAATCAATATTGCTGGTTTCACGTAATGGAACATCAATCGAGTCATTTAGGCCAGATTTTGTTTTTAAAGAAACGTATTCCACCAGAGAAACCGCAGCAAAAAACTCTTCCACAGGAGATTAAAAAGTAAAATAGATGAGAGCTGCATTTTTTAAATGCGGCTTTTTTTTATAAGTGATATTAATTACTGCTCAAAAACAATCTTTTTTGTTGTTTTAGGCATTTTTACAATGTCATAAGGTCGGGATAATTTAGGAGTTAGATTTCCATCTTTTAGCTTTTCCACCTTTACAATTATAGTATTACGGTTTTCGCTCATTTCAACAACATCAATAGAATGTCCGCCGTTGTTTTGTGTTTTATCAATAATTGCAATGATTTGAAATTTACTGAAATCGATACTAATTTCTCTCAAGTCTTTGGTTAAATTACTTGAAGCATCCATTTCGTCGATTAAATTATTCCAGTTTACACTATCTTTAATAATAAGATGTCTTTGAGCAACGCTTTTATCATTCGGAAAAGAATCACCCTTACCCACCAATGAAAACTGCACATCTGACTGAGGCAAATCGTCATTTTCACAGCTCGTTAAAGCTAGTAAAAGGGCGAAAATTAGTAAAATGTGTTTCATGGTTTCTGGTTTTGGCTGGAGAACTTTGCGGTTCTGCTTCATTATATAGATGCATTTTTTTTAAATGGTTGCTTTTTTGCATACATCTTATTATAAAATTAACGAAAATTTTTATTAAAGATTGCAATAATCACATATAATCTTCTATAAATATTTTTTTTACAAGAAATAGCAATCACAGTAAAGCGGAAAACATCAAAAAACATTCATTTATATTATAATTTCCCGCAACTTTGCAAAACAATCTTTTAAATAAAACTCAAAATGGAATTCGGTAAAATCATCATTTCAGAAACTGCGGCAAACAGCGAAAATCCTCATGACGTTGTTAATTCGAATATCTCGGTAATCAATTTAATGCGCGAAGAAAAAATAGACGACGATTTGATTCACGAAGATGCCTTGATGAGTTATTATTTAGATTTTTATGCTTCGAAATATACTGAAGGGAATTTTTCAAAATTCGTACACGATTCAGGGTGGAATAAAGAATTGAACGAATTGATTGAAGAAGGCCTGGCATTAATTGGTGCCGAAAAACATTTGGAATTATTCAAAGAACAAAGCCGAAAACTGCGTTTACAAAGTAATATCAAACTAAGTAAATTTCTACAGGCAAAGTTTGATGCCCCAAGTCCATTTCGCGATCTGCTGAACAATAATGATTTTTTTGAATTGGATGAAAATCTGGTTGAATTAAATGCTGCATTTTTAAAGTCGCACCCAGATACTGAAGTGCTTTCGGTTGAAGAAATGTTTGCAGCTTTAGAAGAATTTGTAGGGCATGAAATCAAAAGGGATTAAATGCCCATTGCTTTTTAAAACATTATCTCAATTGAGCGTTATTTTCGTGGGCATATTGTACTTGGAGTTCCTTAATTAATTCGTCCAGTTCCAATATTTCTGTAAAAGCTCCCTGCAGCATTGTCGCCGCTTTAGTTTCATTATCCTTAGCAGTTAAAATATCTATATTAATTTCAAAACCATCCATCGCGGTTATACTACTGTTAAACATATCCAGCATTGTTTTTCTTAAACCGTGATCTCTGCTAAGAGGTTCTAAAAGCTCGACTGGTTTTTGGGCTTCGACTAATTTACTTCTTGTTGCGGCAATCAATTTTAAAAGTTCTTTTTTTGATTCTGGTTTCCCAATAAAGTTCAAAGTCTCCTTAAAGAATTGGTCATTTGCCTCAAAGAGCTTGGTATGTGCTGCAACAATCGTGTCGTTGTAACTTGTTGTAGTACGGGTGTTACAACTGGAAATTAGCATAAATAATACAATGATTAAAGTAATTTTTTTCATAGGTTTAAACTTTATAATTTAATGTTAAAGCAAATATATTAGAATTATGGAAGTAAGTTTGATTTCGAACTAATTTTTGAGTTCAGATTTTTTTTTAATTGCTGAATTGTAAGAAAAGTATATATTTGAAGCGCCCGAAATTTTCTAATATTTAACCTATGAAAAAAACTATTCTTTCAATTCTAGTTTTGATTCTTTTGTTTTCCTGTGGAAAAAGTGATAAGATTATAAGTGAGACAGATATTCAGAATCAAGAACTTCTTTCTCAGACGGAATCCAGCAGTGACTTAAATAATACAACGCTAAAAAAACTCATTTTCAAAAATCTGGATGACATTCAATATTCAGAAGAATTAAATTTGCCGCTGCTTTCTAAAGTGGCTTCCAACCTAAAAATTAGATATTCCAGTATTAAAATTGACGAAACGAGTTCTATCAACTACGACGATAAAACGGTCTTTTTTATTTTAGCAATAGTGGAGCGTAATAAAAAAAGTCACAAAGCTTCTGATTATGAAGATTTGGGAAGCTATTTTCAGCGCAAATATCTTTTTGTAAATAGAGAAGACGGAAATATAGTTGCAGAAGAATTTGATAATAATTTAAGTTATTACGATAATGAAGCCATTCGGTTTTCGAAATCACATATTTTAAAAGATTTGGTTTATTTAAATGAAAGTACGCCCGCAATTGCTTTTTATACAGAAGCCAGCGCAAGCAGTAGAATTGTATTGTATTCTGAAAAGAAATTTACACTGCTGACTTTAGCCGATAACGAAATCAAAAAAGTTTTATACCAATATCCAATTCGAATGACAAACGGAGATTCTAACGGAGGCAATACATACCAAATTGAAACTTTAGAAACAGGTTTAAGCTTTGGAGATCATAAAACGAATGGTTTTTTTGATTTAATTGTCACCAAAAACTTTTCATACGAGGAAGCATTTGAAAGTGATTCTGAAAATAATTTAGCAGAAGAAACGAATCTAAAAATAAAAAAAGAGTCCGAAAAATTAAAGTTTAATGGAAAGGAATATGCTTTTCATAGAGACGACAGGCATCGTTTTTTAGAGTAAAATTTAGAGATTTGAAATAATAACAATAGCACTTTTATAGTGCTTTTGCTGTTTGTAGGCGATTTCAGTTTTCCTTATAAACTTTGTCCTATTGTTAACAAACATTTCCTTAAATTTGCTTCCGTTATAAAAAATACAATAGTTATAAAAATCAAGCTATGTTACAAATTGCATTTATTAGAGAAAATCAAGAGAAAGTAATCAAAGCTTTAGCAAAACGAAATATCGATGCTAAAAGCGTTGTTGAAGAGGTGGTTCAATTAGACGAAAATCGTCGTGCTGCGCAGGTGGAATTAGACAATACTTTATCAGAATCTAATAAATTGTCCAAAGATATTGGTGAATTGATGAAAGCTGGTGAGAAAGCTAAAGCAGCAATCTTAAAAGAAAAAACAGTTTCACTAAAAGAAAAAAGTAAAGAACTGAGCGAAAAAGCAGAAGCTTTGGCTGTTGAGTTAACCAATAAATTATACACATTACCAAATCTTCCGGCAGATATTGTTCCTGAAGGAAAAACGCCAGACGACAATTTGAATGTTTTTCAAGAAGGAGATATTCCTGTTTTGCACGAAGGCGCACAGCCTCACTGGGAATTGGTAAAGAAATACGATATTATCGATTTTGAATTGGGTGTAAAAATTACTGGAGCAGGATTTCCTGTGTATAAAGGTAAGGGAGCTCGTTTACAGCGTGCTTTAATCAACTACTTTTTAGATAAAAATACGGCTGCAGGATACAATGAAGTTCAGGTGCCGCATTTGGTCAACGAAGCTTCTGGTTTTGGAACGGGACAATTGCCAGACAAAGAAGGGCAGATGTATCATTCTACAATTGACGATTTATATTTGATCCCAACGGCTGAGGTTCCGGTTACGAATTTATTTCGTGATGTTCTTTTGACAGAAACAGAATTACCCGTTTTATATACAGCCTATACCCCATGTTTCCGTCGTGAAGCAGGTTCTTATGGCGCACACGTTCGTGGATTAAATCGTTTACACCAATTTGATAAAGTAGAAATCGTTCGTGTTGAACACCCTGAAAAGTCTTATGAAGCCCTTGACGGAATGGTAGAACACGTAAAAGATATTTTAAAAGAATTAAAATTACCATACAGAGTTTTACGTCTTTGCGGAGGCGATATGGGATTCACATCAGCTTTAACGTATGATTTTGAAGTATTTTCTACAGCGCAAGACCGCTGGTTAGAAATTAGTTCTGTTTCTAATTTTGAAACTTTCCAGGCAAACCGCTTGAAGTTACGTTTTAAAGACAAAGATGGAAAAAATCAATTGGCGCATACGCTTAACGGAAGTTCATTGGCGCTTCCTAGAGTTTTGGCCGGAATTATTGAAAATTACCAAACCCCAGAAGGAATCGTAATTCCAGAAGTTTTACGCCCTTACTGCGGATTTGATATTATAAACTAGTTTTTTAGTTTTCAGTCACAGTTTTCAGTCGCAGTTAGATATTGTCATTGAAAACTGCGACTGTAACTGAAAACTAAAAACTACTACTTATGAAGAACGGAATATTAAATTGGAACGTTGATCCCGTTATTTTCTGGATTACAGATAGTTTCCCATTAAAATATTACGGAGCTCTCTTTGCCACCGGACTTCTTTTAGGATTTTATATCGTTAGAAATATCTATAAAAAAGAAAACCTTTCGCTGGACAATCTCGATACTTTATTGATTTATGTAATTGTCGGAACCGTTTTGGGTGCCAGATTAGGACATTGTTTCTTTTACGAACCAGAATATTTTTTCAAACATCCGATAGAAATCCTTTTGCCAATTCAGAAAATAAAAGGGGTTTATCAATTTGTGGGCTACCAAGGTTTAGCAAGTCACGGAGGCTCAATTGGAGTTATTACTGCAATGATTTTGTATTGCCGCAGGTACAAAGTACAATTCTTAGGACTTTTAGATAAAATGGCAGTTGCAGTTCCTGTAACGGGTACATTTATCAGATTGGGGAATTTTATGAATTCTGAAATCTACGGAAAACCAACCAATGGAAATTGGGGAGTTGTTTTTCAAAGAGATGATTTAATTCCGAGACACCCAACGCAATTGTATGAAGCATTTGCTTATTTATTGATTTTTGGAATTCTGTTTTACATGTACAAATCAGAAAAAATTAGAAATGCACAGGGATTAATCTTTGGAACTTTCTTAACTTTATTATTCTCAGCTCGATTTATAATTGAATTTTTCAAAGAAAATCAAGAAGCTTTCGAGAATAATATGCTCATTAATATGGGACAGATTTTAAGTATTCCATTTATATTAATTGGTTTAGCTCTGATTTTTTGGAAAACTCGAAAAGTCACAGTTAACAGTGACAGTTTAAAGTTTAATGATACTGAAAACTGAGACTGAAAACTTAAAAAGTCACAGTTGACAGTTACAGTTTACAGTGTCCTAGACTGAAAACTGCGACTGAAAACTGAAAACTTAAAAGAGTCACAGTTCACAGTGACAGTTTACAGTTTAGTAGGCTGAAAACTGAGACTGGAAACTGCGACTGAAAAAGGAAAACTAATAAAGGCTGAAAACTAAAAAAATATGAAAAACATCTTCATTTATATCGTTTTACTATGGTCTACTTTTTCATTCGCACAAAATGAACAATTAGCCCAATATTATTACGATAAAGGTGATTTTGATAAAGCCAAAATCAGTTATGAAGAGCTTTTAAAAAGTGCACCTTCCAACACTCAATATTTTTTAAGAGTGGTCGATTGTTACCAGCAGTTACAACAGTTTGCAAATGCAGAAAAAGCAATTCAAGACCGTTACAATCGTTACAAGCAAGGCGTTTTTTTAGTTGAATTAGGATACAATTTTCAATTACAGAAAAACGATTCCAAAGCCAAAAATTATTACGAACAGGCAATTGAAAAAATAAAGGTAAATCCGAATGATGTTTACGGAGTTGCCAATTCATTCGAGAAAAAAGTATTGTTAGAATATGCTTTAAAAGCCTATCAAACGGCAATGCAGATTCAGCCGAACTTCAATTTCAATTTTCAAATTGGAATGCTGTATGGACAGTTAGGAAAAACCGATCAAATGATCGATTTATTGCTGACAGAATCTTTCACAAATCCGCAGAATACCAATTTGATTCAGACGCAATTGTCCCGATTTATGAATGGCGAAACGGATAATACGACTTTTAAAGATGCCATGCGAAAAGCTTTAATCCTGAAAACCCAAAAAGATCAAGACGTTTTCTGGAACCATTACTTAAGCTGGTTTTATGTACAGCAGAAAGAATTCGGAAAAGCATTTATTCAGGAGAAAGCGATTTACAAACGTGAGCCGGAATCGTTGATGAGTATTGTCAATTTGAGTCAGTTTGCGATGAATGAAGACGATGATGAAACGGCTGTAGAAATTCTGAACTTTATTCTTCAAAACACCAAAGATTTAGATTTATTGATTCAATCGAACGCCTATTTAATGCAGATTAAGATTGATAACGCTCAGGAAAAAGATTATCCGGCGATCAATCAGGAATTACAGCAATTACTGGCAACTTACGAAGTCAATCCTTTTAGCTTATCTTTGCAGCTTATTCAGGCGCATTTTCTAGCTTTTAATTTGAAAAAAACAGAAGAAGGGAAGGCAGTTGTAAAAAAGGCTTTAGAATTAAATTTAAACGAATATCAAAAAGCCGATGCCAAAATGGAACTGGCAGATATTTTGCTTTTGGAAGAAAAATACAATCAGGCGCTTATTTACTATTCGCAGATTCAATTGGATTTAAAGAATGATGTAATGGCGCACGAAGCCAGTTTGAAGGCGGCCAAAACGAGTTATTACAAAGGCGATTTTGAATGGGCGAATAAACAATTTAAAGAACTAAAAGCAGCCAATACACAGTTAATTGCCAACGACGCTTTAGAATATTTTCTTTTAATTAATGATAATACCGCTGCAGATTCAACTCAAGTAGCATTGAAACAATTTGCAAAAGGAGATTTTTTAATTTATCAGAATAAAAAACAAGAAGCGATAACGCAGTTTCAGAATATCTTGAAAACTTTTAAAGGACAAGAAATAGAAGCCGTAACATTATTGCGTTTAGGAAAAGTTTACGAAAGTCAGAAAGATTTTGCTTCGGCTTTAAGCCAATATCAGCAGATTATTGACAATCACAGCGACGAAATTTATGTTGATGAAGCGCTGTTTTTCTCAGCTGAAATTTATAACGACGAACTAAAAGATACAGAAAAGGCCAAGCCTTTATATGAAAAGGTAATTTTTAACCATCAAGACAGTATTTACTTTGTTGATGCCAGAAAAAAATACCGCGAGTTAAGAGGGGATAAGAATTTATAAATTTCAATATTTTAAATTCCAAATTCCAAACTGAAAAGAATTAATAATGCGATCATTTTAGGTTTAGAGAAAAAACTCAGAACCTTAGAATCTTAGCATCTCAGAACCTTAGAAAAAAATGATTATTTACAACGTTACCACAAACATACACGAAAGCGTTCACGACCAATGGTTAAAATGGATGCAGGAAAAACACATACCAGAAATTCTGGCTACAAATAAATTTTCATCGGCCAGAATTGTAAAAGTTTTGGTTGAAGAAGAAATGGGCGGAATTACGTATTCTGTTCAATATGTAACAGACAGTAAAGATACTTTAGATAAGTTTTATATCGAAGACGAACCAGAATTTCACAGAGAAGCTTTGGGTTTATTTGCCGATAAAATGCTTTCTTTCAGAACAGAATTAGAAGTTATTTCGGAACACTAGGTTTTAGTTTACAGTCACAGTCGCAGTTTTTAGTATTATAATTGAGAATAAAAAACTAAATATTTGTGTCTTTGTCCCGATAGCTATCGGGATTGTGGCAAAAAAAGCAAAAAAATAAAGCTTTGTTTCTTAGTGCCTTTACAGCAAAAAGAATACTTTTGCGCCCTCGCGGCAAACAAGAAATAAAATGGAAAAAGTAAAAGCCAAAAAACATTTAGGACAGCACTTTCTTAAAGACGAAAGCGTAGCAAAAGCTATTGCAGATACTTTAAGTCTTAAAGGATACGATGAGGTTTTAGAAATAGGACCAGGAATGGGTGTGCTTACTAAGTATTTACTTGAAAAGCCAATCAACACGCACGTTATTGAGATTGATACAGAATCTGTAGCGTATTTGGACGCACATTATCCAAAATTAAAAGACAAAATTATCTCTCAGGATTTCCTGAAGTATAACATAAATGAAGTTTACCAAGATAAACAGTTTGCTATAATTGGAAACTTTCCGTACAATATTTCTTCACAGATTGTTTTTAGGACTTTAGATCTTAAACATCAGATTCCAGAGTTTTCTGGAATGTTTCAGAAAGAAGTTGCCGAGCGTATCTGCGAAAAGAAAGGCTCAAAAACATACGGAATACTATCCGTTTTAGCTCAGGCTTTCTATACTACAGAGTATCTGTTTACGGTTGATGAAAACGTTTTTATTCCTCCGCCCAAGGTCAAGTCGGGTGTGATGAGAATGACCCGAAAGGAAGATTACAGTCTTCCTTGCAGCGAAAGGCTATTTTTTACAGTTGTAAAAACCGCTTTTCAGCAGAGACGAAAAACATTACGTAACAGTTTGAAAACATTAAATTTATCAGACAAATTGCGAGAAGACACTATCTTTGATAAACGTCCGGAGCAGCTAAGCGTCGATGAATTTATTGAACTAACTCTAAAAATAGAAACCGATGGAGTTCAAAGTTAGTAGAGAGTTTATACATCAGTTAGAGGATTTAATCAATAAGAAAAACGACAACGAACTTGAAGTTTTACTTAATGATATGCACCACGCTGATATTGCCGAAATCTTAGACGAATTAGATTTCGACGAGGCCACTTATATCTTTAAGGTTTTAGATAGTGATAAAACAGCAGAAATTCTTCTGGAATTAGAAGAGGATCTGCGTGAGAATATCTTAAGCCGACTTTCGCCAAAAGAAATTGCAGAAGAGCTTGATGAGCTTGAAACCAACGATGCTGCCGACATTATCGCTGAACTTTCGCAAGAAATAAAAGCAGAGGTAATCTCAGAGCTGAATGACGTTGAACACGCCAAAGACATTGTTGATCTTTTGCGTTACGACGAAAACACGGCCGGTGGTTTGATGGGAAAAGAGCTTGTTAAGGTAAATGAAAACTGGAATGTCTTAACCTGCGTTAAAGAAATGAGAATTCAGGCAGAAAATGTTTCAAGAGTTCATTCTATTTATGTGGTAGATGATGAAAACCGATTGAAGGGAAGACTTTCTCTTAAAGATCTGCTGACTTCTTCTACCAAAACTCAGATTGGAGAAGTTTACATCCGAAAATTAAATTTTGTTAATGTTGATACAGAAGACGTTGAGGTCGCTCGTATCATGCAGAAATATGACTTAGAGGCGATTCCAGTTGTGGACGAATTAGGTCGTTTGGTAGGAAGAATTACTATCGATGATATCGTAGACGTAATCAAGGAAGAAGCTGATAAGGATTACCAGTTAGCAGCAGGTATTACACAGGACGTTGAATCGAATGACAGCGTTTACGAATTGACAAAAGCACGTTTACCTTGGCTTTTAATTGGAATGGTGATTGAGATTGTAGCTTCTTTTGTTTTAAAAGGAAACGAAGCGACCTTTCAAAAATATTCTACTTTAATCATTTTTGTGCCTTTGCTTTCGGCAACCGCAGGAAATATTGGGGTTCAAGCGTCGGCAATCGTTGTGCAAGGATTGGCAAACGGAACTTTAAAAGATTTCAGCCGTGCTTACTTTACTAAAGAAATTACCGTTTCTATGATTTCGGGAAGTATAATTTCATTATTGCTTTTAGGCTATCATTCTGTAATGTATCAGCAGTATTTAGTGGGATTTGCAATTTCGATTTCGATGATTGTAGTGATTTTGTTCGCAGCCACTTTAGGAACTTTGGTGCCGCTTTTCTTGAATAAAAATAAAATTGACCCCGCAATTGCGACCGGTCCATTTATCACAACCACAAACGACGTATTTGGAATTATGCTTTACTTCGGCGTGGCCAATTTGATTCTTGGATTTTAGATTTTTGCCACAAATTAGCCATTTACAGTGATTTAAGATCTCTAAAAACTGCGTAATTTACAGGCGGAAAATATACTGTTAATCAGTTCATCATAAATTCAAACCAAGAAGAATGAAAGTACATATTATTGGAGGAGGAAACCTTGGGGTTTCTATTGCCTTGGGAATCGCTAAATTTTCAAAAAACAACCAAGTTACCGTTACAAGAAGAAACACAGCAAGTATTCAATATTTATCTGAATATGGAATTGCAGTTTCTAACGATAACAAACACAATATTCAAGAAGCTGATGTAGTGATTTTAACCATAAAACCGTATCAAGTTGATACTGTTTTGGCTGAAATTCTGCCAGTTATTCAAAATAAAACAATTGCTTCGGCAGTCAGCGGACTGTCGCTTGATGTTTTACAGTCCAAAACAAATAACGAATATCCTGTTGTTCGAATTATGCCAAATATTGCAGCGCAGTTTGGAGAATCGGCAACTTGTATTTCTTTCCCAGAAAAATATGCAGCAAATGCTTCGCCAATTGTTGACTTATTCCAAGATTTAGGAACAGCTCCTGTTATCGACGAAAAATTAATGGATGCAGCGACTGTTTTAGGCGCGTGTGGTACTGCGTATGCATTACGTTATATTCGTGCTTCTATGCAGGCGGGAATCGAGATAGGATTTGATTCTAATACAGCTCTTGCAATTGCCGCTCAAACCGTAAAAGGTGCGGCAAAAATGCTTTTAGAAGAGAAAGTACACCCAGAACAATTAATTGACCGTGTAACTACGCCTCAAGGCTGTACAATTGTCGGTTTAAATGAAATGGAACATAATGGTTTCAGTTCTTCTTTGATTAAAGGAATTAAAACTTCTTTGAAGCAAATCAAGGGATAATTTAAAAGAAATTCCAATATTTTAAAATTCCAAATTCCAATTTTATGATTGGGGTTTGGGATTTTTTATTGAGATTAAAGAAGTTAGTTTTGTCATTTCGATCCCGAGGCTTCGGGAGAGAAATCTCCACAAGTAGCTCCGCAAAGTTATTAAATTGGAATTTGGAATTTAAAAAAATTGGAATTTCATTTTTTATTAAGAGTGTATTTCAAATAGACAAATCCCATAAGACCAGCTAAAAATGAAGCAATAAGAATCGCTATTTTAGAAAAAACAATAATTTCTGGATTTTTAAATGCTAAAACAGTTATAAAAATAGACATTGTGAAACCAATTCCGCCGAGCATTCCGGCACCTAAAATATGAGCCCATTTTAAGTTTTTGGGTAACATGCACAAACCAGCTGTTACACCAACAGAAGAAAATAGCAAAATACCCAGCGGTTTACCAATTACAAGTCCAAGAATAATTCCGTACGAATTGCTGTGGCTTAAGCCTTCATGCCAATTTTCGGTAATTGTGAGAGCAGTATTGGCAACAGCAAATAAAGGAAGTATAAAAAATGCCACAGGCTTATGTAAAAAATGCTGCAGTTTGTAGGAAGACGTTTTTTCTCCGCCATCGCCAAAAGGAATTACAAAAGCTAAAATTACACCCGTTATCGTAGCGTGAACTCCAGAATTAAGCATAAAATACCACATTACAATACCGCCGATGATATACGGAATCAAATTGTGAATTTTCATTCGGTTTAAAACAAACAAAAGAATCCAGATTCCTAGTGCAATTCCGAGATTTAGAAATGAAATAGAAGTAGTGTAAAAAATTGCAATCACAATTATTGCACCTAAGTCATCAATAACCGCGAGCGCTGTTAGAAATACTTTTAATGATGCAGGAACTTTATTTCCTAATAGAGATAAAATTCCGATTGCAAATGCAATGTCTGTGGCCATCGGAATTCCAGCTCCATTTTGGGTTGTAGTTCCGTAGTTTAAAACCAGAAAAATTGCGGCAGGAACAAGCATTCCGCCAAAAGCAGCCATTATGGGTAACGAAGCATTTTTGAAATTAGACAATTCACCATGATAAATTTCTCGCTCCAATTCCAATCCGATGAGCAGAAAGAAAATAGTCATTAAGCCGTCGTTAATCCAATCTGTTACTGAATGTCCGACAATTTCTTTTTCCCAAAATGCTGTATAAGGTATTTGAAAAGAAGAATTTGCCAGATAAAGAGATAAAATCGTAACTAGGAGCAGGATAATTCCTCCTGATTTTTCATTTTCAAAAAAAGCGTTAAAGGTTTTGGTTAATTTCATTTCGGAGATTCTGAAGATTTAGAGATGGATTTAAGTAATCCTTGTATTTTCAAAGTTAAAAAAAATCTGACCAATAAAAAAAGTTTAGCCGCGAAGTCACAAAGATCCAAGTTTTTTTTGAAACAATATGAATGAAAAAACTTTAGCCTTTGCGCCTTTGCGAGATTAAATTAACCGTATTTTTGTTTAGTATAAATTTGAAAAAAAATGAGCATAAAAATTCTTCATATCGACAGCAATAATCCAATACTTTGGAATCAGTTAGAAGAAGCAGGTTTTGAAAATCACGCTGATTTTAAATCTTCAAAAGAAGAAATAGAAGCAAAAATAAAAGACTATAATGGAATCGTAATTCGCAGTCGTTTTAAGATTGATAAGACATTTTTGGACAGTGCAACAAAGTTACAATTTATTGCAAGAGTCGGCGCTGGCTTGGAAAGTATTGATTGTGAGTATGCTTCTGCGAAAGGCATTCATCTCATTGCGGCCCCAGAAGGTAATCGCAACGCTGTTGCAGAACATTCGCTGGGTGTGATTTTATCTTTATTCAACAATCTAAACCAAGCCGACGCTGAAGTTAAAGCTGGTTTATGGAACCGAGAAAGTAATCGTGGTCATGAACTAGATTTAAAAACTGTCGGTATTATTGGTTATGGAAATATGGGAAAAGCTTTTGCCAAAAAACTGCGAGGTTTTGATACAGAGGTTTTATGTTATGACATTTTAGATAATGTCGGAGACGAAAATGCCAAACAAGTTTCATTAGCCGAGTTACAAGAAAAAGCAGATGTTTTAAGTCTTCATCTTCCATGGACACCAGAAACGAATAAAATGGTCAATGCAAATTTTATAAAAGCATTTAAAAAGCCATTTTGGATCATAAATACTTCTCGAGGCAAAAACATAGTTACAGCCGATTTGGTTGAAGCTATGAAGACAAAAAAGATATTAGGAGCAGGATTAGATGTTTTGGAGTATGAGAAACTTTCTTTCGAAACACTTTTTCAGGATAAAAATACTCCCGAAGCATTTCAGTACCTTCTCGAATCGAAAAATGTTTTGTTGACTCCTCATATCGCAGGGTGGACTTTTGAAAGCCATGAACGTTTAGCTCAGGTTATTGTAGATAAAATTAAAGCTGTCTATAACAGTTAATGGCTCTGGTTTTGTTTTGGTAGGATATTTTTTGTAAATCCTTACGTTAAATTAGCTTTATATGTTAATTTTTTACTAATATTGTTTTGGTAATTAAAACATTTTTAATGGTTTAAACCTAGAAGAATTTGAGTGTATATTATTAACTATAAGTGAATAAAATGGAAAATACAAAAAGAGAAGATTGGAATAATCCAATACATTATCGAAGAGAAAATAAAAAAGTAATTTCAGCAATTCTGGCAATTCTATTAGGTTACTTGGGAATTCATAAATTCTATCTTGGTTATACCAAAGAAGGAGTAATTCAGCTTATTTTGGGACTTTTGTTTGGTCTGGGAGGTATAATTGGAATTATCGAAGGAATTATCTATTTGACTAAATCAGACGAAGAGTTTTATCAGACTTATCAAGTAGGTTACAAAGGCTGGTTTTAAGCAAAGCATATTATATCTAGAAATCCCATTCAGAAATGAATGGGATTTTTTTTTGTGCTTAAAAATGTCTTTTTCTGATATAATTTGAACTTTTAGGAGCTACTTGCAATTTTCTAAGTAAGTAATCTTGCACTTTGTTAGAGATCGTAATGGAGTAACTGAAAATCCATAAGAGTAGGGAATTTATAAAGATTTTATTATGTTAGAAATGTACAAAAAAGTAGTTTTAGAGAACTACGCAAACTTTAATGGAAGAGCAAGAAGAAGAGAATATTGGATGTTTATTTTAGTTAATGCCATTATTACAATTGTTTTGGCTATTGTAGATCGTGTTTGTGGTTTAACCTTTGGTGCAGGAGAATCAGGTATATTGAGAACAATATATGGTTTGGTAGTTTTATTGCCAGGACTTGCTGCCGCTGTTAGAAGGATGCACGATGTTGATAAAAGCGGATGGTTTGTGCTTATTCCATTCTATAATCTTTATTTAGCTTGTCAGGAAGGAATAGCAGGTTCTAATCAATACGGAGTAGATCCAAAAAATCCATTAGAAGAGATCAATGAAATTGGAAAAGAGTAATTCTAATTTTATTTTAAATAAAAATTGTAATTAAAAAAAGTCCCATTTCATGTATTAAATGAAAATGGGATTTTTTTTTGAATTTTTCTCCCGAATAAATGATTTTAACTTAAGACAAAGGAATAAAATTTTATTTTAATAAATAAAAAACGTTACTTCATTGTAATTAAATTTTAATGTAAATATGGGAATATTTAGTAGAAACAATAAGATTGAAAAGCCCCAAGTTCTTATTGAACTTAGAAGTCCAAGTTGTCCAATAACAGCTATTGTAGAACAAGACAATAGAACGGCTTATTTTTATTTGTTCGGTGATAACGAAGATTTTGGTATGAAAAGCTGCTGGATTCGGAATTTAACTGAAGCACCAGAAAAAATAGAAACAAAACTGATGGAAAAAGGTGTTCCTCCTATGTTAACCAAAGAGTTTTGCAAATTTCCGAAAGGTCAAGAGGCATTTAAGTCTGATAATTTGGAGATTGTTTGGTTGGAAGAAGGAGATGGTGCAGCATTATTGGAAAACGGAGAAATTTTATGCGTAATTCCTAGCTGGGGAGGTGATAATGGATTTTATGGATATGCTCGTGATTGTAAAGGAATGGCAGATTTTGCATGGGAACTTTCAGAAGACAATGAAATGCGCAAACGTGTTGAAAATGCAATTGAATTTTTTGACGCATGGGATAAAGAACCTAATCCGTTTCAATTAGTACAGCCTAAAATCTTAAATTACTACGATGAAATATTCGGTAAAAGTGAAAAATATTTCGCAATTGATGGATCAGAAGGACCACCAAAAGGTTTGTATGTGCTTGAAGGAAATGAAAAAACTGTCTTTGCAACCGTAGCAGTATCATTACGACCACAACCAAAAGTAGAAATGTATTGTGAAAATCCTAGTGAATTGAATAGAATTGAACTTGGGATTATTCTAAAGACAGGATTGACAAATGAGCAGGTAAATGACATTGCGGGTCTTGTAAGCGGAATTACAATGATTCCGTGGGAATATATTACATTTTTGGCAGAAGGACATACCGTAGAATTTCAAACGCGTATTAGTGAAAAATATAAGTATGCAGTACTTACTAATAAATTAAAAGTTTTGCCTCAAATGAACTTAGCTAGTTATGCCAAATCAAATATCTCTTTTTTATGGATTGTGCCAATTTCGGAAAGAGAATTGGAGGTAATGAAAGAATCTGGCTCACAAGCTGTTCTAAGTAGACTTGAAAGTATAGGAGAGGAAATATTCAATTTAGAGCGAAATGAAGTTGTTTAAGGAATATTATAAAAAAAAGAAAACTCATAGACTTATGAGTTTTCTTTTTTTATAATATTTTTTTCTTTAATCTTCCTTCTCAGATAATTTACGCTCTAATTCAATTTGAAACTCTTCAATAACAGGTTTCATAGTGCTTTCTGGAATATCGGCGATTCTGATGTACATTAAACCGTCAATAGCGTTGTTAAAAAGCGGATCAACGTTAAAAGCTACTACTCTTGCATTTTGCTTGATGTATTTTTTAATTAAAACCGGCAAACGTAAATTTCCTGGTTCCAGTTCGTCTATTATTTTGTCGAATTTATTTAAATCAGATTCTGCTTCATCGAAAATGAAATCTTTATCTGCATCTTTCAATTTAACCTTATACGCTTTTTTCGGGTGAATATACTGCGCAATATATGGATCGTAGTAGTTCGATTTCATAAACTCAATCATCAGCGATTTAGAGAAATCTGAGAATTGATTGCTGATACTTACACCGCCCAATAAATATTTATGTTCAGGATAACGTAAAGTTGTGTGAATAATACCTTTCCATAATAAGAATAACGGCATTGGTTTCTGCTGGTATTCTTTTACGATAAATGCACGACCCATCTCGATCGATTTGTGCATCATATCGTGCAATTCTGGTTCAAATCTAAAAAGATCGTTCAGGTAGAAACCTTCAATTCCAAATTTTGGATAAATTTCAGAACCAAGTCCCATTCTATAGGCACCAGCAATTTTTTTGGTTTCATCATCCCATAAAAACATATGGTGGTAATATTGATCAAATTTATCTAAATCGATAGATTCATTTGTTCCTTCACCGACTTCACGGAAAGTAATTTCGCGTAAACGGCCAATTTCATGCAGAATATTCGGAACTGCTTTTGCTCTTGCAAAAAACACTTCGTAGTTTTTGCTTTGTAATAATCGGCAATCGCTGTTTCTCAACGCATTCACTTCGTCGATCATTTTTGATTCGTCGACAGGTGTAACGATTTTTTTAGGGGCTTTCGGAATTTTCAAACTTGCTGTATCCAGTAATTTATGGTCCTTTTCAAAAGGATTAGCCAGCATGTAAGTTTTCTTTCTTAAAAATTCTGAATATTCTTCAAACGACTCAATCTCGTTTTGTTCGTTTACAGAAATCGGTTTACCAATACGAACCTTAATCACACGATCTTTTTGCGTTAGCAGTTCAGACGGTAATTTTGCAGTACGCAAAGTATCATCAATTTTAGAAAGCCAGTAAAATAATTTACTGTTTTTGGCATGAAAATAAATTGGCACCACAGGAACTTTGGCTTTTCTGATTAATTTCAGAGCGCCTTCTTCCCAAGGTTTATCCACAACTAATTTTCCATCTTTATAAGTAGAAACTTCTCCGGCAGGAAAAATCCCTAAAGGTTTTCCGTCACTTAAATGGCGTAAAGTTTCTTTAATACCAATTACACTAGATTTAGCATCCTTGTGGTTTTCAAAAGGATTAACCGGCATAATGTATTTTTTCATCGGAACAATTCTGTGTAACAAGAAATTGGCAATGATTTTGAAATTTGGCTCTCTTTCAAGCATCAATTTCAATAATAAAATTCCATCAATCCCACCAAGCGGATGGTTTGAAATAGTAATGTAAGCACCATCTTTTGGCAGACGTTTTAAATCTTCTTCCGGGATTTCGAACTTAATTTCCATTTCGTCCAAAATTCCATTTAAAAACGCAAGGTCTTCCAAATGTTTATTACGGTCATAAATTTTATTAAGGGTAGAGATCTTAAGAACCTTCATAAGAATCCAGCCAGAAAAGGTACCGAAAACTCCGTACTTTTCAACATTTATTGCCTTTGCAACTTCTTTCGCGGTAACTAAACCCATGTACTATTTTTAATTTATTAGAACAGCGAACAAAGATAACAAAAAAGTCTACTTTTCATTGTTTCCGAGATAAACTTTGCACTTTTTTATTACATTTGAAATCCTTAAAAAAAACACTGATGAAAATTATTTCTTATAATGTAAACGGAATTCGTGCTGCGATAAACAAGGGTTTTATTGAGTGGCTGCAACAAGCAAATCCTGATGTAATCTGTCTTCAGGAAATAAAAGCTACGCAGGATCAAATTCCAGTTGATGATATTACTGCTGCCGGTTATCCGTTTCAATATTACTATCCTGCTACTAAAAAAGGGTACAGCGGAGTAGCTATTTTGTCTAAAACAAAACCGAATAATATTGTTTTCGGAACGGGAATTCATCATATGGATTTTGAAGGAAGAAACCTTCGTGCTGATTTTGACGATGTTTCTGTAATGAGTTTATATCTTCCGTCAGGAACAAATATCGAAAGACTGGATCATAAATTTATGTTTATGGATGATTTTCAGACGTATGTAAATGAATTAAAATTGACGATTCCAAACCTGATTATTTGCGGCGACTATAATATCTGTCATGAAGCAATTGATATTCACGATCCAGTTCGTAATAAAACAGTTTCTGGATTCCTTCCTGCAGAGCGCGCTTGGTTAGACGGTTTTATGAAATCTGGTTTTATCGATAGTTTCCGTCATTTCAATAAAGATCCGCATCATTATTCGTGGTGGAGTTACCGCGCTGGGGCTAGAGGAAATAATAAAGGCTGGCGTATCGATTATAATCTGGTAAGCGAATCTTTAGAAAACCGATTAAAAAGAGCCGTTATACTTCCAGATGCAGTGCATTCTGATCATTGTCCGGTTTTAGTCGAAATTGATTAAAGTTTGGTATTGTTCTTGAGGAAAGAACAATTGTTTTAAAATTGATATTGAATTTTTACATTCAAAAAGTATTAAACGCCCAAAAATAAAACCAATTAAGTAAGATGATTAAAAAAGCCTCCATCGGATTGCTAGTATTAGCCTTGTCCACAACGTCATGCGTTTCGAAGAAAATTTACAATGATCTTGAAACAAAGTATTCAGATTTAAAAAAAGAAAACCGTTCTATTGCGGATGAAAATGAGAATTTGAAGAAAACAAAAAATCAGTTAGAGCTGGATCGCGATAAATTGACTAAAGATCTTGCCACCACAAAAGACGACTTGGCAAAACAAAAAGCCGACCTTGTCGCTGAGCAGAAAAAATATAAAGTATTGCAGGATTCATACAATGCGTTAGAAAAAAACAGCAATGATGCATTGGAAAAAAACATGGCTAAAAACCGTGAATTACTGGCGCAGTTAGAAGCAAAAGGTAAAGCTCTTGCAGATGAACAAGCTCGTTTAGACAAAACTGCTAATCGTTTAAAAGAACTTGAAGATATGATTGCTGCTAAAGAAGAAGCAATGCGAAAATTAAAAGAAACTTTATCGAAAGCCCTAAACGGATTTGAAGGTAAAGGTTTAACGGTTGAACAAAAAAACGGAAAAGTTTATGTTTCTATGGAAAATAAACTGCTTTTCAACTCAGGAAGCTGGGCTGTTGGATCAGAAGGTAGAAGAGCTGTTGTAGAACTTGGAAAAGTTTTGGGCGATAATCCAGATCTTTCTGTTCTTATTGAAGGTCATACAGACGATGATCCCTACGCTGGTTCTGGACCAATTGCAAACAACTGGGATTTATCGACTAAAAGAGCAACTGCAATTGTGAATATTTTAAGCGAAAACACAAAAATCAATAAACAAAAACTAACAGCAGCGGGAAGAAGCGAATTTTCTCCTTTGGCAAGCAACGCCACTCCAGAAGGAAAAGCTAAAAACCGTAGAATCGAGATCATCTTGACACCAAGATTAGATGAAATCGCTGAAATGCTTAATAGTATTAACTAAGGTCTGAGGGACTGAGGTTCTAAGTTACAAAGGCTCAAAGTTTTTTACTTTGAGCCTTTTTTTTGTTTCCTGCAAGGTTTTTAAAACCTTGTAGGTTTGTTATTAGATTTGAAGTTTTAGTTTTGGTATCTTGATTTTTCAAATTGGAGTTTCTGTTTTATTATTTTCGTAACTTTGAATTTCTAAAATTTAAACGATGGGACTTCCAGAATTAAAAGAAAAAATAATAAATCAACTGGATTTAGCAGATGAAAGAGTGTTGAGAATTGTTTCTTCAGTTTTTGATAATTATTTGAATGAAATAGTTTCGTATGATTCAGAAGGAAATCCTCTGTCATTATCAGAATATCATAATAGAGTTGAAGAAGGACTTGATGATATAAAATACAATCGAATAATTTCAAAAGAAGATTTGTCGAAAGAAATGCAAGATTGGGATAATGAGTAATACTAAATTTGAAATCTTTTGGACTTCAAATGCAAAGTAAGATCTAAAAGAAATTTATATTTCATTAAAAAATAAAATATCGAAAGAAACAGCAATTAAAATCAGAAATGAATTATTCAACTGTACCGATGAAATTGTTTTTGCAGAGCAGTTTCAATTAGATGAATACAGATTAGATTGTCGTAGAATTGTTATAAGAAACTTTAAAATTCTTTATCAAATTCGGGAAAATTCAATATTTGTAATCAGGGTTTTTAATTCTTTTCAAAACCCTATGAAAAGTTTAAAATAACGAAAGCTCAAAGGTTTTTACTTTGAGCTTTTTTGTTTCCTGCAAGATTCTAAAATGTTCTAGGTTTTAATGTTGAAACGAAAATTGTTCATACCTACAAGGTTTTGGAAACCTTACAGGAGAAGTTACTAAAGAGAAAATCTTGTGGTTTTTTTAACCTTTAACAAATTTCAATTTGAAAAATCCCTTTGTACCTTTGCCTCTTTGCAACTTTGAACCTTAGAAAAGAATGAAATACACAACATTACCCAACACCGACATAAAAGTTAGTAAAATCTGCCTTGGAACAATGACTTTTGGGCAGCAGAATACAGAAGCTGAAGGACACGAACAAATGGATTATGCTCTTGAAAGAGGCGTTAATTTCTTTGACACAGCCGAAATGTATTCTGTTCCTGCAAGCGAAGCAACTTACGGAAGTACAGAAAAAATTATAGGAACTTGGTTTAAAAAATCAGGAAATAGAGACAAAGTGATTTTGGCTTCAAAAATCGCAGGTCCAAATGCGAATTTTGGATATATGCGTGAGAAATTGGACTTTTCTCCAGCGAGTATTAAATATGCGGTTGAAAATAGTTTAAAAAGACTTCAAACCGATTATATCGATTTGTACCAAATGCACTGGCCGGAAAGAAAAACCAATAATTTTGGACAACGCGCTTTCCACGGACATGATGATGTTTGGGAGGATAATTTTAGAGAAATCTTAGAAACTTTCGACGGATTAATTAAAGAAGGTAAAATCAAACATATAGGAGTTTCAAATGAAAATTCTTGGGGAATGATGCGTCTTTTAGAAGAAAGCAAATATCAAAATCTGCCAAGAATTAAAACCGTTCAAAATCCGTATTCATTATTGAACCGTTTATTTGAAGTGAATTCTGCAGAAGTTTCGAAATATGAAAATGTTGGTTTATTAGGATATTCTCCATTAGCCTTTGGAGTTTTGACTGGTAAATTCTTAACTGGAGAAAGTCATCCGAAAGCGAGAATTAATCTTTTTCCACAATATAAACGCTACAATAGTGATCAATGTACCGAAGCAACGAAATTGTATCAGGAAATCGCTAAAAAACACGGTTTAACGTTAACGCAATTGGCAATGGGCTTTGTATTGCAACAGCCGTTTTTGACAAGCGCTATTATCGGAGCAACAACTATGGAACAATTAAAAGAAAACATCGACACAATTGATGTGGTTCTTTCTAAACAAATCTTAGCAGAAATTGATGCGGTTCAGGCTATAATTCCAGATCCTGCGCCTTAGTTTTTTTGCCACGAAGGCGCAAAGACACGAAGGTTCTTTAATCTCGCAAAGCCGTAGAGAGGCAAAGTATTTTTTTTAACCATATAAGTAATATAAGAGATTTAAGTCTTTTCTTAACTGATCTTACATTACTTATATGGTTATTTTATTTTTTAGACTTTGTGTCTTAGTGCCTTCGTGGCAGAAAACAATTATAAATCAAATTCATCATCAACAGCCAAAGAATCTGTTTTGATTGCTGTAGAATCTGGAATTTTTATTCGTAATAAAGATCGTGCATTTCCAGAAATATAAACTGGTAATTGTCCCAATGTATCTTCTGGAACTAATAGACCGCGGCGGAACATTAGATTCTTTAAGAATTTTTGGTTTTTAATGGCGTAATCTTTCAAATTGCCTTGATCGTTAAATTGATACATGAATTTTCTTGGCTTTGGAATAATTGTTGCCAAATATAAACATTCATCAACATTTAAATCGGCAGGACTTTTTTGGAAATAAAAATGACTGGCTTCGCCAATTCCATATACGTTTGGTCCCCATTCGATAATGTTGAAATAAACTTCCAGCATTCTTTCTTTGCTTACAATTCGGTTGTTTTCTAAAATGTAAACTAAAAGGATTTCTTCAAGCTTTCGCGAAAGCGTTTTCTCACGAGTCAAAAACACATTCTTTATCAACTGCATGCTGATTGTGCTGGCACCACGCGAGAATTTTTTGGTTCTGATGTTTTTTAGAATCGATTGTTTGAAGGCTTCATTGATAAAACCGCGATGTGAGAAGAACGACGGATCTTCTGTTGTTAAAACGGACTTTCTTAAATAAGGTGAAATCTGATCTAAAGGTGTGTAATTCGGATTTGCATTTCCAACCAAAATTGGTCGCTGCAATACATTCTGAATAATCGCACGGTACACAAATTCACCGTTTAATTTATTTAAATCGGCTTCGCCATATTTGGTAATTCTTAAATCTTCTTTGTTTAGTTTACTATCAAAAACAAGTGTATTGGGTTTGTTTTGATTGAATTTAAAATCCAATTTATAATCGAAATTTCCAGTCGCCTGCATGCCTTGAAAATGCGTAAATAATCCATCGGGAAGCGAAACGATAAAATCCTGCGCTTTCATTTTCGGAATATCAACTTTTAAAGTGTAAACCGTATCTTTTTCGGTATCATAAGAAATGTACGGACGTACTTTTATTTTATTCAACTGCATGGTCGAAGAGCTGTCAATAGAAATAAAACTGTCTCCCAATAAAAAGCGATAATCAAAACGGGCATTTTTTATAACCACATCTTTACTGGCAATTTTCGGATGATTGATTTTAAGATTGGCAATAGAAGTGTAGCCGTCAATATGCAGTTCACTGCCGTTTTTGTCAATGTTTTGGACATTCAGACGGATAGAATCAAAACTTGCTTTTAAGTTATAACGTTGATCTAAGTACGGAACACGAATTGCACCAGTATCTAAATTGAAGAAACGAATATCAGCTTTTTTGTTTCTCGGATCAGCAAAACCTTTAATATTCCAGCGCTGATCAAAATCTTTCGCCTGAACATGAAGATTGGTTTCTAATTGTTTATTGCTTAAGATTAATTTGTTTACCGCAATAGAAGTTTGTTTTCCGTTGTCATCGATTTTAAAATTGAAATTTTTCAAGTCCATGTCGGTCGGAACCAAATTCAAGAGTTTGGTAATAATTCTGTAAGCAAAAGAACCATATTTGCGCTTTTCGTTTGATTCTGTTTCTTCACGGTCTCTTTTTAAAAAAGCATCAAAATTTCGCTTTTTACCCTTTTTTACCAATTGAATATAACCATTATCAACTTTTAAAGTCCCAATTTGAACATCTCCAATTAATAAACTGGTTAAGCTAATGCTAGTTTCAACATTTTTAATTTTGCATAAAGTGTCGGCATTTATAGGTGCCAAAACCACATCGGTCAGTTTTATGGTAGACAACCCGTCAAACGAAGCCGATTTTACAGAAAAATTACTGTTATATTCAACAGCCATTTTATGGGTAACTTTTGCAATTGCCTGCTTTAAAAGTGAATTTCGGAAATAATACAAGCCGATGCAAAGCAAAATCACTACTACGGCTAGTACTTTTAATGCCTTGTATATTTTTTGTTTTGGAAAATTCATAGTGGTATTTTTATCAGAAATCAACCAAAAAGAATGCTTGCAACATCTTCAATTTTAGCAACCAGTTCGATTTTAATTCCAGTGTTTTTTAAAGCAATTTTATTGTATTTAGAAACAAAAATAGTATCAAATCCTAGTTTTTCGGCTTCCTGAATGCGCTGGTCTACACGGTTTACAGGACGAATTTCGCCCGAAAGCCCAACTTCGCCTGCAAAACAAAAACCTTTGCCAACCGGAATATCTTCGTTGGAAGATAAAATGGCTGCGACAACTGCCAAATCAATTGCGGGATCATCAACAGAAATTCCGCCTGTAACATTTAAGAAAACGTCTTTTGCGCCTAAACGGAATCCAGCTCTTTTTTCTAAAACAGCCAAAATCATATTTAGCCTTTTGGCGTTGTAACCTGTTGTGCTTCGCTGCGGTGTTCCATAAACTGCCGTACTTACCAAAGATTGTATTTCGATCATTAAAGGGCGCATGCCTTCCAGAGTTGTGGCAATTGCAGTTCCCGATAATTCTTCGTCCTTGTGCGAAATTAAAATTTCAGAAGGATTGCTTACTTCCCTAAGTCCGCTTCCAAGCATTTCGTAAATTCCCAGCTCAGCAGTAGATCCGAAACGGTTTTTTAACGATCGTAAAATTCGGTACACATGATTTCGATCGCCTTCAAATTGCAAAACGGTATCAACCATATGTTCTAAGATTTTCGGGCCGGCAATATTTCCGTCTTTCGTAATATGTCCAATTAAAATTACGGGAATATTACTTTCTTTAGCAAATTTGATTAGCTCAGCAGTAGTTTCTCGAATCTGAGAAATGCTTCCAGCAGTCGATTCAATATAATCCGTGTGTAAAGTCTGAATCGAGTCAATTATGACAACTTCGGGTTGAATAGTTTCAATTTGTTTGAAGATATTCTGCGTCTTGGTTTCCGTTAAAATATAGCAGTTATCGCTATTTGGCGTTATTCTTTCGGCACGCATTTTTATTTGTTTCTGACTTTCTTCTCCAGAAACGTATAAAGTTTTATAAGGTAATTTTAGTGAAACCTGAAGCAAAAGTGTACTTTTTCCAATGCCGGGTTCTCCGCCCAAAAGAGTTAATGAGCCCGGAACAAGTCCGCCGCCTAAAACACGATTTAATTCGCTGTCGGTTGTGTCCATTCGGACTTCCTGTGCAGAATCAATTTCGTTTATTTTTAAAGGTCTTGGTGCTTTACCAGCTGGAGTTGGTTCACTTTTCCAGGCTACTTTTTCCTGTTTTTGAATAATTTCTTCGGCAATCGTATTCCATTCTTTGCAGGCATTACATTGTCCCTGCCATTTGGAATATTGCGTTCCGCAGTTTTGACAAAAAAAAGAAGTTTTAACTTTTGACATTATTTACTTTTTTTTCGCGAGCGTATTCATTTCGTCGATTTTCTCATACATCAAATCTTTGTTCAAATCACCAATTGGCTCCATTTGCGAAGCATTTTGGTATTTTTTTGATGCATGTTTTGGATCGCCTTGTTTTTCATACATTAATCCTAATTCATATTCTCCTAACATGGCTTTTGGATAATGTACATTTCCTATTTCAGCCATTTTTCCTAATTCACTGTATGCGTTCTTTTTCAAAATAATATTTTCAATTACTTTGAAATCGCTCATTCTTACTGGAATCTGAACTCCCATAACCTCAGACATGGTGTTGTATTTTTGTTCCAGATATTCGGCATAACCCGATTCAAGAACGGCAATTTTATTTTTATATTCCTCAGAATTAATTGGTCTGTAGACCTCAAAAATCTGATAAAGTGCACTCGGAATCGAATGCAGTACTTCTGTATAATGCGTGGTGCCTTTAAAAACGTCGTATTTATAATTTACTAACGGATTATTGGCGATTTTAATATTGCTGTCTAATTTTTCTATCGGTTCTTTTATCTTTTTAATATCGCCCTCTGCTGCCGATAGGTAATAAAATATAGGCTGTTTTATTTTGGCAAATTTCTCTGGTATACGGACTTCCATTTTTGGCGCCAATTCTGGACTAAGACAGATATAGGCATTAAAAAGCGGATTTTCTTTATACAAATAAAAATTAGCAAAACTGGCTGTTAAATCATGTCCGGCAATCATTCTAAATGGAGAAGTACGGTATTTTTTTTCGATATACGGAATCAGTTCTGCTCCGATAAATTCGAAAAATTGTGCTCCTTTTTCAAAGGGAAGTCCGTTGTTTTGATCGATTGTTGTGTCGTCAAAACGTTCTCCGTCTTTGTTTTGGTGAATTCCAATAATAATCATTTCTGGAATATCATCCCAATAAGAACCGTAACTTACAGCTCCAGAAAAAGGATCAAATAAATAATCTCCATCTAATAAATAAAGAACAGGATATTTTTTGGTTTTGTTGGCTTCGTAAGAAGCAGGAAGTCCAATTGTAATTCTACGTTCTTCTCCCAGTTTTTCTGATTTAATGTTGTCGAACGTTTTTTGGGCAAACGTTGAAAATGAAATCAAAAGTGTCAGTAGGTAAACTTTTTTCATGATTTGTGGCATTTCAGTGAATTAAAAAGTATTAAAAATAGTGTGGCAATATACTATTTTATTTGCTTCTTTGTTAAGTAGATTTAAAATTGAAGCACAGCAGTTTAATGCCAAAATCATTTTTGATCAAGGCAAAATAAGTGTTTTTTTGTACAAAATCTGAATTTTGACAAAGAAGGGAAATTCTTAGAAAAAGAAAATATTAAGTTAATGAATTATCATTTTCATTAGGGAAAATAATCCATGGTTTGAAGGTCTTCGCTTCTTCAAAATCTAAGGTTGCATAAGAAATGATAATAATGATGTCGTCTTTTTGAACTTTTCTTGCTGCAGGACCATTCAAAGTAATTTCACCTGAATTTTTTTCTCCTTTAATAGCGTAAGTTTCAAAACGTTCACCGTTATTAATATTTACAATAGATACTTTTTCGCCTTCAATAATGTTTGAAGCTTCTAGTAGAGTTTCATCAATAGTAATGCTGCCAATATAATTTAAATCGGCACCCGTTACTTTAACGCGATGAATTTTTGATTTTATAACTTGAATTTGCATGCTGCAAAGTTAGATTAATTTAATGAAATGGTGTCAATCAGTCTTATAGAATTAACAAATACCGCTATAAATGCACGATATTTTTTGTCATTCTCTTTCTGATCGATAGGTAAAAGTGTAGATTCGTCAGCAATGACAAAATATTCCAGTTGAAACTCTTTATTGTCTTTGAAAGAATTTTCTACAAATTCAATAGTTTCTTCTGCAGTATGAGTTTGAAAAATGTCTTTTGCTTCGGTCAATGTTTTGTAAATAATGGAAGCATCTTTTCTTTCCTGCGGAGTCAATCGCTCATTTCGAGAACTCATTGCAAGCTGATTTTCTTCTCTAAAAATTGGACAGCCAACAATATTTACAGGTAAGTTGGTTTTTTCAACCATTTTTTTGACGATTTGAAGCTGCTGAAAATCTTTTTCTCCAAAGTAAGCATTTGTCGGCGTTACAATTTCGAAAAGTCTTTTTACAATTGTTCCAACTCCATTAAAATGACCTGGTCTGAATTTTCCTTCCATTTGATTTTCCAATCCGTCAAAATCAAAAGTCTGCGAAATGGTGTTTCCTTCATAAATATCTTCAACAGAAGGTGCGTATAAAATGATTTTATCACTTAATGTACGCATTTTCTTAATATCTTCTTCGAGAGTTCTTGGGTATTTTGCTAAATCTTCAGGATTGTTGAATTGAGTTGGATTGACAAAAATGCTCACTACTGTATCGTCGTTTTCCTTTAGTGAACGCTGCATTAAAGCCAAATGCCCTTGGTGTAAAGCGCCCATTGTTGGTACAAATCCGATGGTTGAATTTGCTGTTTTGATAGTTTTAAGATAGGCTATCAAAGCGGCTTTACTGTAGAAAATATGCATTGAAGTATTATTAAAATTTAGTGCAAACATAATATATTAGTTATAAACTGCATAAATTTTTGTAATTTTGCGACGTTTTTATTACCAAAATTAAGTAAAATACTATTATGAAAGATAAGAGGATATTATATGTATCATCTGAAGTCGTGCCTTATTTGGCTGAAAATGAGGTTTCTTTAATGTCTTATGACGTTCCAAAAATGATTAACGATCAAGGCGGTCAGATAAGAATTTTCATGCCAAGATACGGGAATATCAACGAGAGAAGACATCAACTGCATGAAGTAATTAGACTTTCTGGGATGAATTTGGTAGTGAATGATTTAGATATGCCATTGATTATTAAAGTAGCATCGATTCCGAAAGAAAGAATTCAGGTTTACTTTATTGATAACGATGAATATTTTAAACGTAAAGCAACCTTCGCAGATGAGGAGGGAGTTTTATACCCTGATAATGATGAGAGAGCAATCTTTTTTGCTAAAGGTGTTGTAGAGACAGTGAAAAAATTAAACTGGGTTCCAGATATTATTCACGTTCACGGCTGGCTTGCAGCAATGCTTCCAATTTACATGAAGCATTATTATAAACATGAAGCATTATTTTCTGAAACTAAAATCATTACATCTGTTTACGGACAGTCTTTTGATGAAAATTTAGATTTGGAGATGATAAATAAAGTTAAATTTGATGGTGTTCCTCATGATGCTGTATCAGATTTAGAAGTTCCAAATTACGAGAATGTTTTAAAAGCTAGCATATTACATTCTGATGGAGTGATCATAGCATCTGAAAATGTTTCTCCAAGTTTAACAAAATTTATAGAATCTTCAGGAAAACCTTTTTTACCTTTCGCCACGAAAGATGCATTTGCTGACGCTTATACAAATTTCTACAGAACGTTTGGACTTTAAATTTTAACTTTATTATAAAACATGTATAATACTTCTTTTATTAAGAAAATTCTTTTAGCTTTAATTGTTGTTTTTTTATATTCTTGCGATAAAGATTTTAATGCAATTGGTGATGGTTTAATTGGGGAAGATCATTTTGGTCTTGAACCAGAAGAATATAATGTTTTAGCATTTAATCAAGAAATAACTCCTATTCAGTCCAATAATATGGCTGTAAATGCTCTGGGTATTTTTGATAATCCTTTGTTCGGTACTACAACAGCAAATTTTGTTACACAATTGGCTCTTCCATCTTATGCGCCTACAATTGGAGAATCTCCTGTAATTGAAAGTGCGGTACTTACCATTCCTTATTTTAATCATGTAACCGCTACAGGTACAGATGGCGCAAATACATATGTGTTAGATTCTATTTATGGAGGTCAAGGAAAAGATTTTAAATTGAAGTTGAGTGTATATGAATCTGGTTACCAAATGAGAAATAGTTATTTTGGCGGTGGGTCTCAATTACCTCAATTTTATTATACAGATCAAAATACAGACTTTTTTAATGTTGCAAACAAGACTTTGCTGAATAATGGTCCAGTTCAAGAAAATGTTGAATTCTTTTTTGATCCTGCAGAAATTGTTACTAAAACAGTTGGTACAGATAATAAAGAAACAATTACTAGAAGTGCACCTCAGATGGTTCTAAATCTTAAAAAAGAATTTTTTCAAGAGAAAATTTTAAATGCACCAGCGTCTAAATTATCTAGTGAAGACCTTTTTCAAGAATACTTTAGAGGTTTGTATTTTATGGTAGAAAAATCGGGAGCTAATAGTAATATGGCTTTGCTGGATTTTACTAAAGGGGTAATTACGATTAAATATAAAGCAAAAACAGCTGCGACAACCGATGGTGATACAACTGAAGATAAGCAAATTCTATTGAATTTTAAGAGCAGTGTAACCGGAGGTTTGGCAAGTACAGCTAGTTTTCTTCAAGATGTTAAGGCGCCAGCTTATGAAGCTGCGGTGACAACAAATGTAAATAAAACAGAAGGCGATCAGAAACTTTATTTAAAAGGAGGTCAAGGATCTTTAGCTGTTTTAAAACTTTTTGATCAGACAGATGTTCTTAGTTATAATGCAGATGGTACTGTAAAGGATGGTGCTAATGGGGTTCCGGATCAATTAGATGAGATTAGAAATAACGTTACGGTTAAAAACTGGAAGGTAAACGAAGCTAATCTTGTTTTTTATATTGATGCTGATCAAATGGGTAATACAAAAGCACCGCAGAGAGTTTATTTATATGATTTAACTAATAATACAGTTTTAGCAGACTATTCTGCTGATCCTACTGCACCTTTCGGAGGTTTGATTAATCTTGATTCAAATAAAAAGGGGAAAAGCTATAAATTAAGAATCACGAGTCATATTCGTAATCTTATAAAAGATGCTACAATAAAAAATGTTGATTTAGGATTAGTTGTTTCTCTAAGTCCAGGTGTAGTTGCATCAAATGTCTTGAAACAAAAGAACGAAACTATATCACAAGCGCCGAGAACATCGGTTATGAGTCCTTTAGGTACAATCTTATATGGTACTAATATCCCTGAGGGTGATGCAGATTACAATAAAAGATTGAAACTTCAGGTATACTACACGAAACCAAATTAATAAATATATATGTGTGGAATTGTTGGATATATCGGTCATAGAGACGCGTATCCTATTGTAATCAAGGGGCTGAAGCGACTTGAATACAGAGGGTATGATAGTGCCGGTGTTATGTTATATGACGATGAGTCAGGCATAAAAGTGTGTAAAACAAAAGGTAAAGTGTCAGACCTTGAAACTAAAGCTAATGAAGGTTTTACAGTAAACGGAAATATTGGAATTGGACATACGCGTTGGGCAACTCACGGAGTTCCTAACGATGTAAACTCACATCCACATCTTTCAAATTCTGGAGATCTTGCCATTATCCATAATGGAATTATCGAGAATTATGCTCCATTAAAAGAAGAGCTTATAAAAAGAGGTTATACTTTTAAATCTGATACAGATACTGAAGTTTTAGTTAATTTAATAGAAGAAGTTCAGAAAAAAGAAAATATTAAATTAGGTAAAGCTGTTCAAATTGCATTAAACCAAGTAGTTGGGGCATATGCAATTGCTGTTTTTGATAAAAAAAATCCAAACGAACTTGTTGCGGCTAGATTAGGAAGTCCGTTGGCAATTGGAGTTGGTGAAGGTGAGTACTTTATTGCTTCTGATGCATCACCATTCATTGAATATACTTCTAATGCAGTATATTTAGAGGATGGAGAAATGGCTAATATCAGATTACATAAGCCAATCAAAATTAGAAAAATTAAAGATGACTCATTAGTAGATCCTTACATTCAAGAACTTCAAATGAATTTGGAGCAGATCGAAAAAGGAGGTTATGATCACTTCATGTTAAAAGAAATCTACGAACAGCCAAGTGTTATAAAAGATACTTACAGAGGAAGACTTCATGCTAATGAGGGTATTGTTCAAATGGCTGGAGTAGAAGATAATATTGAAAAATTCTTAAATGCAAAGCGTATTTTGATTGTTGCCTGCGGTACTTCTTGGCATGCAGGTTTAGTGGCAGAATACATCTTTGAAGAGTTCACACGTATTCCTGTTGAAGTTGAATATGCTTCTGAGTTCAGATACAGAAACCCAATTATCAATAAAGATGATGTTGTTATTGCTATCTCGCAATCTGGTGAGACTGCAGATACTATGGCAGCTATCAAATTGGCTAAAGAAAATGGAGCTTTTGTATTTGGTGTTTGTAACGTTGTTGGTTCTTCTATTTCTAGAGAAAGTCATGCAGGTGCTTATACGCACGCAGGACCAGAAATTGGAGTAGCTTCTACAAAAGCATTTACTACGCAGATTACGGTTCTAACGATGATCGCTTTAAGATTAGGAAAAGCAAAAGGAACTTTGTCAAATACAGATTTCCGTACTTATCTTCAAGAATTAGAAATTATTCCTGAAAAAGTAGCTGAAGCATTAGAAACTAATGATAAAGCAAAAGAAATTGCTGCTGCTTTTAAAGATTCGCCAAACTGTCTTTATTTAGGTAGAGGATATAATTTTCCAGTTGCTTTAGAGGGTGCTCTAAAATTAAAAGAAATTTCTTATATCCATGCTGAAGGTTATCCAGCGGCTGAAATGAAGCACGGTCCAATTGCTTTAATTGATGAATTTATGCCAGTTATTGTTATTGCGCCTAAACAAGGGCATTATGACAAGATCGTAAGTAATATTCAGGAAATTAAATCAAGAAGCGGTAAAATCATTGCGGTTGTTACAAAAGGTGATACTCAAGTTCGTGAATTAGCAGATTATGTAATAGAAATTCCAGAAACTTCAGATGCATTGTCTCCACTGGTTACTACAATTCCGTTGCAATTGCTTTCTTACTACATTGCAGTGATGAGAGGTTGTAATGTTGACCAGCCACGTAACTTAGCAAAATCAGTTACAGTAGAATAGATTTATTTTAAAATATAAATATGTTAAAAAAGCGAGATTTAGGTCTCGCTTTTTTTTATTGTCAAATTTTTTTTTCGGAGTATGCATTTTTGTGAATTTTTCAATCTTTTATCAAAAAATTATATGTATGCATAGTAAATTGGTTTTTCTTTAAGTTTTTTTGTTTTTATTTTAATAAATTGAATTAGCAAATAGTTAAAATATTATACAAATGGGTGATAAATATTAATTTTATTTAACGTTTTTTTATACATATTAAAATATTTGCGTATTTTGGCTATATATACTAACAAAAAAACTAACCCAATGAGAGTCTACTTGCTAATTATGTTGTTGTTTAGTGGCATATCCTTTGCACAGAATACAATAACAGGTTCGGTTACAGATGGTAACAAACAATCTATTCCAGGTGCTAATGTTATTGTTGTCGGTGAAAATAGTGGTGCGTCTACTGATTTCGACGGATCATTTAAATTGACAACCAATTCTAAACTTCCTTTTTCTGTAAAAGTTTCTGCAGTAGGATTTGCGTCAAAAACGATTAGTGTAACCACGGCTAATCAAAAGTTGAATGTAATTCTAGTTGATGAAGAAACTAAATTAGATGAAATTGTAGTTTCAGCATCCAGAACACCAGAAAGAGTTTTGGAATCTCCGGTGACAATTGAAAGAATGGGAATTCAGGAAATAAAAAGGACGGCTTCTCCAACTTTTTACGATGGTCTAGAAAATATGAAAGAGGTACAGATGAATACCAGTAGTATGTCTTTTAAGTCTATCAATACAAGAGGATTTGCGACTGTTGCAAATACTCGTTTTATGCAGTTGGTAGATGGTATGGATAACTCTTCTCCATTGCTGAATTTTGTTTTAGGAAACATGATTGGGGTTTCGGAAATCGACGTTCAGAGTGTGGAACTTCTGCCGGGTGCTTCATCTGCATTATATGGAGCAAATGCTTTTAATGGAATTTTATTCATGACCAGTAAAAGTCCATTTACAAATCAAGGTGTTTCAGCTTATTTTAAATATGGAGTAACTTCTCAAGAAGCTGCGGGCACAAATAGTTATTATGATTTTGGTATTCGATTTGCTCGCGCTTTTAATAAATACTTTGCTGCTAAAGCGAATTTCACCTACATGGAAGCTACAGATTGGTATGCTACAAATTATGATGACAAGACAAGGACGGGCATTGATAGAACGAATCCTAGTTATGATGGAATTAATGTTTATGGTGATGAGGCTGCGACGAATATTAAAGGAGTTGGTCAGAAGTTAGAGGCAATGGGGTTAATTCCGGCCGGAGCATCTAATCTTTTGCCTAATTCTATGGTTAGTAGAACAGGTTATAATGAAATTGATTTAACAGATAATAAAGCGTCGAATATTAAGATTGATTTTTCTTTGCATGCACGACCTTTTGGAGATGAAAAGTTGGAAATTATCTGGCAGAGTAAAATTGGTACAGGAAATGCTGTTTATCAAGGAGCTAACAGGTATTATCTGAATGATTTTTTTATGTACCAGAATAAATTAGAATTTAAAGGGAAAAACTTTTTTGTAAGAGGGTACATGACTGGTGAAGATGGGGGTCATTCTTATGATATGGTTTTTACGGGTATTAATGTGAATAGAAAGTGGAAAGATGATAATACTTGGTTTGGTCAATATGCAGGCGCGTATATTCAAGGTACTTTGGCAGGAATGACTCCTCAGCAGGCTCATGCGGCAGGAAGGTCTACTGCAGATACTGGTCGTTTCTTGCCGGGAACAGTAGAATTCAAGAATGCTTTTAATCAAGTTATAAATGAGGAAGATGTTCTTTCTGGTTCAAAATTGGTTGATAATTCAAAAATTTACCATTCTGATGCGAACTATAATTTTAGAGATATAATAAAATTTGCAGAGATTCAGGTTGGAGGTTCTTTTAGAGCTTATGAACTGAATTCTCATGGAAGAATTTATACGGACGCAAATGGTCCGATCAATTATAATGAGTATGGAGCTTATGCTCAATTGATGAAAAAATTCATGGATGACAGATTGAAGTTTACAGGATCTCTTCGTTATGATAAATCTAAAAACTTTGATGGAAACTTTTCGCCGCGTTTGTCTCTTGTGTATTCAGGAGGAGAGAAGAGAAATCATAATTTTAGAGGATCTTTTCAAACAGGTTTTAGAAACCCTTCTACTCAAGATCAATATATCGGTTTCAATATTGGAAGTGCTGTGTTGATTGGTTCTGCGCCAGATAACTTGACAAGATTTAATGAAACATTTGCATTAAGTGCTGAAGGTCAGTCTTACAGCAATGGAAATGCTACTAAAAACATGAGTGGTGTTGATGCTTATAATAATTCTTATTTAGCGAGTTCTGTAAATGCGTTTTCGGCTATGGCAGGAAGTAATCCAATTGCAGCTGCAGCTTTGTTGAAAAAATCTAGAGCGAACTTAGTAAAGCCTGAAGAAGTGAAAGCTTTTGAAATTGGATATCGTTCTATTTTTGAAGGTATGTCTATAGATATTAACGGTTACTATAATATTTATAATGATTTCATTGGAACTTTAAATGTAATTTCTCCTTACTACGGAACAGCACAGGATAATCCGAATCTTGCGGCAGGAACAACAGATGCAGGTGTGCAGTCTGTAAGAGCTATTCAAAATGGAGAATACAGAGTGTATCAATTGTATACCAATTCAGATGTGGAAATACATTCATTAGGATTTGGAGTTGGACTTTCTAGAAAAATAATTTCTGATTTCGAATTAGGGGTGAATTATAACTATGCTCAATTCGATTTTGATCAAGAAAAAGATCCAAGTTTTGAGGCTGGATTTAATACTCCAAAGCATAGAGTTAAAATGTCAATTGGAAATGATAAACTGTTCAAGAATTTTGGATTCAGTGTTAGTGGAAGATGGAACAGTGAATATCTGTGGCAGGCCGGTTTTGCTGATGGTGTAATCAAATCTGCAACAGTAATTGATGCGCAGATAAATTATGGAATTCCAAAATTGAAATCAGTTGTAAAATTAGGAGCTGCTAACATTGGTGGTAAGGAATACTATCAAGTTATTGGAGCTGGATTAATTGGACAGCAGTATTTTGCTTCTTGGACCATCAATCCATAATTGATTTATTAACTCAGTGTAAAATTCATTATAGGTTTCTGAATTTATAATTTGGAAATGGATACATTTAAAATATAGAAATTATGATAAAAAATTTCAAATGGCTTTTATTGGTTTCGTTAACCTTTATGGCTTGTAATAGTGATGACGATGTGGTTGTTCCTGTGGAATCGTCTGATGGTAAGCCTTTGACAGCTGGAAGTGCAGATTTTTCTAAATATGTTGCATTAGGGGATTCATTTGCGGCGGGTTTTAGTGATAATGCTCTGTTTATTAAAGGACAAGAAGGAGCATACCCGAATATTTTGGCGCAGCAGTTCGCTTTAGTGGGAGGGGGAGAATTTAAAACGCCTTTTTCGAATGATAATATTGGAGGTTTGTTATTAGGAGGGAATGTTATTTTTGGACCTCGATTATATTTTAATAGTACTCCAGTTCCGGTTGAAGGAACACCAACGACAGAAGTTACGGCGCGTTTGTCTGGCACTTTTGGTAATTTGGGAGTACCTGGTGCAAAAAGTTTCCATTTGCTGGCGCCTGGTTACGGTAATCCTGCAGGGGTAGCGACGGGAACTGCGAATCCTTATTTTGCCCGTTTTGCTTCTAGTACAACAACTACAGTTTTAGCAGATGCTTTAAGTCAAAACCCTACTTTTTTCTCTTTGTGGATTGGTGGTAACGATGAATTAGGATATGCGACTGCTGGTGGAGATCCCACAGTTAATCCTTTAACGCCAACAGCGACTTTTGATGCTGCATATAAAGGTTTGGTTGCGCAGCTTGTTTCTGGCGGAAGAAAAGGTGTTGTGGCTAATTTGCCAGTTATTACAACTCTTCCTCATTTTCGTGTAATTGCATATAATCAGCTTACTCAGGCTAATTTAAGTGCTGGGGGAGTTAGTTTGGTTAATACTTTAAATACTCAATTGTATGGGCCTTTGCATAATGCCTTGGCTTTTTTAGGACAAGGAAATAGAATTAATCTTTTGTCTTCAACAGGAAATAATCCGTTGTTAATTGTAGATGAGACTTTGCCTGATCTTTCGGCAAATTTAAAAGCCGTTTTAATGGGTGGTGGCTTAGATGCTACTACTGCTACAGTAATGGGGCAGATTTTTGGAAGAGCCAGACAAGCACTGCCTACTGATTTAATTGTTTTAGGGGCTTCTTCTAGAATTGGAAAAGTTCCAAATGTGGCTGCTGACGGAATAGCTTCGCCTTCTCCATCTTTATCACAATTAGGAGTTACTTTTCCGTTGCCGGACAGATATGTTTTACTGCCTTCAGAAGTTGCAGAAATTGGAGTGGCTACTGCTGCTTATAATTTGACTATAAAAACAGTTGCCGAAGCAAATGGTCTGGCAATTGTAGATGCAGAGTCTATTATGGCTGATCTAAATAAACCAAACGGAATTACAATGAATAATTTTACATTAAAAGCAACATTTGTTACTGGTGGTATGTTTTCTTTAGATGGAGTTCATCCTACTCCAAGAGGTTATGCATTTATTGCCAATAAATTTATCGAAGCGATTAATGCTAAGTATGGTTCAAATTTGAAAGGTGTGGATATTGGTAATTACCAAGTCTTGTTTCCTGCAAAATTATAATTGAAACTATTTTTAACTTCAAAAAACCGCTCATTTTTAGGATGAAGCGGTTTTTTTCTTTTATTAAAAAAATGCTGATTTTGTTATTTTATTGGTGAGTTTTATGAATCAAACAAAATGATGGTATTTTTTATGAAAAAAAAATTGATTTTATATTTTAAAAAATTATCTTTGCGCTCTGAAAAAAGAGGTATTTTCGATAAACCTAAATAGCTATTTAATAAATACATAAGTAATGTCAAAAGTAATAGGAAAAGTTGCTCAAATCATTGGACCAGTAGTAGACGTAGTTTTCAACGGTAAAGATGTTGAACTTCCAAAAATTTATGATTCACTAGAAGTCACTAAAAAAGATGGAACTATTCTAGTTCTAGAAGTACAATCTCATATTGGTGAAAACACTGTTCGTACCATTTCTATGGATTCAACAGATGGTTTAAGCAGAGGATATGAAGTAGTTGGAACTGGAAATCCAATCCAAATGCCAATCGGTCCAGACGTATATGGAAGATTATTTAATGTTGTTGGAGATGCAATTGACGGTTTAGGTAATTTACCAAAAACTGGAGAAAACGGTCTGCCAATTCACAGACAAGCTCCTAAATTTGAAGATTTGTCAACTTCATCTGAAGTTTTATTCACAGGTATCAAAGTAATCGATTTGATCGAGCCTTATGCAAAAGGAGGTAAAATTGGATTGTTTGGTGGTGCAGGTGTTGGTAAAACAGTATTGATTCAGGAGTTGATCAACAATATTGCAAAAGGTCACGGTGGACTTTCAGTATTCGCTGGAGTAGGTGAGAGAACACGTGAAGGAAATGACTTACTTCGTGAGATGTTAGAGTCAGGTATTATTAAATACGGTGATGATTTCATGCACTCTATGGAAAATGGAGGATGGGATTTATCTAAAGTAGATATGCCAGGAATGAGAGAGTCTAAAGCTACTTTCGTTTTTGGACAAATGAATGAGCCACCTGGAGCTCGTGCACGTGTGGCACTTTCAGGATTATCTATCGCTGAGTATTTCCGTGATGGAGCTGGATCTGACCAAGGTAAAGATGTATTATTCTTCGTTGATAACATCTTCCGTTTTACACAAGCAGGTTCTGAGGTATCAGCACTTTTAGGTCGTATGCCATCTGCGGTAGGTTACCAACCAACATTAGCAACTGAAATGGGAGCTATGCAAGAGCGTATTACATCTACAAACAAAGGATCTATTACATCTGTACAGGCGGTTTACGTTCCTGCGGATGACTTAACTGACCCGGCACCGGCAACAACTTTTGCTCACTTAGATGCTACAACTGTATTGTCTCGTAAAATTGCTGAGTTAGGTATCTATCCTGCGGTTGACCCGTTAGATTCTACTTCAAGAATTTTAACTCCACATATCTTAGGAGATGAGCACTACAACTGTGCACAAAGAGTAAAAGAGATTCTTCAAAAATACAAACAATTACAAGATATCATCGCGATTCTTGGTATGGAAGAATTATCTGAAGAAGATAAACTTTCTGTATCTAGAGCACGTCGTGTACAACGTTTCTTGTCTCAGCCGTTCCACGTAGCAGAGCAATTTACAGGTATCCCAGGTGTATTAGTTGATATTAAAGATACTATCAAAGGTTTCAACATGATTATCGACGGTGAGTTAGATCACCTTCCAGAAGCTGCTTTCAACTTGAAAGGTTCTATTCAAGATGCAATCGAAGCTGGAGAAAAAATGTTAGCTGAAGCATAATAATATTGGTTGTTAGTTGTTAGTTGTCAGTTGTTAGAAACAACAATCAACCATCAACCATCAACTATTAACTAAAAAAAATATGATTTTAGAAATAGTATCACCAGAAGCGAAATTATTTTCAGGAGAAGTAACCTCAGTTACTTTACCAGGAGTTGATGGAAGCTTTCAGATTTTAAATCATCACGCACCAATTGTTTCTATCTTAGAAGAAGGAACAATTAAAATTGCAGCTCCAAGCTTCAATTTTTCTAAGGAAGCGGTTGATAAATTCAAGAGAGTAAATGACCAAACCTATACTTTAGATATTAAGTCAGGAACAATCGAGATGAAAAACAATAAAATAATTGTATTAGTTGACTAAAACAATTTTATATAAGTTGAAAAGCCAGACAGTTTTGTCTGGCTTTTTTGTTTTTATAATATTTGTTGCATGAAATTTGAAATCAGTGATTTATTTTGATTTAATTTCAATTTTATACTTTTGTCTAATGAAACTACCTGAAAATCTTATCCAGAGAATAGACAATTGTAGGCAGCATAATTCACTTAAAAAACTGCCTGTATTTAACAACGTAGTTGATTTTTCTTCTAATGATTATATTGGGTTTGCAAAATCCGAAATAATTTTTAGAAGTGCCCATGCTTATTTATTAGAAAATGAGATTTTTCAAAACGGAGCAACTGGTGCTAGATTGGTTTCAGGCAATCATTCACTTTATCACATTGCAGAAAATTTTATAGCACAATTTCATGATGCAGACGCTGCTTTAATTTTTAATTCAGGTTACGATGCCAATATTGGTTTTTTTAGCGCTGTGCCTCAAGAAAATGATATCATACTGTATGATGAGCTATGTCACGCTTCAATAAAAAACGGTATTTCGGTTTCTAACGCCAAATCTTTTAAGTTTATTCATAATGACTTTGAAGACTTGGAGCGTCTCATTCTAAAATTTCCCAATCAATCGGTCTATATCATCATAGAAAGTGTTTTTTCTATGGATGGCGACAGCCCAAATCTAGATGAATTAACTGCGCTTTCAGAAAAATACAATTGTTATTTAATAATTGATGAATCGCATTCTTTGGGAGTTTTTGGAGAAAGAGGAGAAGGTCTCACTCAATATCTGCAATTGCACGAAAAAGTATTTGCTCGAATTATGAGTTTCGGTAAAGGCCTGGGTTGTTATGGCGGAGCGATTTTAGGATCTGTCGAACTTAGGGATTATATTGTAAATTTTTCGTCCACTTTTAGTTATTCGACCGCTTTGTCACCTCATTCAGTTGCAACTATTTTAACGGCTTATCAGCACTTGGAAATTGAAAAAGAGACAATTGAAAAACTTCGTCAAAACATCATATATTTTAATCAGCAGAAAAATTTATTAGGTTTAAAGCCAATGTTTGTTCAGAGTAAATCTGCTATACATTCTGCTATTGTTCCTGACAATGAAAACGTGAAACAGCTGGCACAAGAACTTCAAGATAAAGGATTTGATGTGCAATCGATTCTTTCGCCAATCGTTCCTGAAGGACAGGAACGTCTTCGTTTTTGTATTCACAATTACAATTCACAAGAAGAAATTACGCAACTTTTAGAGCTGGTAAGAGATTTTGTTTTTTAGTTTATTCATGGATTTTTTGAAAATTTTAAAATTTCTTGTAACGTTTTCATGATTCGATTACTTACAAGTCGTAATCAAATAAACCAAATAAACATGAAAACAATATTTCGATTTGCAGTACTGCTATTTATATTCATTTTTCCTTCTGCTATTTCAGCGCAGACGAAATCTCCTAAACTAGAAAATTCGCTTTTGTGGGAGGTTTCAGGTAAAGGACTAAAAAAGCCATCTTATTTGTACGGAACGATTCATATGATTTGCTCAAAGGATTATTTTTTATCTGAAAAAACAAAAAAAGCATTTGACGTTTCTGACAAATTATATTTAGAAATTAACTTCACAGATCCGAATGAAATGAGCCAGATGCAGCAATTGGCAATGGGAAAAGAACCGCTAAGTAAAAAATTAAGTCCGGAACAATTAGCAAAATTAGATTCAATTTTAAAAAAGAGCACAGGAATGGGTGTACAGCAAGTAGATAGTTTCAGTCTTTTAACTGTTTTAAGTTTGATTAGTATGAAAAGTTTTGGCTGTGCGGATCTTAAGTTTTATGAAATGGAGTTTTCAGAAGAAGCTAAAAAAAGAAATGTTTCAATTTATGGTCTTGAAACCGTAAAATCTCAATTTGAAATTCTGGAAAACGCGTATTCAAATGATGAGATTTTAAAGCTTTTGGAAGAATCAACTTCTGAAGAATCAGAGCAATTGGTTACTGCGTATAAAAATGAAAACATTGACAGTATGTATGCTTTAACAACAGATGAAAAATTTACAAGTGAAAAAACCAAAAAACAGATTCTTGATAATAGAAATGTAAACTGGGTAAAAGCAATGCCAGAATTAATGAAACAGAACAGTGTCTTCTTTGCTGTTGGTGCTGGACATTTGGGAGGTGAGCTTGGAGTTATTAATTTGTTGAGAAAAGAGGGTTATACTGTAAAACCGATAATGAACTAAATCTGTTTTGAAAGAGAAAGAACAAGAATTTTTGAATCGGATAGAAAGCCACAAAGGAATTTTGTATAAAGTTTCTAAAATGTATATGGATAACTCTGATGATCAGCAGGATTTGTTTCAGGAGATTGTCTGTCAGCTTTGGAAATCGTATGATTCTTTTCGAAATGAAAGCCAGTTTTCGACTTGGATGTATAGAGTGGCAGTAAATACAGCAATTGTGTTTTTAAAGAAAGAAAAGCGGAAGGTCGATAAATATGAAATCGCTTCAGATAATATAAAAGAAGATGAAAATGATTCTCATATAAAAGAAAATCAACTGGATCATTTTTATAAAGCGGTACAAAAACTGGATAAAATTGATAAAGCCATAATTTTCTATCAGTTAGAAGGTTTCTCCCATAAAGAAATAGGTCATAACCTTGGAATTTCGGAAGGAAATGCCAGAGTAATACTGAACAGAGCCAAAGAAAAATTAAAAGAAATTATTAAAAATCAGGGATATGGACTTTAACGATATACAAAATGCATGGAATAATGAAAAACCCGAAAACATTATTCTGCCGAAAAATTTAGAAAAGATTCAATCTGCAAATACTCCTTTAGATAAAATTAAAAAAAATCTAAAAAACGAATTCATTTATCAGATTCTGTCCATTGTTTTGATAGGTACAGTTCCTTTTATATGTGATTTTCCACCGAAAATGACTTTTCTGTATTATCTGCTTTACAGCCTCTTTGTGGCAGTTTGCTTTTATTATTTGACTAAGCTTTATTTCTTTTATAAGCGATTGAATAATATAACTTTGACTACTAAAGACAGTTTGTATGAAACCTATTTTGATATTAGACTGAATATGGAGTTGTATAAAACTTTTGGCTTTGCTTTGACGCCGTTTTTAGTTTTATATTTTTTAGGCTTTTATTATTATGCTTTTACCAAGATACCAGGGTTTGTTGATCATGAATTTTCTACCGGCCAATTGATAGGATTCTTTTTAGTTGTTGTTTTTACGATGCTCTTTATGGGGATTTCTCTGGAATGGTGGGTTCATAAATTTTATGGAAAGTTTGCCAAAGAAATAAAGAAAGTGATTGACGAATTGAAAGAAGAATAAAAACAAGAAACCCATCAAATTTTGATGGGTTTCTTGTTTTTGGAATTAATCTATGATTATTTTTTTTGATAAACTATTACCATTCTGTAAACTAATCTTTATGAGTAAAACCTGATTTCCAGTCTGTAAATTCGAAACTTGGAATTCTGTGCTGTTGATTTTTTTCTTGCTGAATATTTCCTGACCTAGTATATTGTAAATAGTTACATCATTGATGGTTTCTTTTGAAGAGGAAATCTTAATTATCTTGTTTTTAACTGAAACTAAAATTCCATCTGAAAGATTCTCAAAATCATCAGTTCCTAATGTTTTAGAAGTGTATCGAATTACAAAACGATTATTGAAACTTCCTTCTGCTGTTGTAAATGTATAGTTTTCAAGACGCAGATTTGTTGTTTTTCCAGTTTCTTTATCAACTAAGTAAACATCTTGATTATTAAAGATTCCGTCTGCATGATCAATTGAAATAGTGTAATCTCCTTTAGCTGATAACTTATATCCTAACGGAACTTCATCGCTTTTTTCAAATGGCAGTGCACGTCCTTGTATTGTTAGCTTCTTGCTGGTGTTAATACTGTAAAAATCTACAAGGCTATTGGCTGCCATCGAAACAGCATCATAATTAATGTCCAGACTATTTGTTGCTCCCTGGATATAACCAAAAAGGATTTGTTTGAAAACACCGCTGCTGCTTGTAATATTCAGCCACACACGGTTTCTTTCAATGCTTTCTGCTGCTGCTGTTTTATAAAACTGGCTGTTGTTTCCTGCTCTTCTTTCATTGTTTCGAAATACTATCGTTCCTGTTTCTGGTTTTGCAAAGAATCCCTGAGTTGCGGCTATATATCCGTTAAAAGGTACTCCGCCGCCTCCTGTCGTAGCTCCAGATGCATTAAAAATGGTATAATCGTTATTGTAATAATAGGTGTTATCTGCAGGATTACGCACCGGCAGTTCTTCATGCCCCCAAAAATACAGCGAACCTAGATCTGGATTATCATCCATTAACTGCTTGGCGCTTATGGCAGAAGGATAAGGATTTCCAATTAAATTCCATTTGGCATCTACAACTGGAACAGAGATGTCGCCATTATTAGGAACACCTGTAAATACAGCAGTAAAATCCTGTGGTATGATAAGATGGTAAATCTGAGGAGCCCTGATCGTATAACCTTTACCAGTTTCCATTACCATAGTTCCGTTATTACTGATGCCCCATTTTCCTGCATTCGAATCGTAATAATGAAATTTATCGAACAGTGTGTCTGGAGATAAATCATGCATGGTAAAACCTGGTTTTGTAACCGGCATAGACCAGTATGTCAGGTCATAACGGCGTACAGAGGTTGTTCTTTTATAAACAATGTCACCAGTATTTACTGCATTTGTAGTCTGCACCAAACTTGATCCGCTTTCAAAAATTAATTGACCATTTGTAGTAACACTATTGGTTACTGTTAAAGTAACTCCACTAGGAATTGTAACAACAACACCCGGATTAACCGTCAAAGCACACATAGTTGTATTTGCTGTAAAAGGCTGATTTGGCGTTGTTGAATTAATAATTGCTCTTCTAGTTGGGCCCGGCAGCAGACCGCTTGACCAGTTTGAACCATTCCATGTGGTTGAAGAATCTTCTCCAATAGAAGTGCTTGCTGTTAATGGTGAATTACAGCCCCCGATACTTACTCTAAAAGAATAAGATCCAACAGTTAAGTTTGGTACAGTAAAAGTAGATCCCGTACCGTTATAAATTGCAGAAGCTGTTCCTGTTTGCGTAACCTGCCAAGTTCCCGATGCAGGTAAATTTGTTAAATCTATACTTCCTAAACTTGCGCAGGTAACAGGTTGAACCGCACTAATTGCTGGAGGTGCAAGCAGGACAGTAATTGTTGCGTTATTATTGTTATAATCATCTCCAGAAATATCTGTTACAGTATTTAAAGATGGATCAGTTCCTGTAACTGTGGCAGAATTAACAATTCTTCCCGCAGCTACATCGGCTGCTGTAACGGTATATGTTGCCGTTATTGTGGCTGTTTGATCAACGGCTAGGGAAGAAATTAAATTGCTTGAAAATACCATTCCAGGTTTTGGATCAGAAACACTAATATTGGTAATCGGAACTTGTCCTGTATTTTTTATATCAAAATTGTAGGTTATGACGTCGCCTGCTTTACCACATGAGGATAATGTGGCCTTCTTAATCATACTCAAATCTGCAATTTTTAGAGATTTTGTATTGAACGCAATAAAAGCACAATCTGAACTTCCTGAAAACACAACTACAAAACGGTCAACCTGAGCTGCATTTGCAGATGTGATACCAAAAGAACTAGTCTCAATTCCCAGCATTCTTATATCTCTCGTAGCTGCTGGTGTAAAAGCCATCACACCATCTGTTGCTCTAAATAAATCTAAACTGTAAGTTCCAATAACCGAGACAGAATTAAAACTAACAGATATTTGATTACCAACGGTGTTACCTGCTGCATCGACAAATTTAAATATATCTTCAGACCCTGTTCCTCCTGGTTCTGCAACTTGAGTAACAATTAAGTCGGGAATATTATCATTGATTCCGCCTAAATTTAAATTGTTTGTTCCGATTTTAAATTCTGCAGTACCATTGGGGATATTAGCAATTCCAGTCCCTAGACTTAGTCCATTGCTGCCATCCGTAAGTCTTGAAGCTCTTTCACTTCCAGTTGATGCAGCTCCTGCTAATGGAGGAATCAATGTTGTTCCTGTTGCAGAGCCATCTATCATCGATCCTTGTAAAAAATAAGTACTTGTGTTTGCTCCTAAAGTTTGAATTTTTAAAGCTCTAAAGTTTTGTGGGTTATAAGAGACAGAATTTGTGTTTAATTTGTTATCATCTACTCCTGTAGAAAATGTTGTACCTCTCCACTCAAATGCTAATAAATTATTGACATTATCTGGGCGATTACCTACTCCCGTCGCTCCATTTGATGTCCAATATCCTGTTCCAGTTCTATTCCAGTCGGTATGTATTCTGGTTATTGTATTACTTTGACTGGTAATTTTTAATGATATCAGAAAAAAGGCAATGATTAATTTTTTTACTGATATAGAATGGGAATTCAATAGCTTTTTTGTGCTCATGAAATTGGTGGTTAAGATTGGTTGATAATGGGGCCTTTTTGGTATGCTTAAATATTTATATGGATTTCTTTAACATGCAAAAATCCGACATTGATGAAGTGTCGGATTCTGCTATGATTAATTTCATTAGTTAAAAATCACCTTTTTCGTGATTGTCGAGTCATTTTCTAACATAACGTTGACTAATAAAACTTGATTGCTGGATTGTAAATTTGTTATTTGCAATTCATTGGAATCAATTTTGTTTTTAGTATAAATTAATTGTCCGCCGATGTTATAAATCTTAACTTCTTTTATATTTTCTGTATTAGAATTTACTTTTATTATTTTTGATTTTACTGAAACAAAAACACCGCTTTGCGAATTTTCAAAATCATCTGTTCCTAACGTTTTAGAAGTGTAGCGAATTACAAAACGATTATTGAAACTTCCTTCTGCTGTTGTAAACGTATAATTTTCCAGACGCAGATTTGTTGTTTTTCCAGTTTCTTTATCAACTAAGTAAACATCCTGATTATTAAAGATTCCATCAGCATGATCAATTGAAATAGTGTAATCTCCTTTAGCTGATAACTTATATCCTAACGGAACTTCATCGCTTTTTTCAAATGGCAGTGCACGTCCTTGTATTGTTAGCTTCTTATTGGTGTTAATACTATAAAAATCTACAAGACTATTGGCTGCCATCGAAACAGCATCATAATTAATATCCAGACTGTTTGTTGCTCCCTGGATATAACCAAAAAGGATTTGTTTGAAAACACCGCTGGTGTTTGTAATGTTCAGCCACACACGGTTTCTTTCAATGCTTTCTGCTGCTGCTGTTTTATAAAACTGGCTGTTGTTCCCTGCTCTTCTTTCATTGTTTTTAAATACTATTGTTCCTGTTTCTGGTTTTGCAAAGAATCCCTGAGTTGCGGCTATATATCCATTAAAAGGTACTCCGCCGCCTCCTGTCGTAGCTCCAGATGCATTAAAAATGGTATAATCGTTATTGTAATAATAGGTGTTATCTGCAGGATTACGCACCGGCAGTTCTTCATGACCCCAGAAATACAGCGAACCTAAATTTGGATTATCGGCCATTAACTGCTGTGCGCTTATTGCAGAAGGATAAGGATTTCCAATTAAATTCCATTTGGTATTTACAACTGGAACAGAGATGTCGCCATTATTAGGAACACCTGTAAATACGGCAGTAAAATCCTGCGGTATCATAAGATGGTAACTCTGAGGAGCTCTGATTGTATAACCTTTACCAGTTTCCATTACCATAGTTCCGTTATTACTGATGCCCCATTTTCCTGCATTCGAATCGTAATAATGAAATTTATCGAACAATGTGCCAGGAGATAAATCATGCATGGTAAAACCTGGTTTTGTAACCGGCATAGACCAGTATGTAAGGTCATAACGGCGTACAGAAGTTGTTCTTTGTAATTCAAAGGCATCTGAATTACCAGTAAACATAGTTTTGCTTGTACTTGTCTGAATAAATGATCCGCCGCTCTGAATTAGTAATTTTCCTCCATTTCCTACATTGATATCTTCATCAACTGTTAATGTAACACCTTCTTTAACTGTTAGAGTATAGTTTGGATTAATAGTACAAGAACAAACTGTAAGATCTGAAGTTAATGTTGTATTAGAGTTAATTTCGATAGCGCTGTTTGGAGCTAAAGTTCCAGTTCCTGTATAGGGAGTTAGTACTTTTAAAAAGTTAATTCCAACATTTGCATCGCCGCCGTCTTCTCTTAAGCGGACTTCAACTCTAGAATTGCTATTTAAAGTATAAACATTGTTGTTGATTAACGCAGGGTTATTATCCCAGCCAGATCTAGAAAAAATTTCAACATCGTCTATGAATATCTGAATAGCATCATCATAATGCGCACGTTGAATTTGGTACTGGCCACAAGGAAAACCTTTACGTTTGTAAGATACTGTAAAATTATCATTTGGTATCGAAGCTCCCTGCCAATTTGCTGCTGCAGAAGGAGAGCTGTTTGCAGCCCAATAATTTCGTGAATTAATATTCAAAGTAGGTTCAACATAATAACCAGCATAGATGGTATTGGTTAATGTCAAATCATTTCTAAGATATCCGTATGCGTTCCAAACTTTATCACCATACTCTGTTGGATCTCCTTTGGTTAAATCGCAAGAAAATGTTATTCTGGCATCACCTCCATTTTCATAATATTCAATAACAAACTCATGTTCGCCGGCAGCTATATCCTGTAAAAGGATATCAGATACATAGCCATGATCGTTCCAGCGTGTAACGATTAATTGATTATCAATGTAAAGTCTGGTTCCGTCATCTCCAGCTAGCAGTATTGAATATTTTCCAGCAGCAAGAGTTGTGCGCATTTTGTATCTTACAAAAAATCTATCATTAGGTGCGGTCGCGCAGCCAAAATTTGAAGTAACACCTGTAATAGCTCCACTTCCAATGTTTCTATCGAAATTCTTGTTTTCAGTTACAATTCCAACATAAGTTGCTATACTGCTGTTCGGCAAAGCTGGGTAAGTAACATTTGGAGGTATTGCAGCATTATTTGCTAATTTATAAACATATCCATTCCATTGATCTGATCCAAAAGCGATTTGATCACCCGTTAGCTGACATGTAACGTTTACAGTAACAGTAGCTGTAGAATAATTTATTCCGTTGAAAATAGTATATTCAAAAGTAGTTTTTCCTGTGAAATTTTGTGCTGGTGTAAATGTTACATTAGTCGTGCCATTAACTTGTACCGTTCCTCCAACAGAAGGCTGGGTTACAGTAATAGATGTTAGAGGTGTGTAATTTTCGTCATTTGATAAAATTGGAATAGTGAGAGCTGTATTTGTTGCAGCCGATGCAAAGTCAGCATTTGCTGTGATCAAATTTGAAGGCTCTACAACTCCCATAATAGTTGGTCCTACCTCTCCGCCGTAATCATTTCTTATTCTGAAATATCCATTGTATAAATTATTAACAGCGTATGGATAAATTCTGATGTATAAAGTCTGATTTCCATTACTTGTAACCGAAGTACCAGTAGGGAAATTTAAAACCACTTCTGTATCATTTCCTCTTACCGCTGTTGTTGGTCCTAATAGAATAGTTCCGTTATCGGCAAAATTAGGGTCTTTAGAATAACGAACCTGAAACATTGAAGCTCCTTCATCATTACTTGGAGAGAAATAACTAAATTTAAATTGTGTAAGGGTAAGTTTGTATTTATCCTTCGGTGTAATGCTTACTTGTATATACCTGTTAAGAGTTTCGGCATTTGATCCATTATTTTGTAAACCGCTTATATGAAAATAATTGTTATAGATTCCCAAAGACAAATTCGATTGATTTGGAGTTGGAGGAGAAAGTGACAGGTCATTTCCAGTTATATTTGGATCTGTAACTACGGCTTTTGGCTGTTGTTCTGCACCGTTCCAAATAATCAATTTAGGAGCTAGCTCATTTACATAAACGACTACAGTGGCTGTAGAGGTTTTTGCACCGTTTGTTAGAGTATAGGTAAATGAGGTTGTGCCTTTAAATGCTGCAGCTGGAGTAAAAGTAAAAATATTACCATTTCTTGAAACAGTTCCTTCTGCTGCTGGAGGCTGTGTATTTGTTATTGTCGCACCAGTGTGATTGGTATCGTTGGTTAAAGGATTAAATGAAACAGCTGTTTTTTCTTGTGTTGTAATCAGGTCATCATTTGCATTTAAATCTGCCGGGTCGTAAGTGGAAACCGTTCCACTAATCGTTGGAGTAGTGTTTCCTGGCTCGTTAACTGTATTTTTGTTGATTAAAAACAAGGGGGTGTTGTAGTCTGACAACGTTTTTACTTTGTAGCCGTATATTCTAATCGTTAGTTTTTCTCCTGCATATAAAGTAATTTTAGATAAATCCAAAGATTTATTTACTTTACCACTTTGAGTTGCTTCGTCTATTAACAACATACTTGTTGCAAATTCGTCTTTAGAATAGCGAACTTGGTAACGTTGTAAATATGATTGATTTTCTGCTCGATATGTAAAATTAAAAGTATTTAGTTTTACTTTATAGCCTGTTTTAGTACTTACAGTAAACTGAAAATATTTTCTTTGATCTATAGAAAAAGAGGTTGTCCAAGGGGTTCCTCTAAAGCCTTGGTAATCCAAAGGAGCTAAATTTAAGTCAGGTCCAGAGCCGACAGGTTCTGCATCAACTGCATTAGTATAGGCAGCATTAACAACAGCATAATTATCTGCAGGATTATCCCATTTAACTAAATTCACTTGGGCAAACCCTAAAAAAGGCAACAATAAAAATAAAAGTAAAGTTTTTTTCATGCTTAAATGTTTTCTATCAGTTTGTTATGCTGGCATAATATTTAATACCCGCGCAAATATAGACACATCTACGAGCTGGAAATAGGAAGGGTTTTCAGAATGGGGAGTTATTCGATGAGTTGTTAAAAAACTCGACGAACTACATAATAAAAATTAACAATCGACGTGAATTCTTATAAAATGTTAAAAAAATATATAAGAATAATCGTAAATTTTAACATTTTTAGACGTTGGTTTTTGCGGTTTTAGATAGAAAAACGTCTCGTTTGGTATAAATTCCGAAAAAAAAGAATAATTTACAACTAAAAGTTGTTGGAACTCTGTAAGTAATTTATAGGTTTTTTTTGAAGATAAAAATGATTTTGAAAGAGTTAAAATATCTCATTATTGAAAAAAGGGGCGAACTTTAACTTTTCTCCAATTCCTTTACTTTTTCGTAAATTAAATTACTTTCATAACCTCTTCGAAGCATATAGTCGCAAAATTTTTTACGTTTTTTCAAGACATTGCTTTCTGTTAAATTATTCCAGCATCTTTCAGCCAAATTTTCAAAAGTTTCGAAATATTCCTCTGCAGAAATTTCTTTTAATGCCAAAGTAATATTTGTAGAGGAAATATGTCTTGCTTTTAATTCATTTGTAATTCTAATTTTTCCCCAGTGTTTCATACGGTGCTTACCTCTGGCAAAACTGCAGGCAAAGCGACTTTCATTTAGAAAATTCCCTTCAATTAGCTGTACGATAATTACATCAATTTCATCAGCAGTCATTTTGAGGCTGTATAATTTCGAAACTACTTCTTCATGACAACGCTCTTGATAAGCACAAAAATGCTCTAACTTTTGTAAAGCTTCTTTGATGGTAAAAGTGCAGTTCGTCGGTTTTTTCATGCTTTTTAACGTTTAAATTGATTTTTGCTAAAACAGTTATAAAATATTTCTAAAATTTGTTAATATATTCTAAAAAGAATTAAATTATGACCTTGCGTATTACTCTAATTTAAATATTTTTGTACGCGAATTTAACAGTTTCAGATTTCTGCTAAAAGGCAGAATTTTAACATTTTAGATTCTACTATAATACCAAGAGACATTTAGTTTTTTTAAGAAATGCCCTTTTTTGCTTTAAGCAAACCAAAAACAAATTTAAAACAAATACCTACTGTTATATGATGAGAAAATTACTTTACTCGTTTTTATTATTTATTTTATCTAAATTTTCTTCCAAAAGATCATTTACTCCAAATTTAGGGTTGCTTTGTATCGGGACGTTTATAGTTTTTTCTAATTCCATTTCTGGACAGATTCTGCAACGCGGAAATGTAACTAGTGGAACTGTGCAAGGATCTACAATGTTGACTATTGATAGACCAAATAACGTAGTTGCTGGAGATGTTATGATTGTCAATATATCACAGGTTGGTACTGGTAATAATACTAACACTTTAAGTAATCCTAATTCTTCAGGTTGGAATTTAATCAGAGGTCAAAGACTTGGAACTTCGGGAAGGGACCGTTGGGGAGCAATTTTATATAAAGTTGCTACAAATTCTGAGCCTTCGAGTTATACTTTTTCGGTTAGTTCAACAATAGATGGAGCAATTGGATCTATTGTTGCTTTTTCAGGAGTTGATGTTTCAGGAAATACACCAGAGGTAATTTCAACTTCTATAAATGTAACAACAACAAATACTCCGACAGCTAGTGGAATAACTACAGTATCTCCAAATTCTTCTGTCATAATGTTTATTCAAGTAGCAAATTCAGCTCCAGACTTAAGCAGTGGTTGGCAAACTGCAACATCGCCAGGAGCTTTAACGCAGTTATATTATAACAAGAAAGATACTGGGGGAGATGTTTCTGTGGGAGCAGCTTGGGCACGTAAGGATGCAAACGGAGCAACTGGATCTGGAACTGTTTCTATGAACAGCAACCAAACAAGTGGAGCTGTTTTAGTAGCTCTTAAGCCATTGACATATAAAAGTCAAATTATCTCTATTAGTTCAGGTCCAACAACTTGGTGTCCAGGAGAAACAAGAAATGTTGATGTTACAATAAGAAATACAGGTACAGCAACATGGACAGACGGAGCATCTGGAAGTCCAGATATTAATATTGGAGTAAAATGGAACACGAATGGGACAAGCTGGACTGATTATCATTCGAGAGTTGATGCTGGGAGTTTAGCTCCTGGAGCTACACAAACATATACTCTTCCAATTACCGCATCAAATAATAATGGAACTGGATATTCAACAGCTTTTGTAGGTGGTACAACTAATAGACTTACTTTCGATGTTGTTTATGAAGGTCCTTTTTGGTTTGCATCGAATCAAAATGGTGCTGGTCCTGGCAACGCCGTCTCTACCTCTTCCGTACAGACTATTCTTGCTTCGCCAGCCAATAAAACTATTGCAGTAGCTAGTTCACCAATTTGTTCTGGAAACAGTACTAATATTACAGTTTCTTCATCAGAAATTGGTGTAAGTTACCAATTAAGAAATGGCACTACTGCTGTAGGAGCTCCAGTTTCGGGTACAGGCGGAAATATTAATTTGCCAACAGGAAATTTAACAGCAACGACAACTTTTAATGTCTTAGCATCATCTTGCGGAAACAGCACTCAAATGACCGGTACTGCTACGGTAAGTATAAATCCGCTTCCAACTGCATCAAATGCAGGTGCTGATCAAAATGGCAATGGTGTATTCACGCTGGCGGCTAATACGCCATCGGCTGGTACGGGTGCATGGACAATAGTGAGTGGTCCTAGTACTTCACTAAGTCAGTTTAATAATACTTCCAGTGCAACGGCTACATTTACTCCGTTTGGAACAGGTTCGTATACATTACGCTGGACAGTAACAAATAGTTGTGGTACATCAACAGATGACGTCGTTCTTGTTGCAAACTGTGTCACCAATTTAATTAAGAATGGTGATTTTAAAAATGGATCAGCAGATTGGTCAACAGCCACAGCACGAGGATCATATACTGAAGTCTTAACTGAAGGTGTTTATTTTAGTAACGGCAGTAATGATAATACAGCGGAACTAGATTCACAAGCATCACTAAGACAACAAGTAACAGTTGTACCAGGAGTTTCTTATACCTTAAATTTTCTATACGCTCGAAGACCAGGGTCTCCAGCATCTGTTGCGGTTGATGCTAGAATACTAGGTGGAGCTGCAACCCCATCAATAAACTATACTACCAGTAATAATAATAGCACTCCCTTTCTTGGGACTCTTACGTTTGTACCAACGACATCTACTATATATGTTGAATTTTACAATTCTTTAGGATCAACAACCCTAGGTTCGATCATAGATAATATTGTTTTAATTCCAAGTGCTCAGGTAACTCCAATAGCAACAACATCTCCTAAAGGAACTTTTAAAACCTTAACAGCATGTGCAGGAGTACCTGTTCAGTTAGATGTCGAGAACGTTCCGACTTCTGGTGTGACTTATGCATGGACGAGCACATCTCCAGGAGCAGTGTTTTCGTCAACGAATATTAAAAATCCTATGATAACCTTCGCAGCAACAGCAACAGGAACTCAAGAAGTAACAGTTATAGTAACTTCTTCTGGCGGTTGTGCAGGAGCACCTTCTAGTACATATGTTAATTTACTAGCTGCCCCGACAATTTATAATGTTACAGGAGGAGGCTCATATTGCTCTGGAGGTATAGGAGTTGCTGTTGGTCTGGCTAATTCAACTTCTGGGGTTAGTTATCAATTGAAATTGGATGGAATTGATGTTAGTGGAGCTGTGGTTTCAGGAACAGGAGCAGCAATTACTTTTGGCAATAGAACAGCTTCTGGTACGTATACGGTAGTTGCTACAAATCCTTCTCCAAATAGTTGTGCTTTAAATATGAGTGGAAGTGCTGTTATTGTTGTAAACCCGACTTCTGTTGGAGGAAACATTGCAGGAGGAGCAACGGTTTGTACAGGATTAAATACTACCACTTTAACATTAAGCGGTCATACGGGATTAGTTACAAAATGGCAATCCTCTCCATCTAGTACATTTGCATCATCAATTACCGATATTTCAAATACTACTACCACATTAATAGCAACCAATTTGACTGCTACAACTTATTATAGAGCGGTAGTTGCAAGTGGAGCGTGTATAGCAGCAAATAGTACTGTAGCAACGATAACGGTAAATCAAGTACATACTATTACCGCAGGAGCAAATAGAAGCGTATGCCAAAATAACGCAATGACTAATATTACAATGACCTTAGGAGGTGGTGCTACAGGGGCAACTGTTACAGGTTTACCTTCAGGAGTTACAAGTTCTGTCGCATCGGGAGTTTTGACTATTAGCGGAACACCGACAGTAAGTGGTCAATTTACTTATAATGTTACTACAACAGGGAATTCTTGTACTGTTGCAACAACTAGTGGTACTATAACAATTGGAGTTGGAAATAACACTATTAGTTATACAAATGGTACTTCAGGAACTGTATGTGCTTTTGCAGATGAAAACAATCCTATTAATTTTATTGCTCCTGCTGGAAATTACTTTAACACTGTAAATTTTGCCAGCTATGGTAGACCAGATGGCTCATGTGGTTCTTATACTATTCAAAGCTGTCATTCTTCTACAAGTCAATCTAAAACAGAAGAACTGCTATTAGGGACTAATACGACTTCCTTTTTAGCTGATAATACAAATTATGGCGATCCTTGTTTTAATGTTTTTAAGCGATTTTATGGTTCTGCATCTTATACACAGCCAATATGCCAGGGAACGACAGCTCCAATAATTTCAGGTAACACTCCAACTGGAAATGGGACTTATACTTATTCTTGGGAAAGCAGTACTACAGGTGTAGAAGGAAGTTTCTCTACTATATCAGGTGCAAATTCTCAAGATTATTCTCCAGGAATATTAAACCAAAGTACATTTTTTAGAAGAACAGTTACTTCTAATGGCTGCAGTAGTACATCAACGATGGTATTGGTAAAAGTAAATCCAAGACCTACTTCAGTGGTAAGCGGCACAACGTCAATTTGTAACGGGACAAGTGCGACAGTTTCAGTTGCATTAACAGGGACAGCACCTTGGAGCTTAACCTATTCAGATGGTACAAATACAACAAATGTTTCTGGAATTACCGCAAGCCCATATACATTCAATGTAAGTCCAACAGCAAATACAACTTACACTGTTACAGCTTTAAATGATGCGAACAATTGCCCATCAATTCCAGCAGACAGAACAGGAAATGCTGTAATTTCAATTAATCCGAGACCGACAGCTGCTGTAAGTGGATCAACTACGATTTGCAGCGGTGAAAGCACCACTATTTCTGTTGCATTCACAGGTACAGCGCCCTGGAATATATCATATACATATGGAGCAACATCTGGTAGCTTTTCAACTAGTTTAAATCCATATACTGTTAGTGTTAATCCAACAAGTACAACAACTTATGCTATTACAGCTCTAAGCGATGCAAATTGTACAGCAGTAGCAGCAGGAATAACTGGAAATGCAACAATAACCGTAAACCCGCTTCCAACCACTCCAACGGTAGCAAAAACCGATATAACTTGTGAAACTTCTGGTGGAGTTAGTATTACTAATTTGCCATCAGGAAACTGGACAATTAATCAAACAGGTACAGCATTACAAACAATTTCTGGTACGGGAAGTTCTCACAGTATTGCAAACTTAGCAGCAGGTACTTATTATTTTACTGTAACCAATGCCTCAAATTGTACTTCGAGTCCTGCAGTTTCTGCAACTATAGTAGATCAAATTTCTACAACAATTTGGAATGGTTCAAGCTGGTCTAATGGTGATCCAGATAGTTCGAAAAGAGTGATTGTAAATTCGGCAGCTAATCAGCCATTTACAATTAATATTGCGGCTTGTTCTCTAACAATAAATGTTCCTACTGGGGCCGGAGATCCCGATGTTATAATTCCAAACGGAGTAACTTTAACAATTACAAATTCTGTAACATCTAATGGTAAATTAGTTTTTGAAAGCGGATCAAGTTTAATACAAACTACAAATGCAGTAAATAGCGGGGACATTGTTTATAAAAGAACAACTTCTGTACGCCGTTACGACCTGACATACTGGTCTATGCCGGTTACAAAATCAGGCTTTACCATGCATGATTTATCTCCAGGCACACTGTTCGATAAATTCCATTATTACGATTCGAATGCAGGAAAATGGGGCATCAGTAATAACGGAACTATGGTAATGGAAACTGGTAAAGGTTATACGATCAGGGCTCCTCAGAGTTATCATCTTATCATACCACAGGATTTTACTGCTGTATTTACAGGTGTTCCTAATAATGGCGACATCTCTGTTCCAGTTGTAAATACCAAATGGAATTTAATTGGAAATCCTTATCCTTCTGCAATAAGCGCACAGCAGTTAATGGCCGATAATCCAAATTTAGGTTCGCTGTATTTCTGGGGGCATGAAGAACTGCCCGTGCGTAATCCTGCAGATAACACCTATTATTACAATAACGATTATACCATTTTTAATGCATCTGGAGCTACGACAGGAGGCGGCGGAGTACCATTTAATGGATATATAGCCGCAACTCAGGGATTCTTTGCAAAACCAGAAACAGGAACGATAGTATTTAAAAACAATGAAAGAAGAGCAGGAAACAACAGCCAGTTTTATAAAACAGCAGCAGCAGAAAGCATTGAAAGAAACCGTGTGTGGCTGAATATTACAAGCAGCAGCGGTGTTTTCAAACAAATCCTTTTTGGTTATATCCAGGGAGCAACAAACAGTCTGGATATTAATTATGATGCTGTTTCGATGGCAGCCAATAGTCTTGTAGATTTTTATAGTATTAACACCAATAAGAAGCTAACAATACAAGGACGTGCACTGCCATTTGAAAAAAGCGATGAAGTTCCGTTAGGATATAAGTTATCAGCTAAAGGAGATTACACTATTTCAATTGATCATGCTGATGGAATCTTTAATAATCAAGATGTTTACTTAGTTGATAAAGAAACTGGAAAAACAACAAATCTGCGTCTGGAAAATTATACGTTTACAACAGCAGAAGGAAGTTTCAATAATCGTTTTGTAATTCGCTACACTTCTAAAACATTAGGAACAGACGATTTTGAGAATCTTGAAAATAGTGTTGTTGTATCGGTAAAAGATGGAGTTGTAAAAATTACTTCTTCAAAAGAATTATTAAAGGAAGTGAATATTTTTAATGTTGGAGCACAATTGTTATATAATAAAAACAAAGTGAATTCTTCAGAATTAATAATTTCAAATTTACATTCTAGCGACCAAGCGTTATTAGTAAAAATCACTCTAGAAAATGGACATACATTTACCAAGAAAATTATTTATAGTAATTTGTAATTGTAAAATCCAATAAATTTAAAAGTCCATTCCTTAAAAAGAATGGACTTTTTTTATTCTATAATATCCCTAAATCTAGGTATTGCAGTCCTTATTAATACTTTATAATTTTAGCTAAATTCTTACGTGTATTAACTTTAATTGTATTGTTTTGATTAGAAAATTATTTTATTTATTCATTTTTACTTTTTTCTTCTCTGGTAACCCATATCTTTTTGCACAACAAGGTAAAGTAGATAATACTTTTAATACATTCGATGACGGAACAAAAGGAGACGGATTTAACGACCCTGTTAGAACCCTTCTTCTGCAAAGGGATGGCAATTTAATTGTTGGTGGCGATTATTTAAGTTTAAACGGATTTCCAGTATCTTATCTGACGCGCTTAAATCCTGACGGTACTATAGATGAAAGCTTTAATACGGGAACAGGTTTCAATGGTAAAATTTATGCATCTTTTCTGCAGGATGATGGAAAAATTATACTCGGAGGTAGTTTTACAAGTTATAATGGGATTAGTGCGGGAAGACTCATTCGTTTAAATTCTGATGGTTCTTACGATTCGACTTTCAATACTACCATAGGAGCTACAACAGGAATTGTTTATGATATTGCCTTTCAATCTGATGGGAAAATAATTATTGTTGGAAGCTTTACAAAGTATAACAATACTACAGTAAATAGAGTGGCACGTTTATTCCCGAACGGTTCACTCGATTCTTCGTTTTTAACTGGCTCAGGTTCTCCATTGAATGTTTCACATGTGCGGGTTTTACCAAGTGGGAAAATTACTTTTACAGGAAACTTTACCACTTTTAACGGAATTCCAGCCAATAGAATTATCAGATTAAATATAAATGGTACTCTTGATACTGATTTTAGTACAGGAAGTGGTTTTGACGGCAACATAAACGCTGCGGCATTACAGCCTGATGGGAAAATTATTTTAGGAGGCAGCTTCAGTACTTATAATGGAGTTGCTGCAAATCGGATAATTCGGTTAAATGAAGACGGAACGATAGATGAAAGTTTTCAAACAGGTTTAGGTTTTAATAAAGATGGAGTTCAGGTAATAAAGATAAATGCGGATGGTGAAATAATGGTAGGAACATCTTTTTCGGGTCTTTATAATAATACGGAATTTAACAGGTTAATTTTTCTTAACGCAGACGGAACATTACATCCAAATTTTGACATCGGGACAGGACCTGCTACAGCATCTGTTTTCAGCCTAGAATTTGATGATGAAGGTAATTGGTTTATCGGAGGATCTTTCTTTGTTTTTAATGGACACAATCAAGGTAAGTTAGCTAAGATCAATAGTGAAGGAGAACATGATAGTGCTTATTTGTCTTCTGGAATTGGTTTTGACAATTCGGTTTTTAGTATTCTGCCCCTGCCGAGTAGAAAAATAATTGTCGGAGGTAATTTTAAAAAATTTAATGAAGTGCCGGTTTCTAAAATAACTTGTCTTCTTGAAGATGGTTCTATAGATCATTCTTTTAATACTCAAAATTCTGGTGCAAATAATTTAATAAAAACAGCGGTTTTACAAACCGATGGTAAAGTAATTTTAGGAGGTAATTTTACAAAATATAATGATGTTTTAAGTAATCGATTGGTCAGGATTTTTGAAAATGGACAAATAGATACTTCTTTTATACTGGGAGAAGGTTTCAGTGGGCAGATAAATTCAGTCGCAATTCAGCCTGATCAGAAGATAATTGCTGCGGGTAGTTTTACAAAATTCAATGGTTCATCATTAAATGCTTGCAGAATTGTCAGGTTACTGCCAGATGGATCAAAAGATCCTAGTTTCGATACAGGTTTAGGTGCTGATGGAATTATAGAAATAGTAGCACTTCAACCAGATGGCAAGATTCTGGCAGGAGGCCGTTTTAAGACTTTTAATAATTTACCTTTTGCCGGTTTAGTACGTTTAAATACCGATGGAAGTATTGATTCAAGTTTTAATATCCGCCAAGGATTTGACAAATATGTTTATGCGATTGCTTTGCAATCTGATCAAAAGATTATTATCGGCGGTTCCTTTGTAACTTTCAATGGCATTTCACAAAAAAGAATTCTTCGATTAAATACTGACGGAAGTCTAGATGCTTCTTTTGAATCTGGAACTGGTTTTAGTAAAGGTGATGTTCGAGCTATTTTGGTTCAGCCTGACCAGAGAATTTTAGTTGGAGGGGCTTTTTCAGGGACCTATAAAAATATTACTTCTCAAAGGCTTATCCGATTATTGGCATCAGGGGACTATGATAATTCTTTTACAGCTCCATTAAACAATACTCTTTTTACCATGAGTTTCGCTGAAGATTATAAATTGTTAATAGGCGGAAATTTTAATTCAATATCAGGTATTTCAAAGCATAGAATTGCCCGACTAAAACTATGTGTAGATAACACTACTTGGAATGGAAATTCTTGGTCTAATGGTTTTCCCTCGCCGGGAAAAGATGTTTATTTTAAAGAAAGCTATCCAAACTTAACGACTACAACCATTTGCGGCTGTTCTATCGACCAAGATAAAAAAGTTGTATTGTTAGAGAAAAATACATTAGGAATAGAATTTGCCTATGTTGGTGCAGGAACTTTGGTTTTAGAAGACGGCGCTAGTCTTTATCAATCAGATGATGATATGATTAACACTGGAATTATTCATATGAAACGAAAAACAAATCCCGTAATACGGTACGATCTTACTTTCTGGTCTTCACCTGTAGGTAATCAGAAATTATTTGATTTTTCTCCCCAAACACTCTTTGACAAATTTTATTGGTACGATCCAATTTCCAAATGGAATATTAATTATTATGGTACAATGACAATGATTGCAGGTCAAGGTTATACTATCCGTGCTCCGCAAAATTACTCACTTACAGAACGTTCATTATTTGAAGGAATTTTCAAAGGAATTCCAAACAATGGAAAAGTAGAAATTAATTTTGAGCACGCAAATCGTTTTTATCTAATTGGAAATCCATATCCTTCGGCTATAAATGCGGATGAGTTTTTAAAGTATAATGCTGGAAAAACAAGAGGGGCACTTTATTTTTGGACGCACAATTCTCCTCCACTAAATGGTCACTATTCTGATGATAGTTACGCTGTTTATAATCTTCTGGGCGGTGTTGGTACAAGATCTGCAGTCGATTCTGGTGTTAGTAATTTGGCACCCGATGGCACTATCGCTTCAGGACAAGGTTTTTTTGTAAAAAGCAATGTAGAAGGAACCATAGAATTTAATAACAGTATGCGGATTCCAGGTAGAAATAGTGCTTTTTTTAAGCCCGCTAAGAACTTAGAAAAAGAATCTCAAAATGAAAAACATCGTTTTTGGCTTAATCTTAAGAATAATGAAAATGGATTCAGACAAATTTTATTAGGTTACGAAGATGGAGCATCGAATTCTTTAGATTTAAGTTATGATGCGGAGCTTTTGGCATCAGATGGTGCATTGGATTTTTATAGTATTCTAGAAAATAAAAAATTAACAATTCAAGGAAAAGCCTGGCCGTTTGTTGAAAGCGATTCAATTATTTTAGGGTACAAAGCTAATTTCAAAGCTGCTTTAACTTTTGAAATCGATCATCAGGATAAATTCTTTAATTCACGTACTATTTTTTTAGTCGATAAAACTTTAAATAAAATTCATAATCTTAGTGAAACCCCTTATCAATTTGATTCTGATATAGGGACTTTTAATGATCGCTTTTCAATAATTTATACTAATAAAACTCTGGAGATTAATGAAAATACAAGAGATAAAGAAAGAGTTCTAGTATCTGTAGAAAGTAAAATAATTACTATAAATTCGTTTGCGGATAATATTAACGAAGTTTGTATATATGATGTTTCTGGAAATCAATTGTATAAGAAAACTAACATTGAAGCAAAAAAAATATCCATTCAAAATTTAGTTTCTTCCCATCAAGTTTTATTTGTCAAAGTCATTGTTGAAAACAAGAATTCAACTTCTTATAAAGTAATTTTTTAAGCTTTATTGCATATAATTTTCGAAAGCCTTTTGCATTATTTACGTGAAAGGCTTTTTTTAACTCCAGTATATTATTTAAAATTTTGATTTTTAGTTAATTAACTGTTTATTTTTTATTAATTAACAGTTTTTTCCTATTTTTTTAATTTATTGGGTTTTAGGTGTTAAAATTATATGTTTAATACTACAAGACAATTTTCAATGTAAATAAAATCGTACCTTGTTGTGGTGTTTAATCGATAAAATGCAATTATAATCGATTAAGTTATAGTTTTTACAAGCCTTATAATTATATCTTTTTTATTCATAAGTCAGTTTATTAAACTGTTTTTTACCTGCCTTAATTAATTGCAAAGTGGAAAATATCCTCTCTCTGGATTAATCTTTTGATTTAAATCCTTTCAATTGCAATTAATCTTGTTTTGAGTTTGAATTTATTTTTCAATTACTAAAATGCCACAAAATGAAAAAAGATTTACTTACTGCCTTAAAGCATTTTACTGTTTTTCCCTCACAAGAACATTTTGACAAATCATTAAAATTCCTTCTGATTTTAATTATTTCACTCTTTTATAATTCGGTCAAAGCACAAACTAGGACACATCCGTACATATCAAGTGGAACGTTAATTCTTCCGGCTGGTATGGATCAGGTTACTGTAGAAGCGTGGGGCGCTGGAGGTGCTGGAGGTGCAGCTATGCTTGGAGGAGGATTAGCACGAGGCGGTGGTGGCGGTGGCGGTGGCGCATATGCTAGAGGAAATATTTCAACAATTGGATTTTCTAGTTTATCTGTTGTCGTTGGAGGTGTTAATCTAGGTGGAGAAGGAAATGGAACAAAAGGGGGTGATTCTTATATAACTGGATTTACAAGTGTGTTTAATGCTCCTGGTGGTCCAGGAGGTATTGCTAATCTTTTATCGGGTAATCCTCCCAGTGGTGTCGCAGGAGCTACAGGAGCTTTGGGGAATTTAGCTACAGCAAATGGAGGATCTTCAGGTGGGGGATCCAATTCATTATTAAGTTTGGGACTTTCGTCAGGAAGTGGCGGTAATGGTGGTAATTTTGGAGTTGGAGCTGGAGGAGCTGGGGGAGCTGGAGTTGCAAGTTTAATAGGGGCAAATGTTAATGGAAATCCTGGAAGTACTTATGGTGGGGGTGGCGCAGGGGCGGCAAGTTCCAGTAATTTAAGAACTGGAGGAAATGGAGCGCGTGGTCATGTCAATGTTACTTATACTTGTAAAACTTATAGTTTAACAGCAACTTCGGCCGCAAATGTTTGTGTACCTAACGGAACAACTTCTTTAGTTACACTCACAGGTACTGCAGCTAGTTTGCCAAAGGGGAATTATACCGTGACTTATAGTACAAGTAGTCCATCACAAAACAATCTTACAGTCAATATGACTGTTACTACTGCTGGAACAGGACAGTTTAGCGCAACAGGACTGAATGTTGTAGGAAATAGTACTATTACTGTTGTTTCTTTAGCTTCACAAGATTGCTCCTCTACACTGAGTGCTAATAATACCTTTCAAGTTGTTGTTGGTACAAGGCCAACTATTGCATTAGGAACAACTACTGCAAGATGCGCTAGTTCAAATTTGCAAAGCACAACACTGCCTTACAGTACAGTAACTAATGATCCAACTACTTATAGCATAACATGGAATGCATCTCCTTCAAATAGTTTCGCGGCAGTTAGTAATTCTTTGACACCTTCTTCAATAAACATAACAATTCCTGCAAATACTCAACCAGGGACGTATACAGGAAATCTTACCGTTAGTAATGCAGCGGGTTGTGTATCAACTACTTATCCTTTTACAGTTGTTATTAATGCAAATCCTGCCATTACAACAACAGGTGTCGTAACAGCAGTTTGTCGAAATACATTGGCAACAACTGCATCTCTGCCTTACACGGCTACCGCCAATTCGCCAATAAGTTATTCTATCGACTGGGGAACACTGACAGATCAGGGTTCAACTCCTTTTAGTTTTGGTGCCGGAGCAGGAAGTATCAATACGATAAACGTACCTGCAAATACACCAGCAGGAAATTACCCAGGTGTTTTAACGATTTTAAATGCCAATGGATGTTCGTCTAGTCAGAATATTTCTTTAACCGTTAATGCTCTTCCAAGTATAACAACATCTGGTACGGTAACGGCAGTTTGTCAAAATGCATTGGCAACAACCGCATCTCTGCCTTACACGGCTACGGCCAATTCACCAATAAGTTATTCTATCGACTGGGTAACACTGACAGATCAGGGCTCAACTCCTTTTAGTTTTGGTGCCGGAGCAGGAAGTATCAATACGATAAACGTTCCAGCAAATACACCTGCCGGAAATTATCCAGGTGTTTTAACGATTTTAAATGCCAATGGGTGTTCGTCTAGTCAGAATATTTCTCTAACCGTTAATGCTCTTCCAAGTATAACGACATCGGGTACTGTAACGGCGATTTGTCAAAATGCATTGGCAACAACCGCATCTCTTCCCTACACTGCTACGGCCAATTCACCCATAAGTTATTCTATCGATTGGGGAACATTAACAGATCAGGGTTCAACTCCTTTTAGTTTTGGTGCCGGAGCAGGAAGTATCAATACCATAAACGTTCCAGCAAATACACCTGCCGGAAATTATCCAGGTGTTTTAACGATTTTAAATGTCAATGGGTGTTCGTCTAGTCAGAATATTTCTTTAACCGTTAATGCTCTTCCAAGTATAACGACATCGGGTACGGTAACGGCTGTTTGTCAAAATGCATTGGCAACAACCGCATCTCTTCCTTACACGGCTACGGCCAATTCACCCATAAGTTATTCTATCGATTGGGGAACATTAACAGATCAGGGTTCAACTCCTTTTAGTTTTGGTGCCGGAGCAGGAAGTATCAATACGATAAACGTTCCAGCAAATACACCTGCCGGAAATTATCCAGGTGTTTTAACGATTTTAAATGCCAATGGATGCTCATCTAGTCAGAATATTTCTTTTACTGTTAATGCTCTTCCAAGTATAACAACATCTGGTACGGTAACAGCAGTTTGTCAAAATACATTGGCAGCAACTGCATCTCTGCCTTACACGGCTACGGCCAATTCACCCATAAGTTATTCTATCGACTGGGGAACATTAACAGATCAGGGTTCAACTCCTTTTAGTTTTGGTGCCGGAGCAGGAAATATCAATACGATAAACGTACCTGCAAATACACCTGCCGGGAATTACTCTGGTGTTTTAACGATTTTAAATGCTAATGGATGTTCGTCAAGTCAGAATATTTTATTAATAGTAAATGGTTCTCCTACTATAAATACAACAGGGATATTTACTCCAGTTTGTGAAAGTACTTCTCCTCAAACGACAACTTTAAATTACAATTCTACAACAGGATCTCCAATTAACTATGCTATAGATTGGATTGCCTTAACAGATCAGACATCAACGCCGTTTACTTTTAGTTCGGGATCGGGAACTGTTATTAATGTGAATGTTCCTGCGAATGCGACAGCTGGAACGTATAATGGTGTCATGACAATTTCAGCAGCAAATGGATGTCCCGTAAATCAAGCAGTTTCTTTAACTATAAACGCTGTGTCAGCACCTTCAGCTTCTGTAACACAACAGCCAAGCTGTCAAACTAATTCAGGTATTATAACCGTAACTGTACCTCAACCAGGGACAGGTTATTCTTATAGTATTGATGGAGTTGATTTCAGTAATACTTCTGGAGTTTTTACAGGTCTTGCTCCTGGAGTTTATAATGTAAAAGCAAAAAATATTACATCGGGATGCGAATCTCCTTCAACACCTCTTAATGTAAATGCAGTTGTTACAAAAATGTGGAATGGCAGTGTAAGTGCAAGTTGGGGAGATGCAGCGAATTGGACTCCAGCAGGAGTACCGCTTGCATCTGATTGTGTTACTATACCAGATGTAACAACTAATCCAATTATTTCGGGAACAGATGGTTCTTTTTTTGCGAATAGAATTACTGTAGAAAATAATGGTTCTTTAATAGTTGAGGGAACAAATACAATAACAATTACTAATGAAGTAAATGTATTGGGTAACGGGGTTTTTACCTTTGAAAATAATGCCAGTCTAGTTCAGGTGTCAAACGCTGTTAATACTGGAAACATAATTTATAAACGAGATACTCCGCCGGTTAGACGTTATGATCTAACCCATTGGTCTTCCCCAATTACTCGAGTACCAGTTTTTACGCTTTTTGATTTCTCGCCAGGAACATTATTTGATAAATTTTATAAATACGACCCAGTGACAAAATGGATCATTATTAATAGCGGAGCAGAGGAAATGGTAGCGGGAAAAGGTTATACCATTCGTGCTCCTCAAAACTACGAATTACTTTTAACCGAGATTTTTCATGGTGAATTTATTGGTGTACCTAATAATGGAGATATTTTAGCGCCAGAAGCTGTTGCTGAAAAATTTACTTTTTTTGGAAATCCTTACCCGTCAGCAATATATGCAGATCAATTCATTTATGATAATGCAGCCAATATTTATGGGACATTGTTTTTTTGGACTCATAATACTCCTCCTAGCCAAAGCACTCCGGGAACTCATGTGTTCAGTTATAATAATGATGATTACGCAATTTATAATTTATCTGGAGCTATTACGATAGGAAACTTAGAAGGAGTAGGTGCAACAACTCCTGGTAATCAAAGTCCGCCGTTAGGATATATAGCCGCTGGGCAAGGTTTCTTTGCTAAAGCAAGAACAAATCAAAGAGCCATTTTTACTAATTCGATGAGGGTGCCAGGTCGTAACAGTCAGTTTTATAAATCTAGTGCAGCTAACGAAATACAAAAACATCGAGTATGGTTAAATTTAACAAATAGTGAAGGAGCATTTAAACAATTACTAATCGCATATGTTACAGGAGCTACGAATTTGTGGGACAATAATTATGATGCCGTAACCATGGATGCGCATCCTTATATTGATTTTTACAGTATAAATCAGGCGAAGAAACTGGTTATACAAGGGCGTGAAGTACCTTTTGCGGCATCAGATACAATTCCGTTAGGTTATAGATCGGCTTTAGAAGGTGAATTTACCATTGCAATAGATCATACCGATGGAAATTTAAATAATCAAGCAATTTATCTCCAGGATAATGTAACGAAAACGCTGCATAATCTAAAATCAGGCGGCTATAAATTTACAACTACAAAAGGTGTTTTTCAGCAACGATTTGTAATTCGTTATACAGATCCTTCTGTCACTTTAGGTAATGATGATTTTACAGGTACAGATCGAAATGTTTACGTTTCGGTTAAAGATAAAAGTATAAAACTGCAAGCCGCCGCAGATGAAGAAAAATTACAGGAAACAGCTGTTTATGATGTTGGAGGAAAGCTGCTTTACCATAAAAAAGGAATTGATGGTAAAGAATGGATTATTACAAATCTCCGTTCTGGGCCTCAGGTGCTGCTCGTAAAAATTACTTTAGATAATGGAAAAACATTCACGAGAAAAGTAATCTTTAACTAAATAAAAAAGCGGTTGAGTTTATTTCTCAACCGCTTTTTTTATAATTAAGCCGATCGCCTCAAATTTTCATTAGTGTTGATAATTGCCTTTTCATTTTTATAATCAATCCATTTTTGACCTTTGATTTTTCGCATCATGATATCAAAATGACGCATGATAAAAACATTATAAGCAGCCTTGGATAAATTTGCTATATTTTTTGGAAATGCACGAAGGCTCATAGAAAATCCAGGAGTTAAATATTTCATATAATGCCAATAACCTTCTGGCATATAAAGCATTTCGCCATGCTTAAGATTGGTAATGTAACCTTCAGCATTTTTGAGTGCCGGAAATTTTTCATAATCTGGATTATCAAAATCAATATCTTCTCTAGAAATCAAAGCATGCGGGACTTTATACATATATTTTGACTGGTCTGGCGGAAAAATCATGCACTGCTTTTCTCCATGAAAATGAAAATGCAGAATATTTGAATAATCAATATCATAATGCATAAAAACCCTTGCGTTTTCTCCTCCAAAAAATAGCATTGGTAGTTGTTTAACCAATTTTAAACCAATATCCGGCCATAAAAAGTCATTTTTTAGCGTTGGCACATCTTTCATTAAATTATAAAGAAAAATGCGATAGTTGGTAGGTTTTGATTCTAAAAGATTGATATAGTCGCTCATTTTCATTTTCATGTGAGCTTCATTAAATCCTTCTTCATGGTTTACAGGTCGATCATCGTACAAAGGAACGGTGATATCTCCTGCTATATCATTAATATAGGATAATTTCCATTTTTGATAAGCCGGCCAGTCTTCGGTCAGTTCTTCAACAACAACTGGAATTTGTTTTTTTACATATTGGGAAATAAAATCATCTTTAGAGATTTTCTTAACCCTTTCTATTTCTTTTAATTTCATTTTTATAAATAAAAAAATTGCTTATAACTCTGTGCATAAGCAATTTAATAATATTTATTGAAATTTATTAACTCTTTTAATTATTTTTTTGATCTGATCGAAGCGTCGATATTTCGTTCTATTTTATGTTCTGGCCGTGACCATTTAGGTTTTTCTCCCAAAGAATTAAATTGAGAATCGGATGCCTCTACAGTTGCTGGTTGTGAAACTTTTATAAAAGGCTTTTGCGGAATTAATCCTAACATTTCAAACATTTTCATATCTTCATGAACATCAGGATTTGGGGTTGTAAGTAATTTGTCGCCGGCAAATATCGAGTTCGCTCCTGCGAAAAAGCACATTGCCTGACCTTCGCGTGACATATTGGTTCTTCCTGCAGACAAACGTACTTGTGTTTCGGGCATTACGATTCTTGTTGTAGCGACCATTCGAATCATTTCCCAAATTTCAACTGGTTTTTCATCCTCCATTGGAGTTCCTTCAACAGCAACTAATGCATTAATTGGAACAGATTCTGGCTGCGGATTTAAAGTCGAAAGAGCTACAAGCATTCCAGCTCGGTCTTCAATACTTTCTCCCATTCCGATAATTCCTCCGCTGCAAACGGTAACATTTGTTTTGCGGACATTCTCTATAGTTTGTAAACGATCTTCGAAACCTCGTGTTGAAATCACATCTTTATAATATTCTTCGGAAGTATCTAAATTATGATTGTAAGCGTAGAGCCCTGCTTCAGCCAAACGCTGTGCCTGATTTTCTGTAAGCATTCCTAACGTGCAGCAAACTTCCATATCAAGTTTATTGATCGTACGGACCATTTCTAAAACCTGATCAAATTCTTCGCCATCTTTCACATTCCTCCAAGCAGCTCCCATGCAGACACGAGAAGATCCACTTGCTTTGGCTCTTAATGCCTGCGCTTTTACCTGACTAACAGTCATTAAATCATTTCCTTCAACTCCTGTGTTGTATCTTGCAGCTTGCGGGCAATAGCCACAATCTTCGGGACAGCCGCCGGTTTTTATAGAAAGTAAAGTAGACACTTGAACAACGTTTGGGTCGTGTTTCTGTCTGTGAATTGTAGCAGCTTCGTAAAGCAAGTCCATCAATGGTTTATTATAGATGGCAATTATTTGGTCTTTTGTCCAATTGTGTTTTGTAATGCTCATGGATAAATTGTTTTTTGGAGCATTAAAAGTAAGTAAATTATGATAACAGATTTATTGGCCTGTTAAAAATGAAGATTTTCAATTGTTTTTCAAAAAAGAAACACTCTAAAATCATAGAATTAAGAATTTCTATAATTTTAGAGTGCCAAAATGTTGTTTTTTATTCTGATTAATTAATCAGCAGCATATTTATTATTCCAATACAGCATCATCATTAAAGTTACAATTACGGATGAAGCAATTCCTTCAAACAATAAACAGATGCAATATGTTGGTACTGATGGATTTCCTCCGAACATAAATGTTTCAGATAAGCTTCTTACATATGCGTCTCCACCTCGAGCATAACTGTAAACCAATAAGCCAAATACGCTTAATGATACTCCGACAACAGAAGTTGCCATTGCGGAAACGGCATTAGATACAAAATTTGTTTCTCCCTCATGCAGGTTCATCTGCATTGTCCTATTAACACCGTAGAATATGAAGAATACGTTTAGTGTTCTTAAATAAAACAAATCGGCTAAACCTAACACATTCATCAATAAAAAATAAATGCCAATTCCGAGAAAAATCAAAAAACCGTTGGTAATTTCTTTAGGTAATTTCATAGTGGTTATTTTTAAAGAAGTTAATAGTAAATATTTGAAAAACAGTCTTCTATCAAATTTACTAAAAAAATAACTACAATGATTTAAAAATGGAAAAAACTACAGAATCAGATTTTTTAGAGAAGATTTATATAAGCTAAAGCTTGGTTTTGATCTTGTTTAAGCTGGTCTTTCAGCGCATCTACAGAGCCAAATTTCTGTTCTTCGCGAATGTAATGCAGCAACGATACTTGAATATTTTGCTCATAAATATCTTTGTCGAAATTAAAAAGATGAACCTCGACAGTTTGTTTTTCGCCATTTACAGTCGGATTGAAACCAATATTCATCATTCCGTAAACAATTTCTTCGTTTACAAGAGCTTTTACAACGTAAACACCAATTTTTGGAATTAGTTTGTACTCTTCCTCGATGTGAATATTTGCAGTAGGAAAACCAATTGTTCTTCCCAGCTGTTTTCCTTTTACAATCGTTCCGTTTAAGAAGTAATTGTATCCTAAATATTCATTGGCCAAAGCCATATTTCCTTCGTTTAAAGCTTTTCTGATTTTGGTTGAACTTACCGAAACATCTTGAATTTCTTCAGCAGAAATTTGTTCGACTTCAAAGTCGTATTCTTTTCCGAAAGCAATTAAATCATCAATGTTTGCAGTTCGATTGCGTCCAAAACGATGATCATGTCCGATAATTATTTTGTGAATCTGAAATTTATCAACCAAAATAGTATGAACAAATTCTTCTGCAGTAAGTCTTGAAAAACTTTCGTCGAACGGATGAACGATTAAATTTTCAATGCCAGTAGCCTCAAGAAGTTTTATTTTTTCGCTAATAGTATTCAGCAATTTTATTTCTGATTTTTCTTGAAGCACCATTCGCGGATGCGGAAAAAATGTAAGTACCAGACTTTCGTATTTTCCGTTTTCAGTATTTTGTGTAATTCGTTCCAGAATTTTTTTGTGACCAATATGCACGCCGTCAAAGGTACCAAGAGTTAAAATTGTTTTCTTGGTCGACTGAAAATCGTTTATAGAATGAAAGAGCTTCAAAACAAATTATTTAAGATGCTGCAAATTTATACTATTCTGTTTTAAATATAATAATAGCTAAATCGAATTTTAGTTAGGATATATTTCTTTTTGTGAAAATAAGCTGACTCGTCGATTAAAAAACATTAATTGTCTTATATATTGTACAATTTAAATTAATTGAAGTAATTTTGATTTATATATCTTACAGTATGAAAAAACAACTACTTTATATATTTCTTGTTTTGTGTTGCGCAAATGGTATTGCCCAGAATGATGTTTTGTGGCAAAAAGTAACCTCTTCATCATCGCTTTCGCGAAAGGCAGGTATTTCAGATGCAAAAGTGTATTATAAATTGAATACCGATCTGCTTTCTGCCAAACTTGCTTCAACGACAAGTAAATTGGCTGTAAGCAATAGGACAGAAATTACAATTCCGAATACAGAAGGAAAATTAGAACGTTTTTCGGTTTGGGAATCTTCGAATTTTGATCCAGAATTACAAGCTAAATATCCAGAAATTAGAGCTTATGAAGGAAGAGGAATAGATGATAAAAATGCTAAAATTCATTTTAGCGTTGCTCCAATCGGAATGCAGACTATGGTTTTTCGTTTGGAAAAACCAACTGAGTATATTGAGCAAAACCCAGATAATAAGTCAGAATATGTTTTGTTTAAATCTATAGATAATGCAGATTCAAAGATGCTGCTGGATTGTAAAACAGCTAATTCAATTTCAGAGAATAAAACTGGATCTACAGCAAAAACAGCTTCAAATGCCAAACAGTTTAAAACACTTCGTTTAGCATTATCCTGCACAGCGGAATATACTACATATTTCGGCGGAACAAAAGCTGCAGCATTGGCAGGTATGAACGCAACCCTTAGCCGTGTTAATGGAATTTTTGATAGAGATCTTTCAGTAAAACTCGTTTTAGTGGCTAATAATGATGCTGTTATTTATACAGATGCTTCTACAGACCCTTATTCTATTCCTTCAATTGGAGCGGCAGAAAGTAATCCAACTTGGGGACAACAAGTTCAAACTACATTAACCAATGTGATTGGTGATGGCAATTATGATATCGGACATTTGTTTGGGGCTTCAGGCGGGGGAGGTCTTGCGAATTGTATTGGTTGTGTTTGTGTTAGCCCAACATCCAGTAATCCTTTGGCAAAGGGCAGTGCATTTACATCTCCAAAAGATGCAAGACCACAAGGCGATACTTTTGATATTGATTTTGTGGCGCATGAAATGGGTCATCAACTAGGCGCATCACATACTTTCTCTCATGCTCTCGAAGGATTAGGAACAAGTTATGAGCCAGGAAGTGGTTCAACCATTATGGCCTATGCTGGGATTACAAATTATGATGTTCAGAGTAATTCAGATGATTATTTCTCGTATGCAAGTATTAATCAAATACAGAATAATTTAGCCGGAAAAACTTGTCCCGTTACTACTCCAATTATCAATAATCCACCGGTAATTGATGCAGGTCCGAACTATACGATTCCAATTAGTACAGCATTTGTTTTAAAAGGAACAGGTTCAGACTCTGAAGGAAATACCATTACTTATTCTTGGGAACAGCTTGATAATGCTACTACTACCTCAGGTGCAAATAGTATTGCTTATGCCACAAAACCAAACGGACCAATGTTTCGATCCCTGCCTCCAACAACTTCGTCTGTTCGTTACATGCCGGCTTTGAATTCTGTATTGAATAATCAATTGACAACAACCTGGGAATCTGTTTCTTCAATTGCGAAAACAATGAATTTTACTTTGACAGGAAGAGACAATGCACCAGAAGGAACCGCACAAACGTACACAGATGCAATGGTTGTTACAGTAAGCGCTGCTGCAGGGCCATTTGCAGTAACATCACAAAATACTGGTGATGTAGCATGGCAAAAAGGCTCAACACAAACAATTAATTGGAGTGTCAATAATACAAACACACTTCCAGGATCATCAAATGTAAATATAAAATTATCTCTGGATGGAGGTTTGACCTTTCCAATAACTTTAGCGTCAAATATATTAAATGACGGTTCAGAAACTGTTTTGGTTCCATCCAATATTGAAGCCTCTACAAATTGCAGACTTTTAATAGAGCCGGTAAATAATATTTATTACGCCGTAAATAGTGCTCCTTTTGCAATAGGTTACACAGTTTCTACAAATTGTTCCACATTTAATTTTGAAGGCGGTTATGCTATAGGAACTAGTTCAAATTTTTTAAGTAAGACAGTTACGGTGCCCGCTTCGATTGGAACTATTTCTGATGTAAATGTTTCGGTTAACGTGACACATGCTAGATTTGAAGATTTAGAAATGCAGATTGTAAGTCCAAGCGGCAAAGTTGTTACCTTATTTAATAAAAGCTGCGGTACTACAAATTCCACTTTAGCACTTCAATTTGATGACAGCGGAAACGCTCTAAATTGTAATACAACCACAAGTCAGATTGTAATTCCAGCCAGTGCGTTAAGTGCTTTTAATGGGGAAAATTCGCAGGGAAATTGGACTTTTAGCGTTAAAGATGCAGTCACTGGAGGTTTTGGAACAATAAATTCAGCGTCTGTAAATATCTGTAATACAACATATACACTCGGAAATTCAGATTTTGAAAATATAGATTTTGCCCTATATCCAAATCCAAACAAAGGAAATTTTACGGTTCAATTTAACCGAGATTCAGTAAGTGAAGTGAAAATTTATGTCCATGATATTTTAGGCAAATACGTATACAGTAATACTTTCCAAGGTTCTGGATACTTCATTCAAGATGTTCAATTGCCAAATGTGCCAAATGGAGTTTATCTAGTTACTGTTATAGACGGAGATAAAAGAACAATCAGGAAAATTTTAGTGAATTAAAAAATTTTAAGTACCAAATAAAAAAATCCAAATTCCAATACTAATTGGAATTTGGATTTTTTTTATTGAAATTTTACACTAAGAGTTCGCCATTGCCATGCAGACAATGCTTAGTTTTGCTCCTGGAATTTTTAATAATGCTCTCGAACAAGCTTCGAGTGTTGCACCAGTAGTGAGAACATCATCAACAATTAGAAAATGTTTATTTTGATTTTCTTCTGTTAAAACTGCATCAAAAATATTTTCGATGTTTTCAGATCTTCCCAAAAGATTCTTTTTAGACTGCGTTTTAGAGTATTTCTTTCGGTACAAAACAGAATCATCGTAAGGAATTTTTAAACCTTCGGCTAAAGCCTTTCCAAAAGTCGTAACTTGATTGTAACCGCGTTCCTTAAATTTTTTTGGATGTAAAGGGACTGGAATTACAACATCAAAAGAAATTGCTAATTGAATTTCTTTTAAATCTTCGGCGTACCAGTTTCCTAAAACAGTTCCAATTTCTTCATGACCTTTATACTTTAGGTTGTGAATTAATTCCTGAACCATTCCCTTTTTATTAAAATATAAAAATGCCGCAGCAAATTGAATGTCAATTTTGCCGTAAAACTTTTTTACCGCTTGATTTTTTGGGTCTAAATGATATTGAGTAAGAGGCATTTCGTGACGGCATGAAGTACAGAAAACAATTTCATTCTGCAGTAAAATAGCTCGGCATCCATCGCAGACTTTAGGGAAAAATAGATTTATTAGGTAATTAATCACAAAAAGAGAGATTTTATTTACAAAAGTAACAAAATGAATACTTCAATCTTTATTATTTTTCTTTTTTTTAAAGGTACTTTTTATATTTTTGCATCACTATGGCAAAACAAGAAGATATATTTAAGAATGTGGTTTCGCACGCAAAAGAGTACGGATTTATTTTTCCGTCAAGCGAAGTTTACGACGGACTGAGTGCTGTTTATGATTATGCACAAAATGGTGTCGAATTAAAAAAGAATATCCGTGAATATTGGTGGAAATCAATGGTTCAAATGAATGAGAATATTGTCGGCCTTGATGCTGCAATATTAATGCATCCAACAACTTGGAAAGCTTCTGGACACGTTGATGCATTCAATGATCCATTAATTGATAATAAAGATTCTAAAAAAAGATATAGAGCTGACGTTTTGGTTGAAGATCATGCTGAAAAAATTCACCAAAAAGCACAAAAAGAAATTGACAAAGCAAAAGCTCGTTTTGGCGATGCATTCAACGAACAAGAATTTGTAACTACAAATGCTCGTGTAATTGAATATTTAGCTAAAGAAAAAGAAATCAGAGAGCGTTTAGGACGTTCTTTAGGAAACGGAGATTTAGCTGATGTAAAAGCTTTGATAGAAGAACTTGAAATTGCTGATCCTGAAACTGGTTCTAAAAACTGGACAGAGGTAAAACAATTTAACTTAATGTTCGGAACAAAACTGGGTGCATCTGCAGAAAGCGCAATGGATTTATACTTACGTCCAGAAACGGCGCAGGGTATTTTCGTTAACTTTTTAAATGTTCAGAAATCAGGTCGTATGAAAGTTCCTTTTGGAATTGCTCAAACGGGTAAAGCATTCAGAAACGAGATTGTTGCAAGACAATTTATTTTCCGTATGCGTGAATTTGAACAAATGGAAATGCAGTTTTTTGTACGTCCTGGAGAAGAAATGAAATCATACGAATACTGGAAAGAAACTCGTTTGAAATGGCATTTATCTTTAGGATTAGGAAAAGAAAATTACCGTTTTCACGATCACGAAAAATTAGCGCACTACGCAAATGCAGCAGCGGATATCGAATTTAATTTCCCATTCGGGTTTAAAGAATTGGAAGGAATTCACTCTCGTACAGATTTCGATTTGAAAGCACACGAAGAATATTCTGGAAGAAAATTACAATATTTCGATCCTGAACTAAACGAAAACTATGTTCCATATGTAGTAGAAACTTCTGTTGGTTTAGATCGTATGTTCCTGGCTGTTTTTGCAACTTCATTAAAAGAAGAAACATTAGAAGACGGTTCTACAAGAACTGTTTTAAAACTGCCAGCAGTTTTAGCACCGACAAAAGCAGCAGTATTACCGTTGGTTAAAAAAGATGGTCTGCCGGAAATTTCAAGAAAAATCATCGAAGATTTGAAATGGGATTTCAATGTGGCATATGATGAAAAAGACGCTGTAGGACGTCGTTACAGAAGACAAGATGCTTTAGGAACGCCATTCTGTATCACAATAGATCATCAGACTCTTGAAGACGAAACAGTTACAATTCGTCATAGAGATACAATGAAACAAGATCGTGTAAAAATTACTGAACTTAGAGCTATTATCGAAAATGAAGTTTCGATGAAAAACTGGTTAATGAAAATGTAATCTTTACAACTTATACTATAGATCCCAAATTCCGTCCCGAAACCTCGGGAGAGTTTGGGATTTTTGATTTTTAAAAACAGGCATTTTATCGATGTTTTTTGTATTTCATCATTTTGTATCAACATTTTAAGGTATTGTGTTAACAATGAAATATTTAAAAATCTAAAATCCGTAATTTTAAATGCGGAAAAATGCCAAAATCAAATTTTTTTGCGTTCAATCAAAATTTAATTATTTTTTTGATTATGATTGTGAAGTGAGAAAAGCAACAAAACCATAAATTGAAAAAGTACTCGTATATTATAATTGACGATGATGCTGAAAGTATTTTGAAGACCAAAACAACCGCTGCAGGTTTTTCAGAATTATCTTTTACCGCATCGGCGTCAAATTTTCAAGATGGTTTAAATTTGGTTTTAGAGCATAAGCCGGCTTTGGTTTTTCTGGAGATCGAGCCTAAAGACTTATCAAGTCAATTGTCTTTGAGTTTTATAAGCGAACTGCATCGATTTTTTCAAGAGATTCCAAAAATTATTATTACAACCAAGCAAAAGGACAAAGCCTTTGATGCCATCCAATACGGTGTGTTTGATTATATTTTAAAACCTCTTGCGCATCTTGATCTTCTAAAAACTGTTTTAAAGCTTAAAAAGGCAAATTTGGCACCTAAAAGCACAGTTTTTACAGAAGAGCCAGCTTCTATTGTTATTGATAATGTCAATAACGTTACAATTCCTCAAAATGTCGAGAAACCATTAACGATTTGTATAAAATCGTATGGTGATTATCGGTACTTAAATGCAGCGGATATAAGTTACTTTCAGGCTGATAACAATTCAACCGATATTTATTTGAATACTGGTGAAATGATTACTGCATTTAAAACGTTAAAGCATTTTGAAAGTGTTTTAACCTATCCATTTATTCGTATTCACAATAGTTACGTAATCAATCGAAATTACATTTCTAGAATTCATAGCGGAAACTCAATCTGTTACATAAAAAACTCTTCCAAAAAGATTCCATTTTCTAAAACCTACAAAGCAAATGTCGATTTGATAATTGCCGATTTTGCTGCAGGAAATTATTTAGAAATCTAAAAACCAGATGTTTACACGAATTTGCTATCCGTTGACTATCAATTGGGTATGATCTACCATAAACTCAATTTTTTGTATAAATTTTTTTCGATCTCGGTATTAGTTTTACACCATGATTTGCACAAAACAACAAATCATTCTCCAAAAATTAAACAAACATTAAAAACCTCAGGTCATGAAAAAAACAGCTTTGACATTCGGATTATTATCTTTAGTAATGGTTGCAACTTCTTTTGCAAATCCTACAACTCCAAATACTTCTAGTGAAAATTTAAGTATTGTTCCTCCTGGAGGTTCTAGTGCTGGTGGTGGTAGAAAACAAGATTTCCATGCAACAGAAAATAAACTTGAAATTAAAAGTAATAATTTTTTGGATGTTAATCAATCTTTAGGCGGAAGCAGAAAATTAGATTAATTAGAAGTAAAAATTCAAATATTTAGGCTGTCAAATTTTGGCAGCCTTTTTTTATGTCCTTAGTTTTAGTATTTTTGGTAAAATTCACAACTTCTATTGAAAACAAAATACCTAATAGTATTGTTTGTATTGTTGTTTGTTTCTGCCTGTACCAAGAAAAAAACTTCAGATAATCTATCTTCTTCTAAAGATAGCCTGATTACCTATTTAGATTTGGCTAATGATATCAATTTGAGTTATGAACTTAAACAGCAAAATGCAAAAAAAGCATTTTCAATTGTTAACAGTCAGGAAAATGATTCTCTTTACAGGGTCAATCTCTTTAAAATTGCTAATAGATATTACAATATGAATGATTTTAAATCATATCGTGATATATCACAATTAGCTTTAGAGAGATCTATAACAGGAAAAGATTCAGCAAGTGCGGCTAAAGCTTATTCATATTTAGGAGATTATTATAGCTCAGCAGCTATTTCAGATAGTGCTTATAGGCATTATTTTAAGGCTCAAAAAATTTATACACAAATTAATGATGATCTTAATTTGGCTAAAACGCTAATAAGTAAAGCCAACTTACAGTTTAACGAAGGTGATTTTTTTGAAAGTGAAATCGGGGTATTCAAAGCTTTAGAGATATTGAAGAATGAAAATAATGTAAATGATAAACTTTATGAGTGCTATAATCTGCTTGGAATTCTTTATAATGAGAAAGAAGAATTTAATAAAGCGTTAGAATATCAAAACAAAGCACTTAGTACATTAAAAGATAAATCAATTCCAACAGACCTTCAATTAAAAGCGACGTCATTAAATAATATTGGTTTCATTTATATAAATAAAGGTGATTATAAAAAAGCTATAGTTTATTTTGAAAGAGGATTAGCTGAGAAAAATCTATTTAAAGAAAAGACCATCTTGTATGCAATGTTATTGGATAACTTAGGGTATGCAAAATTTAAATCTGGAAAGAAAGATGGTCTTCCAGATGACTTTTACAGATCTTTAAAAATTCGAGATAGTTTAGGGTTAAAGTCGGCGATGATTTCTAATCAAATTCGATTATCTGAATATTATGCTTCTAAAAAAGACACTTTTAAAGCGATGCAATTTGCAAAGCAGGCTTTATTAGTTTCCCGTTCTTCGGAGAAAATAAATAACACTTTAGGTGCTCTAAAGCAAATCGCAATTGTGGACCCCAAAAATGCTTCAATGTATTCAAAAGAATATATTCGATTAAATGATAAAATGCTCAAAGCAGAGCGTAACATGGGAGAAAAATTCTCGCGTATTGAGTACGAAACCAACGAAATAAAAGATCAAAATTCCAATCTTCAGGAAAAAAATAAAACTCTTGTTTATGTATTTAGTATCTGTACATTGATCGGATTGTTTTTTTACGTTTATAAAACCCAGCAGGCAAAAAACCGTGAACTTCTTTTCAAACAGCAGCAGCAGATTGCAAATGAAGATATTTACAATATGATGATTTCGCAGCAAAATGAAATCGAAATAACCAGAATTAAAGAAAAGAAGAAAGTTGCTCAGGATCTGCACGATGGAGTCTTGGGACGAATGTTTGGTATCCGGATTAGTTTGGATAGTTTAGATAAGGTTGATGAGGCTGAAGCAGCCTCCAAAAGAAAAAAATATCTTGCTGAACTTAAGAGTATTGAACAGGATATTCGTGAAATTTCTCACGACTTAAACAGAGAAAAATCGGAATTAATCAATAATTTTATTGTAATTCTTAATAAGCTGTTTGAAGATCAAAGAAATACATATAGTTCTAAATTAATTACTTCATTTGATCCTGATATTAAATGGGAATTAATTAGTAATATTGTCAAAATCAATTTATACCGAATTATTCAAGAAGGACTTCAGAACTGTAATAAATATGCTAATGCGGATATTATTAAAGTAGAGTTTAAAAATGAAAAAGATAATTTGGTTTTAACAATCGAAGATGATGGAGAAGGATTTAATACCAGCAGAACCAAAAACGGAATCGGTTTACATAATATTGAATACAGGGCAGCCGAATGTAAAGGCACATTTACAATAAAGTCTGCCAAAGATGAAGGAACAGTTCTCATTATAAAAATCCCAATAGAATCCAATAATAACCTGCAGCATAATGACATTTGATTTAACAGCCCCAGTTCCAAAATTAGTTAAAAAGAATATTTTAATAGTAGATGATCATCCATTTATTATTGAAGGGTATAAAAATGCTATAACTCGTTATAATCCAAATCAGTATGAGTTTTTGATTTCACAGGCACATGATTGCAGATCTGGTTATGATATAATTGAAGATAATAACACGCCAGTGTTTGATATAGCTTTTTTGGATATCAGTATGCCGGCATACGAAGAGAAAGATATTTTTTCGGGCGAAGATTTAGCCAAACTGCTTTCGGTAAAAATGCCTTCTTGTAAGATCATTTTACTGACGATGTATACAGAACTTTTGAAAATAAAAACGATCATTAGAGCGATTCAGCCAAATGGTTTAATTATTAAAAACGATCTAACTTTCGAAGAATTGCTTTTGGCTTTTGATAAAGTAATGAAAAATGAAAAGTATTACAGTCAGTCAGTAGTCAAGATGCTGAACCAGTCTACCCATAATGCCATTGAAATTGATCAATACGATAAACAGATCTTAGTTCATTTATCCAATGGAGTTTCCAGCAATGATATGCTTCCAAACATTCCAATCTCTTTAAATGCTATTGAAAAACGAAAAAAACATTTGAAAGAACTGCTCAAAATTAGAAGCGGATCTGATGAAGATTTGATTAAAGAAGCTAGAAGCAAAGGGCTTTTTTAAAATGAAAATTCCAAACTCCAACACGTTAATCGATACTGGAATTTGGAATTTTTTATTTGGAATTTTTTAAAAATTTATTCAGTAAGCGCATCCCACCCGCGTGCTTTTAAAGGAATTTTAGTGTTAGCACGAGTTACGAGATGAATTCCTTCGTTTTCTTCTGCCATGTGTCCAATAACAGAGAAATTTGGGTTTCCTTTTATTTTATCAAAATCATTAATATCAATTGTAAATAAAAGTTCGTAATCTTCACCGCCGTTTATGGCAACAGTTGTGCTGTCTATATTGAATTCTTCGCAGGTAGAAATAAACTGAGGATCTAGCGGCAGTTTATCTTCGTATAAATTACATCCTACCTTTGATTGTTTACAGATATGAATAATCTCAGACGAAAGTCCATCCGAAATATCGATCATAGCAGTTGGTTTAATATCTAAGGCGTGAAGCAATGTTCGAACATCTTTTCGAGCTTCTGGTTTTAACTGACGTTCTACCAAATAAGTGTAAGGATCTAAATCTGGCTGATTATTTGGATTAACTTGGAAAACCTGTTTTTCACGTTCCAAAACCTGAAGTCCCATGTAAGCGGCACCAAGATCTCCGGTAACAACTAATAAATCGGTTTGTTTGGCTCCATTACGGTAAACCAATTCATTTTCATCAGCTTCGCCAATTGCAGTAATGCTGATAATTAAACCTTTTTGAGATGAGGTTGTATCGCCTCCAATAACATCAACTTTATATTCTTTTGCAGCATGTGTAATTCCAGCAAACAACTCTTCTAGAGCTTCAAGCGGAAAACGATTTGAAACCGCCACAGAAACTGTAATTTGAGTCGGTTTTGCATTCATGGCACAAATGTCTGAAACATTTACCACAACAGATTTGTAACCTAAATGTTTTAGAGGCATGTAAGCCAAATCAAAGTGAACGCCTTCTATTAATAAATCGGTCGAAACTACAACTTTTTTGTCTTTAAAATCAAGAACAGCTGCATCATCGCCTATACTCTTTAATGTTGATTCCTGAGTAACATCAAAATTTTTGGTTAAATGTTCAATTAAGCCAAATTCGCCCAATTGAGCTATACTAGTTCTTTGTTGATTTTTATCTTCAATCATTTTTTTAAGGTACAAAGGTTTTTAAGATGCAAAGGTACAAAGTTGAAGGCTTAATAACTATAAACGAAGTTTTTTTCTCTTTCTAGTCATTATCGTTTCATGCTAAAATGGGCTTTGAATTCTTGAATGATACCATTTTGTGTATAAGTAACCCGAAACCAATAATCGGAAGAAGGAAGCGGACTGCCGTCGAAATTACCATCCCAGCCGGCACCAGAAGGTTTAATCATTTTTAATAACTTACCATAACGGTCGTAAATCGTGATGACCGCATCTGGCTGGTAAGCGAGATCTGGAATGTTCCAAGTGTCATTGTAACCATCGTTGTTTGGTGTGAAAAATTTAGGATATTTGAGTACTTTGGCAAATAGAATAAGATTGTCACAATTGGCTTTTATATCTCTAATTGTAATAGCATGTTCTCCCGAGTCAACATTCTGAAATATATTACTGGTTTGAAAATCGCCGTCATCCAACTGGTATTCATAAGTTCCGAAACCGTTTGTGAGATTTACAATGATATCAATATTATCTGCGAATTCATCTGACACAGTTACGGTTGCAATTGCCGGACTGGATTTTTCGACAACTACAGTGGCTGGATTATAACCACAGTCGTTACCAACATCTGGAATGTTTTTAACGGGCACAACTGTATATGTTCCTTCTTGAGCAGCGGTATAAGTTGGTCCTGTGCCTACTTTATTTCCGTTAAAATACCACTCGACAGTATAATCTGCAGAAGTGATTCCTGAATTCAATTGTGCCGAATGCTGTAATGTTCCCGTTTGATAATCAACACAAATGACTCCATTTTGTAAAGAGAAATTTTTTAATGGATAAATAGTAATGTAAAAATCATCCTGAGCAAAACAGCTGGAATTTGTGGCAGAAGCTGCGTAGATATACATTTTTTGACTCGTACTTATTTTCTGTCCTGCCGCATATTGAGTTCCCGTCGCGTTGGGTTTGCTGTAATAGTTTCCGACAGCCAAAACAGGCAAAGTATAACTTTCACAAATAGCCACATCAAGAGTATTCGCCAAGATAGGAGTAGGAGAAATCGTCACTGAAAAATTCTTTTCACTAACACAAGTCAGACGTGTACCGCTTACGGCATAAACATAAATGATCTGCGAAGTTTTTAAAATTGTTCCAGCTGGAATTACAGCGCCTTTTCCGCCTGGCTGTGCATAATAATTACCCAATTGTAACGGAGGCAAAGTATAACTGTCACAAACATTTATATTGCTGAAATTGCCCACATCAATTCCGTTGTAATTAACTTTAAAAAACGTTTCATTGCTGCAAGATGTAAAATTGGGCCATTCGTTATAAATATAAATAGTCTGTGTGGTGTTAATAACTGTTCCCTCAGTAAGTTGTGTTCCCGCGCCATTTGGTCCTCCCGTGGCTGTATAATATTTTCCATTTTTTAATTTCGGAAGTTTAAAATCGGTGCAGGTAACTACATCGGTAAAACTGTCAACAAGAGGCAGAGGTCTGATTTCGACGGTAAAACTATGCTCATTTGTACATTCAGGCCCTACCGAAAAAACATATATAGTTTGTGTTGAGGTAATGATGTCTCCTGCCTTTAGTCGTGTTCCTCCACCATTAGTTTTTGTAAAATAGTTACCATTTGTCAATGGAGGTAAAACGTATCTTGCGCATTCGAGTCTGTTGGCAGGAGTATCTACCAATGGAAGCGGTTTTATAGTAATAACATATTTAAGATTTTCTGTACAGTTGGGCGAAGTTGTAGTTGCAGCATAATAATATACGGTTTGCGAACTGGTAATAACAGTTCCAGCTGGAATATTTTTTCCCTGACCACCAGCATTTTCGAAATAACCGCCAATGGAAACGGGAGGCAGCGTAAAACTTCCGCATCGTGAAATTGGAACAAAAATTGGAGAATTGACAATATCTATTTTAAAAGAATGCTCATCGGTACATCTTCCATCATTTGCAAAAACAAATACTGTCTGACTCGAAGTTATTTTGTCTCCCGCCTTTAGGGCTCTTCCTAAACCTCCTGATAATGTAAAGTAATTTCCGTTTGCCAAGACTGGTAAGGTGTATGAATCGCAAGTCACTACATTCTCAGGTTTATCTATTGCGGGTAAAGGATAAACTGTAAAAGGTACCGCTATGTCACGACACACCGCTCCATTGATTACCGCATAATAATAAATAGTCTGACTGTTTGTAAATACTGTTCCTCCCGGGATTACATCTCCCTGCCCTCCAGGCTGCGTAAAAAAACCACCTGCAGGCACGAGCGGAACGGCGTATTGACCACACGCTTCTTTTTTAAAACTAATTTCATAAATCAGGGTCACATTAAAGCTTGTTTCATTGGTACAGTTATTTGTCGTGGGACCTTGATAGATATAGTAACGGCCTCCTTTCGTAATAACATCACCTGCATTTAATCTAGTTCCTGTTCCATTAGGGGCCGTATTATACTGCCCGTTTGAAATTGGCGGCAATGTATAACTGTTACAGGCAATGACATTCGGAATAGTATTTACTGGCGGCAGCGGGTTAATAAGTATACTGAAACTGACTGTTGTGTAACAAACCGAGTTCGCAATATTTTCAATCCGTACCCAGATAGTTGTCGAAGATTGAGTAGACGTAGTAAATGTTTTCGGTTCGGCAATATTATTTCTGGCATTGTTAGCGTCTATTTCGCTGTTATAATACCTGATTCTATATTCGGAAGCATCTGATCCATTAAGAATAAGAGATTCCTGAGTCGTTAAATCAACAGATATATTTTTGGAAATATTATCGCAGACATTTAAGTCGGATGGTTTTACCACATTGATTGGAGCAGTTGTCAAAAGATTAAATGAAATTATATTGTTGCAAAAAAACGTTTTGTCATAAACAGGCACCACTTTTATATATATGGTTTGATTGCCAGAACTTGTGAAAGATTTTAATTGATTTTCTGGTATAATTGGCCCGTTTGCATTGGCAGAAGCTAAGGAATCAAAATAATAAATAGCGTGTTTAGCCGGATCGATACCTAATGTCGTTAAGTTATTTTGCGTTAAATCATATTGATAAGAACCAGTCGCACTATAACAGGCCGTTAAATTTTGCGCAGGTTTAATAATTAACTCATTAATTACAACTTCATCTTTAACCACACAACCAGAAAGTGTTGCCGTAACTCCATAAATTCCTGCTTTATCGACTGTCAAAGAATTGGTGGTTTCATTAGGAATTACTGTTCCATTTAATGTCCATGTATAAGCAAAATTGCCCACAAGATCAGATTTGAGTGTAATTTTTTCACCTTGACAGATAGTTCTGTCGGGACCCAAATCCATTGTTGTCATAAAACTGCCGCCTTTTATGAAAACTGCCGAATCATAATTACTGTCGTTGTAATCGCCAATAGCAAGTTTTATACGATAAGTTCTATTGGGAACCACAGTTGAATAAGCCGTTAAAACTTTCGTCTCGCCTCTCATATTGAGGGACGACTGAGACGGATTCGCGACATTATACCGATCAAATAAATTAGCATTTGCAGATAAACAGGATGAATTATACTGCTGATCTCTAATATTTTTGACTGAAACTGGAGTATTTGTTCCCGGCAAAACGGCAAGATTTGTTGAAATCCCTGTCGTTAAATCAGTTAGTATGAAAGCAAAAACATCACTAAATCCACATTGAAATTCACCATATTCATTGGAAGCAAAAAGAAAATCGAAGCTGAAATTACTTGACAGCGGTGTAAAATCAAATTGAAGAAAACTGACATCTGTTACGGGTACAACTTGTCCGTTATTATCGCTGATAATCTGCAGATCACTATCAGTAGCGTTGTTCAGCTGGCTGCTTTCATTAGTACCGCTGTATGATCCTTCTGTATATTTGGCGATTCCGTTTCTTATAATGATTCCGCTTGAAATGGGGAAGTTTGGATTTGTGCTAGTGAATTTACCAATGCCTTGATGAGATGAAAACTTGAAATTACTTTCGTTTGAACAGCCATTTTGCATTAATTCTGACCGTATCAGTTCAGGTATGCCCAAAGTTGTAGTGTCGACCACGATTCCTTGAGATAAAGATAGGGTCGAATAAAATAATAAAAATAGAAGTAGAGCAGATCTCATAATTCATATTCTATTAGTTGGCTTATTTAAAGTTACGAAATTATTTCTTTTTAAATTTTTGATTGTCAGTATTTTATGATTATTTGTGAATGAATGCACAAAAGTGGATTATAATTTCAAATTTTGTTAAATTCTAAAAAAATTAAAAAGCAGCACGCTATAGATTGTTTGTATATAAAGAGAGCGGAGTTGTTTGACTATGTTTTAAAGAGCCAATAATTAAATATTTATAAAAAATATTTTTTCCTGCTGACAAACTGTTGTCACCAGCCCATTTTACTTTTGAAGTATTAAAAATATTTAAACTTTAAGACCATGAAAACATTAGAAGCACAAGTTATTACATCAGAAGATTTATTGAAACACTGGCAGGGGCACCGCGCTCTTACACGCAGATTGATTGAACTTTTTCCTGAGAAAGATTTCTTTGAATTTTCAATTGGCGGCATGCGTCCTTTTGCCAAATTAGTGGACGAACTTCTAGCGATAGCAGTTCCAGGACTTAAGGGAATTGTAACGAAACAAACCGAAGCATTTTCGGAAGGAGCAGAAAAATTGATTTTTAAAGCACAGTATCTTCAAAAATGGGATGAAGCGACAGAAGAAATTAATAAATATTGGGAACAATTATCAGTCGAAGATTTCAGTGAAACTTTTAATTTGTTCGGACAATATGAATTTCCAGTTATTCAAAATATTTTGTATTTCATTGATAATGAAGTTCATCACCGAGGACAAGCATATGTGTATTTAAGAGCTTTAAATATCGAACCGCCATTTTTCTGGGAAAGATAAATAGTAAAAACGAAAAAAACTCTTGAAAATATTCTTCAAGAGTTTTTTTATAATTTTATATAAGTCTTTTTTTATTGATTTCAAGTAGTTCTAAAACTTTAGTCTTTAATATTTCAGGTTCCAAGATTTCTGCATAATCTCCAAACATAAGATACCACCTTGGAAAACCACTTTCAATATCACGGCACATAAAATGCATTTCGATTTTGTCACCTATTTCTTTTTCGGAGACAAAGCCATGATATTTTCTTTCATAGTTCAAATATCTTGCGATTTTTTTTTCGACTAAGATTCTTACTGTTGTCGTAGCACAAGTTTCGGTTTTATTGAGATAAGTTTCCAATGCATCGTGTTCTATAGTAAAATCAAATTCGGTTTTTTTGATTTCCTGAATGCGATCGGTTCTAAACTGGCGGTAATCTTTTCGCAAATGGCAATAACCTAGAAAATACCAATTGTTATTATCGTGAAAAACCCCAACTGGTTCGAGATTTCTTTGTGTAGTTTCGTCTTTATCAAAAGTTTTATAGGTTAAAAGAATTTGCTTTTTCTCTGCAATTCCTTCAAAAAGAACAGCCAGTGTATTCGGAGAATTGTCATTAAACATTGGCTCTGCAGTCTGCATAACTACCCTTGACTCAATGTTAGAAAGCCAGTCTTTGTCTGCACTTCTTAAAACCGATTTCAGTTTGTACATCGCCGATGCGTGATGCGTCCCCAAAGAAGGATCAGTAAATTTTTGCATCAGCTTTTCGGCAGCAATAAAACTGCTTATTTCCTCTCGTGTAAACATTACGGGCGGAAGTCTGTAGCCTTCCATTAAAGCATAACCAACTCCTGCTTCGCTGTAAATAGGAACGCCAGAAGCTTCGAGCGTTCTAATATCCCTGTAAATAGTTCGTAAACTGCACTCGAAACGATCTGCCAATTCTTGTGCTTTTACAATCTTTTTAGATTGTAATTGAATAAGAATCGCAACAATTCGGTCAAATCGTTTGGGAGTTTCGTCGAGCATTTTTTAAGATTCTAAGGTTCTGAGTTGCTGAGACTCTAAGTTTTTTTTGCTAATTCAAAGATACAAATGTAAAAAGTAAAGAGAAATAAAAAAAGCTGTTCTAAACTAGAACAGCTTTTACTTTATAAGTCGAATTAATTTAAACATTTTTTGCATCTTTACAGAATTATAGTATTAAATTTTAGAATGTAGAATGAAACTTCCTTTTGAGCCAGTTATTTTTGGTTATGAAATCAATATCCATTTAGTTTTAGAATATCTGGCATTTTTTTTAGGATATCGATATTATGTTTTTTTGAGAAAAAGAACGAACGATAGTATTGTTTCTTCCAATAGATTATCAATCATATTAGGAGCTGCAATTGGAGCTTTTTTGGGTTCTAGAATTATGGGTTTTTTAGAAAATCCTGTTTTTCATCTTGATGCAAGATCAATTTTAGAACTCTTCAATGCGAAGACCATTATGGGAGGATTGTTTGGCGGACTTTTGGGCGTTGAAATTGCTAAGAAGGTTATAGGAGAAAAAGAATCATCAGGAGATTTATTTACCTTTCCGATTATTTTGGGAATTTTTATAGGAAGAATTGGTTGTTTTTTATCTGGAACCAATGAGTTTACATATGGAAAAGAAACGACCTTTTTTACAGGTATGAATCTTGGCGACAATATTATAAGGCATCCAATTGCATTATACGAATTAATTTTTTTGATCATTTTATTTTTTGTTCTGAAAAAATTAAAAAACAGAAATATAAAAAACGGACTTATATTTCAGTATTTTATGATTGCCTATTTTGCATTTCGCTTTTTTGTAGAATTTCTGAAACCCAATTATTTCTTGATTTTTGGAATAAGTTCGATTCAGATTTTATGTTTGATTTGTCTGCTCTATTATAACAAAACAATTTTAAATTTATTTGTAAAAAATGCCAGTTAGAAAATATACTTATTATGACTTTACATTAAGCCTTTGTCCAGAATGCTTAAAGAGAATTGATGCTAAAATTGTTTTTGAAGACGAGAATGTCTACATGCTTAAAAGATGTCCGGAACACGGAAGTTCGAAGGTTTTGATTGCTGACGATATTGAGTATTACAAGAATATCCGAAACTACAATAAACCATCTGAGATGCCGTATACTTTTAATACAAAAACGCACTATGGCTGTCCGTACGATTGCGGTTTATGTCCAGATCATGAACAGCATTCTTGCCTTACAGTTGTTGAGGTTACAGATCGATGTAATCTGACATGTCCAACTTGTTACGCTGGTTCATCGCCTAATTATGGTAGACACAGAACTCTTGAAGAAATAAAAGCAATGCTCGATACGGTTGTTAAAAACGAAAAAGAACCTGATGTAGTTCAGATTAGCGGAGGAGAACCAACCATACATCCTGAGTTTTTTGAAATTTTGGATTATGCAAAATCAATTCCGATAAAACATTTAATGCTAAACACAAACGGAATTAAAATTGCAAAAGACAAAGAATTCGTTCAGAGGCTAAAAACCTATTCTCCAGATTTTGAAATCTATCTTCAGTTTGATTCTTTTGAAGATAGTGTATTGCAGGAATTGCGTGGAGCCGATTTAAGCGAAATACGAAAACAGGCTTTAGAAAATCTAAATGAAGTTAATTTGTCAACCACTTTGGTTGTTACGCTTCAAAAAGGATTAAACGATCATGAAATAGGTAAAATTGTTGAGTTTGCACTAAAGCAAAAATGCGTTCGAGGTGTTACATTTCAGCCGACTCAAATAGCGGGTAGATTGGAGAACTTTAACTTAGAAACCGATCGCATGACTTTAACAGAAGTAAGAAGAAAAATTCTGGAGCAAACTACCGTTTTCAATTCAGATGATTTACTTCCTGTTCCTTGTAATCCTGACGCTTTAGTAATGGGTTATGCGTTGAAGTTAGGAGACGAAGTTTTTCCGTTAACGCGATATATTAATCCAAATGATTTATTGGATAATAGTAAAAACACGATTATTTACGAGCAGGATGAAGTGCTTAGAGGTAAAATGATAGATTTGTTTAGCACAGGAAATTCTGTAGAAGTAGCGCAAGAAAACTTGAAATCGATATTATGCTGTCTCCCTAATATTGATGCGCCTGAATTAGGTTACGATAATCTGTTTAGAATTATTATAATGCAGTTTATTGATGCCTATAATTTTGATGTAAGGGCAATAAAAAAATCATGCGTACATATTGTCAATAAGGATAATAAAATAATTCCTTTTGAAACCATGAATTTGTTTTACAGAGATGATAAAGTAAAAAGATTAGAAGAATTAAGAACTAACATATAAGAATATGACAGCGCTAGAAGTAGGTAATTTAGATGGTTTGGTCGCATTTTTTGTAGCGATTATGGTTGGTCCGCCAATTTTAATGGCTATCACTGGTTTTGCAATTAAGAAAAGTAGCCCCAATGGAGCAAAGGTTTGTTTTATTATAGGAGCACTATATCTGATTATTGGATTAGGAATATGCGGAACACTTTTATCATAAGAAAAATCCAAAATTATTTGGCATATAAAAAAAGCTGTCATTGAAGACAGCTTTTTTATAAGTAAATAGCAGGAAAGAATTAAAATCTATATAAAAGACCAAACTGTGGTTGATCGAAGATATTTTCAAATAAATTAATATTTAATTGAAAAGTATTTGCTGAAGGTCCTTCTTCTGGAGAAACACTATTGTAAGAAAGCATATTAGCTAATACAAAAGTTACAGCAATATTTTTAGTGACAAAATAGTTTAAACCTACAGTAATATCGGCTGTAACACTATTGTCAGTATCTGAAAGTCCTTCCACTTCAGTTTTATTTCTTCCAAAACCTAAGCCAGCTTCTCCATAAGCTTTGAAACGTTTTTTGTCAAGTTCTAAAAAGTAATAACGAGCAAACGCGCCAACTCCAAAAACATTCACTTTAGTCTGAGTAGTTTCAGTTTCAGAGCTTTCATAGTTCAGTTTAGCTCCTACTGCTACTTTATCATTTAAAAGGTAGCCAAATTTTGGACTAAAACCGTAATAATCTACATTTCCGCCTGTGCTAATTTTGATAGAACCTTCTAAGAACATATCACCGCTTTCAAAGGTTACCCCTTTTGCTGAGTTCATTTCCGAATCAACTTCTTCTTGTTGTGCGTTAGCAAATGAGAAAGTTAACATCGATAAAAGAATAAAAAATTTAGTTTTCATAATAATAATTTTAAGTTGTAAGATTAAAGTTATATTTAAAAATCTAGAAATATTCGAATCTAAATCGAATGCATCAATAATGAATCTATAGAGTTAAAAAACACATAAATTTATAAGTATTTACTTGTTTAATTTTGGGTATAATTTTAAGTTTTGAAGGACAAAGCCTTGTGTTTATTGACAAATTAATTCTTAAAAAACAAAAACCCGATAACAAAAGTTATCGGGTTGTTAATCTTGGTACTTAGTACTAAAATCTTAATACTAATACTTAATCGTTCAATTTCAAAACAGCCATAAATGCTTCTTGTGGAATCTCGACGTTTCCTACCTGACGCATACGTTTTTTACCTTTTTTCTGTTTTTCAAGCAATTTACGCTTACGCGAAATATCTCCACCGTAACATTTTGCGGTAACGTCTTTACGAAGTGCTTTAATTGTTTCACGAGCAATAATTTTCGCTCCAATTGCAGCTTGAATCGGAATATCAAATTGTTGTCTTGGGATTAACTCTCGTAATTTCTCGGTCATTTTTTTACCGATATTATAAGCATTGTCTTCGTGGATTAATGCCGAAAGTGCATCGACAGTTTGTGCATTTAAAAGAACGTCCAGTTTAACCAATTTCGAAGTTCTCATTCCGATAGGAGAGTAATCGAAAGAAGCATAACCTTTAGAAACTGTTTTTAAACGATCGTAAAAATCGAATACAATTTCAGCCAAAGGCATGTCAAAATTTAACTCAACTCTTTCAGTAGTTAAATACGTTTGATTCGTAATTAAACCACGTTTTTCGATACATAAACTCATTACGTTTCCTACGAAATCAGCTTTTGTAATAATAGTAGCTTTTATAAATGGTTCTTCAACTCTGTCCAAACGAGAAGGTTCAGGCAAGTCAGAAGGATTGTTTACAACAAATGCATTGTCTGGTTCCTTTTTGGTATAAGCCAAATACGAAACGTTAGGAACTGTAGTAATTACGGTCATATCAAACTCACGCTCTAAACGTTCCTGAATAATTTCCATGTGAAGCATTCCTAAGAATCCGCAGCGGAAACCAAATCCTAGAGCTGCAGAACTTTCAGGTGTGAAAACCAGCGAAGCATCATTCAGTTGCAATTTCTCCATAGAAGAACGCAAATCTTCATAATCTTCTGTGTCAACAGGATAAATTCCGGCGAAAACCATTGGTTTTACATCCTCAAAACCTGTAATCATATTTGTAGTCGGCGTTTTAGCATCCGTTAAGGTATCACCAACTTTTACTTCTTTTGCTTCTTTAATTCCAGAAATCAAATAACCAACATCTCCACTGGAAATGACATTTTTTGGAACCTGATTTAATTTTAAAGTTCCAATTTCGTCAGCAAAATATTCATTGCCAGTTGCCATGAATTTAATTTTCTGACCTTTTTTGATTTCACCATTTACAACTCTAAAGATAACTTCGATTCCACGAAACGGATTGTAAACCGAGTCAAAGATCAAAGCTTGTAGAGGTTCGTCTGGATTTCCCTTAGGTGCAGGAATTTTTTCGATAATAGCGGCAAGAATGTTCTCAACACCAAAACCTGTTTTTCCAGAGGCGTGAATAATATCTTCTAATTTACATCCTAATAAATCGATAATATCATCACTAACTTCTTCTGGATTGGCACTTGGCAAATCGACTTTGTTTAAAACCGGAATAATTTCCAAGTCATTTTCAAGTGCTAAATATAAATTTGAAATCGTTTGTGCCTGAATACTTTGTGCAGCATCAACAATTAATAAAGCTCCTTCGCAGGCTGCGATAGATCTCGATACTTCATACGAAAAATCTACGTGACCAGGAGTGTCAATTAAATTCAAGATGTATTCTTCTCCTTTATAAGTATATTCCATTTGAATGGCATGACTCTTAATGGTAATTCCACGCTCACGCTCCAGATCCATGTTGTCAAGCAATTGTGCTTTTTCTTCACGAGCTGTAACGGTTTGTGTTGCGCCTAATAATCTGTCCGCCAATGTACTTTTACCGTGGTCAATGTGTGCAATAATGCAAAAGTTACGTATCTTCTTCATTTTTATATATCAGTTCTCTAACGAGTTTAAGTATTTTTTGGGTGTAAATAACGCCAAAGCAATTGCTTTAAAGCATGTTATTAAGGCGCAAAGATAGCGCAAAGTTTTGGATTCTGGAATGTTGATATGCGATAGTTGATGGTTGTGAATTAAAAAGAAGCCTAAAATTCAAAATTGAACCCTTTTTCTGTTAATTTCTTGTACATTTCAGCATCAAATTTATAAAGTTTAGCCGCTCTGTGCGAAACGTCTTTTTGTTTTTCGTTGAGTTCTGTCAGCAGTTTCATGTGAAGAATTTTTCGTCTGAAATTCGATTTATCCAATTCGATTCCTAAAATTTCTTCATACAAATGCATCAACTGTAATAAGGTAAATTTTTCTGGCAGTAAATTAAAACCAATCGGCGCTTGACGAACGCGATTTCGCAGCTGCGATAAACTGAAATCCAGAATTTCGTTATGGTCAAAAATCAAATCTGGAATTTCATTTATTTTATACCATTTGGCTTCGATAACCCTTAAACTGGCTTTAATGTTATAATCTTCCCGATTGACTAATGTGTAATAACCAATGGTAACCACACGTCTTTCCAGAACACGTTTCGGATTTGTAAAAGCTTTTAACTGCTCCAGATAAATATTTTCAAGACCAGTAAGTTCTTGTAAAATGCGCTGTGCTGCATCATCGGCACTTTCCTCCAGTTGCAGCCATCCACCGAGAAGCCCCCATTTTCCTTTACTTTCGCCTTGGGCATGCTGCACCAAGAGAACTTCGAGACTCTCCTTATTAAATCCGAAGAAAACACAGTCAATTGTGATTCCGTCTACGGCTGGTTTGTGATGATTAGTAGTTATTTCTGTCAATTTATTGTTGTGTTTCGAAGTGCAAAAAGTGTTTTTTATTTCTCAAATGAAAATCAGAATTCAAAATTGAAACCCTTCTCGGTTAGTTTCGTGTAAATTTCTGGATCAAATTTGTATAATTGAGCTGCTCGGTGGGAAACGTCCTGCTGTTTTTCGTCTAAAGCTGCCAAAAGTTTCATGTGAAGAATTTTTCTTCTAAAATTAGGTTTGTCCATTTCAATTCCTAAAATTTCCTCATACAACTGCATCAACTGTAATAAAGTAAATTTTTCAGGTAATAAATTAAAACCGATTGGTGTCTGTCGGACTTTGCTGCGAAGGTGTTTCAAACTATACGCTAAAATCTCATTATGATCATAAATCAAATCTGGAATATTGTTTATTTTATACCATTTTGCATCCGAAGCTGTAAAACCGGCTTTAATATTGTAATCTTCTCTTTTGACCAAAGCATAATAACCAATTGTAATTACTCGTCTGAGCGGAAAACGATTAGGATCGCCAAATGCTTTAAGCTGTTCCAGATAAATATTATCAAGCCCAGTAAGTTCATTTAATAAGCGATGAGCAGCATCATCTGTGCTTTCTTTTTTATAAATCCATCCCCCAGGAAGACCCCATTTTCCTTTACTGATTCCTTCTCCGTGCTGCACCAAAAGCACCTCGAGACTGCCTTTGTCAAAACCAAAAATGACACAGTCAATCGTGATCGCATTCATGGCACTTTGTTCGTTTTTTGGAACAGTTCCGTCATCTACATTTTCAACCATATTCGAGATAAATTTTGACAAATTAAATAAATAAAATGATTATTAGCCTTCTTAAAAGCTTTATATTTTTTTTAACGAAACAAAATTTTGATAATCAGTGATTTAAAAATGTGCTTAAAAATGTATTAAAATACTTTAATTCTTAAACGACTGATTGTCAATTTTATAAAACGTTGGTTTTTCTCTAATTTTTATTTCAATTTCATTTCTGTTTTTACAGCATTGATAAAAATGAAATGGTATTTATTAGAATTGAAAAAAATTAACCCTAATATTTTGTTAATATAGAAAATTTGTTTTACACTTGTAGTCAAATTTACCATAAGATAAATTCAAATTGACTATAAGTAAAAAAGGCAAAGCTACGACTTAACTTAAACTTACCACAAATGTTTTTATAGAAATTGATTTTTAATCGATTTTGATATTAAAAATAGCTGCTTATAGTCTGCAAGTACTAAATGTTGAGAATGAGATTCAGGCCCTCATTTTTGGCATGACCTGCTTGGGAAGTTTTTCCAGATTTCTCTTAGGGTAAAAATTACTAACTATAACTTAAACTTAATCAATTCTTATTATGAAAAGCAAAAATTGTATTAAAACAACAAAGCTTCCATATTTTATGGCGGTGCTGCTTAGCGTATTTATGATGCAGTTTGGATTTGCACAAGAATCCAAAACTGTAAGTGGAACAATCACTTCTGCCGAAGACGGATTTGGAGTTCCCGGAGCAACTGTACAAGTACAGGGAACAAAATCGAGTACTGTTACCGATTTTGATGGAAAATATAAAGTGGAAGCCAAAACAGGCGATGTTTTAGTGGTCACTTTTGTGGGTTTCAAAACACAAAACATAACTGTTGGCGCTCAAAAAGTAGTCAATGCAGTTTTGCAGCCAGAAACTGCAGAACTTAAAGAAATTGTGGTAATCGGATACGGTACTCAAAAGAAGAAAGTTAATACAGCTGCAACTTCTTTGGTATCAGGAAAAGACATTCAGCAGGTTGCGAGTCTTGATGTTGTAAATGCTTTACAAGGTCAGGCTTCGGGAGTTTCTGTAACTTCTTCTTCTGGTCAGCCTGGTGCGAATATGGTGGTAAATATTCGTGGTGCCGGTACAGCAGGAAACAGTGATCCGCTTTATGTTGTTGATGGTGTCGTGGTTGATAACGGAATTGGATATTTAGATCCTTCTGTTATTGAAAGGGTTGACGTTTTAAAAGATGCTTCTGCAGCTTCTATCTACGGAGCAAGAGCGGCAAACGGAGTTATCTTGGTTACAACAAAAAAAGGAAAAGATGGTAAAATGAATGTGTCTTTCAGTTCTTATACAGGTTTTCAGCAGATTGCTAAAAAACTAGATTTGATGAATACGCAAGAATATACAACTATTATAAACGAAGCTCGTGTAAATTCTGGATATGCTCCATTATACACAAAAGCGCAAATCGCTGGATTTCCAGACACAGATTGGCAGAAAAGTTTATTTAATGAAGGTGCAATAAAACAAAATCACTCTCTTTTGATTACTGGAGGTGATGAAAAATCAACTATTGCAACTGGTTTATCTTACTACGGACAAGATGGTATGATTGGAGGATCGACTAGTCAATCGCAATACGATCGTATTACTTTTACAGTAAACTCTACTTCGGAAGTAATTAAAGGTTTCTTGAAAATTGGTGAAAATTTCACTTTATCAAACATCAAATCAAGCGGTGTTGCAGATGATGGTATTTACAGCAACGCAATTAGAGCGTTTTTAAATGCTGCGCCAATCGACGCTCCTTATGATGAAAACGGAGATTTTGCACGTTCAATTATTTCGAATGATGTAACAAATCCTGTTGGGTCTTTATACTACAATAACTTCAACCAAACCAAAACAAACCGTTATGTAGGTAACATTTTTGCTGAATTAAAGTTTGCAAAAGATTTTACCTTTAGAACGAGTTATGGTGTTGATATGACAGATAGTAATTACCGTTCTTTCAGACCTGTATATTCTCTTTCTTCAAACGATAATAACACAGTTTCAAGTGTTACGCAAAGTTCTACAAAATCTTTAGGATGGATTTTCGAAAATACACTTCAGTATAAATTCAATATTGCAGGTTCTCACAATTTTGACTTGTTAGCGGGTACTTCTGCTAAAAAGAATACTTCTGATTATATGGAAGGACAAGGAAGAAACTTAATTTTTGATGATTTCGCACATGCTTATTTGGATAATGCAAAAGACCCAACATCAAATGTGGTAAAAGGAAATCGTAGAGATTATGCTATTCAATCTTACTTCGGACGTTTATTGTACGATTATGATAATAAATATTTATTCTCAGCTACAGTTCGTCGTGACGGATCTTCAGAATTTGGTCCAGACAACAAATATGCTATTTTCCCATCGTTCTCTGCTGGTTGGAATTTAGACAAAGAAGCTTTCTTTAAAGAAAATAAAGTATTAAATACTTTCAAATTAAGAGCAAGCTGGGGACAAAATGGTAACGATCAATTTGCAAGAAGATTTGCTTACATGTCGGTTGTAAACTCAACAGATAAAACGTATCATTTTGGAACAGGTGACGAAACTTTATTAGTAGGTTCAAGCCCGGATCAATTAGCAAACCGTAATTTAAAATGGGAAACTTCTGAGCAGTTAGACTTAGGTTTTGATGCTACTTTATTTACCAACTTTACTTTAACTTTCGATTACTACGACAAGAAAACGAAAGACTGGTTAGTTTTGGCTTCTATCCCAGCTTATGCTGGAGCAACTGCACCTTACATTAATGGTGGAGACGTTAGTAATAAAGGTTTTGAAATTGGATTGGCTTACCGCACACGTATTGGAAAAGATTGGAATTTTGGTATTAATGCAAACCTTTCTCGCAACCAAAACGAAGTATTACGAATTGCAAACAACGAAGGAATCATTCACGGAGAATCAAATGTTTTATTCCAAGGTCTAGACGAAATGAACCGTGTTGAGGTTGGTAAACCAATGGGTTATTTCTACGGATTAAAAACAGCTGGAATTTTTCAAAATGCAGCAGAAGTTGCAGCAGGAGTTCAGCCAAATGCAGTTCCTGGAGATGTTCGTTTCGTAGATTTGAATGGTGACGGACAAATTGATGCAAATGATAAAACGCAGATTGGAGATCCAAATCCAGATATTAACTACGGTGTTAATTTAGAATTATCATACAAAGCTTTTGATTTATCTATTAATACCTATGGTACTGCTGGAGGACAAAACGTTTTCGGAATTCACGATTACACTCGTGCCTACACAAACAACACTACAGATGTTTTAAACAGATGGACAAGCGAAGGAACTTCAAACACAGTTCCAAGAGTAACATACGGAACAGATGATAATGGTAACTACACTAAATTCTCTGATTTGTATATTCAGGATTCAGATTTCTTCAGAATTAAAAATGCTACAATTGGATGTGATTTGACAAAGTTAACAGACAAGTTAAAATTCTTCTCTAAGTTCAGATTGTACGTTGCAGGTAATAACATTTACACTTTTACAAAGTACAAAGGAATGGATCCGGAAATTGGTTTCGGAAACGTAAATCAATCTTGGGCTAAAGGAATCGATGTTGGATATTATCCGCAGCCAAGAACCTACATGATGGGTCTAAATGTTAACTTTTAAATTTTGAACACGATGAAAACATATATAAAATTATTTGCACTTTCAAGCTTACTAACCCTAGGGGCTTGTTCGGAAGATTTTTTGGAAAACGAACCATATACAGATAAAGTAACAGAGAATTTTTATAAAACTCCATCTGATGCTTTTGAAGGTTTGGTTGCTGTTTACGATGTATTGCAAAGAGAAGCTTACGGTACACAATTGATCGTAAGCGAGCAGGCATCTGACAACTGTTTTGGTGGATTTGGTATTGCAGATCCAACGGTAGATTTGCAGTGGGACCGCTTTCAGTATACTACAGATAAAGATATGAATGCCTTAACATGGTCAAACTCTTATCTTGGAATTTACAGAGCGAATGTTTTGTTAGAAAACTTAGACAAAGTAAATTGGGGAGCTAATACTGCTTTAAAAACACGTTACGAAGCTGAAGCTCGTTTCTTAAGAGCACATTTTCATTTCCAGGCGGCAAAAATGTTTGGTGATATTATTCCGCTAGATCATACGGTAACGACAAGTGAATTTGAATTACCAAGACAAGCACCAGAAGTTACTTATGCTTTAATTGCAAACGATTTAAAATTTGCTGCAGATAACTTAGGTCCAGAAAATTACTCGCAAGCAGGAAATGCAAACTACGGACGAATTACAAAATGGGCTGCAGAAGCTTATTTGGCTAGAACATTCTTGTTTTACACTGGAGCTTATAACAAAACAGATTTAGCAGGTGTAGTTACGAAACCACAAGTTGTAACGTACATTAATGATGCTGTAAATAATAGCGGCCACGGATTAGTAGCAGATTTTGCGAATCTTTGGTTAGCAGCTTCTTTAGAAAATTTTGCTGGAGAAGATAATACAGAAATGGTTTGGGCTGTTCGTTTCAACGGTTCAGGAAAAGGAAACTGGGATCTTCATGAAGGAAACCGTTTTCAAGTAAATATTGCGCCTCGTGGTGGTTCTATCGGAAGATACGCAACAGGATGGGGAGGAGCAACTGTAAATCCTAAATTGGTTGCAGCATACGATAATGCTGACAGCAGAAAAGCAGCTTCATTTATTGACTACGCTGGTGAAGGACTAAATTTTGATCCACAGGCTAGAGAACAACGTCAATACACTGGATATTCTTGGAAAAAATATTGTCCGATTACTAATGCAGCGGGAACAGCTGTTGTTGAAGCAAACGGAGGAAACTTCCAAATTGACAACTACCAAGATTATGCAATTATTCGTTTTGCAGATGTTTTATTAATGGCTGCCGAATTGAATTTAGGAACAAATGCAGCACTAGCACAAACAGATTTAGACAGAGTACGTGACCGTGCTTTCAAAAGTACGACTAATAGAATTCCTGCAACTCAGGCTAATATTATGGAAGAGCGTCGTTTAGAATTGGCTTTGGAAGGATTACGTTATTTTGACTTAATCAGACAAGGAATGCCAGTAATGAAAGCGGCTATCGATAATACTACTGGAGATTCTCAGTTTGCTGTAACATTTAGACCAGAAACTTTAGGATGGTTTCCTTTACCACAATCACAAATAGTACTTTCAAATGGTACTATTCAACAAAATCCAGGTTGGAACTAACATTTAAACAATTGATTATGAAACGTATATTATATATAGTATTAGCGGCTGTAACAATCAGTTCGTTTTTATTCTCTTGCGAGCCTGTTGAAGATCGTGAAAGTCTGCCAGCGGTAACGCAAACACCAGAAACACTTGAGTTTTCAATTACTCAAAACACAGCAAAAAAGAATGAAGTAATTTTAAAGAATGATGATCCAACTGTAATTCCATATTGGAGATATGTTGATGGGAACGGAAATGAACTTGGACATTCTAATAAAAGCGATGATAAAGTAAATTTCCCTTTTGCAGGAAAGTATACTATTTTTTACACAGCATTTGTTAGAGGAGGATCTGTTGAAGCTGCTCCAGTAACAGTAGATGTTCCAGAAAACGACGATGCTTTTTTCAGCGATCCAAGATGGACAAAACTTACCAACGGGCAGGCTGGAAAAACTTGGGTACTGTATATGACAGCTCCATTAGAGTTTATTGGAAACACGCCTAGTTATGTTAATAGAGAAGTTAGCGGTCCAGGATGGTGGCCAAATCTTACAGATATTTCTTGGGCTGGCCTAGAAAATAAAGATTGGGGAGAAATTACATTTGATTTGGATGGAGGCTACAATGTTTCTGTAACCCAAACTAACCCAGCTTTAGGAAATACACAAAAAACAACAAAAGTAGGAACATTCAATTTCAGCCTTACAGCAGGCGAAACAAATGATAGAATTTCATTTAATGGAGGAACAGAAATGTTGCATCCAAGTGAACCAAGCTATTTCAGTCCTTCTTTCAGTTTTACAAATGTAAAAATTGTTGAACTTACTGATACAAGTTTATGCTTTATTGCTATTAGAGCAGATGGTGATTATTTGATTTATCATTTGGTTCCAAAATCATAAGTTAGTTAGTTTTGAAGTCTCAGTTTTAAACATGTTTCTAACGTGCTTTAAGACTGAGACTTAAATTATTTAAAGAAGAAATATTCGAAATCGATTTTTATTTCTATCTTCCAATTCCAAAAACACAAAAAGTACCTATGCATATTAGAAAAAACATAAAAAGTATATGTTTGTCGGCAGTAGCAGCAGGAGTAATTTTACTCAATTCCTGCGCTAAAAAAGAGGATGCATTTATAAATAGAAAAGTTTCTTTTAATACAGATTGGAGTTTCCATCTAAACGATAGTATAATTGATAAAGATACTATCGGAAATACCACAAAATGGAGAAAACTAGACGTTCCTCACGATTGGAGCATCGAAGGAAATTTTGATGAAAAAAGTCCTGCTGGTTATGGCGGAGGAGCATTAAACGGAGGTTTAGGCTGGTACAAAAAAACATTTAAAGTCGCTGCAGCAGACAGCACAAAAATAACTTCTATCACTTTTGACGGTGTTTACAAAGACAGCGAAGTCTGGGTAAACGGCCATTATTTAGGAAAACGTCCAAACGGATATATTGGTTTTCAATATGAAATCTCCAAATATTTAAATTACGGAGATAAAAACAACGAAATTATTGTTAAGGTTGACAATTCAAAACAGCCTAATTCACGCTGGTATTCAGGTTCTGGAATTTTTAGAAATGTCTGGATCGAAACCACAGATAAACTGCATGTTGCACAGTGGGGAACTTATATTACCACTCCAAAAGTTACGGCTGAAAAAGCTTCAGTTAATTTTGAAACAAAGATTAAAAATCAATATGCTCAAAATAAAAAAGCAACTGTAACCACCACTATTTTTAAAGAAGATACTAAAGTAACATCACTTACTCAAGATATAACAATCAACGCAAATGGCGATCAGACATTAAAGCAATCGGCCGAAGTTGAAAATCCTATTTTATGGTCAGTTGAAAAACCAGAATTGTATACGGCAGTTACGGAAATTTCTGTTGATGATAAAATTGTAGATCAATACAAAACCAATTTCGGAATCAGAGATTTTAAATTCGATTTGAATAAAGGTTTTATTTTGAATGGAAAACAGGTAAAAATAAAAGGAGTTTGTTTACATCACGATTTAGGCCCTTTAGGTTCTGCTATTAACACGCGCGCCATCGAACGCCAATTGGAAATCATGAAAGAAATGGGTGTAAACGGAATCAGAACTTCTCATAATCCGCCCGCTCCAGAACTTTTGGATCTTTGCGATAAAATGGGTTTCATTGTCATGGACGAAGCTTTTGACATGTGGAAACAAACCAAAACCAAATACGATTACGGAAACGATTGGGACAAATGGCACAAAAAAGATCTAATCGATCAATTGCTTCGCGACCGAAATCATCCAAGTATTTTTGTTTGGAGTATCGGAAATGAAATTCCGGAACAATGGAATGAAAAAGGTGTGGAAATTGCTAAAGAATTAGCAGCAATCACACGTCAATATGATAAAACACGTCCGTTGACCGCAGCGATGAATCCGCCGGTAAACATGAATATTGATGCTGTGACTTTACAATTTGAGAAAAAAGATGTTTCGATCAATCCGCTTGCTGGATCTGGAGTCTTAGATTTAATCGGATACAATTATGCGCATCAAACGTATGAACATCATCTGAAGAATTTCCCAAATACACCTTTCATTGCAACCGAAACAACTTCAGGTCTGCAGACGAGAGGTTATTATGATGCCGTTTCAGACACTATCAAAAAATGGCCGGTAAGATGGGATCTTAAATTTACAGAAGGAAATCCAGGAAATACCGTTTCAGCATACGATCAGGTACAGACACCTTGGGGTTCAACACACGAAGCAACTTGGAAAGTCATTAAAAAACACGATTTCCTTTCTGGAATGTACATTTGGACAGGTTTCGATTACATCGGAGAACCAACGCCGTACGAATGGCCGTCTATCAGTTCTTATTTCGGAATCGTTGATTTAGCCGGTTTCCCTAAAGATGTGTATTATATGTATCAAAGCGAATGGACAGACAAGACGGTTCTTCATATTTTTCCGCATTGGAACTGGAAAGCCGGGCAGACTGTTGACGTTTGGGCATACTACAATAAAGCCGATGAAGTGGAGCTCTTCGTAAACGGAAAATCAGTTGGAAAAAGAAGCAAAAAAGGAGACGATCTTCATATAATGTGGCGAATTCCTTTTGAAGCAGGAACCTTAAAAGCAGTTTCTCGTAAAGACGGAAAAGTGGTTTTAGAAAAAGAAATCAAAACCGCTGGAAATCCATCTCAATTAAAACTGACTGCGGATAGAAGTACGATAAAAGCAGATAAAAATGATTTGTCATTTATTACAGTTGATATTTTAGACGATAAAGGAACATTATCTCCAAATGCCAATAACGAAGTTAATTTCTCTTTAAAAGGAAACGGAAAAATTGTGGGTGTTTGCAGCGGAGATCCGGTAAGCCATGAACCGTACAAAGGAACTAAACATACCGCTTTGGCTGGAAAATGTTTGGTAATTGTACAATCAGGTGATCAATCAGGAAGATTGGAATTAACCGCAAAAGCCAACGGATTAAAGCAATCTACAATTGTAATTACAGCAGAGTAATAAGTTACGTTCCTAACAGGTTTTAGAAACCTGTTAGGTATCAATAGATTTTTATCAAGATATAAAATAAAATACCTAACAGGTTTCTAAAACCTGTTAGGATAAACTAACATCTAGAATTATTAACCAATGAAAAACTCAAAACTAACCGCATTATTTTCTGCCTTAATGTTTGGATTTATTGCGGTGCCGAAAGCATCAGCACAAATTCAAAATGCAGAAGTATTAAATGCACCAATTGATATCAGTAAAGATTTTCAGAATTATCTGAACACCTTTTATTTCGCAGATGAATTGGCCTCTTTTGATCCTGCAACAGGAAAAGGAACTATAAAATATTTGAGATACAATTACAAAACGCGTCAGGCTTTCAACAACATGATGATGAAACCTGATGTAGAAAAAGCAAACGAATTCCCAACAACAGAATACGCAGAATCTCCAGTTTTGCCGTTTGAAATTCAGTTTGTTTCCGATAGAACAGTTAGAATCAAAACGACTTCTGGACCGCAGTTTCATCCGCAAAAAGAATCTTTAATGCTGGTTGACGGCGTTGCGCCAAATCACCCGGAATTATGGAAATATTCTAAAATTGAAGGCGGGCACAGTTATACAAGCAAACACGGAAGAGTTGAAATTTTGACCAAACCTTGGCACGTAAAAATCTACGATGAAAAAGGAAAAATGCTGACAAGCACGCTTCACGATACCGATTTTAAAAATACGTATACACCAACACTTCCGTTTTCTTATGTTCGCAGAAACAGCGATTATTCAAGAAGTATGGGCGCGGCGTTCAGTTTAGAACCAGACGAAAAAATATTTGGTTGTGGAGAATCATTCACACAATTCAACAAACGCGGACAAAAAGTAGTTTTATGGACAGATGACGCGAACGGAATCCAAAATGAAACCATGTACAAACCGATTCCGTTTTACATGAGCAGCCGCGGTTACGGAGTTTTCATGCACCATTCTACACCAATTACAGTTGACTTTGGGAAATATTTTTCAAGTGCCAACGAAATGTACATTGGCGATGATGAAGCCGATTTATTTTTCTTTATCGGAGAACCAAAAGACGTTTTAGATCAATACACTAATTTGACTGGAAAAGCTGCGATGCCGCCACTTTGGTCTTTCGGTTTCTGGATGAGCCGAATCACTTATTTCTCAGAAAAAGAAGGAAGAGATGTAGCAAGAGATTTGCGTAAATACAAAATCCCAACCGATGTTATTCATTTCGATACAGGATGGTTTGATGTAGATTGGAGAAACAACTACGAGTTTGCAAAATCTCGTTTCCCAGACGCAACCAAAATGATGTCTGATTTAAAGAAAGATGGTTTCCAAGTTTGTTTATGGCAATTACCGTATTTCACGCCAAAGAATACTTTGTTTCCTGAAATAATGGAGAAAAACTTAGCGGTAAGAGACAGAAAAGGAAATCTTCCGTACGAAGATGCCGTTTTAGATTTCTCAAATCCAGAAACGATTGCTTGGTACCAAGGAAAATTGAAAAAATTATTTGATGAAGGCGTAGCCGTTTTCAAAGTTGATTTTGGAGAAGCGGCACCGCCAGACGGAATTTACCATTCTGGAAGAACTGGTTTTTACGAGCACAATTTATATCCGTTACGTTACAACAAAGCTGTTGCTGAAATTACGCAGAAAGAAAAAGGATACACCTTAATCTGGGCAAGAAGTACTTGGGCAGGATCTCAGCGTTATCCTTTGCATTGGGGAGGAGATTCTGAAACTTCAAACGGAGCCATGTCAGCAGAATTACGCGGCGGACTTTCATTAGGTCTTTCTGGTTTCAGTTTCTGGAGTCATGATGTTGGAGGATTTGCAACTAAATCTCCTGAGAATATTTATAGAAGATGGACACCATTCGGAATGTTTACATCGCACGTAAGAAGCCACGGAGAGCCTCCACGCGAACCTTGGTTGTACAGCAAAGAGTTCTTAGAAGGATTTAGAAAAGCAGATAATATGCGTTACGAATTAATGCCATATATCTATGCTCAGGCAAAAGAAAGTTCTCAAAAAGGATTGCCAATGATGCGTGCCTTATTTGTAGAATATCCAAACGATCCGGGAGCTTGGTTAGTTGATAACGAATATTTATTTGGTTCAAGCATTTTAGTGGCACCACTTTTTGAAGATGTTGAAGAAAGAGACGTTTATCTTCCGGAAGGAACTTGGATCGATTATCAAACTAAAAAAGTATACCAATCGGGATGGCATAAAATTAAAGCTGGCGAAGTGCCAATTGTAGTTTTAATTAAAGACGGAACTGCGATTCCACACATCGGTTTAGCGCAGTCTACAAAAGACATGGATTGGAGCAAGCTGACATTAAAAGTTTATGCAAGCGACAAAACAACTTCGGCAACAGCTAAAGTATTTTTACCAGACGGCGATGCAGTACAAGAAATAAAAGTGACCAAAAACGGAAACAATTTTGACGTAACTGGAAATCCATTAAACGGAAAAACCACTTTTAAAACCGAGTGGATTAAATAAAAAGTTATAGCCACGAATTCACGAATTTAATCTGTATAATTCGCGAATTCGTGGCGAAAAAAATAAACACATAGAAACATAGACTTTTTGTTTCTGAAAAAGAGAATAAAAAGAAACTAGTTTCCAACACATAGCTATGTGAATTTAAACAAGTGAAACGCCTTTTTTTAAGTTTCAAATTAACTATGATTCTATGTGTTTAAAATAATCTAGTCAAAGATTTAATTAATAAAATTCGTGAATTCGTGGCTAAAAAAATATAATTCCAAAAAACATGAAAAACTATCTAATTCTCCCAGCCGTTTTGTTTTCAGTAGCAATGGGCTACAGTCAGAAAAACAAAAACGCTTACGAACTGGCATCGCCAAACGGACAAAATAAAATCAAGTTTGAGCTGGTAAAAAATGCTCCAAAATATGCTGTTTCACACGGAAAAACCGAAGTGATTACACCATCAGAAATGGGATTTTTACTAAAAGGAAATGAAGATTTAAGTTCAAATTTTGAAATTAAGGGAGCAAAAACTTCTTCGTTTGATGAAACTTGGGAACAAGTTTGGGGAGAAAAGAAAAATATCAGAAACAATTACAATCAGTTGGTTGTTGATTTACAGCAAAAGACTGGAAACAAAAGAAAATTGCAAATTCAGTTTCGTGCTTTCGACGATGGAGTGGCGTTTCGATATGTTTATCCAAAACAAAATGTAAAAGACAGTATTTTCATCATGGATGAAAAAACAACTTTTAACTTAAAAGAAGATGGAAAAGCATGGTGGATTCCGGCAAACAGAGAAAACCGTGACGAATATCTTTTCAAAGATGCACCGGTAAGTACACTTGACACCGTTTTAACTCCACTTACAATAGAAAGTAAAAGCGGATTGGCTCTAAGTTTTCACGAAGCAAACTTGATCGATTTCGCAAGTATGACTTTGGTAAACAATAGAGGAACAGAATTAAAATCGGATTTGGTGCCATGGCCTGATGGTGTAAAAGTTCGTGTAAAAGATACTTTCACCTCTTCTTGGAGAACCATTCAAATTGGAGAAAATCCAGGTGAATTGATCACTTCATATTTGGTTTTAAACTTAAACGAACCAAACAAATTAAAAAACACAAACAGTTATTTCAAACCTTATAAATATTTAGGAATCTGGTGGGGAATGCACATCGGGAAGTATACGTTCTGGGAAAGCGATAAACAAGGTGCAACAACTAAAAACGCCGAAGCGTATATCGACTTTACAGCAAAAGAAGGTTTCAACCATTTATTGATCGAAGGATGGAATAAAGGATGGACTCCAGGATGGTACGAAAACCGTATGCACATGTTCAGCTTCACCAAAAGCGCTGACAATTTCGACCTTGAAAAAGTAGTTGAATACGGAAAGAAAAAGAATATCGAATTAATCGGATATCACGAAACAGGTTCAAACTTAATTAATTATTTAAAAGAAGTTGACGAAGGTTTTGCTTTATACAAAAAACTAGGAATTCATACCGTAAAAATTGGTCACGTTGGTTCAAAATTAAATATGAAACAAATGCACTTTGGACAATTTGGAGTGAACTATTTCAGATACATTTTAGAAAAAGCGGCACAGTACGATTTAGCAGTTTTATACCACGAATCAATAAAAGATACTGGAGAAAGAAGAACTTTCCCAAACATGGTTTCGAGAGAAGCAGCACGTGGACAAGAATACAACGCGTGGAGTGAAGGAAATCCGCCAAATCATTTAAGCATTATCCCGTTTACAAGATTACTTTCAGGACCGATGGATTTTACACCTGGGATTTTCGATGTTGAGGTAAAACAAGGGTATCCAGGAAAAAGAATTCAAGGAACAGTGGGACAGCAGTTAGCATTGTATGTAGTGCTTTATTCTCCAATTCAAATGCTGGCAGATCTTCCAGAAAACTACGAAGGAAAACCAGCTTTACAATTCTTAAAAGATGTTCCGACAGATTGGGAAGACACTAAAATTGTAGAAGGAAAAATTGGTGAATACATTACAACAGCTAGAAAAGACAGAAACAGCGCTGACTGGTATTTGGGAACTTTGACAAATGAAAAACCAAGAAATGTAGAAGTTTCATTATCATTCTTAGATCCAAATGCAACTTACGAGGCACAAATTTATGTGGATGCTGAAGGAACAGATCAAACGCACAATCCAGAAGCAGTGGCAATTTCTAAGAAAACAGTAAAAGCTTCAGATAAATTACAATTGAAATTAGGCGGAGCTGGCGGTGGTGCAGTAAGATTCAAAAAATTGTAATTTGGGTTAGAGATTAAATGTTAGAAGTAAAAAGTTAAACCCGACAGGTTTTTTATACCGAGGCTTCGGGACTGTAGGGTTTTGTAACGGAACGATTACGCATAATTTGTAGAGATGCACTGCAGTGCGTCTAACATATTGTTAGAAAATAAAATATTTAGCCACAGATTAAAATGATTAAAAAGATTTGAATCTGCATGATGTGCAAAATCTGCGAGAGAAAAGAAAAATCCTTTAGAATCCTCATTAATCTGTGGCAAAAAATAAAAAAACATTTCCAGATGAAAAAACTTTTAATAGCAGCAGTTTTAATTACTTCAGTCCATTTGATGGCTCAAGACCGAACGATAAAAGTGGATTACAACAAATCGGCTGGAAAATTAAACACCATGTTTAAAGAATGCATCGGTGCCGGAAGAGCAAACGAAGGTTTGAGAGCCGACTGGCAGCAGCAATTAGCATTGGTTAAAAAAGAATGCGATTTTAAATACATTCGTTTTCATGGTTTGTTGTCTGATGATATGGCGGTTTACCGTGAAGACTCAAAAGGAAATCCAGAATATAATTATCAATACGTAGATGTTTTGTTCGATTATATTGTGAGTATGAAAATGAAACCTTTTGTTGAATTAGGCTTTATGCCGAATGCACTGGCAAGCGGAAAAGAAACTATTTTTTGGTGGAAAGGAAATGTCACGCCTCCAAAAGATTATAAAAAATGGGAAGATTTAATCAAAAATCTAACTGCACATTTTACAGAACGTTACGGAGTTGAAGAAGTAAAAACATGGTATTTTGAAGTTTGGAACGAACCAAATTTAACACCAGGTTTTTGGACAGGAACTCAGGCAGAATATTTCAAATTGTATGATTATGCTGCCCGCGGTGTAAAAGCAGTTAACAAAGATTACAAAGTCGGAGGGCCAGCAACAGCAGGAGCAGGATGGGTTCCTGAAACAATCGATTTTTGTGCTAAAAACAACGTGCCTTTAGATTTTATCTCGACGCATACTTATGGTGTAAATCAAGGATATTTGGATGAATTCGGGACTTCTGGAACCGTTTTAAGTCCAGACGAAAACAGTATTAGCGGAGATGTTATTAATTCGCGTAAGCAGATTACCAATTCGACTAAACCCAATTTAGAACTGCATTACACAGAGTGGAGTTCGTCTTATACACCTGCAGATCCAATTCACGACAGTTATCACTCGGCAGCTTATATTCTGCAGAAATTAAAACAAGTCGGCAATGCGGCAAACTCCATGTCATATTGGGTTTTTACAGATATTTTTGAAGAACCAGGGCCAAGATTTACGCCTTTTCATGGCGGTTTCGGATTGTTGAATACGCAGGGAATTAAAAAGCCAGCTTATTTCTCGTATCAATTTTTGAACAAATTGGGAGAAACAGAACTTCAAAATTCGGATAAAGCTTCGTGGACCTCTAAAAATGCAAAAGGCGATGTACAAGTTTTACTTTGGGATTTTACCAATACACATCCAGGCGAGAAAGTTTGGAATCAGACCTATTACGTTCAGGATCTTCCATCAAAAGAAAAAGGAAAAGTAAAGATTGAAATTGACGGAATGCAGAAAGGAAAATATACTTTAGAAATCTATAAAGTAGGTTACAAAGTAAATGACGTTTATGCAGATTATCTGGCTTTAAATAAACCAAGTCAGTTGACGCGTGAGCAGGTAAATGCTATGAAAAAGAAAAATAACGGAGATCCAATTGCAACGGAGAAAATAACAATTGATGCAAAAGGAACGTTCAGCAAAGAATTCAAAATCAATGAAAACGATGTTGTTTTTCTAAATTTGATAAAACAATAAACAAAAAACCACAAACATATAATATTAACGGTATTAAAAGATAATGTGTGAGGTATCAAAAATCTTTAAATCTAAAACACCTAGCTATCTATGAAAAACAAAATGATATTCCTTTCGGCAGCTCTTGTTTTTGCATTGTTTACTTCTTGTAAAAATGATGCACAAACGTTAGCTTCAAATTCGGCAGAAACAGAAGAATACGTAGGAAAAGAAATAAGCACAGATCATGATGCGGAAATAGACAAACTGATTTCGCAGATGACATTAGAAGAAAAAATAGGAATGCTTCACGGGAACAGCATGTTTGCCAATGCGGGCGTAAAACGTTTAGGAATTCCAGAATTAAAAATGGCCGACGGTCCGTTGGGAGTTCGTGAAGAAATTTCACGCGACAATTGGGCTCCAGCGGGATGGACAAACGATTTTGCAACTTATTATCCTGCAGGAGGCGCTTTGGCTGCAACTTGGAACGCAGAAATGGCACATACTTTTGGAACCAGTTTAGGAGAAGAATTACGTGCCAGAGACAAAGACATGTTACTTTCACCAGCTATCAATATGGTGAGAACACCGCTTGGAGGAAGAACTTACGAATATATGTCTGAAGACCCATTTTTGAATAAAAAACTTTCAGTGCCGTTGATCGTTGGTTTACAAGAAAAAGATGTAATGGCGTGTGTAAAACATTACGCAGCAAACAATCAGGAAACGAATCGTGATTTTGTAGATGTACAAATTGACGAGCGTACACTTCGTGAAATTTACCTTCCAGCTTTTGAAGCTTCAGTAAAAGAAGCAAAAGCGTACAGTATAATGGGCGCTTACAATAAATTTAGAGGCGAATACTTATGTGAAAACGATTATATGCTGAATAAAATCCTTCGTGATGAATGGGGATTTAAAGGAATTGTAGTTTCAGACTGGGCTGCGGTGCATTCGACAGCAAAAGCCTTAAAAAATGGTTTGGATATTGAAATGGGAACACCAAAACCTTTCAATGAATTTTTCTTAGCCGATAAATTAATTGCAGCCGTTAAATCTGGAGAAGTTTCTGAAAAAGAAATTGATCTTCACGTAAAAAGAATTTTAAGAACGCTGTTTCAAGTAAAAGCAATGGGCGGCGGAACTCGTGCCAAAGGAAGCATCGCAACAGAAGCACATTACCAAGATGCATACAAGATTGCTGCAGAAGCAATCGTGTTGTTGAAAAACGATAATAATGCATTACCATTAAAACTAGACGGAGTAAAATCTATTGCTGTTATTGGAAACAATGCGACAAAGAAAAATGCTCTAGGCGGATTTGGTGCTGGAGTTAAAACAAAAAGAGAAGTGACGCCTTTAGAAGGTCTTAAAAACAGACTTCCTTCATCAGTTAAAATCAATTATGCTGAAGGATATTTAGAGCGTTACGATGAAAAAAATAAAGGAAACTTAGGAAATATTACAGCTAACGGTCCAGTAACCATCGATAAATTAGACGATGCAAAAGTACAAGAAGCAGTAGAAGCGGCTAAAAATTCTGATGTTGCGATCATTTTCGCGGGTTCAAACCGTGATTATGAGACAGAAGCTTCAGATAGAAGAGATTTGCATTTGCCTTTCGGACAAGAAGAATTAATTAGAAAAGTTACGGAAGCTAATCCTAAAACTATTGTAGTTATGATTGCCGGCGCTCCTTTTGATATCAATGAAGTAAGCCAAAAATCTTCTGCTTTAGTTTGGAGCTGGTTTAATGGTTCTGAAGGAGGAAATGCTTTGGCAGATGTAATTTTAGGAAAAGTAAATCCGTCAGGAAAATTACCTTGGACAATGCCTAAACAGTTAAAAGATTCTCCTGCACATGCAACAAACAGTTTCCCTGGAGATAAAACGGTAAATTATGCTGAAGGAATCTTGATTGGATACCGTTGGTTTGATACTAAAAATGTGGCTCCCTTATATCCTTTCGGTTACGGATTATCATACACAACTTTTGCGCTTGATAATGCTAAAGCGAATAAAGAATCTTACGCTCAAAATGAGGTAATTGAAGTTACAGTTGAGGTTAAAAACACGGGAAAAGTAGACGGAAAAGAAGTAGTGCAACTATACACTTCTAAATCTGATTCTAAAATTACTCGTGCAGCACAAGAATTAAAAGGTTTCAAAAAAGCTTCTGTGAAAGCAGGAGGTTCTGAAAAAGTAACTATTAAAGTACCAGTAAAAGAATTGGCTTATTACGATGTTGCATCTAAAAAATGGACAGTTGAGCCAGGAAAATACACTATCAAAATTGGAACTTCTTCAAGAGATATTAAAAAAGAAATTCAAGTAACAGTTAAATAACCGCTGTTCTTTTTTGATAAAATCTAACTATAATTAACGCCAGCCCTTTTAAAGCTGGCGTTGATGTTAACCACCAAACCAAATAAGATGAAAAATACAATTAATGATTACCTGTTAAGCTTCGCTCTGTGTTTTGCTTTTTTAGGAGTTTTAGCCTGTAGTTCTGAAAAAGAAGATCCAAATCCAGTATCCATAAAGACAGTTGTTTCGAGCATTAATAAAATTGATTTTGAAAGTAAAGAAACTACAGTTGAGATTACTATTAATTCTAATGCAACAAATTGGACTTTAAGCAATCCCGCAAGTTGGATAAAATTAAGTCAAGCAGTTGGGACTTCAGGAAGTACGATTGTAAAAATTACGGCTTCAGAAAATGTAGATACAGCAGTACGAAACACAGTATTGAAGTTAACTTCTACTGAAGGAAATGCTTCAGAAATTACAGTTTCTCAAGCGGCTGGAGCTGTAGCAGGTTTATATCCAAGTTATAATACGAATCCAATTGCATCAGATGCTTCTGGAATGGGAAGTTCAGCAGTGGAATTGGCAGCTAAGATTAAACTAGGATGGAACATCGGAAATACTTTGGAAGCAACTGGAGGCGAAACCGCTTGGGGAAATCCAAAAGTTACTAAAGAGCTGATTGATGCTGTAAAAGCAAAAGGTTTCAATGCGATCCGTATTCCGTGTTCTTGGAATCAGAATTTAGAAAATGCTTCAACGGCAAAAATCAAAACGGAATGGCTGAACAGAGTAAAAGAAGTAGTGCAATACTGCGTCGATAATGATATGTACGTTTTGGTTAATATTCACTGGGACGGCGGATGGCTGGAAAACAATATCACCGAAGCCAAAAAAGTAGAAAACAACGCCAAACAAAAAGCCTTTTGGGAACAAATTGCAACACATTTAAGAGGTTTCGATGAGCATTTGCTTTTTGCAAGCGCCAACGAACCAGCGGTTGAAGATGCTGCTCAAATGGCGGTTTTAACTTCTTACCACCAAACTTTTATTGATGCAGTTCGTTCAACTGGAGGAAAAAATGCTTCTCGTGTTTTAGTCGTTCAAGGGCCGACAACAGATATCGAAAAAACAAACAAATTAATGACTACATTGCCAGTAGATAAAGTAACTGGCAGAATGATGGTCGAAGTGCATTATTATTCGCCTTGGAATTTTGCTGGTTTAACCAAAGATGAAACTTGGGGTAAAATGTTTTATTATTGGGGTAATGGTTTTCACTCTACAACCGATACAGAACGAAATGCCACTTGGGGAGAGGAAGCAGATTTGGAGAAAAACTTCAAATTAATGAAAACGCAGTTTGTAGATAAGGGAATTCCAGTTTTATTGGGAGAATTTGGAGCAATCCGAAGAACAACTTTAACGGGAGACGCTCTGACTTTACATTTAAATTCAAGAGCTTATTATCTAAAAACAGTGGTAAAAACAGCAAAAGCAAACGGATTATTACCCTTTTATTGGGATGAAGGAAGCATAGGAGATAAAGGTTTCGGAATTTTCAATAGAAGTAATAATACTGTTTTTGACACACAGGCTTTAAACGCTTTAATCGAAGGATTACAGTAAAAAATGTAGTTAAATCGTATAAGTGATATAAGTAAATTTAAGTGCAATATTAAATAAAAACTTAAAATAACTTATATCACTTATACGGTTAAAAATATTCAAAATAGAAAAAATGAAAAAAAGTTTAGTTTTTATTTTTCTGATAATTAGTGTTTTATCAAATGCTAATGTGAGAATGCCTTTAATATTCTCTAACGGAATGGTGCTTCAAAGAGACAAGCAAATCCCGATTTGGGGTTTTGCAGATCCAAATGAAAGTGTAGAAATTCACTTCAACAAACAAATTAAGAAAACCCAAGCCGATAAAAACGGAAAATGGACGGTAAATTTAAGTCCAGAAAAAGCTGGTGGACCATTTGAATTAATCATTATTGGAAAAAATAAAATTGTCATCAAAAATGTTTTGGTCGGCGAAGTGTGGATTTGCAGCGGTCAGTCGAATATGGAATTTCAGGTTTACAAAACCATGAATGCCGAAAAAGAAATTGCTGATTCCAATTATCCAATGATTCGTCATTTTGGTGTTGCTCAAGATTTAAGCGGCACTCCAAAAGAGGATTTGAAACAAGGAAAATGGGAAGCATCAAATAAAGAAACGGTTGGCAATTTTACAGCAGTTGGGTATTATTTCGCCAGAAAATTATATGCAGAATTAAAAATTCCAATCGGCATCATCAATACTTCTTGGGGCGGAACCAACGTAGAAACCTGGACAAGCCGTGAAGCTTTTCAAAACAGCCCAGAATTCAAGGCCATGATTGCAGATGTCCCAATGGTAGATATTGATTCGGTTTTTGAAATTTATAAGAAATCGGTTTTAGACAGTCTTAAAAAAGTACAAGGTTTTGATGTTTCTCTGGAAAATGAAAATCAATTCAAAAATCTAAATTTTCAGGATAAAAACTGGCCGGAAATAAAAGTGCCTTCACTTTGGGAAAATCAGCAGATTGGCAATATCGATGGAATTGTCTGGATGCGAAAAACAATTGTTTTAACGGCAGAGCAAGCCAAAAAAGAAGCTGTTTTGCATTTAGCAAAAGTTGACGACGAGGACAAAACTTATATCAACGGAGTTGAAGTTGGAACGAATAATCTTTGGGACAAACTACGAGTTTATAAAATTCCGGCAAATGTCTTGAAAGAAGGTAGCAACGTAATCGCAGTTAGAATTACAGATTACAGCGGCGGTGGCGGCATCTACGGCGATGCAACTGATTTAAAAATCGATTTTAAAGACACAAACCTTCCGCTTGACGGACTTTGGAAGTTTAATGTTGTACAGGTAAAAATTGCGATTTCGCCAAACAGTTATCCTTCATTATTGTACAATGCAATGGTCAATCCGTTGGTTCCTTATGCGATGCAGGGCGTTTTGTGGTATCAGGGCGAAGCCAATGTTTGGAGAGCAGCAGAATATAAAAAGTCATTTCCGTTAATGATCAATGATTGGAGAACGAAATTCAAACAAGGAGATTTTCCTTTTTACTTTGTTCAATTGTCAACTTTCGACGAATTTGGGGGTAACAGTCAAAAAGGAAGCCGTTGGGCAGAACTTCGCGAAGCACAATCTGAAACTTTAAAATTAAAAAATACCGGAATGGTGGTTACAACCGATATTGGTAACGCAAAAGACATTCATCCAACAAACAAGCAAGACATCGGCTTACGATTAGCGGCAGTTGCGATGAACAATATTTACGGTAAAAAACAAGTTCACAGCGGACCAGCTTATAAGTCTCAAGAAATAAAAGGAAATCAGATCATTTTGACTTTTGATAACATTGGCAGTGGGCTATCAACGCCAAATAACGATGAATTAAAAGGCTTCGAAATTGCAGGTTCAGACAAAGTTTTTCATGCCGCGAAAGCGATAATCAAAGACAACAAAATATTTGTTTCAAGCGATAAAGTTCAAAATCCAGTTGCAGTGCATTACGGCTGGGCAGATGATGATACGGCAATCAATCTTTTCAATAAAGAAAAATTCCCTGCATCGCCTTTCAGAACCGATAATTGGGAAATGATTACGGCGAATGAAAAGTATTCAGTGAGTAAGTAGTTTTTTTAGTTCTTAGTCTTTAGTCTTTAGTCCTTAGCATTAGTTCTTGGTGATTAGTCTTAGTAATTAGTGAGAAGTAAAAGGTAATTTGAACGGTTTTCGAAACTTGTTTGAATGAAAAATAAATTAAAAATGTTCCGTTAGGAACAATTCATTGGTAGCAACGGATGAAATCCGTTGTAAAAAATTAACAATGCAATATTGTTCCGTAGGAACATCTGATCGGTAATATTTAAAACGCAGCAAAATGAATTCAAAGCTCATAAAAAAAACATTTCTAATCTTAATTTTTACATTGTTCTATACAAACATTTCAGCGCAGTCTAAAAATGTTTTATGGTACAAACAGCCTGCAGAATTCTTTGAAGAAAGCTTAGTTTTAGGAAATGGAAAAATGGGAGCAACCGTTTTTGGAGGCGCCAATTCGGATAAAATTTATTTGAACGACATTACGCTTTGGTCAGGCGAACCTGTAAATGCTAATATGAGTCCTGATGCGTATAAAAACATTCCAGTCATTCGTGAGGCTTTAAAAAATGAAAACTATAAACTGGCAGAAGAATTAAATAAAAAAGTTCAGGGAAAAAACTCCGAATCTTATGCGCCTTTGGGAACATTAGAAATCAATAATTCCGAAAAAGGGAAAGCAGTAAATTATCATCGGGAACTGGATCTTTCGAACGCGATTTCCAAAGTAAGTTACGAAATGGCCGGTATAAAATATACGCGTGAATATTTTGTTTCGGCTCCAGATCAAATTATGATCATCAAATTGACTGCTGACCAAAAAGGCGCTTTAAATTTTGATGTCAATTTAAAAAGTCTTTTAAAGTCAAATGTTGAAGTAAGAAACAATATTTTGGTAATGAAGGGTAATGCACCAATTCATGAAAATGCTGGATATACCGTTTTACCCAAATATTTAGACATAAAAGAAAGAGGAACAAGATTTACGACTTTAATCCAAATCAAAAAAACTGACGGAAAAGTTACAAGTTCGAGAGAATCTTTAAGTTTAAAAGATGCAACAGAAGCGACTATTTATGTCTCTGTTGCCACAAGTTTTAATGGTTTTGATAAAAATCCCGCAACAGAAGGTTTAGATGAGGTGTCAATTGCATTGCAAAATTTAAACAAAGCGTATGCAAAACCATTCGATAAAGTAAAAGAATCTCATATTGCCGATTATCAAAAATTCTTTAATCGTGTAAATTTAGATTTAGGAAAAACAACCGCTCCAGATGTACCAACAGACGAACGTTTATTGCGCTACGCTGACGGAAAAGAAGATAAAAATCTAGAAATTTTGTATTTCAATTTCGGACGTTATCTGCTAATTAGTTCGTCAAGAACTTTGGGCGTTCCGGCCAATTTGCAAGGACTTTGGAATCCGCATTTGAGTCCGCCTTGGAGTAGTAATTATACCATGAATATTAATCTGGAAGAAAATTATTGGCTGGCAGAAAACACCAATCTTTCCGAAATGCATTCGTCACTTTTGAGTTTCATTAAAAATCTTTCGGTAACAGGAAAAATTACGGCTAAGACTTTTTATGGAGTAAATAAAGGCTGGGCAGCGGCACATAACTCAGATATTTGGGCAATGACCAATCCCGTTGGGCAATTTGGAAAAGAAGACCCAATGTGGGCTTGCTGGCCAATGGCGGGCGCTTGGTTGAGCACACACATTTGGGAACATTACACTTTTACACAAGATTTAGCCTATTTGAAAAAAGAAGGATATCCGTTAATGAAAGGCGCAGCCGAATTTTGTTTGGGCTGGCTTGTAACAGATAAAAACGGCAATCTTATTACATCGCCTTCGACTTCGCCAGAAAATCAATATAAACTGGCAGATGGTTTTGTCGGAGCGACTTTATATGGCGGAACAGCCGATTTGGCTATGATTCGTGAATGTTTTGATAAAACGATAAAAGCTTCAAAAGTACTGAATACAGATGCTGATTTTAGAGCAAAATTAGAAACAGCGCTTGCAAAGCTTTATCCGTATCAAATTGGTAAAAAAGGAAATTTGCAGGAGTGGTATTTTGATTGGGATGATAATGATCCAAAACACCGTCATCAATCACAGCTATTTGGACTTTTCCCTGGCGATCACATTACGCCTTTAAAAACACCAGATTTGGCTGAAGCTTCAAGAAAGACTTTAGAAATAAAAGGCGATGAAACTACAGGCTGGTCAAAAGGTTGGAGAATTAATCTTTGGGCGAGACTTTGGGACGGAAACCGCGCTTATAAAATGTTCCGTGAATTACTTCGTTACGTTGATCCAGATGGTAAAAAAACAGAAAAACCAAGAAGAGGAGGAGGAACATACCCGAATTTATTCGACGCACATCCGCCATTTCAAATTGATGGTAATTTTGGAGGCGCAGCTGCCGTTGCCGAAATGTTGGTTCAGTCAGACGAAAACGAAATTCGATTACTTCCTGCGTTACCGGATGCTTGGGGCGAAGGCTCTGTAAGCGGTATCTGTGCAAGGGGAGGATTCGAAATTGAAATGACTTGGAATAATAAAAAACCGCAAAAAATAATTGTTTCTTCTAAAAACGGAGGAAAAACAACTGTGATTTTCGGAGATAAAAAACAAGATATCGTTTTGAAAAAAGGAGAAAGTCTAGAAATCAAATTCTAAATAGTATTTTTAGAAAAGCTTCGGAGAAGCGAAATATTTATAGAAAAAATATTATCCAGATTGTAAAAGAGCTCCAGAGCAGCGAAATATATGTCGCTCCGCTGGAGCTCTTTTACATTCGCAAGATTTAAATTTCTATAAATATTTTGCTTCTCTGAGGCTTTATAAAATAAAAGGTATGTATAAAAGCAAACTCAATAAGTTTGTAAACCTTTTAGGGTTATTTTAAAAAAAGCTTCGGAGAAGCGAAATATTTATAGCAAAATAAATAAGCGTCAATATTAAAGCTCCAGCGGAGCTATATGTAATTTTGTTGTTGTTAATAAGAAACCCGACAGTCCCGAAGCCTCGGGATAAAAACCTGTCGGGTTTGATACACGAATTATTCTTTTTCAGATTCAGAAGTTTCTTTTTCTTCTTGTTGTTTTTCAGAATGTTCCTTTTTAAAAGTTTCGTACCATTTTTCAATCGACGGATATACAAAAGCAGCAACTTTCTTTACTGGATTATAAAAAATATAATTGTCTAAAGTTTCTTTTTTAGCGAAAGTATTATTGAAATTGATTTTTTCGAACAAAGCGATAAAAACACTTAGAATAAGAATAGTTTTTAAAATCCTGAAAAGACCTCCTCCTAATTTGTTCATCCAGCCAAGCATAGCAAAATCGGCAATTCCAGTTAAAATTTTAGCTAGAAAATAAACGCCAATCACAACCAGAATAAACGTTAATACAAAAGCCGTAAGCTGAATATTAGTTGGATTCCATGAAACATGTTTTGAAATCATACCAGTCATTAAAGATGAAAATTTAATGGCAAGATAAATTCCTAATAACAGCGAAATAAAAGAAGCAACTTCTATAAAAAGTCCATTTTTAATTCCTTTGTATAAACTAAAAACCAGAAGCGCGGCAACAATAATATCAAAAAAACTCATTATTTTGGTGTATTAAATAAAGGCGCAAATATATGTTTTTTTAAGGTTCAGAGATGCAGAGAGACAAAGGTTCGTAGGTTTTATGGCAGATGTAATTTTATGTGTTTAATTTTTTTCGGCACATTGAATTTGAACTCTGTATCTTTGCAAATCAAAATTTAGAGATTAGATTGCAATTCTGCCCTTCAGAATTGAATTTTTGAGAATCTAATATCTAAAATCAACAATCAATAATCATACGATGTCTAGAGATACACAATTAAAAGAGCGATGGGAAAAGCTCGTTGAAATACTATCTAATCAGTTTTCGCAGGGCGAAGATTTAGATTTAGATGCCATAATTTACCTAATAGGAGTTCAGGAACTTGGGAAAGTGCACCGCGAATTCAAAAAAGACGAAAAATTAAACCTAATGCACATTGCCATCTGCAGATTGCTGGAGCCGTACGGATTTTATGAATTCGATTTTTTTGATGCTGAAGGCTGGCCGCATTACAAAGTAAAAGAAGAATTACCGCCATTAAAAGCAGGAGAACAATCGGTTTTAATGAAAGAAGCAATTGTAAATTATTTTTTAGAAAGAAAACTTATTGAGTAGTTTTTAGTCTCAGTCTCAGTTTTCGGTCGAAATTGAACTGAAATCTAAGATTCAGACTGTATATTTTAAACTAAAAACACTAAATTTGTATTCTCAAGCATTGGAGGAAAATGATAGACAAGATAAAACAACACATAGAGGAAGCCAAAGCCTTTAATGAAAAAAACAAAGAATCTTTAGAGCAGTTCCGTATTAAATATTTAGGAAGTAAAGGTTTATTGAAAGAACTCTTTACTGAATTTAAAAATATTCCAAACGACCAAAAAAAGGATTTTGGACAAGTAATCAATACTCTAAAAGCGGTTGCCGAAGAGAAAGTAAGAGTTATTCAAGAAGAACTTGAAAGCAAAGAAGAATCAAAAGGTATTTTTGGTGATTTAACACGTGCAGCAGAACCTGTAATTATTGGTTCACGCCACCCGATTTCTATCGTTAAAAATCAGATTATAGATATTTTTGCCAACATTGGTTTTAACGTTTCCGAAGGTCCGGAAATCGAAGACGACTGGCATAACTTTACGGCATTGAACCTGCCAGAATACCATCCGGCGCGTGATATGCAGGATACGTTTTTCATTCAGACCAATCCTGATGTGTTATTGCGTACGCATACATCATCTGTTCAGGTGCGTTATATGGAAAATCATAAACCGCCAATTCGTACGATTTCTCCAGGACGTGTTTTCCGTAACGAAGCAATTTCTTCTCGTTCGCACTGTATTTTCCATCAAGTGGAAGGATTATACATTGATAAAGACGTGTCTTTTGCCGACTTGAAACAGACGTTGCTTTATTTTACAAAAGAAATGTTCGGAAAATCTAAGATTCGTCTTCGTCCGTCTTATTTCCCATTTACAGAACCAAGTGCTGAAATTGATATCTACTGGGGTTTAAAAACCGAAACAGATTACAGAATCACAAAAGGAACTGGATGGCTGGAAATTGGAGGATGCGGAATGGTAGATCCAAACGTTTTGAAAAACTGTGATATCAATCCAGATGAATTCAACGGTTTTGCTTTCGGAATGGGAGTAGAGCGTATCGCAATGCTTTTATACCAAATTGGTGATATCCGTATGTTTTATGAAAACGATGTTCGTTTCTTAGAGCAGTTTAAATCAAATATATAATTTAAGTCATAAAGTCGTAAAGTCGAAAGTTGAAAGTCCCAAATATTGGCTTTTAACTTTCGACTTTATGACTTTCGGCTTTTAAATTTTTGACTCATATGAAAAAAGATATAATAATTCCAGAAGTTGAAAACGTATTTCTTGCGGCTGTGCAGGAATGGAGCGATGACTTTATGGAAAAAGTGTGGTACGCTTATTTAGTTAACGATAGTGACTTTAATTTAGATAGTGTTATGGTAGTTTCGAAGGCATTTGGAACAATCGACGGTGAAATGAAGAAAACTTCAATTCTGCGTCATGCTTTTGTAGAAGTTCCTGCCGTTTCTGTTGTTAAGATTGAAATGATTGAAAAAAGTCTTTTGGTTTTGAACAACGAATTTATGGTGACTTTCTTCATTGGAAACACTTTGTACGATAAGAAATTCATTTTTAAATCAAACTTAATCAACGAAAACAATACAGAAGAAGTGCCGATTCTTTTTGTTGAAGGTGTAATGGTGAAGTAGAGATAAGAAAATAGAAGCAAGAAGCAAGAAAAAAGACTTGTGTTGAAATAAAAAAAGAGTCAAACTGATTAGACAGTCTTGACTCTTTCTTCTTTCTTCTATTTTCTAAAATTTAATCCAAAGATTCCGTTAATTTCTTGAAAACCGTTTTTGCATCTTTTCCTTCATATAAAACAGCATAAACAGCATCAATAATTGGCGTTTTTGCCCCGTAACCTTGATTTAGTTTATAAGCACTTTTTGTTGCGTAATAACCTTCGGCAACCATGCTCATTTCCATCATGGCGCTTTTTACAGTATATCCTTTTCCAATCATATTTCCGAACATTCTGTTTCTAGAGAAAACAGAATAACCTGTAACTAATAAATCGCCTAAATAAGCAGAGTCATTAATATTACGTTTCATTTTGTGCACTTTACGGATGAATTTTTTCATTTCACGGATTCCGTTACTCATCATTACCGATTGAAAGTTATCGCCGTAACCTAAGCCGTGAGCGATTCCGGCAGCAATTGCGTAAATGTTTTTTAGCATTGCTGCATATTCTGTACCAATAATATCATCAGAAATTTTGGCTTTGATGTAATTTCCTGAAAGTGATTTTGCGACAATACATGCTTTTTCTGGATCTCCGCAGGCAATTGTTAAGTAAGAAAGTCTTTCTAATGCAACTTCTTCTGCGTGGCATGGACCAGTAATAACTCCAATATTATAATAAGGAATATCATATTGAATATGGAAATGCTCGCCAACGATTAAACTCGTTTCTGGAACAATTCCTTTAATAGCTGAAAAAATAATTTTATCAGCTAAAGATATCGTCATGTTTTTTAATTCGGCATCTAAAAAAGCAGATGGAATGGCAAAAATGATATAATCTGCGTATTCAATTGCTTCATTTATATTATTGGTCAATTTAAGCTTGTTAGTATCAAATTCAACAGAACTTAAATAATTCGGATTGTGTTTGTATTTCTGAATATGTTCGATCGCAGAATCATTACGCATGTACCACGCAATTTCTGAAAGATTAACGCATAACATTTTTGCAATTGCCGTTGCCCAGCTTCCTCCTCCAATTACTGCAAATTTTAATTTTTCGCTCATTATTTTAATAATTTAAAACAAAAGTACTTAATAATGTGCTAATAAAGCAAAGACTGATTTAAGAAATTTGTCAAATGATCCTTCTTAACGTTTTGCGATAACTTTAAACGAGTTGAATTTCAGGATATATTACAGCTCTAAAAATTAAAATTACTTTAAAAATATTTTTATAAATAATTTCTTTCAATTTTAAGTATGCGATTAAGAATATTAAAAAAAGAAAAGCAGTGAAAAGCCTGAACAGAAAGGAAGTAATGATCTTAAATTTAATTTTTAGAAAAAAAATCTTATAACCCCCACAATAAAATATGACACAATACGTTGTAAGTCTTTATAAATTAGAATTTTAATGAATTTAAAAAGAATTGAGTTAGTTAGTTTTGTTTTAGTATTTTAAAAAGGCGTTCCTAAACTTGTTAAGAACGCCTTTTTTGATGAAATTCCAATAATAAAAATCCAAATCAAAAAGTTTAAGATTGGAATTTGGATTTTTAAATTTGGAATTTAGCTTTTAGTAAGAAAGCTCAACAATCGATTTTACTTTATCTAAAGTTACCAATTGGTTTTCGCCTAAACCTTTCCAGCCTCTTTCGTCAAAACGATTTACGATAAATTCTGCGGTATTCGAATAATCTTCAGTGTATTGAGAAAGTTTGGTATCCATTCCCATACTATGGAAGAAGTCAACTGTTTTGTTGATCGCTTCTTTTGCCACTTCTTCATCAGAACCAGAAAGATTAAAAATACGTCTTCCGTATTGTGCTAGTTTTGCTTTTTTAGTTTCAAACATTACATTGTACAAACTTGGACCAATAATTGCCAAAGTTCTTGCGTGATCAATTCCGTAAAGCGCCGTTAATTCGTGGCCAATCATATGAGTTGCCCAATCGCTAGGAACGCCTTTTTGGATTAATCCGTTTAAAGCCATCGTACAGCTCCACATAAAATTAGAAGCTAAAGTATAATCTGTCGGATTTTCGACAACTCCTGGACCAACTTCAATTAAAGTTTGTAGAATTCCTTCTGCAATTCTGTCTTGAAGAAAACCTTCGTGCGGATACGTTAGATACTGCTCCATCACATGCGTATAAGCGTCTACAACTCCGTTTTGAATTTGTCTTTTTGGTAAAGAAGCAATTACATTTGGATCACAGATAGAGAATTTCGGAAACAAAGCGCTTCCGCCAGAAGATAATTTTTCCTGTGTAGCTTCAATTGTTACCACATATCCAGAATTCATTTCACTTCCCGTTGCTGGAAGAGTTAAAACAGTTCCGAATGGCATTGCATTTTCTTTAATTAAAATACGTTTTTGTAGAATATCAATCGGGTTTCCTTCAAAGTTTACTGCTGCCGAAATAAACTTCACGCCATCAATTACAGATCCGCCGCCGACAGCAAGAATAAAATCGATTTTTTCTGCTTTGATCACATCAACCGCTTTCATCAAAGTTTCAAAATGCGGATTTGGCTCAATACCGCCAAATTCAACAATCTCAAAACCTTTTAAGTTATTGATTACTTGATCGTAAATTCCGTTTTTAAAAATACTTCCGCCGCCGTACGCCAAAAGAATTTTAGCATCTTTTGGAACTAAAGTCGAAAGTTTCGCAATTTGTCCTTTTCCGAAAATTAAATTCGTCGGATTATATAATTCAAAGTTGAGCATTTTTTTAAGGTTCTAAGTTGCTAAGATTCTGAGGTTCTAAGGTTTTCCTCTTTTAGCTTAGCAGCATGTTATTTAATTTTTTTTAAGATCTTGGGTTGCAAAGATTCTGAGCTACTAAGCCACAAAGTTTGTAAAACCTTAGCACCTTAGCATCTCAGAACCTCAGAACCTTTATTTCAATTTTTTAAGCAATTTTCCAGCTACCAGTTTAGACGATGCAGGATTTTGACCTGTGATTAAAAGTCCGTCTTCTACAGCATAAGGCTGCCAGTCTGCACCTTTAGAAAATTTTGCGCCATTTTGAGTTAGTGCATCTTCTAATAAAAACGGAACAACTTTTGTCAAGCCTACACCTTCTTCTTCAGAATTTGTAAATCCAGTTACTTTTTTACCTTTTACTAAAAATTCGCCTTTTACTTTTACATTTTTCAAAACTGCAGGAGCGTGACAAACAAAAGCTACTGGTTTATTATTCGTGTAAAAAGCTTCGATTAAAGCGATAGAATTTTTATCTTCCACCAAATCCCAAAGTGGACCGTGACCTCCTGGATAAAAGACAGCATCGTAATCTTTTTGGTTAACAGTCCATAGTTGCAGCGTGTTTTTTAATTTTTCCTGTAAAGCTTTATCAGCGTCAAAACGTTTAGTGTCTTCAGTTGCTGATGCAGGATCTGCACTTTTAGGATCAATTGGCGGCTGTCCTCCAAGAGGAGATGCAATTGTAATTTCAACTCCTTGATCTACTAATTCATAATATGGTGCTGCAAATTCTTCTGACCAAAATCCTGTTTTTTCTCCTGTATTGCCCAGTTTATCATTACTGGTTACAACAAATAATACTTTTTTCATACTTTTTTTATTTGATTTTTGAGCTACAGCAGATATGCTTGTCGCTGTAAATGCAATTATTGCGAGTAATGCTATTTTCTTCATTAGATTAAATTTTTAACAAATTTACAGCTTATGTGATATCAGTAAAAATAAAATAAACTATGTTTGTTATAAATAAATTTATGTCATGGTAAATCTAGAATGGTACAGAACATTTAAAGCAGTTTATAAAAACGGTAATTTTTCGGTAGCGGCAAAAGAGTTATTTATGAGCCAGCCTGCCGTTAGTCAGCAAATTTCTATGCTCGAAGCGCATGTAGGTAATAAATTGTTTAATCGGAAATCTAAAGGCGTTGAACCAACCGAATACGCTAAGTTACTGAATAATTTGATTATAGATGCTCTTGACAGGCTGGAAAGTGTTGAAGCTGGTTTTAGAGCAAAAGCTGAAGATGCGAACAGATTAATTTCAGTCGGAATTTCTAAACATCTTTTTGATTGTGTCGGAAATCTTCTTATTTCAAAATTTGATTTGATTGATTTTACTTTCGCAGAAAATGATGAGCTTTTTGAATTGGTCGATTCAAAGAAATTGGATTTCGCGATTACAACGAAAAGGTTCGATACTTTTGACACCACTTACGAGATTGTTGGGAAAATTAAGTTGATACTTGTTGCACCAACGACTTTAGATATTACAGAATTCAGACAGAAGTTAAAAGCGGATAATTTTACCGAAATAGAACATTGGCTGAATGCACAAAAATGGTACAGTCATGATGCGCGCATTCCGCATATAAAGTTGTTTTGGCTGCATGCCTTTAATAAAAAGAGACCGTCAATGGTTCCAAATTATATTATTCCCTCAGAAACTGAGATGTTAAGGCTTTTGTCCAAAAATGAAGGAGTTGCTGCAACTTGGAACTGCAATGCTAGAAATTTTATAAAAGAAAACAAACTCCAATTAGTGTGGAATAGTTTTCATGTTCCTGAAGAATTTGTCTATTTACTGGCTCCAAAGAACAATAATTTGAATTCATTTTTTGATATTATTTCAAAAGAATTAAAGTTATTTTTTGGTAATAGATTATAGTTTTACTGCTTCAACACGATTAAAATTTTTTGAAATTGGGTATGAAAATTCTTGGTTTTTTCTTTGAAATTATTTTTTAAAAGAATAATTTTAATAAAGAACCATTAAAATTTTAAAATAATGAAAAAGATAGCAGCGATTTTCATGTTCACGCTGGTTTTTCTTGCGATTAATTCTTGCAGTAAACATGATGATGAACATATAATAGATTGTCTGGGAGAGTCCCTTTTGACGGAATTAAAACATTCGCCAGACCCCGCCAATTCGAAAACTATCAATTATTCCGTACAATATAATGGAACCAATAAGGTAACTTATGTGAAATGGACTTTTGGCGATGGAACTCCTATTAGGAATATAATGACCCCTGGATCTGTATCGCATACATACACTAATGCTGGAACTTTTGAAGTAAAGGCCGAAGTAACCCTTTCGAGGTACGGAACCAGCTGCACGATGACGTTAGTTAAAAACGTAGTAGTGGAGTAGAACAATAAGAAAAATATCGAGAGCCAATTTTGTAATATGCTTTTGCATTAAATTATGAAATTGGCTCTCATTCGTTATATTTGTTTGATATGAATTTTGATTATGGAAAAATTACAGAATATTAGAATTGCTGTCGACGCGATTGTTTTTGGATACAAAAACAGTGATTTGTATGTGTTGTTGATTGAGCAGCAATTTGGTTCTTCAGAAAAATATTGGGCTTTGCCAGGCGGTTTGGTTCAAGATAACGAATCTTTGAGCGATGCGGTTATTCGTGAATTGCATGAAGAAACCAATGTACAGCTGACTTTTATGGAGCAATTGTACACTTTTGGAGATGATATTTATAGAGATTCCAGAAATCGAGTTATTTCGGTGGCTTATTATGCATTGGTTGACGCTTCGAACCTAGAAATTAAAGCTAATACGGATGCCGAAAAAGTGCAATGGTTTAAAATAGATGAAATTCCACCTTTAGCATTCGATCATAATTTAATTTTGGAAAAAGGGATTCAGAGACTAAAAGGTAAACTGACTTACGAGCCAATTGGTTTCGATTTACTTCCGGAGGAATTCCTGTTTTCTGATCTTGAAAATTTGTATTGTACCATTTTAGAAAAAGAAATTGACCGACGAAATTTTAGAAAAAAAATATTGAGTTACGGTATTTTAGAACAAACAGAAAATTTTTCACCAATAAAAACAGGTCGTCCCGCCAAACTTTTTAGGTTTAACAAATTAAAATACAATGAGTTAATCAAGGAAGGGTTTCACTTCGAAATAAAGTTTGCGTAATTTTTACACAAAATAAATTGTTTATTTAAAATTTAATTCTACATTTGCGTATAATTAACGCAAAATAATACTATTATGATACTAAATCTTGACCCAAAATTTTCTCCTTTTCAAAATCAGGAAGAAATCAAATTTCAAAGTTTCACATTTTCTGGCGGAGAACCACACATTAAAATCAATCCAGATTTCGATACAACTCAAAAAATAACAATTACACACCGATTAAATTCATTCAATGATTTAGGATTATTATGCATTACAGTTGATGCGTTACGTAGAATGGATGTCAAAATAATTGATCTCTTTATTCCGTATTTTCCAGCGGCAAGACAAGACCGTGTCATGATTCCGGGCGAACCGTTATCTGTAAAAGTCTACGCTGATATTATTAACGGCTTGCAATTAAATAAAGTTTTTGTTTTTGATGCACATTCTGAAGTTACACCAGCGTTGGTTAACAATTGCACTGTAATCCCAAATCATACTTTTATCCAGGAAATTTTAAAGATAATTGGTGAAAATGTAAAATTGATTTCTCCAGATGGCGGTGCTTTAAAGAAAATCTACAAAGTTTCTGAATTTTTAGGCGGAGTTGAAGTTGTAGAATGCAGTAAAAGCCGAGATGTGAAAACTGGAAAATTGTCTGGTTTTAAAGTTTACGAAGATGATTTAAACGGAATGGACTGTTTAATTGTCGATGATATTTGCGACGGAGGCGGAACTTTTGTCGGTTTGGCCGAAGAATTAAAAAACAAAAATGCCGGCAAATTATATTTAGCAGTAAGCCACGGCATTTTTAATAAAGGATTTGAAGTTTTAGATTGTTTTGACAAAATCTTTACCACAAATTCTTTCAAAGATTTTGATAACGAACGAGTTACTCAAATTAAGTTAGATCAATTAATATGAAATACAATATAGATAATATAGCCCAAGAAAGTAAGTTTTTGTTTTTCTGGGGACATCAGCCGAGTAAAGATGGGACGATTACTAAAACCTGCTTCAGTCAGTGGTGGTTAAGTTCTTTTGAAGTTGAAAAAGTAACCTACAAAACTGCCGAACATTGGATGATGGCAAAGAAAGCAGAATTATTTAATGATGATAAGGTTTTGATGAAAATCCTTATGGCCAAATCTCCTGCTGAAGCCAAAAAGCTTGGAAGAGAAGTAAAGAATTATAATGAAACTCTTTGGTTGGCGGCCAGATACGAAATTGTAAAAGAAGGAAATTACCATAAGTTTAGCCAAAATCCTGATTTGAAAACATTTTTACTAAACACAAAAAACAGAGTGATCGTTGAGGCCAGTCCGGTCGACGCAATTTGGGGAATTGGTATGGCAGGTGATGACAAAGATGTTTTAAATCCGGCGAAATGGAAAGGTTTAAATCTTTTAGGATTTGCTTTGATGGAGGTTAGGGACGATTTAAAATAATTAGAAATTATAAAAATTGAAGATGTTCCATAGGAACATTTCGTAGGTAATGAATGAAAAAATAGCAAAAAGTGTCAGCAAATTTTTAAGTCTGGTGCTTAGACATTCGCCAGAAACTATAAATTTAAAATTAGATGAAAACGGCTGGGCAGATGTAGAGGAATTAATTTCTAAATGTTCTCAAAAAGGCAATAAATTGGATTTTGAACTTTTAGATTATGTTGTAGAAAGCAACGATAAAAAACGTTTCGCATTTAATGAAAACAAAACAAAAATCCGTGCAAGTCAGGGACATTCTATTTCAGTTGAATTGAATTTAGCAGAAACAGAACCCTTGGAATATTTGTATCACGGAACGGTTGGAAAATTTCTGGAGAACATTAAAAAAGAAGGTTTGCAGAAAATGAGCCGTCAGCACGTACACCTTTCAAAAGACAAAGAAACCGCTATTAAAGTAGGAAGCAGACGAGGAACTCCTCAGATTTTAACCGTTAGAAGTGGTGCTATGCACAGAGACGGATTTAAGTTTTATTTGTCTGATAACAATGTCTGGCTTACAGATGAAGTTCCAGCAAAGTATATCGATTTTTAATGTAATAATAATTAATTAAATTAACTAAAAATATGAACCCACTATTATTAACAGACGGTTATAAAGTTGACCATAGAAGACAATACCCAGACGGAACAACATTAGTATATTCTAACTGGACACCTAGAAAATCAAGATTAGAAGAAGTTGATGAAGTTGTATTTTTCGGATTGCAGTATTTCATCAAAAAATATATTATTCATGACTTTGAAGAGTATTTCTTTAAAAAATCAAAAGAAGAAGTGGTTGCAAAATATGCTCGAAGAATCAATAATTATTTGGGCGAAAACCAAGTTGGAACTAAACATATTGAAGATTTACACGATCTAGGATATATTCCGATGGTGTTTAAAGCTTTGCCAGAAGGAACGAGCGTTCCGTTGCGAGTTCCAATGTTTACGATGTACAATACAATTCCGGAGTTTTTCTGGCTGACCAATTATTTCGAAACATTACTTTCAGCAGTAGTTTGGCTTCCTTGTAATTCAGCGACAATTGCAAAAGAATACAGAAAAGTTTTAGACAAATATGCGACGGAAACTTCTTCGGTACCAGAATTTGTAGATTGGCAGGCACACGATTTTTCAATGAGAGGAATGGGCGGAATAGAAGCATCAATAACATCAGCAGCTGGACATTTATTGAATTTTACAGGATCTGATACCATTCCCGTAATCGATTTTCTTGAAGAATATTATAATGCCAATTCAGATTTAGAACTTGTTGCAGGTTCAGTGGCAGCGACAGAACATTCTGTAATGTGCATGGGAACTACAGAAGGCGAGTATGAAACATTTAAAAGATTAATCACAGAAGTCTATCCAAAAGGAATTGTTTCTATCGTTTCTGATACTTGGGATTTATGGAAAGTTTTAACCGACTATCTTCCGAGATTAAAAGAAGAAATTGTTTCAAGAGAAGGTAAAGTCGTAATTCGTCCTGACAGCGGTGATCCAGTTGATATTATCTGCGGCAATCCGAATGGTAAAACAGAACAAGAAAAGAAAGGCGTAATAGAGCTAATTTGGGATGTTTTTGGCGGAACGTTGAATGACAAAGGCTTTAAGGAATTAGTTCCACAAATCGGAGCAATTTACGGCGACAGTATTACGGTGGCGAGAGCAACTCAGATCTGCGAAAGATTGAAAGCAAAAGGTTTTGCTTCTACCAATGTAGTTCTAGGAATTGGATCTTTTACTTACCAATATAATACTAGAGATACTTTTGGTTTTGCCATGAAAGCAACTTACGGAGAGGTAAACGGACAGGGAAGAGCCATCTTCAAAGATCCTATTACTGATGACGGAACTAAAAAATCTGCCAAAGGATTAATGAAAATTGATTTAATCGACGGCAAGTATCATTTAACAGATAATGTTTCTTGGGAAGAAGAAAAACAAGGCGAATTGAAGGAGGTTTTCAGAGATGGAAAACTTTTAGTAGATCAATCGCTAAGCGAGATTAGAAGCCGAGTTAAAAGTGAAGTTAATGTTGAAGCATAATAATAAGCAAAAGCCTGAACGTAAGTTCAGGTTTTTTTATGTAATTAATTTTATCAAAAACAATATTTTATATTCCGTAGGAATATCTCATCGGTAGAAAAAAATAGTATCGTTTTTGCGTTGTGTCCTGTAGGGACACTTGTTTTGTGGAAATGGCAAACCTCATTAATCAAACGTTCCTAAGGAACGCATCATCATAATTCAAATTTAATTCTACCGACGATACATTCTACGGAATGATTTTTTAAAATAAAAAACCTCCAGTTAAAACTGAAGGCAATTCAAGTTGTTTATTTTTTATAAAAATTATTATGATCGATATATTCCCAAACTTTTGGAGGCAATAAAGGCTGAATATTTTTTCCTTCCTTTATGCTGTTTCGAATAAAAGTCGAAGAAATTTCTACAATTGGCGCATCGATTACATGAATTTTTGGATGAGATTTTAATTCCGTATTCTCAGGTTCATCAGAAATACGCGGATAAACATAAATGTCATGGTTTTCGAGAATCACTTCGTAATTTTTCCACTTATGAAGCGTTTTCAAATTATCTTCTCCCATTATCAAAGAGAATTCATGATTGGGATATTTCTCTTGCAAGTGAGCTAAAGTAATGACCGTATAATTCGGCTGAGGTAACTTAAACTCAATATCCGATGGTTTAATTTTTGGATAATCTTCCGTCGCCAGATAAACCATTTGCAAACGATGATGATCATCCAGCAGAGTAGCTTTCTTTTTTAACGGATTATGAGGTGTAACGACCATCCAAATCTGATCCAAATCTGCAAACTCAGCCATGTGATTGGCAATGATCAAATGACCAACATGAATGGGGTTATATGTTCCGAAATAAAGGCCTATCTTCATTTTATAGTACTTAGTTCTTAGTCCTTAGTTTTTTAGTCTTTGAGATTTTTACAAAAAGCACTTATCATTTTACTTTCTTCTTCAATTAAAGACATAATCTCATTAAATAGATTGTCATCAGAAATAAATTCTAATTCTTTTGCAATAATTAATTGTGTTTCTATCTCATTTAGAGAACCTCTTGAAATATTCAAAAAATGGTTAAATGACTTGTCGGTTTGACGCGCAAAACCTTCCGCAATATTTGAAGGAATAGATACGCTGGCCCTTTTTAATTGATTTGCTAAAGCGTATATTTCTTCTTTAGGAAAGCTCTTTGTGATTTTATATACTAGAAGAACTATTTTTATTCCTTTTTGCCAAATGTATAATTCTTTATAGGACTTAATGCCGCTCATGTAAATGTTTAATTTAATTTCTTCTCAGACTAAGGACTAACAGCTAAAGACTAAATAACTATTTAGAGACAAAATCCTTTACCAATTGATACGCCTCTTCTTTTGCTGTATCTAAATCATAGTTTTTGATAATAGTATCAAACTGAGGAGCTGTAGCCAATTCAACAGAAGCTTTTGCAATTCTCATATTGATTTTATCTTCGCTCTCTGTCGAACGTTGTTTCAATCGGCGTTTGAGTTCATCAACACTTGGAGGTTTTACAAAAACGGCTAAAGTCTGTTCTGGAAATTTATGTTTGATTCGAAGACCGCCGGCAACATCAATATCAAAAATTACATTTTTTCCCATCGCCCAGATTCTTTCGATTTCGGCTTTTAAAGTTCCGTAGAAATTATCGCGGTATACTTCTTCCCATTCTAGGAATTCTTCGGCTTTAATGTGTTTTTTGAATTGTTCTAACGAAATAAAATAATAATCTTTTCCGTGTTCCTCTTCTCCGCGTGGATCGCGTGAAGCCGCTGAGATCGAAAATTCTAAGTTTAAATCTTCTTTCCCTAGTAAATGTTTTACTATAGTTGTTTTTCCTGATCCAGACGGTGCTGAAAAAACAATTAATTTTCCTTTGTTCATTATGGTATGCTTTAGGCTTTTATTTATGCTCTAAGCTTTAGGCATTACGCTTTAAGCTTTTATTATTTTATGCTTTAAGCTTTAGGCACTACGCTTTAAGCTTTATTTGACGTATTTATCTGCTTATTACCTATGCTTTAAGCTTTAGGCATTACGCTTTAAGCTTTATTTGACGTATTTATTTTGCTTATAGCCTATAGCTTAAAGCTTATTGCCATTACAACACGTTTAAAACCTGTTCTTTAATTTTTTCCAGCTCATCTTTCATCATCACAACCAATTTCTGCATTTGAGCATGATTTGATTTAGAACCCATTGTATTGATCTCGCGTCCCATTTCTTGAGTAATAAAACCAAGTTTACGGCCGTTAGCTTCAGTGCCTTTAATAGTTTCTAAAAAATAATCTAGATGATTCGTTAGGCGGACCTTTTCTTCTGTAATATCTAATTTCTCCAGATAATAGATTAATTCCTGCTCAAAACGGTTTTCATCAACATTAACTTGTAATTCAGAAATTGCAGTTTGTAAACGATCTTTAATGGCTTGCACACGTTCTGGATCTAATGCCAAAGCATCATTCATGTATTGACGAATATTTGCAATTCGTAAATTGAATTCTTTTTCAAGAGATTCTCCTTCGTCTTTACGGAAATTTAGAATGTTTTGAAGCGCTTCATCAATAATTACCTGAATTTGTTCCCAGTCGTTTTCATCGATTTCTTCACGTTCTGTTTTTAATGTATCCGGCATACGAACAGCCATTTTCATTAATTCAGTTTCATCTGCAGCAGGATAAACTTCTCTTAGTTGAGCAATATAATTTTTTACAACAGGAACATTTACTTTAGTCGAAGTTTGTTCTGCAGTACTTTCAATGTAAATCGCAAAATCAATTTTTCCTCTTTCCAATTTTGTTGAGATTTGAGTTCGCAAGCCTAATTCCATTTCGCGGTAAAGCGATGGCATTCTTACATTTAAATCTAAACCTTTGCTATTTAAGGATTTTACTTCAACGGTAATTTTTTTTGTAGGCAATTGCAAAGAAGCTTTGCCAAACCCTGTCATAGATTGTATCATATAATTGAGTATAAAGGCGCAAAGATAAATAAAAGTTTGCTGGTTTGTGTTGTAATTGTTAATCAGTTTCGTACATCAAACTTTTAAGATTCTTACGACAATGCTTTTATAACCTCTGCAATATTTTTTTGGCTGTTGCCAATGTAAATTTTGCCGTTAATTATAAAAACCGGACGGCTTAAGAAAGTATAATGTTCTAAAATGTATTTTTTAAAATCGGCTTCAGTCAAAGATTTGTTTTTTAAATCCATCGATTTATACAATTGTGCTTTTTTGCTGAATAAAGCCTCATAACTTCCAGAAAGCTTATACATTTCTTCAAGTTCAGCTTCAGTGATAGGATTTTGTCTGATATCTTGAAAAACCAAATTGTTTTCGGGTAAACTTTTGATGATTTTTCGGCACGTGTCGCAAGAAGCTAAATAGTATATTTTGTTCATGATCTTTGAATTTTATTAGAGTACAAAGAAAATTCATTTGAAACTTAAAATTGTCTAATTTTAGAAAAAAAATAATAATATGAGTTCCGTTTTTGAAACACAGAAAACTATAAGAGAAATTCTCTTGAAGATAGTGGAAAGCCATTCTTTAGAGCAATTAAACACAATTCCGCAGGGTTTTAGTAATAATATTATCTGGAATGCAGCGCATTGCTTAGCGGCACAGCAGACATTAGTTTATAAATTGTCAGGACTTCCAGCGATGGTTTCGGAAGATTTTATTTTGAAGTATCGAAAAGGAACCAAGCCTGAAGGAGATGTTTCTCAGGAAGAAGTTGATGAAATTAAATCATTTCTTTTGAGCACATTTGAAAAAACAAAAAATGATTTTGAAAGCGGACTTTTTGTCGATTATAACGAATATACAACCAGCATGGGTTTTACTCTTAGAAATGTTCAAGATGCCCTGGATTTCAATAATTATCACGAAGGCATTCACACTGGAATTATAATGAGTATTCGAAAATTGGTAGAATAAAAAAATCCCGCTTCAAAGCGGGATTTTTTTATTCTACTATAGTTTCAATGGTAACTTTCATTGCGCCTGCGCCTTTCTGTTTTGTTATGTCCATAAAAGCTCTTTTTGACAAATCTATTTCGCGGGTTTTTACAAAAGGACCGCGGTCTGTAATTTTTACGATTACAAATTTTCCATTTGCTTCGTTAGTCACTTTGACTCTCGTTCCAAAAGGAAGTTTTTTGTGGGCTGCAGTGTATTGATTATTGTTAAATCGGCTTCCATTAGCAGTTCTTTTTCCATTAAAACGATCAGCGTAGTAGGATGCGTGGGCGTTTTTTTTGTATGGTCTAAGTTTTAAACCTTTGTCTGTAAATACCGAATCTACGGGTAGTGCAATAATGTTTGGTCTTGCATTTTTTACGGTATCTTGAATAATTTTGGGTTCTGTTGTAGGTTTGGTTTGGCTTATAATATAAGTAAAGCTGCTAATTATAGTCAAAGCGATTGTGGCGAATAAAATGTGTTTTTTATTTCTCATGGGTTATTTTTTTTCAGACTTGGGGGGAGTTTGTACAAATAATATGCCGAGATAAAAAAAGCCCTGATGAAGGGCTTTTTAATTGGTATTTTTTAGAACCAAAGATTCCATGGAATTCTACTTAAAATTAGTAATAATCCTAATCCGTAAAATATAGCAAAGGTTTTAAATTTAGCTTCGCTGTTGATTAATTTTTTATGTTTAGACCATCCAATAGTAATCAAGATGATAGCAATAATATTAATTAGAGGGTGCTCCAATGATGTTAATCTTAATTCTGCATTTGACATTTGGCCAAAAGCTGCTTTTCCAAGGGGAGAAACAAAATATAGTATTAAACCAATCAATAATTGAGTATGAGTTCCAATTAAAGCAAATAAAGCGATTTTACGATCTTTAGCTGTAAAATCTTTTTTTGATTTTACTCCGATGATTGCGTTAACAACTGCAACAAGTAAAAGAAGCAATGCTAAGTAAGCCCAGCCAGAGTGTAATTCTTTTATAAAATTATTCATAAATGATGTTTTTGTTTAAAAACAAATATAACAAAAATGACTAAAAAAAAACGGCATTAAACTTAAAAGTCTATGCCGTTTTAATTATTTAGGATGGTTCTTTATTAGTTGAAAGAGTATCTAGCTCCAACTTGCATCTGCCATCTTGCTGATTGTAAACCTACATCATCAATTTGGTTGATGCTGTTTGCAACATTTGGATTAAAGTTGAATGTTGGAGTAGTTCCGTCTGCTAAGAAACCAACTTGTTGAAGCATTAATGCTTGATCATTTGTAGCAAAGAATCTTCTTCCCCAGTTTTTGTTTAACATGTTTGTGAAGTTGAAAACGTCAGCTGTAAATTCTAATTTATGGCTTTTGTTATTCACATTGATTTTAAACTCTTGAGCTAATTTTAAGTCAATTACGTGGCTCCAAGCTAAACGATCACCGTTACGCTCAGTATATTTACCTCTTCTGCTCTCTAAGTATTTATTACCTGAGATGAAGCTGTTAAGTGCTTCCCATTGTTGATCTGGAGTTAAAGCATTTCCTGTAACTGTAACTAAGTTAATTTCGCTTCTGTTAGCTGGAACATATACTAAAGCTGAGTTTTGGAAAGTATCACCTAAGATTCTACCATTGTCATTGTATACATAGCTAAATGGAGTTCCTTGAGCACCTTCGTAGTATAAACCTACAGTAGTTTTCATGTAATTGTTCCATTTGAATTTGATAGAAGAGTTAGCCATAACTCTTGAACCTTGCTCAAAATCTGATCTAGTTACACCAGGGATAACATTTGAACCGTTAACAGTTTCCATGTATTGCCATTGTGAACTGTTTTGAGAACTTGTAGCATCCATCCAAACATTAGATTCTCCATAAGAGTAAGTTGCAGAAATGTTTGCATCAATAAAATCTGATTGGAAGTATTTAGTCAAAGTTAAATTTGTATTCCAAGCGCTACCAGCTTTTTTGTTAGAAGCTAAGTAAATACCTTGGTATTTGCTGTCTACAAGTACACCATTGTATCTTGGTCTAACATCAGCACCTGTAGTGTATGTTTGTGGACCTGCAACGTTTAAGTTTTGATATTGAATTGCATTTAAGTTATCATTGTAGATAGCTTCTGCAGTTAATACTAATCCACCTGGAAGTTTACGGTCAAAAGCAAGACTCGCTTTTAAAACTTGTGGTAATTTGAAATCTTTTGCAAATAAATCGATGTTACCACCTGCTTGTCCGCTTCCTGGAAGTGGACCTAAAGGCACACCATTGTTGTAAAGCTGGCTGTCTACAGAAGTATTTGGGTTGAAGAATGGAGCAGCAGCAGTAGTTCTAATGTCAATAGCATTTTGAGAAATACCGTTGTTGTTGTAAGCTCCACCTGGCCATACTAATGGTACTCTTGATGTAAATACACCAACACCACCACGTACTTGAGTTTCTTTGTCTCCGTTTACGTCATAGTTAAATCCAACTCTTGGAGAGAAGTGCACTGTATTTTCAATAGCTTGTCCAACTCTTGCTCCTTTTAAATCTTTTCCTGCAGCTTCTAATAAACCTACAGTTCTAGTGTTGAAATCTGTGTTTACGTTACCGTCTTCCCAAACTGGCATGTCAGCACGTACACCTAAAGATACTCTAAAGTTGTCAGTAACTCTAATGTTATCTTGAACATATAAACCATATTGGTTCATGTTAAATTCTGCAGCTCCTTGAGAGTCATCTCCTGAACCACCAAACAATGAGTATCCTAAACGGAATCTGATTGGTTTAGCGTTGTTCATGAAATCATTTAAGCTGTTAAATTGGTAGTAACCAAAGTTTCTTGAAATAAATACGTTTTTAGCGTAAGAAAATTCATTGTGAGTACCAATAAGGATATTGTGTCTTCCAGTGTTAATCTCGAAGTTATCTGTAACAGTAAGGATTCTTTGGTTTAATAAGTTTGCAGTTGAGTTTGTCTCAGCTCCAAAGTAAATATTTCCAGAACCATCTCTAATCTCTACAGTTGGGAAAGGATTTCCTGAAGGATCTCTGTCGTCATTTACTGAAGTGTAACCAACTACTAAGTTGTTTGAGAATTTGTTGCTAATTCTTGCATTCCACTCAAGAGAAGAAGAGTTTGTTGTAGATGTAAATTCTTGCGCACCATTTGTAAAGTTTAATGATGTTGCAGTAGAACGGTATGGTGAAAAGTTTGTAGCTTTAACATAACTGTTCTTAACAGAGATTTTGTGATTGTCGTTAAGGTTCCAGTCAACTTTAGCAATTAATTTATCAGAAACTAAAGTTTGAGTGTTGTTGCTGTAACCACCTGGGTTATATCCGTAAGCAGTTCCTAAGTAGTTAGTCAATGCATCAATTCTTTCTTGAGCAAGAGCACCGCTATAAGGAGTCGTACCGTTTACACCAATGTTACCAGTATAATTGTTGATATCAAAAGGAGCTGGTGTTTGGTTGTCTTGTCTTTCGTAATTGATGAAGTAGAATAATTTATCTTTAATAATTGCTCCTCCAGCTCTTACACCGTAAGTTTGAGCTGTAAAGTCAGCTAATTTTTTTCTTTCAGCAGTGCTGCTTGATCTTTGCGGCGTTTTTCCAGCTAAAGATTGATCTCTGTATAAGAAATAAGCAGAACCATCAAAGTTATTTGTTCCAGAACGTGTAATAGCACTAATTGCTCCTCCAGCGAATCCTGATAATTTAACATCGTAAGGAGAAACACTCACTTGGAATTGCTCAATTGCATCTAATGAAATTGGAGAAACTCCTGTTTGTCCACCGTTTGTACCGTTTGCAGCTAATCCGAAAACGTCATTGTTTACAGCACCGTCAATGTAAATTGCGTTAAATCTGTTATTTTGTCCACCGATTGAAATTACATCATCTCCACGTAATTGTGCTTGTGGTGTAAGTCTTGCGAAATCGGCAATATTTCTAGATAAAGATGGTAATTCGTTGATCTTGTCGTGATCGATAATTGTTTGAGCTCCAGTCTTTTTTGAGTTAAAAGTTGGGTCTTTTTTACCAACAACTACAACTTCGCTAAGTTGGTTTGTTTCGTCTTTTAAGATTACTTTTAAATTTTTAGAATCACCAAGTTGTAAATAAACTCCTGACTCTGTGTAGGTTGTGAAACCAATGAAAGTCACTTCAATTTTGTAAGGACCACCAACACGCATGTTAGAGATTCTAAAGTGACCATCAAAATCCGTTGTAGTTGAGTAACGGCTACCTGAAGCCTCATGAACTGCAAGAATCGTTGCTCCTGGAAGGGACTTGTTTTGCGAATCATTAACAACCCCATTGATAGAAGAAGTTGTATTACCTTGCGCATAAATATCTCCTGCATAAATAAACGCTAAAAGCAGTAAGAGAAACTTTGACAATTTTTTCATCTGTTTTGTTATTTGTTTTTGGCAAAATTATAACAAATAACTCAGATAGTGTTATCGAAATGTTAAGAAAAACAAGTTTTGTATTTTGTGCTGCGTATTAAAATGAATTTTTCTTTTTTCGCTAAAAAAAACTTTGTTTTATTAAATTTATACAAGCGTTTTTTGTTAAAAATGTAATTATTTCGACTGCGTTGTAAGTGGAAACGTGCAAATAGACCTGTTTTTTACACTTTTTGTCGGTTTTTTACATCGAAAAAACGCCTTAATCTTGATTAAATTAAGGCGTTTCAATTTGTTAAGGATATTTTTAAATCAATATATTATTTGCTTTTCAAAAAGTGATTTAACAAAAATGATGTTGAGCTGTCATGACTTTTAACAGTCTTAGAATTTATTTCATCTAAGATAGAATTTGCCAATTGCTTTCCTAATTCTACACCCCATTGATCGAAGCTGAAAATGTTCCAAATAATTCCTTGAGTAAAAATTTTATGCTCGTATAAAGCAATCAAAGATCCTAAACTTTTTGGTGTAAGTTTCTGGATTAAAATTGTATTAGTCGGTTTGTTTCCAGTGAAAACTTTAAATGGCAGCAAGTAAGAAGCTTTTTCTGCAGAAAGTTCTTGTTTGTCAAATTCTGCCTGAACTTGTGCTTCTGTTTTTCCATTCATTAATGCCTCTGTTTGAGCAAAGAAATTTGACATTAATTTATCATGGTGATATTCGTTACCGTAAAGCGGTTTTACGAATCCGATAAAATCAGTTGGAATTCTTTTTGTTCCTTGATGGATTAATTGGAAGAAAGCATGCTGCGAATTTGTTCCAGGTTCTCCCCAAATAATTGTTCCCGTTTGGTAATTAACTGGTTTTCCGTCGCGGCCAACACTTTTACCATTACTTTCCATAGTTGCTTGCTGCAAATAAGGAGCTAATTTTGATAAATATTGCGTGTACGGAATCAAAGCTTCGCTTTCTGCACCATAAAAATTATTGTACCAAACGCTTAATAGAGCTAAAATTACTGGAATATTTTCGTCAAATTCTGCCGATTTGAAATGCTCGTCCATTTCATTTGCTCCAACCAGTAATTGGTTATAATTTTCAAAACCAATTGCCAAAGCAATGCTTAAACCAACCGCGCTCCAAAGAGAAAATCTTCCTCCAACCCAATCCCACATTGGGAAAACATTATCTGGATTAATTCCGAATTCTGTTACTTTTTGAATATTAGTAGAAACCGCTGCAAAGTGTTTGGCGATATCTTCCTGCGTAGCCGATTTCAAAAACCATTCTTTAATAGTTTCTGAATTTGAAAGTGTTTCTTGAGTTGTAAAAGTTTTAGAAACAATAACAAATAAAGTAGTTTCAGGATTTAATTTTTTGATGACTTCATTAACATGATCACCGTCTACATTTGAAACAAAATGAAGATTCAAATGATTTTTGTAAAACTGTAAAGCTTCAACCGCCATAACTGGACCAAGGTCAGAACCACCGATTCCAATATTAACAACATCAGTAAAAGCTTTTCCTGTGTAACCTTTTCTTTGTCCAGAAATTACTTCTTCTGTAAAGTTTTTGATTTTATTTTTTACTTCGTAAACTTCTGGAATTACATTTTCTCCGTCAACTTTAATTACTGCCGATTCTGGAGCACGTAAAGCTGTATGAAGAACTGCACGATTTTCTGTTTTATTAATTAATTCGCCTCCAAAATAATCAGCAATTGCTTTTTTCAATTCAATTGAATTTGCCAATTCTAATAAAAGCGAAATAGTTTCCTGACTGATATTGTTTTTAGAATAATCTACTAAAAAGTCATTCCATTGTAAATTGAATTTTTCAACGCGGGCACTATCTTGTTGAAACAATTCTTGTATGGTGGTTTCGTGAATTGCGTTATAGTGGTTTTGCAGATTTTTCCACGCTTCAGTCCCAGTTGGGTTTGTTGTGTTTAAAGCCATTTTTATCTATAATTGAGTTTGTTCTATGAAACACAAAAATACTGAAATAACTTTTAAAAGAATAAAGGTTCGAGATTATATAACAATTAGTTACGAAAACGTTTTATGAATTCTATTTTATGAAACTAAAAACGATACCAGCAATAAAAAGCGCTAGAATTATAAATATTATGTATAATAAACATAAGGTAGCAATTAGAAAAGCAACGATATAGCCAAATTTACTAAGAGGTGAAGATTCTGAATATATTTCCTGATAGAAATCGATCTGTTTTACTCTTTTTATTGAATAGAAAAATAGAATAATGCAAATTACTCCTGAGCAGAGCATGCCAATTAGAGGTTGTAGTATTGGTCCACAAGATAATAAGATCATATTTTTTTGCTATTTTTGAAATTGATCATTAGAGTGAATTAGGGATTTTATTCCAGCCTCATTAAATCAAAATACATAAATCTATGTTTTTCTTCTTTATCTGAATCTAATAAAAAGATAAAATCATTTTTTTGATAAGTAGAAAGTTGTACAGGTTTGTTGTACGCATCTAGTATAAGTAATCGACATGCGGGTTTGTGTTCAATAAATGTCCATCCTTTTATAAAATCAAGAAGCTGGTGAGATAATCCTTTGCCTTTATAATTTTTATCAATTCCTAATCTTGCAATTTTCACAGCAGGATATTGTCGAATTCTTTTTTCGTTTGGAAATTTTATTTTTCGATGAAGTTTATTCCAAATAGAATTTTCGTAACCTAGATCATTTAAACAATCATTTGAAATAGAGAAGAAAGCTGCAATAATATTGTTTTGCTTAAATAAGTAAGTATTTGTGATTTTTTCGTTTTGAAAATTTTTAGAATCGTCAAGTAAAAATTCATTTATTTCGTCGTCTTCACAATCAAAATTTTCTAAAACGTCATCATTATTTAGAGATGAAAAAACAAAATCAGATAAATCCATTCATTATGCCTTTTTCGACATTACTTTGCTTACTAAAGAAAATATTCTAGCTTTTTTTTCTTCAGAAATCTTATTTGTTTTACTTGTGGAAATGGCAGCATTGAATCTTTCAGATTCCTTACCTTTTACTACTGGAGTAATTTTAATTGTTGTTGCCATTTTTAGATTTTAATAAAGTAATAATTATGCTACAAATATAAGCGTTTTTTGACTTAATTTCAAATTTTAACTTTTTTATAAAAAGATGAAATTTTCTTTACCAAAACTTCCACCAAGACTTTTTATTGATTTCTATGACTTTCTTCGTAATATCAACATCAATTCTTTTGGGAGATTCTGTTTTAATTTTAGAATCATCAAAAAATAATTCGCCGATGTCGCTCATCCCGAGTGGAGATTTAGTTCTTTCTTTCCAATTCTCGGTTTGTAATTCTGGAATTAAAGCAATATTTCTTTTGTCAATAAATTTTTTTCTTGCCTTTTCTATAATTTCTTCTTCCAGATTTGAAGAGGAATTTTTAAAAAGTGAAATCGAATTATCTGGAATGTTTAAAAGGAAAATTTGTGTTTTGCCTTCAATTTTCTGAATATCCAATATTTTAAAATAAGCAATTGAATCTAAAAGAAAATGACCAACTTTTGCAGAATCAGGATTGAATTTTGATAAATCTTTGGGGTGAGAGCTTGCAATTAAATATCTCAAATTTCCAGAAAGACCGCCGCCAATAGAACTCATATCGGTAAAACCTTTTTCTTGAATGATTTGACCAATTTTATATTTTGAAATTAAATCTTCTGAAAGAGTAGTGTCTCTGTAAAATAATTTTAATCCAGAAAAAGTTTCATGATATATGGTTTTAAGACGCGAATTTTTCATCTGTTTTTCTATTTTTGAATTGAAAATTAAAAACTTAGCGCTCTAGTATTAGAAAAAAAACTAAAAATAAATGATAAAGGAAAAACAATAATGCTGATAAAAAATATTCTTTTTCCATTTTTTCTGTCTTCAGTAGAATAAGAATAAACTCTTTCTCCGTTTGGAAGTGTTTTCTTTGATTTCCATAAAGAATATCCAATTACAATTCCAATTCCGCCGCCCAAAAGCGAAAAGATATATCCAGCAATAATCCAAGGTTTTTGATTTTCTTCTGGTTTTGCTAAAATTTTTAAGCGCTCTTTTTTCAAAGATGCCAGTATATCAGCATCTATAGTTTTACCTCGTTCTGTTAAAAGTTTTTGAGCCAGTTTGTAATCGAAAACATTCCATTCATCAGAATTTAAAAGGATTTCATATAACTCTTCATTGGTGAAACTGAATAGATAATAATCTGGATCAATACTGTCAAGAAGATTTTCAGTTTCTTTTTCTAGAATTGCTTCCGCTTTTTTAAAATCGGATGCATCGATTTTTACTTCGTATTGATTTTGCAAAGTATTTCCTGAAAACGTAATGTCAATAGGAGGAAGATTGTCCGCCAAAATGGTTTTTACATTATTTTCGCCTAATAATGTTTCTAGCTCCTTCGCTTGAATTAAGGTCGGGAAACTTCGGAAAGCAATAAAATTTTCGATCATATAGATATTAGGATTTTTTGCTAAAATAGAAATTTAATCTTACAAATTCCCAATACTATCCAATTCTCTTTTCAAAGGTTCAATTTGTTTGAAGAAGCGAGTTTTGTCATTTCCAGTCAAAGATTCTCCAGTTGGAAGATTCAATCGAAGTGCGTCTACTTGAACTCCATTTTTCCAGAAACGGTAACAAACGTGAGGTCCAGAAGCTAAACCTGTACTGCCGACCAAACCAATTGTCTGTCCTTGTGTTACGCGCTGCCCGCGGCGAACCAAGATTTTGGACATGTGTAAGTATTGGGTAGAGTAGGTTCCGTTGTGTTTTACTTTTACAAAGTTTCCGTTACCTGCAGTATATCCAGTAGTTTCTACAACTCCAGATGCGGTTGTTGAAATTGGTGTTCCAGTTGGAGCAGCATAATCAGTTCCTTTGTGTGCTTTCCACGTGTGCTGCACTGGATGGAATCTATTCATCGTAAACCTAGAGGTGATTCGGCTGAATTTAATTGGAGTTTTTAAGAAGAAGTTTTTAAGCGTTTTTCCTTCATCATCATAATATTCTACTTTTCCAGAAGTCGTATCTCTTTCAAATGGAAATGCATAAACGATTTTACCTTTATATTCAAAAAAGGCAGCTTCCAGCTCTTCAACGCCGTCGTAAGTTTTTCCGTTGATAAAGCGTTCTGTGAAAATTAGTCCATAGCGATCTCCTTTTTTAAGCTTAAAGAAGTCAATAGACCAAGAAAATACTTTTGTGATTCTGCTCGCCAATGCCGTTTCTACACTTTCGTTTCCTAAAGTTTCAGACAATGAGCTTTTTAAAACACCGCCAATTATCTTTCTTTTTAAAGTAACAGGTTTTATTTTTTTATAAGCTTTGGCAATGCTATCCCTCAAATCAATTACATAATAACTTAAAGCATCGGGCTGATAAATAAAAACTTCCAGATTGTTGGTTTTGTTTTTGGCGCGAAGCAAAGTAAAAGGTTTGCCATAACGAATACTTCTAACATTGAAAGAATCTTTTACCTGCTCAACAATATCATGTACTTTTTTGTCCCCAATATTTTGACTTTGAAGTATTGAGCCAAAAGAATCTCCTTTTGAAATTGTGTCATTTACAATATTGAAATCTGCGTAATTAAAACCGAATTCTATTTTTTTGGTTGTTGGTTTAGTAATTTTGATTTCCACTTTTTCTTCGGATTTTTTACAAGAGAAAATAGAAAACAAGACAATTAAAATTACGACTGCTTTTTTCAAACTTTTTGTTTTTTTGTGGTGAAATTATTCTGCGGTTTCATTTCCCCAATTCGACAATTCTTCTTCGGTCCACAATTTAGGAAAAAAGATGCGTCTTTGGTATTTTGGATGCATATATTTTTGCCAGTCGCTTCCGCCAGTTGCTTCGCCGTTACCTTTTCCACTTTCTAGTATATATTTTCTTGCAGTATTAAGGTGCTGCATGACCCAAGTAATATTTACCGTTTTGTCGTAATGGCGCATTGCTTGAATTAATTCTTCATTCTGCTGGTCTTCGGCTGGTAATTGTGTGAATTTCTGCCAGATATTTTTGGTCTTAAAAGTAGACATTTGTCTCAAAAACTGATCTTTATATTTGTTTTCGAATTCTTGAAGTAAATAAGATTTTGCGCCGGTATGATAATCTTTGCCTGCAGCCTGCCAATATAAATGTTCAAAACTGGTTTCTAAATCTGTGTTTTCGTCGAAGTTTTCTTTGTATCTGCGGTCTGTTAAATTGATTACATCTGTAGAAGCAAATTCGATCATTCTATATTGCGCGCTCTGAAAACCACTTGCAGGAGTAAGCGTATTTCTAAATTTCATGTATTGATCTACTTCCATGCCGTTTTCCATAATACTGAAAGAGTTGGTAAGCATGTCAAAATATCTTGTAATTCTTGATAATCTTTCGCTGAAAAAATCAACCTGAATATTTTCTTTTTCGGCAATTTGATCAATTTCCCACAAAATCATTTTAAAGATTAATTCATTTACCTGATGGTACATAATAAAAACCATTTCGTCAGGAAGAGTGGTGCGTTGTATTTGTAAATTCAACAAAGCATCGGTTTGAATGTAATCCCAGTAAGTAATTGGTTTAGCCCAAAGCAATCCTTCTAATTGAACATCAGTTTTTTGATTTATGGCTTGAAATTTAAGGTCAATTTCTTTTAAGATTGCTTCAGAATTATCTGTAGGGTTCATTATTTTTTTGCTTTAAGTGGACTTTGTAATCCTTTATATTCATCGAGATCAGCTTTAAGAGATCCTACCGCCAAATCTGCTTTTATTCGAATGGGAACTTTGTTTACATCGTCTGTTATCCAGAGAGTTAGACTTTCCTTTTCTTTAAATACTCTTCCTGTTTGTACAGAAGGTTTAAATACCATTGTAGAAACCGTCCCAAATTTAGTTGTAATATCCTGACGACCTATATATTTTAACTTAAATTTTGTGATTTCTTCGTCAAAAAACATATCAATTGAAATCGCGTCACCAGATTTCAATTTGTCAATATTTGGATGGTTTCTCAAATAATAAAATGCCGAAACAATATCTTGCACATTTTCAGTAACAATAATCGTTTTTTCTGATTTTCGCTTATAGTCTTTTACTAGAACTCTGTTCTCATTTTGATTGAAAAAACCTTCCTGATTTTTGGTATAACCGCCTTCGTCAATTTTTCTAACATAACGATAAGGTTTTCCTGTTTCTTTATCAAAATAGCTTTCATATAAATCTTCAACTTTGAAGAAAAATTTTGACATACCAGTTGTGTAACCTTTTCCAATAGAATGGTATACCTTTTTATTATTTACGGTGGCATCTTTAACTTCGAGAGTTGCGTAGCCGGCATTGACAATTCCGTAATGAATTCTAAATTTAAAATATTCGCCAGTATCGAAAGCGTCCACTTTTTGAGTGTCGAACGCCAGTGTTGTTAGTGCTAATATGATGAGGATGAATTTTTTCATAGTACAATTTTTACATTTCATTATAAAGATAAATAAATGCAAATTCTATTCCAAATGTACCAAAACAAAAAAACTCAGTCAAAGATGACTGAGTTTTTATGCTATTAACTAACCAAAAAACTATAAATTATGAAATTTATATCAATTCGGAAGGAAACCACCCCTTCCTGATTTGCGAGTGCAAAGATAGATAGAAAGTTCAAAAAACAAATAGCCAAAGTCAAGTTTAACATAACATTTGCAAAAAAAGCATCGTTTTTTAGAGAATTGTGCTGTTTTGTATATGAAAATTAACGTTTTATAGTGTTCCTCTCAATTCTTGCTCTCTTTCAATTGACTCAAAAAGGGCTTTAAAGTTACCTGCACCAAACCCTTTTGCACCCATTCTTTGAATAATTTCGAAGAAAAGTGTCGGTCTGTCTTGAACTGGCTTCGTAAAAATCTGTAATAAATAACCATCTTCATCAGCATCTACCATGATGGCTAGTTTTTCTATTTCATTAATATCCTCTTTCATCATGTCCATATGAACACCTAATCTTTCAGGAATTGCCTGATAATAGGTATGCGGAGGAGCCGATAAAAATTCAACACCGCGAGCTCGAAGTTGAGATACTGTTTTAATAATATCATCGGTAGCAATTGCGATGTGCTGAATTCCAGGACCGCCGTAGAAATCCAAATATTCTTCAATTTGCGATTTTTTCTTTCCTTCTGCAGGTTCGTTAATTGGGAATTTAATTCTTCCGTTTCCGTTAGACATTACTTTACTCATCAAAGCAGAATATTCTGTGGTAATTTGCTTGTCATCAAAAGATAGGAAATTCACGAAACCCATTACATCTTCGTAGAATTTTACCCAAGTGTTCATTTCGTTCCAGCCGACATTTCCAACCATGTGGTCAATGTATTTTAAGCCCGTTGGTTTTGGATTGTAATCTGATTTCCATTCTTTATAACCTGGAAGGAAAACACCATTATAGTTTTTTCTTTCTACGAAAATATGAACTGTTTCCCCATACGTATAAATTCCAGAGCGGATAACTTGTCCAAATTCATCTTCTTCAACAGTGGGTTCCATAAAAGAACGCGCACCACGTTTCATAGTTTCTTCGTAAGATTTTGTAGCATCTTCAACCCAAAGTGCGGCAACTTTTACACCATCGCCATGCTTTTTTAAATGTTCGTTTATTGGAGAATCTGCTGTTAAAGGCGTTGTCAAAACAATTCTGATTTTATCCTGCTTCAAAACATAAGAAGCTTTGTCTTTTACTCCAGTTTCTAATCCCGCGTAAGCCAATGACTGATATCCGAAAGCTGTTTTATAATAATGTGCAGATTGTTTTGCATTCCCCACATAAAATTCTACATAATCTGTTCCTAATAATGGAAGGAAATCTTGTGCTCCTTCAAAGATTTTTTCTAATCCGTATTCTACTGATTTAACTTGTTTCATAATTAGATAATTTGATAATGAGAAAATGAGATAATTTTTGAAATGCTTCAATTGGATCAATTTTCTAATTGACACATTTTCTAATTTTCTAATTCCTCTTAGATGTTGATATTATTTTATTTAAAATTTTTAAAATTTCAGAAAGATCATTTAATAAATGTTTGCAATTTGGATATTCTTTGTGTACATCACATAAAAACAACCAATATTCAGTTTCGTCTGCTTCCTTAATTGCAATTTTTAATTTATGAATAAAATCTGCTTTACTTTCTGCGTTCTGTGATTCTTTAGAATTTGCTCCAATTGATGTTCCACTTTTTAATAGTTGATTGGCAATTACGAATTTCTTTTGTTCTTGAAGTTCGTTTGTATAATCAATTATGTTTAATGCGAAATTGAATGTTTTAATTAAAAGAGCATTGTCTTTATACTTTTCGTTAAAAGTCATTTGTTTAATTTGATAATTAGATAATTTATTTTGTAGGTTTAAAATTACAATTTTAATTGTCTAATTTTCGAATTAAAATATTATCTAATTATCAAATTGGCACATTGACTAATTATTCACACCAGGATTTGTAATATTGACCATCATCAAGACCCATTGCTTCTTCCGTAACCATTAGCGGTCTGAAAGTATCAACCATAACGGCTAATTCCTGAGTTTCTTTATGACCAATACTGCGTTCCATTGCGCCTGGAGCTGGTCCGTGCGGAATTCCTTTTGGATGTAAAGTGATATGACCCTGTTCAATATTATTACGGCTCATAAAATCGCCATCTACATAATATAGTACTTCGTCTGAATCTATATTGCTGTGATTGTATGGCGCCGGAATTGCTTTCGTATGATAATCGTAAAGTCTTGGGCAGAATGAACAAACGACAAAAGCTGCCGTTTCAAAAGTCTGGTGTACTGGCGGCGGTTGGTGAACACGCCCCGTTATAGGTTCGAAATTATGAATGGAGAATCCGTAAGGGAAATTATATCCGTCCCAACCGACAACATCAAAAGGATGTGTTGCATAAATCACTTCGTGAATCATGCCTTCTTTTTTAATTTTAATTAAAAAATCACCTTTTTCGTCATGCGTTTCCAATTCGTTTGGCAGAATAAAATCACGCTCACAAAATGGAGAATGTTCTAAATGCTGACCCGATTGATTTTTATATCGTTTTGGCGTATAAAATGGAGAATACGATTCTACATAAAATAGTCGGTTTTCTTCGGTTTCGAATTCTATTTGGTAAATAATGCCTCTTGGAATTATCAAATAATCGCCATATTCAAAAGGAATGTTTCCTAACATGGTTCTTAATTTTCCTTTTCCTTTATGAACGAAAAGCATTTCATCGGCATCGGCATTTTTGTAGAAATAATTTCGAAGCGATTCTTTCGGCGCAGCCAAACCAATAATGCAGTCTTTGTTGACTAACATTGCTTTTCGGCTGTCTAAAAAGTCATTTTCTGGCTTTAATTCAAAGCCTTTGAATAATAATGATTTTATGTTTTTTCCGATTGCAATTTTTGGTTCAACCGAATATGAGTTTAAAATTTCTTTAACCTGCGTGGGTCTGTGAACATGATATGACAATGAAGAATGTCCGTGAAAACCTTCGGTTCCAAATAATTGTTCGTAGTAAAAACCTCCGTTAGGTTTTTCAAATTGGGTGTGTCGCTTTTGCGGAAAGTCTCCGAGTTTGTGATATAATGGCATGGCTTTTCAATTAGATAATTTGTAAATTAGATAATTCGAAAATTTGAATTGTGTGAACAGATAATCCAATCATCTTTTTTGATGATTTAAATTATCTCAATTCGATAGCTTACTCAGGATTTCTCTTGATGAGGAATTGAAGATACTCTAATAAACCTGTCCATTTTGTTTTCATTATAACAAATGTCGTAATTTTTTCCGAGTAAAATTAAAAATTATATTAATTATAACTATTAGATATTTTAATTTTTTTTGATATAATTTTTATATAGCAAAAAAAAACCGCGATTTTATTGAATTATTCTTCAATAAAAGCCTAAAACAAAAATCCGATACTAAACCAGGTAAAGCTTTTTGACATCTCTGGAGACCATGATTGTTTGATCTCAATTGGACCAATTATAGTTTCCAATCCGTAACCTACAGCGTAACCTGTATATTTCGGCATTGAGATCCAGTCGACTGTGCTGAAAATATTGTTACCTAAATTGGCGAAATTGGCAGAAACATTAATATGGTTTTTTCTGATGATTTCGTAATCCAGCGTAATTCCTGTTTTGATATAACTGTTTCCTGCAATACTTAAAAAGTCATAACCATAGAAATAATTAAAATTATTGATTTTGCTGTAACCGTACCCTCCTAAAATATAATCAAAAAACGGAACGCTGCTGCTTCCAAAAGTAAAACCTGCATCAGCATCAATTTTAAAAGTTGCTTTCGGAAATAATGTATTTACAAAAGACAACTCGGCTTTTGCCATCGAAAAAGGTTTAAATGTATTCGTATAATCTGACGATGCCAAGTACGTTTGTAAATCTGTAGAAAAATACAATCCAGAACTTGGGTAATATTTGTCGTCAAAAGAATCATACTTTAAGTATGCAAATGCACTAAAGTAATTGCTTTTATCAATTACGTTGTCTTCATTCGAAAGTGTCGGCGAATTTATCTTTAGATATTTGTATTCTAAACCACCGCCCATTAAAAACTTCTGTACAAAAATAGTTTGAAAATAGGCCTGATTATTAATATCCATAAAATCAACATTGATTAAATTGGTGCCAGGATTATCGTAAACCAGATTGCTCAGACTAGTGGTTACATTTCGATTAAATTGATTCAGTCTTGAACGAAAACCAAAGCTGATATTAAAACCATTTTCAACATAATAATTAAAATCATATCTAAAATTATCACCTAAAATAATGTCAAGAGAAGTCACATCATTTTTCAAAAACGTTTTTTTGTGGGTAAGATTTAATAAAATACCACTTTTATAAAGTCCGTCATAATGAAGTCCCAGTTTCAAAAACGTTTGTGTTGGGTTTTCTTTTAAAACCAAATCTAAGTCGTCTTTACCGCCGTCTGGCTGCAGACAATAGGAAATGGTGCTAAAGTTCTGCGTAGCATTCAAGTTATTAATTCCCGTTTTTAAATCATTATAGGTAATCGTGCTTCCCGGTTTAAAACGAAGTTTGCCCCGAATATATTCTTTGGTATAATTATCTAATTTGTCGGTATTAATTTTCTGGATTTCAATTGTATCTGTTGCGACTTTTAGTTTTGGCTTTTTGTAAAAATAAGTTTCATCTGTTAGTGTTTTGATTTTTTCATAAACAGCAAAAGCAGCTTCTTCTCCTTTTCTAATAATTTCTTCACCTTTATCAAATGAAATTACGCCATAATCACGAATGTCTGGTTTTATGTAAACATCCGTATCTTTTATTTTGTTTTTCATTTTGTCGATTGACTGCAGATTGGTAATCTGAACCAAAATACGAGTTGCATTTTTTAGACTTTTTCTTTTCATCAAATCGTCCTGAACATCAACTCCAATGATAATATCTGCTCCAAGATTACGAACTTCTTGGATTGGATAATTGTTTACAACACCACCGTCGACCAATAAATTTCCGTCGATTTCTACTGGAGTAAATAGGGAAGGAAAAGCTGCACTCGCCATCATAGCCTGAACTAAATTTCCTTTATTCAATAAAACTTCTTCACCTGTTTCAATATTGGTTCCGATACATAAAAAAGGTGTTGGCAGTTTATTGAAGTCACGAATGTGGCGAACATTTCTGGTCAAACTGCTGAGCAGATTGTAATTGTACATTCCCTTTGAGAGTGCTTCTGGAATACCCACTCTAAAATTACTGAATGGCAAAACAATCGCATATAATTCGTCATTCTTTTTTCCGTAAAAGTTCTTAGACGAACGCGGAATATAATCGTTTATTAATTCGTCAAAATTGGTTTTTTTGAAGATCGAATCGATTTGAGAAGCATTGTAACCCGAAGCGTAAAGTCCGCCGATTACAGATCCCATACTGGTTCCGCCAATGTAATCAATTTTGATTCCGGCTTCTTCCAAAACTTTTAAAACTCCGATATGGGCAAAACCTTTGGCACCGCCGCCACTTAAAACCAAACCAATTTTAGGTCTTTTTAAACTGTCTTTTTTGATTTCTTGCGAAAATGATTTCTCTGGAAAAAGTAATAAAAGTGTAAAAAGCACCGCTGCCACGCCCCAGATGGAAATGGAAAACTGCGAGAGGCAAAAGGTTATTTTTTCCTGCCAAAAAAGAGCGACCCAAGAAGCTCCTTTTTTGGGATTGGAAAAAAATCCTTTTGACCGAGTATTTGAAATGGACAGCTGGCTTAGGCGCATAGAAATTAACTAATTGGTTTTGTAAAAGTCGGCAATTTTTTTTGCTTTTAATAGATTATCTTAGTAGGATTCTGTTTTTGAAAGTATTAATTTTTTGGTTGGATCAAATTTCCAAATATCCGTGTGGGTTTTCGCGCCGCCTCTGCAGCTTGAACTTAGTGTTTGTTTAGTTTTATCGACTTTTACATCGCAAAACATATCACATTTCGGATTGAAATTGGTTGGAAATTGTAAAGCTTCAAAATTTTTAGTTTTCGGATTAAAAATAAAAATCTGGTAAATCGTATAAACTCCCATTCCATCATCACTATGAAAAGCAGCAAAGTCTGTAAAACCATCAAAATTATAATCGTTTACTTCCAAATGAGTTGGTTTTCCCGTAATAGACGTTTCGATATTTGTAATGATCTAGGTTTTTCCGGTTTGAAAATTTTTGACTTCTACTGCCTGCTGGATTTCTTCGCTTTCTTCTGAGGCAGAATTGGTTTTTAAACTTATTTTGAATTTGCTTTTGTCTTTTTGTACCAAAGAAATATCATTTTGACTATATAAAATAGAGCAAAATAAACTTAAACAGATATGTAAAAAGTATTTTTTCAAAGTGAATTAGTTTTCTTTCGGATGATAAAAATCTACAATTTTTTTAGCCCTTGATACTCCTACAACGGCCGAAATTTCTTTTTCTGTTGCCAGTTTCAATCTTTTAACACTTTTAAAATGTTGTATTAACGCCAGCATGGTTTTTTCGCCAATTCCAGGGATGCTTTCTACAGATGAATTAAGCGCGGCTTTGCTTCGTTTATCTCGGTGAAAAGTAATACCAAAACGGTGCGCCTCATTTCGTAACTGCTGAATAACTTTTAAGGTTTCAGATTTTTTATCCAGATATAACGGAATAGAATCGCCTGGATAAAAAAGTTCTTCCAAACGTTTTGCAATTCCGATAATGGCAATTTTACCACGTAGACCCAACTCATCGATACTTTTTAGGGCAGATGACAATTGTCCCTTTCCACCATCAATAATTATTAATTGCGGTAAAGGCTGATTTTCATCTAATAATCTTTTGTAACGGCGGTAAACAATTTCGGTCATCGAAGCAAAATCGTCTGGACCTTCAACGGTTTTTACATTAAAATGGCGATAATCTTTTTTACTTGGTTTTCCATCTTTAAAAACCACGCAGGCAGCAACGGGATTTGTTCCTTGTATGTTCGAGTTATCAAAACATTCTATATGTCGAGGCTCAACAGGAAGACGTAAATCTTTCTGCATCTGCGCCATAATTCTATTTACGTGGCGATCTGGATCTACAATTTGCAATTGTTTTAATTGTTCGATGCGGTAGAATTTGGCATTTCTAATCGATAGATCTAAAATTTGTTTTTTGTCCCCGAGCTGCGGAACGGTTGTTTTAATATTTTCGCCCAAATCCATTTCAAAAGGAACAATGATTTCTTTTGACAATAAATTAAAACGTTCACGAAGTTCTATAATCGCCAATTCTAATAATTCTTCATCGCTTTCGTCGAGTTTTTTCTTGATTTCTAAAGTATGTGAACGAATAATCGAACCGTGAGAAATCTGAAGGAAATTGACATAAGCGGCACTTTCGTCAGAAACGATTGAAAAAACATCAATATTGGTAATTTTCGGATTTACAATTGTTGATCGAGATTGATAGTTTTCAAGAACTTCGATTTTTTCTTTAATTTTCTGCGCTTCTTCAAATTGTAAATTCTGCGCATAATTATTCATCAATTTCTTGAAATCCTTTAAACTTTCTTTGAAATTTCCTTTCAGGATTTCGCGAATGGCGTTGACTTGTCTTTGATATTCTTCTAAAGGTTCCAAACCTTCGCAAGGGCCTTTACAATTTCCGATATGATATTCCAAACAAACCTTAAATTTTCCAGAGTCGATATTCGATTTACTTAAATCGTAATTGCAGGTTCTTAATGGATACAGCTCTTTAATTAAATCCAGAATCGTGTAAACCATCTTGAAATTGGTGTACGGGCCAAAATATTCAGAGCCGTCTTTTACCATTCTTCGAGTTAAAAATATTCTCGAAAAAGGCTCTTTTTTAATACAGATCCAAGGATAACTTTTGTCATCGCGCAGTAAAACATTATATCTGGGCTGTAAAGTTTTAATTAAATTGTTTTCTAATAAAAGCGCATCAGTTTCTGTAGGAACAACGATATGTTTTATGGTTACAATTTTTCTAACCAGAACATTTGTTTTCTTTGTGTCGTGTATTTTATTGAAATATGAAGAAACCCTTTTTTTTAAATTTTTGGCTTTGCCGACATACAAGATTTTCCCGTCTTTATCATAATATTGATAAACACCGGGGTTGTCTGGCAAGGTTAAAATTTGAAGATCTAAGGCTGGTTTTTGCATTCTATAGTGTTTCTGAAGATGTTCGAAAAGCTTTTCAAAAACCATTCCGATTTCTAAATGAAGCTTAACATTGATTTAGTTTCAAATTTACAAAATCAAAAGAATAATTTCTATATTTAGATTTTATAATTCGAGATGAAAAATAGTACTCCATTGGTTATTTTTGGCGAATCGATTTTGCCGGGAGAACACAGAACGATAAACGTCGAAATTGCTCGACTGCACACTACAACCAAATTAAATATTCCTGTTATTGTACGCCGTTCCAAGATTGAAGGCCCAACGGTTTTGTTTTCGGCTGGAATCCACGGCGACGAAATAAATGGCGTCGAAATCGTTCGTCAGATTATCAGCAAAAAAATTAACAGACCCACGCGAGGTACAATAATTTGTATTCCGGTGATCAATATGTATGGTTTTGTGAATAAATCGCGCGAATTTCCAGACGGCCGCGACTTAAACCGTGTTTTTCCAGGAAGTAAAAAAGGTTCGCTTGCCAGTAGATTTGCCTATCATATTGTTGAAGAAATTCTGCCGATTCTAGATTATGCAGTCGATTTTCACGCAGGCGGAGCAAGTCGTTTCAATGCCCCTCAAATTAGAATCACTGAAAATAATCCCGAGTTGAAAATTTTGGCAGATGTTTTTAATGCGCCGTTTACTTTATATTCTAAAAATATAAATGGTTCTTTTAGAAATACTTCTGAAAAAGCCAATGTCAAAATGCTTCTTTTTGAAGGCGGAAAATCTTTGGATATTAATAATGAAATTGCCAATGAAGGTGTTTTGGGCACAAAACGTTTACTGCATTATCTAAATATGCTTGATCCAAAGCAATTGGTTGAGCCAGCTTTTGAACCTTCAATTTATATTAAACAATCGGTTTGGCTTCGTGCAAAATGTTCGGGTTTGCTGCACGATTTTAATTTAGTCGGAAGATTTGTAACCAAAGGCACTATCTTAGCCATTATTACAGATCCATTTGGTAAATTTGAACAGAAAGTAAAAGCACCACATGATGGTTTTGTAATTAATGCAAACCATTCGCCAATTGTTTACGAAGGCGATGCCATTTATCATTTATCTAAAAGTAATCCCGAAAATGCCGACGAATAAAAAAGAACTTCGAATAGAATATAAAAATTTCCGTAAAGCACTTTCTTTTGATGAAGTCGAAGAAAAAAGTCTGAAAATTGCCAACCAATTGATTCAGATGCCAATTTGGGATAAAATTTATTACCATGTTTTTCTTCCTATCGAAGAGCAAAAAGAAGTTAATACCGAATTTGTACTTCATTTGCTTTCTGGAAAAGACAAAGAAATCCTGATTTCTAAAAGTGATTTCGAATCCAGAAAAATGACTCATTTTCTTTTGACCGATAATACCAAAATTAAAAAGAACGAATATAATATTCCAGAACCTGTTGACGGAATCGAAGTACCATCTTCTAAAGTCGAAGTTGTTTTTGTACCGCTTTTAGCTTTTGATGTTTTTGGAAACCGAATCGGCTACGGAAAAGGCTTTTACGATAAATTCCTTGCAGAGTGCAAACCCGAAACCCTCAAAATCGGACTTTCTTTTTTTGAAGCCGTAAGTCAGATTGATGATGTTTTTGAGTCGGATATTAAATTGGATTATTGCGTTACGCCTGAGAAAATATATCAGTTTTAATTTCATAGTCCAATATTCTGTAGAGACGCACCGCAGTGCGTCTACACACAGAAATATAAAGTAATGCAACACATTAAAAGATTAAAAAAGGATTAATCATTTCAAATCCATTAATCTGTGGCAAAAAAAAAAATCACTTCAGTGCATCTGATATGATCTTTGCCGATCTACTTGACTTAGACGCACTGCGGTGCGTCTCTACAATTTACACGAAAAGAAAAAAAAATATTTCACATTAATTCCTTTAAAAATCAAGGTTTTTAATTTTTTTTCACGTAAGAAAAACATTTGTAAATTTTTTGGCACGATTTTGCATACTCGAAAATTGCAAATAATTACTTCTAGTACATCCGGAATGCTAGTCCTTATTTGAAGCCTATAACCTTTTATTAATTTTTAAAAAATTTACTTTATGAGAAATCTTAATTTCTTTATGATGGCATTCCTCGTATTTACTATTTTCAGCTGTAAGAAAGTTGAATCAGCAGACCAAAGTTACGAGACAGTTGATTCTGCTGCAGCTGTAGTAGATGAAATTCCAGAGGAAATGTACATTGAACCGAATACAGAAAGCTACGCAGGATTAGAAGAAAATCCGTTTGAATCTCCGCTGAAAGAACCACTATCTACTTTTTCTATAGACGTTGATAATGCGTCATACACCAATATTCGACGTTTTATTAATGAAGGGCAGAAAGTTCCAAAAGATGCCGTTCGTGTAGAGGAAATGATCAATTTCTTTAAATATAAATATCCACAGCCAGATGGGCAGCATCCGTTTGCTATTAATACTGAATACAGCGACTGTCCGTGGAATACAAACAGCCGACTGTTAAAGATTGGTTTGCAGGGAAAAAATGTTCCAATGGAAAATTTGCCGGCTTCTAATCTTGTTTTTTTAGTAGATGTTTCTGGATCTATGGATGAGCAAAACAAATTGCCGTTATTGAAAGAATCAATGAAGGTTCTTGTAAAAGAACTTCGAAATAGTGATAAAGTTTCTATTGTAGTGTATGCAGGATCTGCTGGAGTTGTTTTGGAACCAACTTCTGGTGATAGGAAAGATGAAATTATGGAGGCTTTTGATGAACTGCATGCAGGAGGAAGCACAGCAGGAGGCGAAGGAATCGAACTGGCTTACAAATTGGCACAGCAAAATTTTATAAAAGGCGGCAATAACAGGGTAGTGATAGCTACTGATGGTGACTTTAATATTGGAGCATCAAGTGATGATGAGATGATGAAACTAATTGAACAAAAAAGAAACTCCGGTGTGTTTTTAACTGTTTTAGGTTATGGAATGGGGAATTATAAAGATTCTAAAATGGAAATTCTTGCCGATAAAGGAAACGGAAATTACGCTTACATCGATAATATTCAAGAAGCAAATCGTTTTTTAGGAAAAGAATTTAAAGGATCGATGTTTGCTATTGCGAAAGATGTGAAAATTCAAATTGAGTTTAATCCAAAACACGTTCAGGCGTATCGATTGATTGGTTATGAAAACCGCAAACTAAATGCTGAAGATTTCAAAAATGATAAGATAGATGCGGGCGAATTAGGAAGCGGGCATTCCGTTACGGCTTTGTATGAAATTATTCCAGCTGGTGTAGAAAGCAGCTATGTTCCGTCTGATCTAAAATATACTAAAACACAAAAAACAGAAGGCAATTACAGTGATGAATTGGCAACCGTAAAATTCAGATATAAAAAACCTGATGGTGATAAAAGTATTGAAATAGTAAATGTGATAGCAGATAGGAAAACAGATCTTCAAAACAGTTCTCCTGATTTTAAATTTACAACCGCAGTTTCTTGGTTCGGATTAAAATTACGCGAGTCAAAATACATTACCAGCAGTTCAACCTCAGACATTAAAAAATTAGCAAAGTCTGGTTTGTATAATGATGAAGATGGTTACAGAGCAGAATTTATAAGATTGGTGGATGCTGTAAACTAATTAGAAATTCTAAAAAAATAAAAATTCCAAACTCCAGTTTAACATTGGAATTTGGAATTTTTTATTTGAATATTTTTAAATCTTATTTCACTTCTTTAATAGTCGAAGAATCAATCCAGCCTTGAGTTCCATCTGTTAATTCTACTTTTTTCCATCCAGCAGCACTTTCTAGTACGTAAACTTTTGCCCCTTCGTGTAATAGAATAATTCCATTTGCAGATTTTTGAGGTTCGTTTCGAACTTGGCTGAACTCAGAAAAAACAATTGCAACGCGATCGTTATCAAAATTATTTTTCTCGGACATTCCAGCACCAATACTTAAACCAAGTGCTATCAAAAGGATAAACATTCCAACGAAATAGATTCTTTTGGCTAGTGTAGCGCTTGAAAAATAATAACCAATAAAACTCAGTAAAAAGATAAACCCGATTGCAACAGCAATTTTTGCCCACGTATTATAATCAAAAATCGATGTAAAGTTTTGAATCAGTTTTGCAAAACCAACTTTGGGAACTTCCTTAATTTCATCGATTGTAAGCTTTTTGGCAAACTTTAAATTGTTTAAAGTTTCTGGGTCGTTTGGTTTTAAAACCAGTGCTTTTTCATAATTATAAATAGAAGGTGCAACTTGGTTTAATTTATAATAGCAGTTTCCAAGATTAAAATACAATTCAGCCGAATGTAATTTGTCTTCTTTAATGATGTTTTCATAAACCTGCACAGCTTCTTTATATTGTCCCTTCTCGTATAAAGCATTTCCTGCTTCAAAGCGCCCCTGCGCAAAGAAAACCTGTGAGATTAATAAAAAGAGATATAGTATGTTTTTCATTTTCTAAATATGTAATAAGATTTTCAACTTTGCGAACTTAAATTCATCGAAATCTAAATCTAAATCAATTTTCTTAGCGGACTTTGCAGTAAAAAAAATTAAACAATCTGTTTTTCTAACTCAGAAATAATCAAAACCGCCTTATCGTAATCCTGCTGAATCGAAGCACTTGATGCTGGTGCATAACGTGCAAATTCACAGTTTTCGGTCAAAGCGATAAAGTTTTGTACGGTTTCTGGATTTGCATTTCTAGACAACAACAATTCTCTAATATTGTCTTTACTCATTTCTGAGGTTTCAATATGCAGTTTGGCTTTCAAGAAATTGTGCATTGCTTTTTCCAGTGCGATATAGAAAGGCTCTTTATTGTTAAGATGTTTCTTCGCCTGCGATAAATATTTCTTCGCCAGTCTATTGTTCATTCTAATTCTATTTCCAGTAACGTCACTGTCGATAGCTTCTTTTTTCTTCTTACCTAAAATAATCAGCGGAATGATGATGAACGGAGCGAATAATAATCCCAAATATAAATCAGAACCATAAAAATCATTTTTAGCTATACTAACTAAAATTGTTTTAGGTTTGATATTTTTAAATTGTTCTGTTTTGGCAGCTACATTTTTAGCAGCAGATCCTGTATTTGCTTCTGCAGGAGTTGGACCGTCTAAAACATCCACCATAATTTCTTTAGAAGTGATTGTTTTATAAGTACCCGAACTCAAATCAAAGTATGAAAACTGCATTGGTTTAATCGCATATTTTCCTTTGTACTGCGGAATGATAGTATATTTATCTGTAATTCTTCCAGACATTCCAGCTAATGATGTTGTTACTTTTTCATCATGAACAGGATCATACATTTCCAAGGCATTTGGAACAACTGGTTTTGGAAGTGTAAATAACTTCATATTTCCAGTTCCCTGTGCACTTACAATTAAATCTAGACTTTCGCCATTTTTAAGTGTTGTTTTAGAAGGTGTAACCGTAAAGTTCAATCTTCCAACAGCGCCTGTAAATCCTTCTGGTTTTGTGCTCTCAGGAAGAGGTCGTACATTTATTGTTTTAGCTCCCGCCGAAACTACTTTATTGTCTTCAGTAATAATCATTTGACCAAACATATCGCGTCGATTTGTTGGTAATTGTACACCAATATCTAGTGAAAGAGGTTCAATTGTGAGTTTTCCAGCTTTTTGAGGATATAAAATTGCTTTTTTCAGGATTACGTAGTAACATCTCTGTCCTTGGTAATTTCCTTCTTCAATAGCCAATTGCTTAATGTCAATATTCTGATTCCAGAAATCATTGTATTTAGGTTTTGCCAGCTCTTTAAATCCCGTTACGCCAATGTTGTTGAAATACAGTTTGTAAACTACTGTAATTGGTTCATTTAGGTATGGATTAGTTTTTGAAATTTCAGCAACAAGAGTCAATAATTCATTTCCAGATCCTGGAGGTCTGTCGCTTGGATCTCTTTCCTGAGCTACAGCATTGGTAACTGTAACTTTAATTGGATTTGTTTTGTAAATCTGTCCGTTGTATTCTATTGCGGCTTGTTTGATAGTTACAGCACCTTTTCTCTCAGGCTGTAAAATATAAGAGTAAATTTTCTGGAAAGAGCTTCGACCATTAATCCAAGATTGACTAATCTGTTGGCTTGGTCCTGCAACAAGTTTAAAACCGTCAAAAGAAGGCTGTTCGAAATTATCTCCGTCAACATTCATGATGAAGTCTACACGAAGTCTTTCGTTCAGTCCAAGCGTGTTTTTGCTGACTCTGGCTTCAAATTGTACTTGAGCCATAAGTCCTTGAAAAGTGAGTAGAAATAGAATTAAATATCTTTTCATTTAATTGTTTAATCTTTTTTTATGTTAAATCGTTTAATCGTTATTTGTTTAATCGTTTTACTTGATCAAATAAACAAATTAACGGTTAAACGATTAAACTTATTTTACCAGTCTTTTTCTGTTTTCTTAGGATTGCCTTTTACCTTCTGCGCGTTTACTTTATCCTGAATTTTCTTTTCTTCATTGTTAACGGCATCTAATAAATTTTGGACACGTTCTTTTGATATCCCTCCAGGCTGCGGTTTCGGCTGTCCCTGATTGTCCGATTTGTCGTCTTTCTTAGGGTCGTTTTTGCCGTCTTTTTTGTCTTTATCTTTGTCGCCCTTATCGTCTTTCTTATCCTTGTCTTTGTCCTTGTTATCCTTATTCTTATCCTTGTCTTTATCTTTATTTTTATCCTTGTCTTTGTCCTTATTCTTGTCTTTATTTTTATCGTTTTTCGGTGGATTCTCTTTTAGCTTTTGTTTTGCGTAAGCATAATTGTAACGCGTTTCATCATCTGTAGGATCATTACGCAGCGCCTGTTTGTAAGCTTCAACTGCCTGTGTATAATCTTTCTCTTTCATAAAAACATTTCCAAGATTATGAAAAGCTTTGTGTTTTTCAGGTCTGGTTTTAGCATTTTTTATGGCTTTCGCGTAAGCAAACTTGGCCTCTGAAATTTGATTTTGTCTATAAATAGTATTTCCTAAATTATATGGCGCTGTTGATCTTTTAGGAAATTTAGATTCCGAAATTCTATAGTTTGCCTCAGCATCAACAAATTTATTCTGTTTATATTCTTCATTGGCAGCAGGCAATGATTTGTCTTTCTCTTGGGCAGAAACTGCCAGAGAAACCGTTAGTAAAATATAAAGAAGTAAATTTTTCATTCTTGTTTTGTTTTCTGTTCTGAATTTTATTCCGAACATTTATTTCTTTTCGTTAAATAAATCCAATTCTTTGATCCAGCTTGTTTTTCTTTCTAATAAGAAAATATCAAGGAACAGTAATAAAAGTGCAAACCCAATAAACCACTGAAACTGCGATTGAAATTCGGCCATTTGTGTTGCTTCAAATTCTGTTTTCTGAATGTTGTTCAAAGCATTTTTTACATACTCTAAAACTTCTTTAGTGCTGCCGCCGTAAACATAACCGCCTTTTGTGGCTTTTGCGATCGTTTTTAAACCTTCTTGATTTAGTTTTGTGGTTACAGTTTGTCCGTTTTGATCTTTTTGGTAGCTTCGAACCACACCATTTTCTTTTAATGGAATTGTTCCTCCTCGTTCTGTTCCAACGCCAATGGTTATAATTTTCATTCCTAATTTGTTGGCTTCTTCTGCAGCAACAGATGCGCCTTCAGAATGATCTTCTCCATCTGAAATTAGAATAAGTAATTTGCTGGTTTTGCTTTTTTCATCAAAATAAGTTGCAGATAAGCGAATAGCTTCGTCAAGAGATGTTCCTTGTGACGAAACCATATCAGGATTCATACTCTGCAGGAACATTTTGGCAACGCTGTAATCTGATGTTATCGGTAAAACAGGAAATGCGCTTCCTGCATATGCCACAATCCCAATTCTGTCACTTCCTAAGTTGTTAATAATTTGAGAGACCAATTGTTTACTCTTATCCAAACGACTTGGTGCAACGTCCTCGGCAAGCATACTTTTAGAAACATCGACTGCAAAAACGATATCAATACCTTCTCTTTTTACAGTTTCCATTTTAGTTCCAATCTTCGGGTTTACCAAACCAATGATTAGGCAGGTTAGCGCCAAAAGAATCACCACTATTTTTAAAACAGGTTTAAAAACTGATTTCTCTGGACTCAATCTTTTTACCATTTCCAAGTCACCAAATTCGCGTTGTTTTCTTCTTTTCCAATACATATTGAAAAGGAAAATACACACCACAATTGGGAGTAATAATAAGAGATATAAATATTTTTTTTCGTCTAATTCCATAAATTTTTTAAATTCCAATACTGAAAATCCAAATTCCAAACTTTGGAGTTATTTAAATTTCAATTTTTCAAATTTTAACTTTTGCTTCTTTTATTAAATCTCCAATTTTAGATTCTCAATTTCAACTTGGAATTTGGAATTTTAAAATTTGGAATTTTTTGATCTTGAAAAAATTAAATAAAGCTTCTGTAAACCGTATTTCTTAATCCCACTTCCAGCAATAATAACAATCCGGCAAATAAAACAAAAACCCTGTATTTTTCGTCATAATCGTAGAACTTCAATTCCTGAATTTCTGTTGTTTCCAATTTATTGATTGACTTATAAATCTCAGCTAATTTATCGTTGCTTGTTGCTCTAAAGTATGTTCCATCTGTTTTTCGGGCAATACTTTTCATTAGTCTTTCGTCGATTTCAACTTTTTGCATTTTGAATAAGAAACCTCCGTTTGGTGCATAAGCGTATGGAGATTCTGCCATTCCGTTTGTACCAAGACCAATTGTATATACTTTTATTCCGTATTGTTTGGCAATGTCGGCAGCAGTTTCCGGCTCGATAAATCCAGCATTATTAACACCATCGGTAAGTAAAATAATTACACGGCTCTTTGCTTTACTGTCTTTTAAACGGTTTACAGCAGTTGCTAATCCCATTCCAATTCCAGTTCCGTCTTGTAAAACCGTATCGTATTTAATGCCTTTTATGGCTTCAAGAATAATAGCTTTATCGCTTGTAACTGGTGTTTTAGTATAAGCTTCAGAAGCATATAAAACCAATCCTATTCTGTCGTTTGGTCTTTCTTCAACGAAATCTGCAGCAACTCTTTTCAAAGCTTCCATACGATTTGGTTTTAAATCTTTTGCCAGCATAGATCCAGAAACGTCAATTGCCATTACAATATCAATTCCTTTAGTCGTTTTGGTTTGATTACTGATGTCTACAGTTCTTGGTCGTGCCAATGCAATGATTAATGAGCTTAAAGCTAAAACTCTAAAAACATATAAACATGGTCTCAATTTGACCAATAAAGATTCGTTGTTTTGAAAACCTGCTGTCGAGCTCATTTTTAAAGTAGCCAACTGCTGGTTGCGTTTCAATAAAAACCAAATTATAGCAATCGGAATTAAAAGAAACAACCAAAGAAATTCTGGATTTAAAAAAGTGATCTTACTCATTAGTTGCTTGCTCTTTGAAGTTCAACAGAATTTAATACTCGGGTTGTGATTTCATTAGCATATGTATCACCTTCTTCATGTAAAATCATAATTTGCTGTAAACCTTGATCTTGTTTGAAAAGTAACAATTCATAATATGCTTTTGTACTTGTTTTAGTTGCCGGATTTAGGATAGACATTGTCCCGTAACCTTTAACTCCCTGAATACCTTCATTTGTTTGGAAATCTTCTTGTTTTACAATAATATTTTGCGCTCCTTGAGCTTCCATTACTTTTAAAGATCCTTCGAGAGCTTTTGCCAAATCTATATCAGTTGGCTGTTTAAACTTGGCAGTAGAAACGGTGATATAGAAATTATCGATCATACTTCCGTATACAAAAAGCTGCATTTCTTTAATTAATGCCATAGTTTCCTTTGGAAGTACTTTTTCAGTATCCATTCTCTTTAAAACCTTTGGAGTTTCAATAAGAACCGCAGGATTTCCGTAAGCGCTTTTTACCCATTCGCCTTCTAATAATTCTTTAGAAGGATGACCAATTAAATTGTCTTTCACGTAAGTGAAACCTTTTGTAACCACAAAGTAAGTTGTAGTTGCGAATAATAAAAACACAACAGCAGCAACTGCATAACCAATTCTGGCATTTCGTTTTTTACGAAGCTGTGCCTGAATTTGTTTTTGTCTTTGCGCTTCATTCAATAATTGATCTTCAATGTCTTCTGGAACTTCTGTCGGGATTGCATTGTCAAGCGTTAAAATTACTTTCTGAATTTTGTTTCTATCTTCTGTAATTTCAAAATCAAGTGGTTTAGATTTGGCAAATTTTACCAAATCGGCTTGACGTAAAACACGTTCTAAATTCTCAACCGTTTCCGGCGTCAGCGTCATTTTCTTTTGGGTTGATGCTGCTCTAATTGCCTGAATCAATTCAGAAGTTGTGCTTTCCATTGCTGGAATATGAATTGCTTCCTCGATATAATTTCTGGCGATATCTGTTAATTCACTATAATATTCTTTGATTTCTCCTTTTTGAACAAGTTCTTTTTTCTCTAAGTTGTTTAATAAACTTGTCGCTTTTTCGATAGGTGTTTTATAAACTTCCTCTTCAATTTTTTTCAGCTGGCGTTTTTTAACGTACCAATAAACAAAAGCCCCAATTCCGATAATTACTAGAACAATTAAAACGTAAATCCACCAATTTCCTATTCCTTCATCTACAGCAGAAATATCTTTGATGTCGTACATTTTCTGCTGTAAAGTATCGACTTTTACATTGGCAACTTCAACTTTAATAGAATCTGTAAAGAAAGGTTTTTTATCAATTAAAATTTTGATGCTTGGAATTGTATAACGACCAGAATCAAACTGCGTTAAACCATATTTTTTGATTAACTCGTAAGTGTCATCTTTCTTAACAGTATCAACTGGATAAGACTGAATTACTTCTAAAGCACCAATATTTTTAAGTTTCGGAAATTCAACTTTTGATTTTGAGTTTACAACAGTTTTAAGTGTCAGTTTAAACTCTGCACCAATTTTGTTTTTTGTGGTATCAATGCTTGTTTCTACTGGTTTCTGCTGGGCAAAAATCATAGTAGAAAAGAACAATAAATATATAAAAAGTTTAAATTTCATTTGATTAACGATTGTTGATTTTAGATTAACGATTTTTGATTTGTTAATCAAAATTGCCAGATTTTTATCGTGATTTGAAATAGCCTAATAGTTTAGTAACGTAATTTTCGTCTACTCTGGTGTTGACAATTCCTGCTCCAGATTTACGGAATGTATCTTTAAAATAATTTAGTTTCTCCTGATAGTGCTTCTCGTAATTCAAACGAACTGCTTTCGAACTTGTATCAACCAATTGTATTTTTCCTGTTTCAGCATCCAGCATTGGCACCATTCCTAAATTTGGAATTCTTTCTTCGCGGATATCGTAAACTCGAACGCCCGTAATGTCATGTTTTTTGGAAGCAATTTTTAAAGTATGCTCGTAAGAATCAGACATAAAATCTGAAATCATGAAAATAATGGCTTTCTTCTTTTGAGTTCCAGATAAAAACTTTAGAGCCTGTGCAATGTCTGTTTTATTGCTTTTTGGTTCAAATTCAATCAATTCGCGAATGATGCGAAGCACGTGCGAACGTCCTTTTTTTGGTGGAATATATAGTTCTACAGTGTCAGAAAATAATATTAAACCAATTTTGTCATTATTCTGTGTAGCCGAAAAAGCCATCGTTGCCGCAATTTCGGTGACGATGTCTTTTTTAAATTGATTTTTAGAACCAAAAGATTCCGAACCCGAAATGTCAACCATTAAAACCATGGTCAATTCGCGTTCTTCTTCAAATACTTTAACGTGAGCTTCATTATAGCGTGCGGTCACATTCCAATCGATGTTACGAATATCATCTCCGTATTGGTATTGACGCACCTCGCTAAACGTCATTCCTCGTCCTTTAAATGAAGAGTGGTATTCTCCCGAAAAGATATGATTACTCAGTCTTTTGGTCTTGATTTCTATTTTCCGTACTTTTTTTAAAAGCTCTTTTGTATCCATTTTATTTGTTTAAAGTTTAAAGTTTAGAAGTTTCAAGTTAGTCTTGCAACAACTTGAAACCTGAAACTTGAAACAAATTTTTAAGGTACTTCAATCTCGTTAACGATTTTGTTGATAATGTCTACAGAAGTTATATTTTCTGCTTCTGCTTCGTAAGTGATTCCAACTCTGTGACGTAAGACATCGTGAACAACAGCACGAACGTCTTCTGGAATTACATATCCGCGGCGTTTGATAAAAGCGTAACATTTTGCAGCATTAGCCAAGTTGATACTTCCACGAGGAGAAGCTCCAAAACTAATAAGCGGTTTTAAGTCAGCTAATTTATATTTTTCAGGGTAACGCGTTGCGAAAATAATATCTAGGATGTATTTTTCAATTTTTTCGTCCATATAAACTTCACGAACTGCTTCTTGCGCACGTAAAATCTGTTCAACAGAAACTACCGGATTTACTTTTTCGTAAGATCCTTTTAGGTTTTGACGAATTACAAAACGCTCTTCATCAATTTTTGGGTAGTCAATAACTGTTTTCAACATGAAACGGTCAACTTGTGCTTCTGGAAGCTGATAAGTTCCTTCCTGCTCAACTGGGTTTTGTGTTGCAAGTACTAAAAACGGACGATCTAATTTAAAAGTCGTGTCGCCAATAGTAACTTGTTTTTCCTGCATCGCCTCTAATAAAGCTGACTGAACCTTTGCTGGCGCACGGTTAATCTCATCGGCAAGTACGAAATTGGCAAAAATAGGTCCCTTTTTAATAGAGAATTCGTTTGCTTTAATATTATAAATCATGGTTCCGATAACATCGGCAGGTAATAAATCCGGCGTAAACTGGATACGGCTGAAAGAACCTTGAACCGCTTGTGATAATGTATTTATGGCTAAAGTTTTTGCAAGACCTGGAACTCCTTCCAGTAAAATATGTCCTTGTCCAAGCAATCCGATTAATAAACGCTCGACCATATGTTTCTGGCCCACAATAACTTTGTTCATTTCCATTGTAAGAAGGTCTATAAAAGCACTTTCTCTTTCAATTTTTTCATTTATCGCTCTAATGTCTAAAGTCGTTGTATTTTCTTCCATATAAATATTTTTAAAAACCTTGATTTGTACGCCTGTTTTTTGAGAGTGCAAATTGAATATTTTTTAAGAAGTAAGATGTTAAAGAATGGTTAAAACTTCGACCAATGACCTAATTTTAAGGACTAATTGTGAATCTATTTTTATATTTTTAAGAACTTTGATGAATATGTTTTTATAAAGCATATTTATTACCAAAAATAATGCATAACTATTATGAGCAAAACGGTCTTATCGCCTATAATTTCAGGCACTATGAATTGGGGAGTTTGGGATAAAAACCTTACAACCAAAGAAATGGAAAACATGATACAAGTGAGTATCGAAAACAAAATTACGACTTTTGATCACGCGGATATTTACGGTTCGTACACGACCGAAGCCGATTTTGGAAAAGCCTTTCACGCCAGTAAAATTGATCGTGAAAAATTACAATTGATTACCAAGTGCGGCATTCAGATGATCGCTGAAAAACGCCCAGAAAACAAAATCAAACATTACGATTATTCGAAAGACTATATTATTAAGTCGGTTGAAGGATCTTTGAAAAAACTGAAAACAGATTATGTTGATGTTTTTTTATTACATAGGCCAAGTCCGTTAATGCAGGCAGATGAAATCGCTGAAGCGGTTGAAAAATTAAAAGGAGAAGGAAAAATTATTGATTTCGGACTTTCGAATTTTACCAGTTCTCAAACCGAATTAATTCGTCAGAAAACAGAAGTAAGTTACAATCAGGTACAATTTTCGGCAACGCATTATGAACCAATGCTTGACGGAAGTCTAGATTATATGCAAACACACGGAATTCGTCCGTTGTCATGGAATCCGCTTGGAACTGTTTTTAGAGAAGATACTAAGCAGACTCGTCGTTTGAAAAAACTATTTTCGAATTTATTAGAAAAATATCATTTAGGTGCTGATACACTTTTGTTATCATGGATTTTAAAACATCCGGCAAAAATAATTCCAATTGCAGGTACTGTTAACGTTGCGAGAATTCAATCTTTATCAAAAGCAATAGAATTGAATATGGATACAGAAGATTGGTTCGCGATCTGGACAGAAAGTATGGGTGACGATGTGCCTTAATTTTAGTTTTTAGTCGCAGTGACAGTATTCAGTTTTATCTGAATAGAAAAAAATAAACACATAGAAACATAGATTTATGATTGCTTTGGAAAAGAGAACTTAGCATTTCACATACACATAATTATGAAAATGAAATGCCTTTCAAAGTACAATATGCCTATGCCTCTATGTGTTAAAACAAAATATTTAAAATGAAAAAAACAGTTTTAATTACTGGTGCTACGAGTGGAATAGGAAAAGCAGCCGCTCAGATTTTAGCAAAAAACAACTATAAAGTGGTGCTTTGCGGAAGACGTAAAGACCGTTTGGAAGAACTTCAAAAAGAACTTTCGGCTTTTACAGAAGTGCATTCTTTAGCATTTGATGTTCGTAATAAAGAGGAAGTTTTAGAAAAAATAGGTGCTTTGCCAAACGATTTTTCTACGATTGACGTTTTAATTAATAATGCTGGAAATGCCCACGGTTTGGATCCTATTCAAAATGGAGATTTAGACGATTGGGACGCCATGATTGATATTAATGTAAAAGGACTTTTGTATGTTTCAAAAGCGATAATTCCGCAAATGGTCGAGAGACAATCGGGACATATTATTAATATTGGTTCGACCGCAGCCAAAGAAGTTTATCCAAACGGAAATGTATATTGCGGCTCAAAACATGCCGTTGACGCTATTACTGCCGGAATGCGAATTGATTTGAATCCGTTTGGAATTAGAGTTGGAGGAATTCATCCGGGAATGGTTGCAACAGAATTCAGTGAAGTTCGTTTTAAGGGAGATGTCAAAAGAGCATCAAATGTCTATAAGGGATTTGATCCGCTTCAGGCTGAAGATATTGCAGATATTATTCACTTTGTAGTTTCAAGACCTTATCATGTAAACATTGCGGATTTGGTTGTGATGAGCACTGCGCAGGCGTCTTCGACGATTGTTAAAAAGAATATTTAAAACTAGATGATTAGACTTCTTAGAAAATCAGATCTTTAGTTTAAATTAGAAATCTGAAAATCAATCTAAGAAGTCTAAAAATCTAAGTCAGTCTAATAATCGGGAATAATGATCAATAAACGCCTTTTGATAAAGAATTTGCTAGCTCACAATGATGAGAGCAGTTTTTATGATAAAAAAAGGCAATTGAACCTACATTCCAGAGAAGGAAAAGGCAAGTTTCTAAAGCATATTTGCGCATTATCAAACTCAAATCCCAATAATAATTCTTATATCGTTGTTGGAGTAGAAGATCAGGATAATGAAATTGTCGGCGATGACTTTTTTGACGACAGCAGAATTCAAAACCTTGTAAATGCTTTTTTAGAAAACCCGCCTAAGATTCAATACGAAAATGTTCCTTTTCCAAATCTTCCAAAAGATAAAGTGATTGGTCTGGTTACTATAAAACCCAAAAGCAAAGTCTCTTATTTTAAAAAAGGAATCCATACCATTCTTGCTAATAGTGTTTTTATAAGGCGCGGCAGTAATTCGATTCCACTGGATAATGGGGAAGAAGTTGAAAAAAGCTATCAGAATACAGAAACCGTAATCGGAATTGAAAATAGTTCTCGAAACAGCATTCAGTATACTTTAGACGGTGTTATTGATTTTATGAATTTCAGGCATAAAGACATGTCGCCGAAATATCATGTTTTTAAAGAATTGTTTGTAATATGCTGGGCTGGCGTTCCCAAAAAATTACGTGATAAAACGTATTTATCAAGAGTTGATATCGAATTAATTAATGAACAAATTAAACTTTTTTATTCGGCTCAGGATGTAGTCACTATCTTTTTTGATGACGATAGTTTTACCATTACAGAATATGTGCCGCTTGGATTGAATGATAAAACGAGTTATTATCCGCTGGAAGAGCAGACTATTCATTTTTTTGATAACGGATATTATAAAATAGACCGTCAAATGCTTTTTCAACCGCCAGAATTCAACCGCAAAATGTTGTATCATATTTATAATTCAAATATGGCTCTGCTGGCAAAACTTCAAAAAGAGATTGCGTTATCTGACCGCGAAATGAAAGATCTCGAAAATCTGCCTTCTACTTTTATGATTTGTTATTTGAATGGTTTTGAAGATGCAAGGCAAAAACTTATCGATGCTAAATTGCTTTTAAAACCTTATAAAAATGTTTATTCTTCTTTTAAAGAAGCTTTGAGGGTTTTGCGTAAGATGAAGTATGATGTTCAGTAGGGAAAAGGTTCTAAGGTACTAAGATGCTTAGGTTCTGAGGTTTTCTGTAGAGACGCACTGCAGTGCGTCTACATCCAGTATATCTACAAAGATTGTGTAGATAATGAATTTATTTAATCTAAAATATTTAATGAAAATTCAAATACTTATTGACTTCATTATAAGAAAATAAAATTTCTTTTGGACCATCTGCATATGAAGCGGCTTCGTATGAGTTGTAATATAAAAGCAGACCTTCTGAAGTATAAAATATATTTTGCGGCAGCTGAAATTTATCATTTTCAAACATTAAACCTGTTGCATTAATATTCGCTTCGGCTGGTATTTTGTATTTTGCTCGAAATGCTTTTTCGGCGAAAGCCTTAAAATCTTTTTCGTTTTTAAATAATTGATTGTTTAAAATTGCTTTGCCGGTCTTTGCATTAAATAGTAGCGAACGATAACCTTGATAACCATGAGCGCCTCCGGTAAAGGTGTAATGATCAACTTTAAGATTTAAAATCGAATCAGATTGAAATTCGACATTGCCAATAATTTTCGCTTCCCAGCCAAAAGTATCGTTTGGGAATTTTTCGCGCATTTCTTCATACGATGCGATAAAAGACTTGGACAATGATTGGTAGTCATTGACTTTTGTTGAATCTTCGCCAAAAAAAACAATCTCCTTTATTACAGAGAAGACTTTCTTATTTATGCTGTCTGATATTACTTTAATATTTTTGGCAACTGGAACTTCTATTGTGATTTCCGGACATTCATTCTTGCACGGAATAGTAGATTTTTCTTCAAACGTTTCATTTTCAAATGAAAGCTCTTTTTTGCAACTTGTAAAAATCAAACACAAAAAGATTATAAATATGTAATTTTTCATATCAAAAAGTGTTAATTATGCACAAAGGTACTAAGTTGTGTCGCGATAAAATAAATTAAGCGGTAAATTTGTACAACAATTATAGATCTAAAACTTATAAATATATGAAATTTAATACAAAAGTCATACATGGTGGACAGCATCATGATCCATCTACCGGAGCAGTTATGCCGCCAGTATATCAAACATCTACTTTTATCCAGACAAGTCCAGGAAAACCTTTGGCAGATTACGAATACAGCAGAGCATCAAATCCTACGCGTACTGCATTGGAAGAAGCTTTGGCAAGTATCGAAAACGGAACTCGCGGATTAGCATTTTCGTCTGGTCTTGCAGCGACAGACTGCGTTTTAAGATCTTTTAAGGCTGGTGACGAAATTATTGCAATGGATGATTTATATGGTGGAACTTATAGAATGTTCTCTCGAATTTATAAAGATTCGGGCATTAAATTTCATTTTGTGGATATGACTAATATCGAAAAATTCAAAAGTTTAATCAACGAAAACACAAAATTGATCTGGGTAGAAACGCCGACAAATCCATTGATGAAATTGGCTGATATTCAAGAAATAGCAAAAATTACTCAAGAAAAGAAAATTCTTCTTGCGGTTGACAATACTTTTGCAACACCTTACTTGCAAAAACCATTAGATTTGGGAGCAGATATTGTTATGCATTCGGCAACAAAATATTTAGGAGGACATTCTGATGTGATTGCAGGAGCTTTAATTGTAAAAGACAAAGAACTTGGTGAACAATTGCATTTTCAGCAATTTGCAACTGGCGCGACACTTGGACCAATGGATAGTTTTTTAGTTTTAAGAGGAATCAAAACTTTGGCTTTAAGAGTACAAAGACATTGCGAAAATGGTGAAAAAGTAGTTGAATATTTAAGTAATCATCCTAAGATAAAAACGGTTTATTATCCAGGTTTAAAAAGTCATCCTTTTCACGAAATTGCTAAAAAGCAAATGAAAGCATTTGGCGGAATGGTTTCCTTTGATTTTAAATCAGGAAAAAAAGAAGATTCAATTTCATTTTTAGAGAAATTGAAAGTATTCACTTTGGCAGAATCTCTTGGAGGAGTTGAATCTCTAGCCAATCATCCAGCTTTAATGACACACGCATCAATTCCGGCTGATAAAAGAGCAGAAGTAGGAATTACGGATGATTTAGTTCGATTAAGTGTTGGTATTGAAGATGCAGAAGATTTAATTGCAGATTTAGAACAAGCTTTATCTTAGAGAGAAATTCCAAATAAAAAATCCCAAATTCCAATTGTAATTATTTTGGAATTTGGGATTTTTTTATATTTTGAGAATTAAAATTCTGTTAGAATTCTAAGTAATAAATATATCCGAAGTTAAACCAAACCTGCCAGTCGTTAGATTTGTTTTCAGTGTAAATGTCTTTGTTTGGATTTAATCCATCAATCCAATCTGAGTTATACATTTGAAAACGAGTCTCAAACATTAAATCACTCATTGTAGTTAATTTATAATGTACTCCAACTGCTGCTGTTGCAGATAATACTACACCGCTTTCAGTAGAAAATCCATGTGCACGTCCATCAGACGGCGCTAAATATTTTCCTGGTGTTACAGTTGGAAGAGTAATGTCTCCTAAACGCGAACCTACTTTTGTAGAATAATAGCTTACTTGAAAACCTACACTACCATACGGACTGAAACTACCAATTGTATTTTCGAAATCATGAATTTTCATAAAAGGAGAAAATTCTAATTGTGCTCCAAGGCCTAAAGTAGTAGAACTTGCGTGCATATTTTTAAGCTGCTGAGCAAATAGTCCGTCAGGCTTTCTTTCCACCCACTGACCGTAATGTTTCAAATTAGTTCTGCTGAAAGCAAGTTCAGAGCGCACTTTAAAATGTTCTGTAAAAAAACTTTCTCTGTTATTAGCAGCAGAAAAGTTGATAAAGTGCATAATTCCGATACCAAAACCTGAGTTTCCAACGTTGGTTTCGAAGTTGCTTCTTTCTCCAAAATCGGACTGTAAAGTAACTGGTCCAGCAAAGAATCCAATCTCTTGGGCTAAGTCTGATTGTGCTGATGCCGCGGTTGATATACCAAAGAAGGCAAATAATGTGATAAATAGGTGTTTAGACATTTCGTAGGGCTTACAAATCTCGGCAAATATATAAAAAACCTAATCGATTCAAAATATTAAAGCAGTCTATTGAAAAATAACTATCAAAATACTTAATTTACTAACTTTTAAAAGGTAATTTGCATGTAAACACCTACATGTAAAATGAGTTTATTTGGAATGCTTGAAAAAAACACAAATCGATTCAAAAAAGTGAAAAATATAACTTCGAATCAGAATTTGATATATCTTTGTGTGTTAAAACGAAAACGTTTTCTTAAACTGTAATTTTGGTGGGAAAACTGAAAAATTAAATCTAAATTATCTGAAAATTTATTTCAAAGATGGAACAAAAAATAAATGAATTTATGGCTCTAGTGGAGTCAAAAAATCCAAACGAACCAGAATTTCTTCAAGCAGTTAGAGAATTTGCAGAAACTGTAATTCCCTTTATATCTGAGCGTAAAAAATATGATGGTAAGAATATACTTCTAAGAATTGCAGAGCCTGAACGTTCTATTATTTTTAGAGTTCCTTGGGTAGATGATAAAGGTGAAATTATTGTGAATAGAGGTTTCAGAATTCAAATGAACTCTGCAATTGGACCTTATAAAGGAGGAATTAGATTTCATCATTCTGTAAACTTATCTGTTTTGAAATTTTTGGCTTTCGAACAAGTATTCAAAAATAGTTTGACTACGCTTCCTATGGGAGGTGGAAAAGGAGGTTCTGACTTTGATCCAGAAGGAAAATCTGATGGTGAAATTATGCGTTTCTGCCAGTCATTCATGACAGAATTATGCCGTCATATTGGTCCAGATCTTGACGTTCCTGCTGGAGATATTGGTGTGGGAGCAAGAGAAATTGGTTACTTATTTGGACAATATAAAAGAATTAGAAATGAATTTACGGGAGTTTTAACTGGAAAAGGTTTGGCTTACGGCGGTTCATTAATCAGACCAGAAGCAACTGGATATGGAGTAGTTTACTTCACAGACCAAATGTTACGTACAATTGGCCACGAAATTAAAGGTAAGAAAGTTGCGATTTCTGGATTCGGAAATGTAGCTTGGGGAGTAGCTTTAAAAGTAAATGAATTAGGAGGGAAGGTAGTTACTATTTCTGGCCCTGATGGTTATATTTATGATGAAGAAGGAATCTCTGGAGAAAAAATTGACCATATGCTTGAAATGAGAGCAACTGGAGACAATAGAGCAGAGAGATATTTAGAGAAATATCCAAACGCTGTTTTCCATAAAGGAAAAAGCCCTTGGGAAGTAAAAGTAGATATCGCAATTCCATGTGCTACACAAAATGAGTTAAACGGAGATGATGCTCAAAAGTTAATTGATAATGGTGTTTTATGTGTAACGGAAGCTGCGAATATGCCTTCTACATTAGAAGCAATTAAACTTTTCTTAGATAACAAAGTATTATTTGCTCCAGGAAAAGCGGCGAATGCTGGTGGTGTTGCTGCGTCTGGATTAGAAATGACTCAAAACTCTATCCGTTTAAACTGGACTAGTGAAGAAGTTGATTTGCGTTTGAAAGATATCATGGTTGGAATTCACAATCAATGTAAAAAATACGGTGCAGAAGAAGACGGTTATGTAAACTACGTAAAAGGAGCAAACATTGCTGGATTCGTAAAAGTTGCTGATGCTATGCTTGCACAAGGTGTAGTTTAAAATTTAATTGCAATGTTAAAATGCCTTCGATTGTCTTTTAAAGATATTCGGAGGCATTTTTTATTCTGCCAAAAATTAAATAATCTCGTTTGTAGTATATTTGTCTATCCGAATACATTATGATGATGAAGAAAATAGCTTTCTGCGTTTTATTTTTAGTACTAATTCAGTTTTGTCAGGCACAGAATAAATCGTCTTGGCTGGGATATTTTTCGTTTAATGAAATAAAAGATCTTTCAGAATCTTCAACAGCTGTTTTTGCTGCTTCGGAAAATGCATTGTTTTCAAAAAATACCACAACAAATATTTTGAAAACAACAACTACAGTTGACGGATTATCTGGTCAGACTATTTCTGCGGTTTATTACAGTGAAACATTCAAAAAAACAATAGTCGGCTATGAAAACGGCTTACTGATTTTAATCAACGAAACTGACGGAAGCATATTAAAAATCGTAGATATAATTAATAAACAGCTGCCGGCAAATTTGAAAAAAGTCAACCATTTTATGGAACACAATGGTTTGATTTATGTTTCTTGCGATTTCGGAATTGTGCAGTTTAATTTAAGTACTTTTCAGTTTGGCGATACTTATTTTATTGGCGATAATGGAGTCGAAATTAGTGTGAGGCAAACTGCTGTTTTTAACGGATTTATTTACGCCGCAACTTCAAGCGGCATTCGACGTGCAGATAGTACAAATCCGAATTTAATAGATTTTAACCAATGGACAATTGTGAATTCTGGAAGCTGGTCTGGCGTAGAAACTCTAGATACAGAACTTGTTGCAGTAAATGATTCTGGTTTTATCCATCGATTTAATTCAAACACATTTGTAGGTTTCTCCCAATTGCCTCAAGCTGCAGTTGATGTGAGGTCAAAAAATCATAATTTGTTTGTTACAACTGGAAATACAGTTTATGTGTATAATAATCAATTGGTTTTAAACCGACAGATTACGAATACTCAGGTTTTAGAAAATACTTTAAATTTTAGCTGCGCAACCGCAGTTGGAGAACAGATTTTCATTGGAACAAAAGAAAAAGGATTATTTGTTTCTACACTTAATAGTGCGGGAACTTTTGAAAATACAACACCTGCAGGTCCTTTGCGAAACAATATTTTTGGTATAGATGCAACTCCAAACGTTTTGTGGGCGGTTTACGGAGATTACGATACTTCATATAATCCGTATCCTTTAGACAGCTATGGAATTAGCAGATTTAATGCTTCAGGCTGGTTAAATATTCCGTATTCGGAGGTTTTTGATGCGAAATCAATTAGCCGAATTATTGTTAATCCAAATAATGAAAAACAAGTTTATGCCAGTTCTTTCTTTTCTGGGTTGTTAAAGGTTGAAAATGATATTCCTATTTTCTTGTATAATGAAGAAAACAGCGGATTAGAATCTATTACAACAGAAGGACCAAATTATATTGATGTTCGTATCAATGCAAATGCTTTTGATAAATCTGGAAATCTTTGGATCACTAACAGCCGAATCAAAAATGGTTTGAAAGTTTTAAAAACAAACGGCCAATGGGGGAGTTATCCAATGACATCAATTTTTGATAATGCTGAAAATATTAGTTATTCAAGTATAGCTGTCGATCGAAATAATGTAAAATGGCTAGGAACGAATAGAGATGGAGTAGTTGGTTTTAATGAAACTACAAATACATTTAAAAAGATGACTTTTGGTACCGATGTTGGAAATCTGCCAATTGCGGATGTTAGAAGTATAGCCATAGATACAAAAAACCAGCTTTGGATTGGAACTACAAAAGGACTAAGAGTTTTATCGAACGTTGGGAATTTTCAATCCGAAAATCAGTTAAAAGCAAATCCGATTATTATTGAGGAAGATGATTTAGCACAAGAATTGCTTTATGAGCAGTTTATTACTTCTATAGCAGTTGATGGAGCCAATAATAAATGGATAGGAACGGCAGATTCTGGAGTATTTATGGTTTCTCCAAACGGGCAGGAAACCAAATATCAATTTACAATAAATAATTCTCCGCTCCCGAGTAATTATGTAAACGACATTAAAATCAATAGTAAAACTGGAGAAGTTTTTATTGCGACCAATAAAGGCATGGTTTCTTTTAACGGAATTGCAACCGGAGCTAACGACAATTTGAATAATGTTTACGTTTATCCAAATCCAGTTCGTCCTGCGTACTCCGGAACTGTGAAAGTAGCTGGTTTAATAGATAAAGCCAATGTTAAAATCACAGATATAGAAGGAAATTTAGTTTTTGAAATAACATCTTCGGGAGGAACAATAGAGTGGGATACAACTGCTTTTGGTAAATATAAAGTAGCTTCTGGCGTTTATATGGTTTTTATATCAGCACAAGACGGCAGTGAAACGAAGGTTAAGAAAGTTATGATTATTCGATAATATTCAGTCTCAGTCCCAGTTTTCAGTCTGAGTTGTGTAACTTGAAACTTGAAACTTGAAACAAAAAAAACTAAAAAACAAAAATTTTGCTCGTCAAAACCAAAGCCATAGTAATTTCGTCTTTAAAATTTCAGGAAAAAAGCTTGATAGTGAAATGCTTTACACTTTCCAGCGGACTGAAATCTTATTTTGTGCGCGATGCTTTTTCGAGCAGAAAAGCAAGTCAGAAGATTGCTTACTTTCAGCCATTCTCTATTTTAGAAATTGAAGCCGTTCATAAAAATAAAGGAACTTTAGAGAGTTTTAAAGAAATAAAAACTGCCGTTCCTTTTCATAGTATTCATACTGATATTGTAAAAAGTACAATGGTAATGTTTCTTTCAGAAATGCTTCATTACTCTATTCAGGAAGAAGAAAAAAACGAACCTCTTTTTGTTTTTTTAGAAACTGCGCTCACATGGCTGGATCATCATGATGAAATTTCTAATTTTCATTTAATAATGCTTTTAGAAATTACAAAATACCTCGGTTTTTATCCTGATGTTTCAGAAATCGATCTGCCTTTTTTTGAAATGAATGAAGGAGTTTTTACCCTTTTTCAAAAAGGAAATGTACTGTCTGAACATGAAACCAATTTGTTTAAAAAACTACTCGATTTGAAATTCGATAATGATCAAAAAGTCTTTAATGTTACAGAGAGACAAATACTGCTGAAAGTTTTAATTGATTATTATAGTCTGCACTTAGACGGATTTAAAAAACCTAAATCTTTAGAGATTTTAAAAGAAGTTTTCTCTTAAATCATTCAAAAGACCAATATTTGTTGAAAAATCCATCATAAATTTCCAGATATTAGTCTTTTTTCTGTCATCTTTTATCTATTTTCCTCAAAATTCCTTACTTTCGCACCTCGTTTAAGAAAAGGATAAAATGAGTACAAAATTTACTGAATACAAAGGACTTGACTTGCCAGCTGCAGCGTCAGAAGTTCTTGATTTTTGGAAGAAAGAAAATATATTTGAAAAGAGTGTAACAACTCGCGAAGGTGCTGAGCCTTTCGTGTTTTTTGAAGGTCCGCCTTCAGCAAACGGATTACCAGGAATTCACCACGTGATGGCGCGTGCAATTAAAGATATTTTTTGCAGATATAAAACTCAAAAAGGTTTTCAGGTAAAAAGAAAAGCCGGATGGGATACTCACGGTTTACCTGTAGAATTGGGTACCGAAAAAGAACTTGGGATTACAAAAGAAGATATTGGTAAAACGATTTCTATCGAAGAATATAACGAAGCGTGTAAAAAAACCGTTATGCGTTATACCGACGTATGGAATGACTTGACCGAAAAAATGGGTTATTGGGTAGATATGGAAGATCCCTATGTTACTTATAAACCAAAATACATGGAATCTGTTTGGTGGCTTTTGAAACAAATCTACGATAAAGGTTTGTTGTACAAAGGATACACAATTCAGCCGTATTCTCCAAAAGCAGGAACAGGATTATCTTCTCACGAAGTAAATCAGCCGGGAGCTTACAGAGATGTTACAGATACTACGATTGTAGCGCAATTCAAAACTTTACCAGAAACATTGCCAAGCTTTTTACAAGGTTTTGGAGATGTTCACATTTTAGCTTGGACGACAACTCCTTGGACATTGCCATCAAATACAGCTTTAACCGTTGGACCAAAAATTGATTACGTTTTAGTAAAAACTTTCAATCAATATACTTTTGAGCCAATCAATGTTATTTTGGCTAAGAACTTAGTTGGGAAACAATTCGGTAAAGGATTTTTCTTAAGTGAAGATGATGCTGATTTTGATAATGTAAAAGCTGGAGATAAAAAACTTCCATATAAAATCTTAACCGAAGCAAAAGGTGCAGATTTAGTAGAAATCCGTTATGAGCAACTATTACCTTACGTATTGCCATATCAAAATGCTGAAAACGCATTTAGAGTAATTTCTGGAGATTTCGTTACTACAGAAGACGGGACAGGAATTGTACATACGGCTCCGACTTTTGGTGCAGATGATGCTAAAGTAGCAAAAGAAGCAAAACCAGAAGTACCGCCAATGTTGGTTTTGGATGAAGAAGGAAATGCAGTTCCGTTAGTAGATTTACAAGGAAAATTCACTTCACACTTAGGAGACTTAGCTGGTAAATACGTTAAGAACGAATATTACGATGCAGGACAAGCTCCAGAGAAATCTGTCGATGTTGAAATCGCTATTCGATTAAAAGAAGAAAATAAAGCTTTTAAAGTTGAAAAATACGTGCACAGTTATCCGCACAGCTGGAGAACAGATGAGCCGTTATTATATTATCCACTAGATTCTTGGTTCATTAAAGTAACCGATGTAAAAGATAGAATGTTCGACCTGAACGAAACTATCAACTGGAAACCTAAATCTACTGGTGAAGGACGTTTTGGAAATTGGTTGAAAAATGCCAACGACTGGAACTTATCTCGTTCTAGATATTGGGGAATTCCGTTGCCAATCTGGAGAACAGAAGATAAAAAAGAAGAAGTTATTATCGGTTCTGTTGAAGAATTGTACAATGCGATTGAGAAATCTATCGAAGCTGGTTTTCAAAAAGAAAACCCATTTAAAGGTTTCGAAATTGGAAACATGTCTGAATCAAATTATGATTTAATCGATCTGCACAAAAATGTAGTCGATCAAATTACTTTGGTTTCGGCTTCTGGCCAGCCAATGAAACGCGAAAGCGATTTAATTGATGTTTGGTTCGATTCTGGAGCGATGCCTTATGCACAATGGCATTATCCTTTTGAAAATAAAGACAAAATTGACGAGAATAAAGATTTTCCGGCGAATTTTATCGCAGAAGGAGTAGATCAGACTCGTGGATGGTTTTATACGTTACATGCTATCGGAACTTTGGTTTTTGATAAAGTAGCTTATAAAAACGTTGTTTCAAATGGTTTGGTTTTAGATAAAAATGGAATCAAAATGTCTAAGAGTAAAGGAAATACTATAGACCCATTTAAAACCATCGAAGAATTTGGTCCTGATGCCACACGCTGGTACATGATTATGAATGCCAATCCTTGGGATAACTTAAAGTTTGACCTTGAAGGAATTGCTGAGGTTCGTCGTAAATTCTTTGGAACATTATACAACACCTATTCATTCTTTTCGTTATATGCGAATATCGATGGTTTTAAATACGCTGAAGCGGAAATTCCGTTAAACGAAAGACCGGAAATCGATCAGTGGATTATTTCTGAATTGCATACCTTAATCAAATTTGTTGATGAATGTTATGAAGATTACGAGCCGACAAAAGCTACAAGAGCAATTTCTGATTTCGTTCAGGAAAACTTAAGTAACTGGTACGTTCGTTTATGCCGTCGTCGTTTCTGGAAAGGAGAATACGCTAAAGATAAAATTGCAGCTTACCAAACGCTTTATACTTGCTTGTTAACAATCAGCAAATTAAGCGCTCCTGTAGCTCCTTTTTTCATGGATAAATTGTACAGAGATTTAACAGCTTCGACGGGAACTGAGGATTTTGCTAGTGTTCACTTGGCTGAATTCCCAAAATTTGTCGAAAACTTTGTTAATAAAACGTTGGAAAGCAAAATGCAGAAGGCGCAAACCATCTCATCTTTGGTGTTATCACTACGTAAAAAAGAGATGATAAAAGTACGCCAGCCTCTGCAAAAGGTAATGATTCCAGTGCTTGACGAGAATCAGCGTGCTGAAATCGAGGCAATTTCTGACTTAGTAAAAGCTGAGGTAAACGTGAAAGAAATCGAACTTTTAGACGATGCTTCTGGTATTTTAGTGAAGCAGATTAAGCCAAATTTTAAAGCTCTTGGGCCACGTTTCGGAAAGGATATGGGCTTGATTTCTAAGGAAATACAAGGTTTTTCTGCCGATCAAATTAACCAATTAGACAAGCAGGGAACGCTGGATATTGTTATTTCTGGAAATAATGTAACTTTATCATTAGAAGACGTCGAAATAACATCGCAGGATATTGAAGGATGGCTGGTTGCTAATTCAAACGGAATTACAGTTGCGCTTGACATAACCATATCTGAAGAATTAAAAAATGAAGGTATCGCGAGAGAATTAGTAAACAGAATTCAGAATATCCGTAAAGATTCAGGATTTGAAGTTACTGATAAGATTAAAGTGCAAATAAAAAGAGACGGTAATTTAGAAGAAGCCGTTTCAAAAAATGAAGGTTATATTAAGTCTGAAACATTAACAGACGACTTGGTTTTTGTAGACGCTTTAGAAAACGGCACAGAAATTGAGTTTGATGATATTAAAACAATGATATTAATTTCAAAATAATTATAAATACCATGATAGATGAAATTACAAGATACTCTGACGCTGATTTGGCGGAGTTCAAAGAGATAATTCAAGCAAAAATACAAAAAGCGCAAGCAGATCTTGATTTAATTAAGAGTGCTTATATGAACGACTTAAATAACGGAACAGACGATACATCTCCAACTTTCAAAGCTTTTGAAGAAGGAAGTGAAACAATGTCTAAAGAGGCAAACTCTCAGTTGGCTATTAGACAAGAGAAGTTTATCCGTGATTTAAAAAACGCGCTTTTCCGTGTAGAAAACAAAACTTACGGTATCTGTAAAGTAACAGGTAAACTAATTAGCAAAGAAAGGCTTAAAATCGTTCCTCATGCAACAATGAGTATCGAAGCTAAAAACTTGCAAAGATAAAATTCACCGAAATAAAAAAATAAGCGCTCCTTTTAGGGGCGTTTTTTTGTTTAATCTTTTAGAATCAGTCTAAGTAAGTGTCGGCTTGTCTTTTGAAAGAAATGGATTATTTTTAAGCTGACTGCTTTTAAAAAAGAAGGCTTTATTTTTGTAAGAATAAAAGAGGCGGACGATTTGGGGCTGCAAGAAGAAAATTAGAACTATCTCGATTTGAGATAGTTCTAAAGTAGAGTAATAATTTATGCTAGATTTTTTTCAACTTCAGCTTTGTGCTTTCTTAAAATAGCTCTAGTCATACCTAGGTTTGCTTTTGAAGCATCTGCAGCTAGGTAGATCATAAATTTTTTGTTTGGAGAAATATCGATAATGTGAATTTGATTCGATAAAGTAATCAAAATATCTTCGATGTCTTGGTTGAGGTTTAAAGCTTTTACCGCGTTTAACTTAGCTTTTACAACTTCTAAATTATAAGCCGCCGCAAGTTCAGGGTCGAAACTTGGGTCGATTGTTAAATTTCCAAAACTTAATCCAGATTCAATTTCGGTTACAGCGACAGCGATAAAGCCGTTTACGTTGGTTTTCATTTCATTTAAAAACACGTTTAAAAAATCATTACTCATAATTCAGTGGGTTTGTTTGTTAATAGATTTATGTTATTTCAATAGGGAATTTTTACTTAATTCAACAGATACTTCTTCTGTTGAGCGCATTAATAACGCAAGGTTGCTTCCTTCTTTAGAAAAAGCAACAATAAAATTGGATCCGCTTATTTTGTTTCCGACAATAACGCCTTCTGAGCTTTTTAAATATAATTGTTTTAGGGCGCCTTTTTCTAAATCAATTAAAAATTTTTCGCTCATAGATAAGATTGCGGCACTCATTGCGGCAATGCTGTCTCCATAGTCTAAATTTAAGGAAGTGATTAATTTTCCTTTTCCGTTTAAGATTAATGCAGCAGTCGATTTTGTACTGACAAGAAAGTCATTTAGAGTAGTTGTGATTTCATTCATGATTTGTAGGATTTTGGGAGGAATGTTAAATTCAGTTCATTTTGGTATTTGTTTTTATAAATTAATAGCGAATAATCCTAAACAACTGTTAATTTTATTTAACAAATATAAATTAATTTATGTATCATTGTAATACCAAATCATTAATAATTTAAATTATTTACTGTAAAAAACTTACATTATGAGTAAAGTATTGAAATTCAAAGATGTAAACTCTGACGTGGAGCGCAGAATGAAAGATTTTGAAAAACTGCGTATCAAGTTTAAAGCAGATTTAAAAAAAGGGGAAGCTAAAAAGCTTGCTGCCGGAAAAGAGAGCAAAGGAATATTCAAATCTATTTCTGATTTTTTCTCCGACAGTCCAAAAACTCCAGCAAAAGCTCCTGTAAAAAAGTAAACTTAATTAGGTTTAGATTAGCAGATAAACTTTGTTTAGTTTCTTCGAAAAGAATTAACGCTCCATTGGGAGCGTTTTTTTTGATTTAATTGTTATTTTTGCCCATCAAAAATTCATAAAATGTCATTAAGAAAAGCGTATTTCCTTATATTTTTAGTTTTAATCGTTGATCAGCTTTCTAAAATCTATGTCAAAACAAATTTCGTTCTTGGAGAAGAATTCGTTATTTTTGATTGGTTTAGAATTCATTTTATTGAAAATGAAGGGATGGCTTGGGGAACAAAAATACCTGGAGAATACGGAAAACTAATTTTAACTGTCTTTAGGATTTTTGCAGTTTTCGGAATTGGCTGGTGGCTTTCAGATGCCATAAAAAAACGCCATTCGACTTATTTGATAGTTGCTATTGCACTAATCTTTGCTGGTGCAGCAGGTAATATTATCGATTCTGTTTTTTACGGAGTTATTTTTGATGACAGTACTCATAATCTAGCAACGATTTTTTCTCCAGCTCCATATGGAACTTGGTTTCATGGTTTGGTTGTAGATATGTTCTATTTCCCTATTTGGGAAGGAAATCTACCAACTTGGCTTCCAATTTTCGGCGGGAAACATTTTGCTTTTTTTAATGCTATTTTTAATGTTGCCGATATGGCAATTTCTACAGGAGTAGGTATACTTTTGGTTTTTAATAAAAGAGCTTTTCCAAAACACTAATTATTTTTAAAAATACAATATAAAAAATTCCAAATTCCAATATTTGTTTGCAATTAGCGCTTCAAAAATTGGAATTTGGAATTTTTCATTATTGGGATTTAATATTTAATTGTGCTATTTTTACATTACTAAAAACCAAACTTATGCAAAGTCCGTCTTTCTCCATTTATGATGCTTCTGCTGGATCTGGAAAGACTTATACTTTGGTGAAGGAATATCTCAAAATTATTCTTTCTTCTCCAAAAAATGATGCATATCGAAATATCCTGGCGATAACATTTACTAATAAAGCGGTTCATGAAATGAAAAGCCGTATTGTTGGCAGTTTGTCTGAGTTTGCAAAAGACGAGCCGTCGCCAAAGGCAGCCGATTTAATGGAAGATCTTTCGCGTGATACTGGACTTTCAATTATTAAAATCAAAACCAAATCGCAGCAAATCATAAAGCACTTAATTCATAATTATGCAGCTTTTGATATTTCTACCATTGATAAATTTACGCATAAAGTTATTCGAGCTTTTGCGCATGACTTAAATCTTCCAATGACTTTTGAAGTGACACTGGATACTGAAAATTTATTGGTAGAAGCTGTTGATGCAATTATTGCTCAAGCTGGGGAAGATGAAACGCTGACCAAATTACTCATCGATTTTACAATGGAAAAAACTGATGATGATAAAAGCTGGGATGTTTCGCGTGAAATTCTGGATACTGGGAGATTGGTTTTAAATGAAAATAATCGCAATGAGATTCTGCATTTTCAAGACAAAACAATTGGAGAATTTGTTGAGATTAAACAAAAAATGCAGGCGCTTTGCAAAGAATTAGGGTCTGCAAATGCGGAACTGGCCTCTAAAGCAATTGAATTAATAGATAAAAATGGAATTGATCCAAAATCATTTTCTAGAGGAACTTTTCCGAATCATTTAGAAAGTATTCGAGACGGAAAATTCAATCCGAAAAATAAAACTTTTCATGAGTTTGAGGATATTGCGATTAATAAGACTGCAAAAGACAGAGCGTTAATAGAAAATATTATTCCAGAGTTACTTCAAATTTTGAAGGAGGTATATAAAAACTTTGAGAAAAGAGATTTTTATAAAGCCTTTTTAAAAAATATTACACCGCTTTCGCTGCTAAATGCCGTAAGTAATGAATTGGCTAAGATTCAATCGGAGCAAAATATCTTGTCTATTTCAGAATTCAATGCCATTATTCACCGCGAAATTCAGAATCAGCCTGCGCCATTTATTTATGAACGCTTAGGAGAACGCTATCGTCATTTCTTTATTGATGAATTTCAAGATACTTCCGAAATGCAATGGCAAAATTTAATTCCGCTAATTGATAATTCTCTTTCTGGTTTAGACGATTTAGGAAATAAAGGAACATTGATGATTGTGGGCGATCCTAAACAGTCGATTTATCGCTGGCGCGGCGGTAAAGCAGAGCAGTTTATTGAATTGAGTAAAGATGTAAATCCGTTTAATAACCCAGATAAGGCAATTAAGCATTTAAATACCAATTATCGAAGCTACAGCGAAGTCATTGAATTTAATAATGCATTTTTTAAATTGATTTCAGCTGAATTTTCAAACGAAGATTATAAAGATTTATACGAAAATCATAGTTTCCAGAATGTAAATTCGAAAAACGGAGGTTACGTCAATATTTCATTTCTTCCCATCGTTGATAAAAATGATTTTGCTGATGACGAAGAAGTTGTAGAGAAATCTGATTTGTATGTCTTAGCGACTTTGAATACCATTCAAGAAGTGGTAAAACAAGGTTTTGAATATAAAGATATTGTAATTCTGACCCGAAAAAGAGATCAGGGAATTGCGGTTGCTAATTATTTAACGGAACAAGGCATTCCGCTTTTGTCTTCAGAAACCTTGATGATTCAAAATGCGGCAGAAGTTCGATTGATAGTTCATTTGCTTCGATATTTGAATAACAGTGCAAATTTAGAATCAAAAGCTAATTTTCTTCATTTCTTAGCTTCAACAAAAGATTTGGCAATGCCCGTTCATGATTTTATTGCTAAAGGAATGAGTTATAGATCTGAGAAAGAATTTGAGGAATGGCTTTTAACTTTTGATGTTTCTTTTTCTTTTGAAGATGTTCGAAAAAAATCTCTTTATGAGGCGGTTGAAATTATCATTTCTAAATTTATTCTTCCTTCAGAAGGAAATGCTTATGTTCAGTTTTTTCTGGATATTGTTTTAGAACGCGATATTAGAAATCAATCTGGAGTCGCAGATTTTTTAGTTTTCTGGGATAAAAATGCCGAGAAATTTAGTATTCCGTCGCCGGAAGGAAATAACGCGGTTCGTATTATGACAATTCATAAATCGAAAGGTTTGGAATTTCCAGTGGTAATTATGCCTTTTGCCGATGAAGATTATAATCGGAAACCAAAAGATAAATTATGGCTCGATACAGAAGAGATTGATCTTGGTGTTCCAAAAGCACTAGTTGATAATAGTAGTGTTGTGGAGAGCTTTGGTGAAAGTGCTTCTGCGGTTTTCAATTTGAAAAAGCAAGAGGAATTACTGGATAATATTAATGTTTTGTATGTTGCGTTAACTCGTGCTGAAGAACAATTGTATGTAATTTCTCAATCGCTGCAAGCAAAAAATGACGGAGAATATCCAAATAATATGGCCTCATTCTTTATTAAGTTTTTAATTAATCAAGGTGTTTATGACGAAGGGAAACTAAACTATGAATTTGGAGATAAAGTAAGACTTTCAAAAAGTACAAAAACAGTTGATTTAGTAAAATCGATTCCAGTTGTAAAAGAAGTTTTAAATCCTAAAAATATTAAAATTGCCCAGCGTGAAGCTTTAATGTGGGGAACGCATCAACAAGAGGCGATTTCGTATGGAAATATTGTCCATGAGATTTTGGCTTTTGTTAAAGATAAATCAGATATTGATCTGGCCGTAACAAAATCACTCGAAAATGGTCTGATTACTTTTGATCAAGTCGAACAAGTATTGCAGACTTTAAAAGAAATTGTAAATCATCCAGAATTGTCTATTTGTTTTGATGGAAATCAAACCGTCTTGAATGAGCAGACAATTGTTCAAAAAGAAGGAAGAATTTTAAAGCCCGATCGAATTGTATTTTTAGAAAATAAAGAAGCCTATCTTTTAGATTATAAAACTGGCGCAGTTAATACGAAATATCAAAACCAAATTCAAGAATATCAGGATGCAATTGAAGATTTAGGATACAAAGTGTTAAAAAAGGCATTGGTGTATATCGGTTCGGAAATTGAAGTGGTAAATTTGTGAAAAAATTAATCAGATGTTAAAGAAATAACGAAGCTTTAATTTTGTTAAGTTGTTAATTTTTAACGTTTTAAATATATAAAAAATGTACGGTAAAATTAAAGAGCATCTGCAAAGCGAGCTGCAGGCAATCGAAGAAAATGGAATTTTTAAAAAGGAGAGAATTATTACATCTCCTCAAAGTGCTGAAATTAAAATTTCAACAGGAGAAACAGTTTTGAATTTTTGTGCTAATAACTATTTGGGACTTTCATCTCATCCAGAAGTTGTGCAGGCTGCCAAAGATGCAATGGATACTCATGGTTTCGGAATGTCATCTGTTCGTTTTATCTGCGGGACACAAGATATTCACAAGACTTTAGAAAAAAAGATTGCTGATTTTTATGGTACAGAGGATACTATTTTATACGCGGCTGCATTCGATGCAAACGGAGGTGTTTTTGAGCCTTTGCTTGGTGAAAACGATGCAATTATTTCGGATAGTTTAAATCATGCTTCGATTATTGATGGAGTTCGTTTATGTAAAGCAGCGCGTTACCGTTATGAAAATAACAATATGGAAGATTTAGAACAGCAGTTAATTAAAGCCAATGAAGCTGGAGCTCGTTTTAAACTTATAGTAACTGATGGCGTTTTTTCTATGGATGGCTTAGTTGCGCCTTTAGATAAAATTTGCGATTTAGCAGATAAATATGACGCTATGGTAATGGTAGATGAGTGCCATGCTGCTGGCTTCATTGGTGCAACTGGAAAAGGAACACTTGAAGCAAAAGGAGTAATGGGAAGAGTTGATATTATTACAGGAACTCTTGGAAAAGCCCTGGGTGGTGCAATGGGCGGTTATACTACGGCTAAAAAAGAAATCATAGAATTATTACGACAAAGATCAAGACCGTATTTATTTTCAAATTCTCTAGCTCCGGCAATTGTGGGAGCTTCCATAAAAGTATTTGAATTATTAGAAAAAGATACTACGCTGAGAGATAAACTGGAGTGGAATACCAACTATTTTAAAGAAGGTATGAAAAAGGCTGGTTTTGATATTATAGATGGAGATTCTGCTATCGTTCCAGTAATGTTATACGACGCGAAATTGTCGCAGACTATGGCAAATGAGCTTTTAAAACAAGGAATTTATGTGATTGGATTTTTCTTTCCTGTAGTGCCAAAAGAAAAGGCGAGAATACGCGTACAATTGTCTGCTGCGCATGAAAAAGAACACTTGGATAAAGCTATCAATGCCTTTACAGTTGTCGGTAAAATGTTAAAAGTTATATAATTACCACTTTGGTCAAATTTTTGTAGGTTTTTTTTAACATTTCATTTTGTATTTAAAAAATTTGGTGTTACTTTTGCTTGTAATTAACTAAATTGTAATTAAAAAAATTAAGTATGAAACATCTTAACAAACTTTTAGTTGCTGTATTGATGGCGATGGGTTTAAATGCTCACGCGCAAGACAGTAACAATCCATGGGCGATCTCTTTCGGGGTTAATGCTGTGGATACTAGGACTAGTTCTGGAGCTGGTAGTGGTTTCTTTGACCAACACTTTTCTCAACTATTCGACGCAAAAGACAACTGGAATATTCTTCCATCTCTATCTTACATTGGTGTAAATAGATATGTAGGTAGTGGTTTCTCTGTTGGTTTGCAAGGATCTGTAAACAAAATCGATAAAGCTGTTTATTTCAGACCAACTGCTCCAGGGCATGATGGAAGAGGTAATGTTGTAACTAATCCAGGGGATTTAATGTACTACGGAATTGATGCTACTATCAAATACAGCTTCCAAGAGTTAATTAAATCTAAAGTAATCGATCCTTCGTTATCTGTTGGTGGAGGTTATACTTTCTTAGGAGATGATAGTTTTGGAACTGTGAATCCAGGTGCTGGAATTACTTTCTGGTTTACAGATGCAATTGGTCTTGAGCTTGCTACAAGATATAAATGGGCTGTTGCTGCAGGTTCAGGAGATAATCCTGGAAGAAATGATTACAATGGAGAAATTGATACTCCATCTCATTTCCAACACACTGCAGGTTTGATTTTCAAATTCGGAGGTAAAGATACTGACGGAGACGGAATCTACGACAAAGATGATGCTTGTCCAGATGTTGCTGGTTTAAAACAATTCAACGGATGTCCTGACACTGACGGAGACGGAATCGTTGATGCTTCTGACGCTTGTCCAGATGTATTTGGTTTAGCTGCATTAAACGGATGTCCTGATACTGACGGAGACGGAATTGCTGATAAAGATGATGCTTGTCCAGATGTTGCTGGTTTAGCTGCTTTAAAAGGTTGTCCTGATACTGACGGAGACGGAATCGCTGATAAAGATGACAAATGTCCTACAGTTGCTGGTCCTAAAGAAAACGGTGGTTGCCCATTCTTAGATGCTGACAAAGATGGTGTTGCTGATAAAGACGATGACTGTCCTACAGTTCCAGGTCCTGCAAGTAACAGAGGATGTCCAGAAGTAACTTCTGCTGCATTAGAAGATCTTAAAGTTCAAGCTAGAGCAATCTACTTCAACTCAGGAAAAGCTACATTCAAAACTGGTGACAAAGAAACTCCAGCTAGATTAGATGCTATTAAAGAAATCCTTAAAAACTATCCAAACGCGAAATTCTCTATTGAAGGACATACAGATAGTACAGGTTCTGCTAAAATCAATGATAAACTTTCTCAAGATAGAGCTAACGCGGTATTAAACGCTTTAGTTGAAAGAGGAGTTAATCCAGAAAACTTAGAAGCTAAAGGATTTGGATCTTCTCAACCAGTTGCAAGTAACAAAACTGCTGCAGGTAAAGCTCAAAACAGAAGAACAGAAATTAGACACGTTGGTTCTAAATACCAAGGTAAAATCTAATTTACTTTCTAAATAAAAAGGAAAAGCCATTCTTAATTGAATGGCTTTTTTTATTTTTATACTATGATAAATAATTCTTTTCTTCAAAAAATTGCTGGTGTCGTAATTCAAGATTATGCGGAGAAATTATCTCAAATTACTATAATTCTTCCTAATAAAAGAGCTAAAGTTTTTTTAATTGATGCGCTTAAAAAAGAAACTGATAAAACTATAATTGCTCCTGAAATTACTAGTATTGAAGATTTTGTACAAGATGTTGCTTCAATACGTTCTATAGATTCAATTGAGCTTTTATTTGAATTTTACGAGGTTTATTTATCGATTACTGAAAAAAAGAATCAGCAGTCGTTTGAGTTATTTGCAAATTGGGCGAAAACACTTCTGCAGGATTTTAATGAAATTGATCGTTATCTTTTGGATCCTTCACATGTTTTGTCCTATCTGAAAGATATTGAGGACATAAAAAAGTGGGGATTAGAAGTGGATCAAAAAACTAAACTTCTGGAAAATTACATTGATTTCTGGAAACTTCTTCCTTTGTATTATGATTCTTTGTATAGTCATTTGTTGTTTAAATCTATAGGATACCAAGGTTTGGTATATAGAGAAGCGGTAAACAATTTGAATCATTTTTCAAATACTATTGGTAATCGAATTTTTATTTTCGCAGGATTTAATGCTCTCAATGCTGCAGAGGAAAAAATTGTACAGCATTTGTTAGCTTTAGATCAGGCCAAAATTTATTGGGATGCAGATCAAACCTTTCTCAATGATCCATATCATGATGCGGGACTTTTTTTAAGACGTTTTAAAGAGAGTTGGAAGCATTATAAATCCAATATTTTTGAATGGATTGTGGATGATTTTTCGCAGTCAAAAAATATTCAGATAATTGGAACTCCTAAAACAATAGGGCAGGCAAAATTAACGGGAAGTATAATTGAAGATTTAATAAACAATGATCCTAACTCATCTTTAGACAAAGTTGCGGTTGTACTTGGAGAGGAGAATTTATTGATTCCTGTTTTATATTCACTTCCTTCTTCTGTTGGATATTTGAATATTACAATGGGATATTCTGGTAAAAATAATCCATCTCAAATTTTAGTGGCCAAGTTGTTTAAAATGCATACCAATGCGCTTTCGCGTAAAGGCGGCAATTATGTGTTTTATTACAAAGATGTATTAGATGTTTTGACGCATCCTTTAGTTGAGCCTTATGCAAATGCTCAAATGTTGGTAAAAATTATCAAAGAGAACAATTATACTTTTATTACGCATCATAAAATTTTAGAGCTTCATCCGGTTTCTTCTCACTTTTTTAATCTGTTGTTCGAAAAATGGGAAAATGGTTCTGTTGCTGTTTTAAAGAATATTTCGGCATTATTAATTGTTATAAAAGAACATTTTAATAATGATAATGAACAGGAAAAAATTGCAAAAGCTTTTGTTTACGGAGTTTTTAAAGTCATAAACAAGCTAATAAATTATTATTCCAAACATCACCATATTGATAATATTGATACGCTTCATGCTATATATAAACAGATTATAGATTTGGCGGAAGTATCTTTTGAGGGCGAACCGTTAAGAGGATTGCAAATTATGGGAGTTTTGGAAAGTCGTGTTTTAGATTTTGAAACGGTTATTATAACATCAATGAATGAAGGGAAATTTCCAGCAGGAAAATCTCAGAATTCATTTATTCCGTATGATGTAAAACGAGAATTAGGTCTGCCGACTTTTAAAGAAAAAGATGCGATCTACACGTACCATTTTTATCATTTATTACAAAGAGCAAAAAATATATATCTAATTTACAATACGGAAAACGATGGATTAGATGCTGGCGAAAGAAGTCGTTTTATTACGCAGTTAGAAGTTGAAAAACAGCGAAATCATAACGTAACTTTTGATATCTATAATCCAGTTCTTCCTAATACGGCATACGAGCCTATTTCGGTTGCTAAATCGGAATCTGTAATGGAGCGTTTAAGGGAAATAGCGACAACTGGTTTTTCACCATCGGCATTAACGAGTTATATTCGAAATCCAATTGAGTTTTATTTTCAGAAAGTCTTGAGAATTCGCGAAGTCGAAGAAGTGGAAGAAAATATAGCTTTGAATACTTTAGGAACTATCATTCATGAAACTTTAAAGGCGCTCTATGAACCATTTATTGGTAAATTTATTTCAGAAAATGATATTTCAGATTGCTTTAAATTATTGGACGATGAAGTTCTTAAGCAGTTTAAACTGGTATATAAAGAAGGAGAAATTAAGAAAGGACGAAATCTTCTGGCTTTTGAGGTCGCCAAACGAAATGTTTCTAATTTTTTAAGAATGGAATTAGAATCTATTAAAAATGATGAAGCGATTCAGATTATTGCACTAGAGCAGACTTTTGAACGGGAATTTATTCATCCGAAACTTCCTTTTCCTATTTTGATAAAAGGTAATGTGGACCGTATCGAACGACGCGACGGGAAAATTAGAATTATCGATTATAAGACTGGAAAAGTTGAGAAATCGAATGTTGTCCTGAAAACATGGAATGGATTGACACAGGAGCTTAAAAATGATAAAATTATTCAGGTATTGGCATATGCATTTATGTTTGAGAAAGAAGCTGGAGCTCTTCCAATTGAAGTTGGAATTATTTCGTTTAAAAATCTTAAATCTGGTTTCCTGCCTTTTGGTTTTAAAGAAGATAAAGAATTAAAAGCCGTTGTGACATCAGAAATACTGAATTATTATTTGGATGAAATTGCTAATTTGTTAAGTGAGATTTTTGATATAAATATTCCATTCGAAGAAAAAATTTAAACGGCTTATCAGAAAAATCTCGAACATATTTGAGTTTTATAAAACAACTTTAATTATAAATTTAGTTGTTTCTATTCCTGCAGTTCTTTTTGGAAGCGTTAATTATTTTCTGTTTATTCTTGCGACAATTGGTTTTTTATCTAGTGTTGGATTTAAGGAACTATATCGTAAAAGGGAGTATTTATTTTATGCGAATAATGGAATTTCAAAAAACAAACTCATCTTTTATAGTTTTCTAATGAATATTTTCTTCATTATTCTATTTGGAATTGGAGTAATCTTTATTCAAAAAATATATTGAAAAAACATATCTTAGAAATTAGCGGTATTCAAAAAAAGTTTAGTGGTAAACTTTTACTTTCAGATATTTATTTGAAAATTGAAACAGGTGAAATAATAGGTCTGCTGGGGCATAATGGTTCTGGTAAGTCAACATTGTTAAAAATTGTCTCTTGTAATTTATCTGCTTCGGATAAAAGTGTTTTTATCGATGGAGTTTCAAAGAATAATTCTTCAGAGTTGGTCGATGAAATTAGTTATATGTGTCAAGATCAATTTGTTCCAAATCATTTATCCGTATTAAAGACAATTGAATTATCAGTCGCTAAACAAAAATGGGATCTTTTTTATAAAGATGATTTCGTAAAACCTCTTTTAAGACAAAAAATTAAAAACTTATCATATGGAGAATTGCGATATCTTCAAGTAAAATTAGTCCTTTTTAATTCGTCAAAATTTATACTTCTAGATGAACCGTTCAGCGGATTGTCTCCCATAATGATTGAAAATATAGTTCAGTTAATTAAAGAAAATTCTCAAGAAAAAGGAATTATTATAACTGATCATCAATATGAAAATGTGATGAAAATTTCAACGGGATTATTATTGTTGAAAGAAGGTAAGCTGCATAAAGTCAATAAAAAAGCCGAACTTGTAGAGAATGGTTATCTCACAGATTCGGCTATTTTTTAAAAGCTATTAGCTAAATATTTTTTTGAAGAAGCCTTTTTTGGTTTTGCCATCAGAGTTTGTAGTATTGATGTTTCCGTTTTCAATACGAAATCTTCTAAATTTCTCCAGTTTTACATTTAGGTCAAAGCGTAATTCGTCAACAGTTTTCATTTGAATATATTTTCTGCAAATTTATGTAAAAACTTTGGGGTAGTACAACAATCTCTAAATGTTAATTTTAGAATTGAGTTTTATCAAATGAAATGTTACGATTTTGATATAATATGTTTTTTATGTTAATTTTTTTTAAAGATTTTATGCAAAAAAAGACGATTAATTAGGCGATAAATAAAAGTGATTCAGGAGTTTATATCTCTTCTTTTTTTAACAAGTGTTTATCGCCCAATTGTTAATATTGAAATATCTTTGACGCTTCCAAAACATGACAAATAAAAGAATATGATTGATTTACAAACACTAGTAGAAGAGACTGGAGCAGAATCTGGATTGAGTTTTAATATTGATGGAATCTTAAACGAGTCGGTTAATTTAGAATACGATGGGAATGTTGCTGCGATGATCGGAATGATCTTGAAAATGTGCCTCGAAATGTCTGAAGACGTTAACAACGGAGATCTTAAACAAGTAATGATTAAGAATAATGACGGAATTGTAGTTGCAAGCAAAAATCAAGATGATAATTGTATCGCGTTGCTTTCTAAAGATTTAAGTAAAATGGGGCTATTACTTCGAAAAATGGACTCTATTTTTAATAATTAATTTAAAACCAATATTTATAAACATGTCAGATTTTTTACAAAATTTTCAAAACGATTTAAAAGAGAATGTTAACGGATTTATTGCTGTTTCGGTAACTGAAGTTGAAACAGGAATGTCTTACTGCTCACTAACTGTAAATCCTGATTTTGATCCAGAATTAGCATCTGCTTACAATTTAGAAGTAGTTAAAGCAAAGCTAAACGCTATTAAAGCTTTAGGATTAGACCAAAAAATCAATGATATTTTAATTACGCTTTCAGATCAAATACATATTATCGACGTTTCTGAAGACGGAAGATATTTTATCTATTTAGCTGTAGACTCAACTAAAGCAAACCTTGGCTTAACAAGAGCTACTTTATCTAAATACAAAAAAGATATTACTTCAAAGTTATAAAAACATTTTGCCCCCAAAAATGAGAAAAAGGCAATTTCAACCTCGGTTGGAAATGGCCTTTTTTGATTTTGTAAAGTTTAAAATTATTCGAAGAAATCTATCAAAACAGTTTTCAAAGCTTCCTTATTTTCAATGTGGCTCATGTGTCCATCTTCAAAAGAAACCAGTTCTGCTGTGGTGTCTTCTATCTGTGCAAGATTTTCTTCGTAATTTAAAACTGGATCTTTTTTTCCTAAAATTAATAAAAGAGGAAAACGGTTTTCTTTTAAAAGCCATTCTCTGTCTTTTCGTATTTTCATTCCTTCAAGCGACGCGACAATTCCTTGTAAAGGAGTTTGTAAAGCTTCAGCTTTTACTTTTTCAATTTCTTCAGACAATCTAGTTCTATTGTTTTCACTGAATAAATTAGCGATTGCTAAACTAACAAAACTAACATAATTCTGTTTTACCGCTTTTATGGCGCGGGTTCTATTTAGTTTTTTCTCAGCGTTATCTTCTTTAGAAGATGAATTCTGTAAAACTAATTTTTGGATTTTCTGCGGATATAATTCGGCGAAAGCCAAAGCGACATAACCGCCCATCGAATGTCCGACAATTGTAGTTTTTTCAATTTTTAAATGTTCTAAAACTTCGTTAACTGCTTGGGCATTTTCTTCCATTTCGTGAACGTAACCCAAAGAATCAGATTCGCCGTGACCTAATAAATCGATGGTTACAACACGATATTTTTCTGAAAAAAAGGCAGCATATTCTGTCCACATTTTTTTGTTTTCCAGAAAGCCGTGAAGAAAAACTATTGTATTTCCCTTTCCTGAATCAGTAAAAGAGATCTTAGTGTTTTTATAAAGAATATTTTCCAAAATAATGTTTTTTAAGTGTAAAGTACAAAGATAAAAAAGGTACAACCATCTAAGAAATTATAAGTTCATTTGAGTTAAAAATAATGTTTAATCGGTTTAGTTTTGGATCAACTAAACTTCTTAGTAAATAAAACGGCCTTCATTTCTGAAAGCCGTCTATCTTTATTCTATAATCTGTTTTCTTTTCTCTTTTAAGAATTCATCAAAGTTTCGATTTCGTCAACTTCCACTGGAATGTTTCTCATTAAGTTAAAAGGTTCTCCTTTTTCCTGAACTACGACATTATCCTCCAAACGAATTCCGAATTTTTCTGCAGGAATATAAATTCCCGGCTCAACCGTAAAGACCATATTTGCTTTCATTGGCTCGTGCAGCAATCCGTAATCGTGCGTGTCCAATCCCATGTGGTGAGAAGTTCCGTGCATGAAATATTTTTTATAAGCAGGCCATTCTGGATTTTCATTCTGAACATCAGCTTTGTCTAATAAGCCTAAACCAAGTAATTCAGAAGTCATAATTTTGCCAACTTCAATATGATATTGTTTCCAAAGTGTTCCTGGAGTCAACATTTTTGTAGCTTCGTTTTTAACTCTCAAAACGGCATTGTAAACTGCTTTTTGTCTTTCAGAAAATTTACCAGAAACTGGAATCGTTCTCGTCATATCGCTTGAATAGTTTGCATATTCAGCAGCAACGTCTAGTAAGATCAAATCGCCGGCTTTACATTGCTGATTATTTTCGATGTAATGTAAAACATTCGCATTATTTCCAGAAGCAATAATTGGCGTATAAGCAAAACCTTTAGAGCGGTTACGGATAAATTCGTGTGCTAATTCAGCTTCGATTTCATATTCAGTAACATTTGGTTTCACGAACCCTAATAATCTGCGGAAACCTTTTTCTGTAATATCGCAGGCGTGCTGAATCAAATCGATTTCTTCGCTTTCTTTTACAGAACGAATGCGCTGCAAAATTGGGTTGCTTTTCGCAACATTATGCGCAGGGTAACGCTCTTTCCACCATTTTACAAAACGAGCTTCGCGAGTTTCAGTTTCAACTGTTGCGCGGTAATGTTCGTTGGTGTTGATGTACATCGTATCTGCGTACGTCATCATTTCGTTCAAAACCTTATGAAAATCTTGTAACCAATAAACTGTTCTAATTCCAGAAACCTGAAAAGCACGTTCCTTAGTCAGTTTTTCACCTTCCCAAACTGCAATATGATCGTTGGTTTCTCTTAAAAAAAGAATTTCTCTTTGGTGCTCATAAGGCGCATCTGGAAACAAAAGCAAAACGCTTTCTTCCTGATCAACACCGCTCAGGTAAAAAATATCTCTATGTTGTGCAAACGGTAAAGTACTGTCGGCACTAATTGGGTAAATGTCATTAGAGTTGAAAACGGCAACCGAATTAGGTTTCATTTCTGCCGTAAATTTTCTGCGGTTTTTTACAAAAAGAGCGCTGTTTATTTGATGATATTTCATAATTATTTCGTTTTTGAACTTCGAATTTCAAAATTAGTGATTTTTGAAGAAGTGACATATAGTTGAATTATTAAAGTTTTCTTATTTGTTTTAGGGGGTTGCCACGAAGATGCTAAGTTGTGAAGTTTTTTTTAACGCAAAGTAAACGAAGGTTTTTCGCAAAGAACGCAATGAAAGAACACAAAGTTTAAGTTCTGTTTTGTCTTCCTGAGCGAAGTCGAAGGATCAACGCAAAGTATTTACCCAATTTTGTCATTTCGAGGAACGAGAAATCTCCGCAAGTAACTCTACAAAGATTGATAAACACAAAGTTTGTCATTCTGAGGAACGAAGAATCACACTTGTAACTCTACAAAGATTGGCGATTTTGATTGCGGAATTTCTAGTGTGATTGCTTCGCTAGTTCACTATCGCTCGTGTCTTCGCTCATCAGAATGACAAAACTATGAGCATAAAAAAACCGAAGCTTTGAAATTTCAAAACTTCGGTTTTTTCTTTTATAAATAGATTTCTATTTCTTGTCCAATAAGTTTTCCAAAAACGCCACTTTCTCTTTTTTAGCTTGAATTAACAGTTGGTAAAGTTTTTTATTCTCTTCAAAAGCTTTAAGGATAAAAAAATACAACTTTTCTGACTATTATTTGATTTTGAATTTAGAATTACGTAATCTTGATATTCAAAAAATCAACTTTGATTAATACTAATTAAATGCAGACTTCAAATTTCATATTAGCAACAATAGCCGAAATAAAAACTAAATATCCTTTTTTAATTGAAGATGAAAAGTTCGATTGTTTTGAAGATTGGAGAGATGAAGATTTTTTTCTTGTATCTGACGGAAATGCTTATTTTGAAGGGAATTTTTGTTTGGATCTTTATGAAAACGAAGAAAAAAAATGGCTCGCAAAGTCATTAAAACTTGCGGTTAAAAAGGTAGAGGGTTTAAATATAGTAGGCGTTTTTGTAAGTGGAGATTTTTCAGTTAGTGGCTGTATAGTTAATGTTTATGGAGAATATGGTTCATATGTTTTTATTGGCGGAAACGTTAATTGCCAAAGTATGTTGTTGGGTGGGGGACATGTTAAGATAAAAGGAAATATTGTAGCAAAAGAAATTGTTATGACGGATTATCATTTTGGTAGTTTACGATGTTTAGGGGTGATTAATTCTCCTGTTTTTATTGTTGACAATCATGATACAAGATTTGCAGAAAGAAAAAATGAGCTGTTTTATTATAATGATCGAGATGAAATTGATCCTAAAAATGAATGCGAATATGATGATGAGACGGGAGACGAAATTATGTCGAACGAACTCCGAAAATTACTAGATAATCCGTTAATTGAAACTTTTGAAGAAATAAGCTCTGAATTAACAAAAGGCGAATTGCTTTTAAAGGCAAGTAATTCTCCGGCTAAAAATGATGATTATTGGCACAATAGGGTTTTGTCTAACTACGAAGATTTAAAATTTGTTCCTTCTCAATATAAAACGAAAAAATTGTGTGAGTTGGCGTTAAATATTAATTATAATGCATTGCACTATGTTAGTAAAGAATTTATTACACCAGAGCTTTGTGAAAGTCTAGTCAAAAAAAATGGAAATGCAATTTGCGTAATACCTGATAAATTTGTTACAAAAGAAATTTGTTGTATAGCGACGCAGAATGGTTTCCTGCTTAAACGTATTCCAATTAGATTTTGGTCAGAAGAAATGATTTTGCTAGTGTTTAAAAATGGTAAGTATGAACCGGATCTCAATGATGTATATTCTCAATTTATTACAAAAAATTTATTAGTCGAATATATTAAAATTGGAGGAAGTTTACGATTTGACAAAGTCTGTGAAATAAAAGAAATAGATAAATTATTAATTTTAAAAACAGTAATCGATTCGGGGATTCAATATTTGGACAACATTTTTGGAAATCATTTTAGTAAAGAAACGGTTGAATATGCTTTTTCTGTTTATAAAGATCAAAAGGAATGGAATAAATATGTTCAAAAATACAGACAGAAATTTGAACCACTTGGGTTGAATGAATATTTGTAAAATCTGTAAAGTAGATTATGCAGTTAAACATTAAAACTCAATAATAATCACAAAAAAACCGAAGCCAATAAAAACTTCGGTTTTTTTATAAATATATTATTCATAGAAATTGTTTTTTCTCACTCAGCAACTTCTCCAAAAGAGCAGCTTTCTATTTTTCTGCTTCAACTAATTTTTAATAAAGCTTTTTATTTTCTTCAAAAGCTTCAAGAATAAAAATACAATTTTTCTGACTATCGAATTGGTTTTGAATTTAGAATTGTGTAATCTTGATATTCAAAAAATCAACTTCGATTAATATCAATAAAATGCAAACTTCCAATTTCAAATTAATCACAATAGCCGAAATCAAAACAAAATATCCTTTTTTAACAGAAGATGAAAAATTCGATTATTTTGAAGATTGGGAAAATGAAGATTTTTTTCTCATTGCAGACGAAGATGTAAATTTTGATGGCAATTTTTATTTAGATCTTTATGAAGAGAAAGAGAAAAAATGGCTTGCAAATTTGCTAAATCTCCCAGCTAAAAAGATAGAAGAAATAAGAATTGAAGGCATTTTTATAGATGGAAACTTTTCTGTTGGCGGTTCAATTATTAATGCAGAAGGCGATTATGGCCCGTATGTTTTTATTAACGGAAATGTAAATTGTCAAAGTCTTTTACTTGGTGGTGCTAATGTTGAAATAAAAGGGAAAATTACAGCAAAGGAAGCGGTAATGGCTTATTATAATCATGGTAGTTTTAATTGTACAGGTTTAATTGAAGCTCCGGTTTTTATTGTAACAGATCACAATACAACATTTGAAGAAAGAAAAAATGAGCTGTTTTATTATAATGATCGAGATGAAATTGATCCTAAAAATGAATGCGAATATGATGATGAGACGGGAGACGAAATTATGTCAAACGAACTCCGAAAATTACTCGATAATCCGTTAATTGAAACTTTTGAAGAATTGGAAAGAGATTTGGCAATAGGCGAATTGGTTTTAAAACAGAATAATCCGCCAGTCAAAACTTACGAATATTGGCATAATCGTGTTTCAGAAAATTATAGAAATCTAAAACTCGTTCCGAAGGAATTTAAAACCGAAGAACTTTGTAATTTGGCATTGAGTAAAACCTTTCACGCTCTGCCATTTATTGATCAGGATTTAATAAGATACGAACTCTGCGAAAGATTAGTCAGTAAAGATGGTTTTGCAATTCAGGTTATTCCAGATGAATTTATTACAAAAGAACTTTCTTTTAAAGCTGCAGAAAATGGCACAATGTTGAGATTAATTCCAGAGGAATATTATTCTGAAGAATTGATTCTGTTAGTTTTTAAAAACGGAAGACATGAACCTGATATTAATGATGTTCCGTCTAAATTTATCACCAAAAGTCTTTTAGAAGATTATGTAAAAATTGGAAAAGGCTTATGGCTTGATAAAGCTTGTAAAGCAAGTGGAATTGATAAATTGGAGGTTTTAAAACAAGCAATCGACTTTGGAATAGAATATCTGGATACCATTTTTGGAAATCATTTTAGCCAAGAAACGGCAGATTATGCAGCTTCTGTTTATGATAATGAAACGCATAAAGAGGAATGGGCTAAGTATGTTCAGAAATATAAAAATAAATTTGAAAGACTTGAGAAATGAAAGAGCTACTAATTGAAAGTAAAGGAATAAAAACAGATAAATATTTTATACCGCCTTTTGAAGTTAGAGAAGGTGATTTTGTTTTAATTCATCTTGAAAATCATATTGCATCTTGCGATGTTGAAGAAAAACTTATTGCAATTTTTGCTGGAAAAGAAAAACATCAAAATGTTACTATCAACAAACCGCATACTTTTGTAAAACATTTTAAAGAATCAGAATTTAGATATCGATTTTTTCCTACCACGGTTGGAGAATATCTAAGGAAAAATGCTAATCCCAAAAGTAAATTTGTCAATAAGATTTATGAAATTGATTGGATTAATAAAAAAACAAATGTTAACAGGTTGCCAGGAAATCCTAGAAAGCTAATTTCATTATATTCTGTGTTATCAAAAACAAATAACATTATTTTTGATTTGATAGCACAAGATTGGGAAGGAATGGAACACGCAGCAAAAATTGTAAAGGAAGAAATTGGAAATACTGGATCTGCTATAATAACCGATAGAAGTGATTTTTTGAAAAAATTTAGTACTCAATACATTAGAATTGAGTGGCTGATTGATTTGGAAGACAATAGCAGATAATTTGATTTCTAAAAGCATTTAATAAAAAATACCATGATCAACAAAGAAAAAATAATCCAAAATTATATCGAAGGGTATAATCAATTTGATATCAATAAAATGATTGCTGATTTTGATGAATCGGTTATTTTTGAAAACATTCAAAATGGCGAAGTCAACCTGACTTTGAATGGAATAAAAGAATTTACATCTCAGGCCGAAAAAGGGAAAGAATATTTTTCGGCAAGAAAACAAACCATTACATCACTAATACAAGATGAAATTACAGCAATAATCGATATTGATTATTATGCAGTTCTTGCAATAGATTTTCCAAACGGATTAAAAGCAGGTCAGGAATTGAATATGAAGGGAAAATCGATTTTTCAATTCTTGGACGATAAGATTGTAAAACTGACTGATATTAGTTAGAGTTATGAATCTAAAAGTAAACATTAGAAAAGTAGAAAATCACGACTTCGACTTCGTCTACAAAGCAATTTGCGAACTCGAAAATGAAGTTTTAGATTTTAAGGTTTTCGAAGAAATTTTCAATGAAAATATCTCAAACCCAAAAAATCTTTATCTAATTGCTGAAAATGAAAATGAAGGTTTAGGTTTTATTAGTTTTCATACTCAAAATCTTCTCCATCATTGCGGATTGGTTGGTGAGATTCAGGAGTTTTTCATTCATCAAAAATACCGAGGTCAAGGCGTCGGACATTTATTAATCAATGAAATCAAGAATTTTGCTGTTCAAAATGATCTAAAAAGTATTGAAGTCACAACAAATAAAAAACGAATAGAGAACGTTGCGATTTATGAAAATCTAGGTTTTACTTTGAGTCATAATAAGTTTACGATTTATAAACAATAAAAAGTTGAGAAAACAAACTATGAATACAAAAAAACGTTGCTTGATCGGATTAGTGTTTTTTCTAATCAGTTATTTATTCTTTTCCAAACTTTTGCCAAGTTTTAGCGACTCAATAGATTTTGCGCATTGGTTTAATTTAATTGGAGCTTGTTTTTTGTTGTCGTTTAATGACGTATTTCCTAAAAATAAAATAAATTCTGTCGCTTCTGCACTGACAACTTTAGGTGTTATTGCTCATATCGGACTTTGCACAATCGATTTTATTATGTCAAGTTACGGAAATAATGAAATTGCAAAAGAACAGCTAAGCCAGCATATCAGTAATTCACCATTTATTTTTTATCCATTTGTGGCCGTTGGTCCGTCTTTGCTTTTTCTTGGTTTGGCTTTGCATGCATTTGCTTATATGAAGACCGAAACTCTAAAATCTTTAATGGTAATTGTTGGTTCTGTCGCTGTTGGAATTTCTTTTTTTGCCTTGAAAAATGGAATTTTGATGGTTTTGAGCTGTCTGGTTTTTGTTTTAGGATTGGGATTGTTTCTCTATAAGAATGAAACCCCAAAAGTGCTGAATGAATAAATATCGTATTTTCGTTCTAAAATCTAAAACTTAAAAGATTGAAAAAACATATAAAATACTTAATTGTACTCTTTCTGACTTTTGTTGTGATTGCGGGCGATGGTACTTTATATTCTCAATCTAAATCGGCAGAATATTACGAGTCTTCATTTGTAGTTTTAAGAAGAGAATTAAATCTTAAAAGCTCTCGTTTATACAAGTTCGTACAAGTTGCTTCTTGGAATAAAACGAGATTCTCAATTGTTTTAAATTTTCTTAAAACAAAAAATGCCTTTACTTTTCAAATTAAAAAACTGCAGAAACTGCAAAATCTGCTTCATCAAAAACTAATTTCATTTATAAATCAATCTGTTTTTATAAATGAAATTATCATTTCAAAACATTTCGGGAAAAGTTTATACACCGCTTAAGGAAATTTATTTCTGAGCACAGATGATACAATAATGTCTAATCATTTATCATTTTCAAAATGTATAAACAAAATAAAAATTCTCGCTTGGAGCAATCTAAGCGACCACTTCTTCATTGGATAAAAAGAAAATTTATAATAGTAATTACAGCCTTTATGCTAGGAATGGCAAACGAAATGCATACCGAAGATACCCGAATTAAAGGAAATCAAAATTATACCGAACAGCATAAGAAGGATTGAGGTTTTAATTAGAAAATTAGTCAATTTGATAATTAGAGAATGTTTTCTATTTCGACCTTTGTCAAAGTTTTAAACTTTGACAAAGATTTTTTATTCAATCTTGTCATTTCGACTGAAAGGAGAAATCACACTAGTGATTCGATATGCAAAATCGCCAATCTTTGTAGAGTTTCTAGTGTGATTTCTCCTTTCAGTCGAAATGACAAACGATATCTATAAAATAAAAAAAGCCGAAGTAAAATACTTCGGTTTTCTATTGGAATTTGGTCCCGAAGTCTCGGGATAAAAAATTGGAATTTAAAAATTTATTCCACCCATCTATAATAACGAGCCCCAATTAAAACAGGAATTTCTTTTTCGATTCTGTCTAAAATCCATTCTTGTTTTGGAGTTCTTATGCTTTGTTTTTGTTCTTTTTTGTGAAGACTTTCATAAGTGTTAAAATCAATTTCTACGCTATCAGCTAAATTTTCAAAAAGTTTCACATTTGCCAAAGCTGATTTCCATTCTGGCTGAATTGTTCCTTCAAAAACTTTAGATTTCGATCCGCTTCCGTAAGCCAGGAATCCAAATTTAGTTCCGGCGACTTCTTTATTGGTGTCGTAAAAATGAGCCAAAGTCGACAACAATCCCATGAAAATAGAACCGGTATAGAGATTTCCAATTAACGATGAAGCCAATTCTGCGGGTTGTAATTTCTCAGTTACAAAACTTCTGTAATCATCAGATTTTGCCACTTCTTTAATTTTTGTCTGATAATCTGCAGGAGCAATATCATCAGCAATAATTTTTTCAGTGCTGTCTAAAGCATAAATTTCAGATAACATTCTTCTTCCTTGGAAAGAATACGGCAAGTGCATCACGATACTATGCCAAGTGTTATAAAGAGTTTCGGTTGTATTTTTTAATTTTTTGAATGAAAAATACGCATTTCGCGTGCGATCCATATAACATTGGTTAGAATATTGACCGTCAAAAACGGGCTGGTCTTTATGGATTTCGATTTCGGCTTCTAAATTATCAAACCAAGAATCGTTATTGGTGTTTTGAGTAATTTCTTCTTTAGAAATAGTTCTGTAAGGTTTAAAGAAGTCAAAAACACCTTTTGTACTCGTTGCCCAATTGTCATCAAAAGCAATAATTCTTGGGTTTGCAGTTACTAACATCGCTACGGCTCCAGCACCTTGAGTATATTCTCCGCCAGAGTTTAAATCATATTTTGCAAAATCAGTTGTAACTACAATGGCTTTTTTAGCTGGGTTTAATTTTACAAAATCAATACAGTTTTGTAATGCGTCTACACCGCCAATACAGGCAAAAGTAAAATCGACAACATCGCATTCTGCTAATGAATCTTCGCCAAATTTCTGCTCCATTAAATTAATCAAATAAGAAGCAATTGGTTTAGAACTGTCAATACCGCTTTCGGTACCAACATAGATTCTGCTTATTTCGTTTAAGTTAATTTTGTTGTCGGTAATAAGTTTAGTTAAAGCGTTTGCTCCAAAAACAACAGCATCCTGATGTACGTCTGGGAAAGTCATTTTCAGTAATCCAAGACCTTTTTCTAATTTTTCTGGTTCAATATTTCTGGCAATGGCCAAAGTTTTTATGGGTAAATGTATGTTTGCTACGTCAAAAGAAATAGCATCAATTCCTGTTTTCATTCTTATTTTTTTGAGCCGCTAAAGGTAAAACTATGTTGTGGAATGACAATTTTTTACTCAGACAAAATTTATGCGGAGTGAAACTTTTAAAGAAAACAAATCAAAACTTTGAATAAAATAACAATATGATAATTTTCGATAATCTACTTAGAGTTGAATTTTCTCCATATTGCTTAGAAAGCAGTGATTTGAGAATTGTTATAGTGAATTATTTTTTAGCAGTATATTTTTTATACGTAAAAATACGTAGAACGATGCTATTTTAAAATCATTATAAATAACAGCGAAATGGTTGTAGTTCTTTTGTAATTGAGTTATTTTTGCTTAATTTTTTAAAACAAACTACTTAAACACTTATGGCACAATCTGCACAGTTGAATGCTTCCATCTTAAAGAAAGTGGCTATGGCTCTTTCGGGAATATTCTTAATCACGTTTTTAGCGCTGCATGTTTCCTTAAATTTTATTTCTATTCTTAGTGAAGATGTTTTTAACGAAGCTTCTCACTTTATGGGATACAATCCGCTGATACAATATGTAATGCAGCCAGTTTTGGCTTTCGGGGTAATTTTCCATTTCGTTATGGGATTTGTTCTAACAGCTCAAAACAGCGCAGCAAGACCAATTGCGTATGCAAAATACAACGGAGCGGCAAATGCTTCTTGGAGTTCTAGAAATATGATTATTTCTGGATTGGTTATCTTGGCATTCTTAGGATTGCATTTTTATGATTTTTGGTTTCCTGAAGTTAACTATAAATATATAGCAGGAGAAGTACCAAACGCTACAAGGTATTATGGGGAGTTAGTTCATAAATTTCACGATCCAATCCGTACAGGATTATACTGCGTGTCTTTTGTCCTTTTAGGATTCCACTTATGGCACGGGTTCGCATCTTCTCTTCAATCAATGGGGATGCACAACAAATATTCAAGATTTTTAGCAAAAGTAGGTTACTGGTTCGCAGTTGTTGTTCCTGCCGCTTTCGTAATTATCGCATTATTTCATCATTTCAATAATTAATATCAATTATAATGGCATTAGATTCAAAAATTCCAAATGGTCCTATAGCGGACAAATGGACAAATTATAAAGATCATATTAATTTAGTAAACCCTGCTAACAAACGTAATTTAGATATTATCGTAGTTGGTACAGGTTTGGCTGGAGGTTCTGCTGCGGCTACTCTAGCGGAGTTAGGATATAACGTAAAAGCATTTTGCTTCCAAGATTCACCACGTCGTGCGCACTCTATTGCAGCACAAGGGGGTATCAACGCAGCAAAAAATTATAAAGGTGATGGTGACTCGGTTTACAGATTGTTCTACGATACTGTAAAAGGAGGTGACTACCGTGCACGTGAGGCAAACGTTCACCGTTTGGCTGAAGTTTCTGCTAATATTATTGACCAGTGTGTGGCTCAAGGGGTGCCATTGGCTCGTGAATATGGCGGACTTTTAGATAACCGTTCTTTTGGAGGAACTTTGGTTTCTCGTACATTTTATGCACAAGGACAAACTGGACAGCAATTATTGTTAGGAGCTTATTCTGCAATGAACCGTCAGATTGGTCGTGGAAAAATTAAAATGTACAATCGTCACGAAATGCTGGATTTAGTAATTGTTGACGGAAAAGCGAGAGGTATTATCGCTCGTAACTTAATCACTGGAGAAATAGAAAGACATTCTGCTCACGCAGTAGTAATTGGTTCTGGAGGATACGGAAACGTATTTTTCCTTTCAACAAATGCTATGGGAAGTAACGCAACAGCAGCTTGGAAAATTCATAAAAAAGGAGCGTTTTTCGCAAATCCTTGCTACACGCAAATTCACCCAACATGTATCCCGGTTTCTGGAGATCACCAGTCAAAATTGACTTTGATGTCTGAATCGTTACGTAATGACGGTCGTATTTGGGTTCCTGCAAAATTAGAAGATGCTCAGGCAATTCGTGAAGGAAGAAAAAAAGCGACTGATTTATCTGAATCTGAGAGAGATTATTTCTTAGAAAGAAGATATCCTGCATTTGGTAACCTTGTACCTCGTGACGTTGCGTCTCGTGCCGCTAAAGAAAGATGTGATGCTGGTTTTGGAGTTAACAAAACTGGAGAAGCAGTTTACTTAGATTTCGCAGCAGCGATCAAACGTTACGGAACGGAAGAAGCTTACGTAAAAGGTTTAGATGCTAATGATGCAGCTTTAGTTACTAAATTAGGAACTGCAATTGTAAAAAGTAAATACGGAAACTTATTCCAAATGTACTTGAAAATTGTTGACGAAGATCCTTATGTAACACCAATGATGATTTACCCAGCGGTTCACTACACAATGGGTGGAACTTGGGTTGATTACAACTTAATGACTACAATTCCTGGATGTTTCTCAATTGGAGAGTCTAACTTCTCTGACCACGGAGCAAACAGACTTGGAGCTTCTGCTTTGATGCAGGGATTAGCTGATGGATATTTCGTATTGCCATATACTATCGGAGATTATTTAGCTCCAGATATTAAAATGGGAGAAATTTCTACAGACTTACCAGAATTTGTTGAAGCTGAGAAAAATGTAAAAGATCAAATCGACAGATTTATCAATAATAACGGAAAACATTCTGTAGATTATTTCCATAAAAAACTTGGAAAAATCATGTGGGATAAAGTAGGTATGGCTCGTAATGCTAAAGGTTTAACTGAAGCTATCGAAGAAATTGCTGCTTTACGTGAAGAGTTTTATAGAGATGTAAAAGTTCCTGGAAGCGCTAACGAATTTAATCAGGAATTAGAAAAAGCGACTCGTGTTGCCGATTTCCTAGAATTAGGAGAATTGTTCGCGAAAGATGCTTTACACCGTAACGAATCTTGTGGAGGTCATTTCCGTGAGGAATACCAAACAGAAGAAGGAGAAGCACTTCGTGACGACGAAAACTTTGCATACGTTGCCGCTTGGGAATACAAAGGAAAACCAAGTGACGCCGTATTACACAAAGAACCTCTTAATTACGAAAACATTAAATTAGTTCAAAGAAGCTATAAATAGTATTTGAAAAAAGTCTTGATACTTATTTCTTAATACTTAATACTTATACAAAATGAAACTTACATTAAAAATATGGCGTCAAAAAAACGCCCAAGATAAAGGGGGAATCGTTGAATACCCAATCGACGGAATCGAACCAGATATGTCTTTCCTTGAAATGCTTGATGTTCTTAACGAACAATTGATCAATAGAGGAGAAGAGCCTGTAGCATTTGACCACGATTGTCGTGAAGGAATCTGCGGAATGTGTTCATTATTCATTAATGGAGAAGCACATGGACCAGACAGAGGTGTTACAACTTGTCAATTACACATGCGTATGTTTAAAGATGGAGATACAATTTTTATCGAGCCATTTAGAGCAAAAGCTTTCCCTGTAATTAAAGATTTAGTTGTTGATAGAAGTTCTTTTGACAGAATTCAACACGCAGGAGGATTTATCTCGGTAAACACTTCAGGAAATACAATTGATGCAAATACAATTCCGGTTAACAAAGACGATGCAGACAAATCATTCGATGCTGCAGCATGTATTGGTTGTGGAGCATGTGTTGCAACTTGTAAAAACTCATCGGCTATGTTATTCGTTGCTGCGAAAGTTTCTCAATATGCACTATTGCCACAAGGTAAAGTTGAAGCAGTTGACCGTGTTTTAAACATGGTTCACCAAATGGATCACGAAGGTTTTGGTAACTGTACTAACACAGGAGCTTGTGAAATCGAATGTCCAAAAGGAATTTCTCTTGAAAATATCGCACGTATGAACCGTGAGTATTTAGCAGCAAGTTTGAAAGGATAATAAAAATCCAATTACTATAGTAAAAAACGCATTCATTTTGAATGCGTTTTTTTTGTGATCTATTTAAATGTCAATCTTTTTTCGGTCAAGTATTTTAGAGTAGTAATTTTTATCATGGTGCAGTTTTTTTTGTAGCATTTTATAATTTGAAACCAACTAGCATTCTCAATTTTTGATTTTTTATAAGTCAAAGTCTAATTTTAACCAACAGATTTACAGTGGAAAAGGTTTACTTTTTTCCACTTGTTGTTTTGAGAAATAAAAAAGATAAAGTTTCAATAATAAAGTAATCTAATTCTAATATTTATGAAAAAGATTTTAATACTAATTACCTGCTTCACCTACATTCTTTTATCTTGTAAAAAAGAGAAAGATGTCGATGATCAAAAAATGGCTGTGGCTGATCAAAAGGATTCTACAGATATTGCTGATAATGGCTGGCCGCGAGAGACAACAAATAATGGGACAAAACTCGTTTATTATCAGCCTCAGGTTGACAGCTGGGATGATCACAAGGAAATTAAAGCAAGATTAGCCTTTTCATTAACTCCCAAAGATGGAAAGCAAGTTTTAGGCGTTGCATCTTTACAGGCGTCAACTTTAGTAGATAAAGACAGCCGAAGTGTTTTCTTGAAAGATATTAAAGTGACCGATGTTCGTTTTCCAGCTTTGGATGAAAAAAAGATTCCCGAAATGGAAAAGCTGTTTAAAGAAACACTTCCGAAAGGAGGTGATCCCGTTTCTGTGGATCGTATTTTAGCTGATTTAGATAAAACAACAAGTCCTGCGAAAGGAATTGCTGCGCAAAATAATCCGCCTCCAATTTTTTACAGCTCAAGTCCAGCAATATTGCTAATTGTTCAGGGGGAACCTGTTTTGGTTCCTGTAGAAAAATCAGAGATTCAGTATGTGGTAAATACAAATTGGGATTTGTTTTTTGATAAAAGTACAAGTGATTATTATTTACTTGCAGAGAATATTTGGCTGAGCTCTAAGAAACTTGATGGTAAATGGACAAAAGCAACAAAACTTCCAGATGGCTTGAAAAATCTGCCGTCGGGACAAAATTTCGACGAAGTTAAAAAAATGATTCCGCCTCCGGAATCAGGTACTGTGCCGAATGTTTTCTTTAGCAAAGTACCTGCTGAATTAATCTTGGTAAACGGTCCTCCAAAATTTGAAAAAATACCAGGCACCCAATTATTATATATTGATAATACTGAAAATGATGTTTTTGCCAATGAAGCGCAGGGGCAATATTATGTGCTTTTATCAGGCAGATGGTTTGGTTCTAAGAGCTTGGACGGACCATGGAGTTATGCAGGGAATAATCTTCCTGAAGATTTTGCCAAAATTCCAAAAGATTCTCCAAGAGCGAGTGTTTTGGCTTCTGTTCCTGGAACTCAGGAAGCAAAAGATGCCGTAATGTTAGCGCAGGTACCCACAACTGCAATTGTAAACAAAGCAGATGCAGAAGCAAAAGCAAAAGTGGTTTATGATGGTACGCCTCAATTTAAACCAATCGAAGGGACAAAAATGCAGTATGCCAGCAATACGCAGGAAAAAGTCATAAGAGTAGGTGATATGTATTATTTGTGTTTTCAAGCTGTTTGGTTTATGTCTACAAGTCCAAACGGACCTTGGAAAGTGACAAATTCTGTTCCTAAAGAAATTTATACCATTCCGCCAACTTCGCCTGTTTATAATGTAACATATGTTACACAAACCAATGTGACCGATACAACTGTAGAAAGTAATACAACTGCAGGTTATTTTGGAGCCTTTATAATAGGAGCAACTGTTGGTGCAATTTTAACTTATGGTACAGGATATTACTACCCGCCTTATTATTACTACGGAGGATTGTATCCAATTTATCGACCATGGCCATGTACCTATGGAGCGGGAGCCGTTTATAATCCGTGGACAGGTGGCTGGGCAGCCGGAAGAAGGGTTTACGGACCTTACGGTGCTGCTGGAACATCTGCTTGGTATAATCCGGCCACTGGCAGGTACGGGCGTTCGGCAAGCGTGCAAGGCTGGTATGGAGGCAGGACAGCGGCCAATACTTATAATCCGTGGACAGGAAATTACGGGCAAACTATTCAGGGACATAATGCTTATGCGCAATGGGGTCATTCGGCTGCGACAAACGGACGTGATTGGGTTCAAACTGGACATGTCACTACAAGACGAGGCACCGCGGTTGGGTATGAAACTTCTGGTGGAAATAAAGGTGTTATCACGCATAGAAGAGGCGGCGGAACAACTATTCATACTAATAATAATATGTACGCAGGACATGACGGACATATTTATAAAAGAGACCAAAATGGCAATTGGAGTCATTATAATAATGGAAATGGAGGCTGGACTCAAGCCGGAACTCTCGGCGGATCGCAGCGTAAAGCTGATAAACCAGATCTCAATAATTTACCGAAAAAAGATAGAGAACCGGGATTGGCTAATAAATCTTTAGGAGAGAACAATCGTCTTGGCGATCGTGCAGATAATTTTCCAAAAGCCGATCAGACATTGGGCAGACCAGAGAAACCGTTAGGTGAAGCGGGTAAACAAAATGTAACAAGAGATCTGGATCATTTTGAAAATTCCAGATCGGAGGGTGAAGTGAGAAATCAAAATTTCCAAAACTTTAGAAACAACAGCAATTTTAGAAATAACGGAGGCCAATTTGGTGGCGGCGGTTTTAGGGGCGGTGGTTTCAGAGGTAGAAGATAATTCTGTTCTATATAAAAAAGGAAAGGCTGTTAATAATAACAGCCTTTCCTTTTTTAGTTAATTAAGTGTTTTTTATTTATTCATAAAATAACTGCGATGCTGTAATTTCTTCTTTGTTTTTCCCTTCTTTTTGAATAAAACAATTTAAAATTGTACCGCCGGTTAAGTCAAAATAACTGATGTTGATTTTATGAAAACCTTTTTCTAGTTTAACCACTCCGTAAGCTTCATTTGCCCAATGAATGCCGTCATTATCAACAATTAATTCATTGTCTATAAAAAGCTTTGATCCGTCGTCTGAAAGGGTCGAAAAAGTATAGTTTCCAGTTTCAGGTATAAACATGTATCCGTTAAATTTTAAGCCGATATAACGTTCTAATTTTGTTTTCCATTTTTCAACGCTGATTTTGCCTTCAAAAATTCCTGTCGCTGCAGGTTTTGAAAGTTCCAAATCCAGCACTTGTTTAAATGTTCCTGTATAATATTCATATTGCAATCCATTTTTCTTAGGCTGAATGGCCAAGGCTGATTTCAAATCTGGATTTCGAACTATGATTTTATTAATAGAACTTCTTTTGCCGCTTTCGCTGATTTGAATCGTTTTGATGATTCGATATTCTCCTTTTGGAATATTTATCGTCACTGGATTTTGATACAATTCTGCCGTTTCATCAGGATTATAACCGTCAATTGTATAAAAGATCTTTCCGTTTTTTATAGTTGGTTTTAAATCTAAAATATATTTTGATGCAATTAAAGCTGTTTCTTCTGCGCCAAATGGCGTCGGAACTTTATATAATCGATTTTCTAATTCTAGTTTTTCTAAATGATGCGGAAGTTGATTTTGAATAAAATGACTGTAATTTTTATTTGGAGTTTCTGTCCATGCTATTTCAGCCAAAGCGAAAATTCTAGGGTAAAGCATGTAGTTTAATTTCGCAGGACTGGTTAAATATTCTGACCAAAGATTTGCCTGAACTCCAATAATATATTTTTGTTCTTCAACCGTTAAACTGTCAACCGGAGTTGGGTTGTAGTTGTATACTTTTTCTAAAGTACTCAATCTTCCCACTGTAAGAGGTTCGTTTGGTGAATAACCTTGATTGTAATCAAAATAAACCGTGCCTTCTGGAGTCATCACAACAGGATGTTTCAGTTTTGCGGCATGAATTCCGCCAGATTCTCCTCTCCAAGACATCACCGCCGCGTTTGGAGCCAATCCTCCTTCGAGAATTTCATCCCAGCCAAAAATCTGTCTTCCATTAGCATTCAGGAATTTTTCAATTCTTTTAATGAAATAACTTTGCAGTTCATGCTCGTCTTTTAAACCTAAATCTTTGATTCGTTTTTGACAATTTGGACAAATTTTCCATCTTGTTTTTGGACATTCATCTCCGCCAACATGAATGTTTTTACTTGGAAATAATGCCATAACTTCAGTTAAAACATCTTCTAAGAATGTAAAAGTTTCCTCTTTTCCTGCGCAGAAAACATCTTCAAAAATGCCCCAAGATTCTACAACCTTATAATTGCGATCAGGGAAACAAGCCAAATTTGGATAAGCTGTAACCGCCGCCGAAGCATGTCCTGGCATTTCGATTTCTGGAATAACATTTACGTAATTTTCTTGGGCAAATTTGACAACATCTTTAATTTCTTCCTGAGTGTAAAATCCTCCGTATGGATTTCCGTCAAAGAAAAAAGGAGTTCTTTCGAATTTATTTCCAACTAAAGTCTGAGCTCTTTTTGTACCTATGTCGGTTAGTTTTGGATATTTTTTTATTTCTATTCTCCATCCCTGATCGTCAGTTAAATGCCAATGAAAATTATTTAATTTATAGCTAGACATTTGTCTGATAAAATCTTTTATGACAGCAACAGAGAAAAAATGACGGCAGACGTCTAAATGCAGGCCTCGGTAAGAATATCGGGGTTGATCTTCAATAATTAGACAAGGAAGTTTGATTTCTTTTGAAATTTTGTTTGGAAGAAGCTGCAATAAAGATTGAACGGCATAAAAAAGTCCTTCTTCTTGACCCGTAATTGTAATTTTATTCGAAGTAATTTCAATTTTATATCCTTCTTTTGACGAAAGATTTTTGCTGGAATCAAATTCAATTTTTAGATTCGATTTTTTCGAATTGGCTTTTGCATTCAATGCTGATTCTAAAATTTTAGCCGATTTTAATTCCTTTTCACTATAATTTTTGTTTTTAAAATTAACTTGAACTTTTCCATTTATCCAAATGCTGTCTCCAGTTAATTTGTACAAATTTGGAGCAGGAATAATAGAAATGTTTTGTTGGGAGTTTTGTGCTTTTCCATTTAAAAAAGAAAGAGCAAAAAATAAAAAAAGGAATTTTTTCATAGTAGAAAAACTTTAGATTTTGATTAAAAACAGTCTGAAATACATCGAAATGCTTTTAAAACTAATTTATTGAAAATTTTTATTGTCAATACGGCTTTTGGTTTCGATGAATTATTTAATGAAATGTTTATTTTTGTAATTAGAAAAAAACAATCGGCATGAGCACTGAAAATGAAGTTTTAAATTACAGTAAAGAAGAACGTAAAAATCATATTCTAAAAGAGATCAATTTGCACACACGTGTGAGTTTTGAAACTCTTTCTGCTAAACTTGGTGTTTCCGAAGATACTGTTCGCCGTGATATTAATGAACTTGACGCTGACGCACTTTTAATTAAAGTTAAAGGTGGCGCCATGACCAAAGGATATCACTATTCTTCATCGAACCAGACTTATGCAGTCGAAGCCAAACAGGTTATTGCTCAAAAAGCAGTTGGACTTCTTCATGACGGAATGGTTTTAATTGTTGATGGAGGAACTACCATTCGTGAATTCATCCGATTAATTCCAAACGATCTTAATTTAACTGTTTTTACGATTACGGCTTTAACAGCGGTTCAGCTTTTAGACAAACCCAATATTAAAACAATTATGATTGGCGGAAGCATTTCCTCTTACAGTCAGATGTGTGTGAGCGGAGAAGCTTTTCATCAATTGGCCAATATAAAAGCAGATCTTTTGGTTTTAGGAACAAATGCTTTAGACGTAGACGGCGGTTATTCAGATTCTGATTGGGAAACCGTTCAGGTAAAAAAAGCAATGATTCAAGCTTCTAAAAAAACGGCAGTTTTGACTATTACAGAAAAATTAAATACAGTTCTTAAAATGAAAATTGCTAATTTATCTGAACTGAATTATGTAATTACCGAAGAAGAACCCAATCACGAAAAATTACAGAAATACAAAAGCGCCGTTCCGAGTCTTATTGTGATCTAATCCCAATGTTTTACTAAAAAATCAATCCAATTTTGATGAAAAATTTTCTTTAAATCTTCATCGGAATAACCGTGATTTTTAAAAATTAAAACCAGTTTTTGTAAATCAGCAATCGTGTCTAAATCATACGGACATTGTTCTGTTCCAAAAGCGCCATCCAAATCAGAACCAATTCCGATATGATTTGTATTTCCCGCAAGCTGGCAAATGTGATCCATGTGTTTGAAAGCAGTTTCTAAGCTGCAATTCATTTTTTTTGGATCAGAAATTCCTCTTTCCCAATTTGGAACCATCATCCAAGCATCTAAAGCGCCGCCAATAACTGCTCGTTTTGAAATTAAAGCTTTGATCATTTCATCACTGTATTGCCTATTATGATCAACCAAAGCTCTGCAATTGTTGTGACTTGCCCAAACCGCACCATTAAAATGATCCAAGGCTTGCCAAAAAGCATCGTCGCACAAATGCGTTGCATCGAGAATAATATTTAAACGCTCCATTTCTTTCAATAATTCGATGCCATTTTGATTCATTTTTCCAGTTGCATCAGTTCCGTTTGCATATCGGCCTGGACCATAATGTGCGGGGCCAACAACTCTCAATCCGTAATTATAGGCTTTTTCTAAATAAGAAATATCGATTATAGAATCTGCTCCTTCCAAACTCAAAATATATCCAATCGGTTTATTATCATTTGGAGTTCCGTTATTCCATAAATTAAAATGATTTAAAAGCGATTTTTTATCTGTAATCTGTGTCATTTGCCCAGCTTCTTCCATGCTTTTATACCATGCAAGCTGACCTTGCGTTTGCGACCAAGCTTGTTCTGGAGAATTCCATCCTGGAATAATACTATCAGGTTTTACAAATCTTGCAATTTGAGTGGCGACCACAATTCCGATATTACCTCTTCTGAGATCAGGAAAAGAAACCGTTGCACGTTCGCGATCTGGTTTGTCGGTCATTCCTTTTTCTAAGTTTCGTAAAGTCGGAACATCGTTTCTCAGATCTCGATTCCATTCCATCGCATTCATGCTGAGATCTAAGTGGGCATCTAGTATAAACATAACATTTAAAATTTAAATAGTATTTTTTCGGACTCGCGCACCAACTGGCCATTGCGCATAAATTTGCTGTTTTTTGTTTACTGCCTGAAGATTATCGTACAAAGCAACAGTCGGGCAGACATGATAAGGTTCAGCATAAATAATATCGCCAATTTCATATTGGTTTTGACCTTTATTTTCAAGAATCAAATGTTCTTCTGAATGTGCGGTTGGAATCAAGTTTTCATCATTTAAAATGGACAATCTTTTATCAATCGGATTTTCAGATGAAACGGCTTTATAACCAATATCTACGCAAAATGTATTTTTAGTCGGTTTAGAAATTATTGTTCCAACGATTACTAACGCAGGTTTGAAATCTTGTTCAGGTAAATGAATTTGATAATTCGAATCCCAAAAAACAAAAGTTCCCGGACTGCACTCTACATTTTCCTGCGCTGCATAAAACGGAAAAGTGTTAGAACCGCCAGCGACAATTTTAAAGTTTTCTGCTTTATTGATAATCTGTTCAAAAGACTTAGAAGCTTCTAAATTTCTTTCTTCAACAGTTCCTTTTATGTGGCCGTCATAAATATGAATTCCTTCAAACTGAAGATTTTTTAATTGTGAAATAGCATCAATTAAACCAGTCCAATTTTCTGAAATCGAAAAACCAGTTCGGTTCATTCCTGTATTTAAATCCAAATAAACAGAAAGAACGAGATTATTTCTTTTAGCAATTTCGTTTAAATCTGATGCTGTTTTCAGATTGTCTGCAATAGTTGAAAAATGAGTTTCAGGAAATTTTTTAATTAATGAAATCCATCTTTCCGCTTTTAATCCAACAGGTTGATACGCTAAAAGAATATCTTCGATCTGCTGATTTGCGGCAAGTTCTGCTTCAGCTATTGTAGCGCATTTTATTCTCTTGATGTTGTAAATTTTAAAAAGCTCTAAAACTTCGGCATTTTTATGTGTTTTAATGTGCGGACGCAATCGCTGCGTGTCGCCTTTTACATAAGAAATCAACTTTTCGATATTTTGACGTACTCGATCTTCGTAAACTGCTAAAAACGGAGTGTCGATAAGTGTTTCGGAATTTATTTTCCACCAGTTCTTTTGCATAAATCTTGGTTTTAGCAATTAATTGTAATCAGATTGAACATAATTTTTAAACACATAGAGACATAGTTTTTTATTTCCTTAATTGGAAAGATTGAAATAAATGACAAATCATTTACACATAGTCTATGTTTGTTTAAATAAGTGAAACGCCTTTAACCAGCATCAAAAAACTATGTCTCTATGTGTTTAAAAAAAAACTAAATGGTTAATACAATTCAAAAAGCGCTTCAACTTCTACAGGAATATTATCAGGAAGCGACCCAAATCCGACTGCACTTCTTACTCCGATTCCGTTTTCTTGTCCCCAAACTTCTGCAAATAATTCGCTGCATCCATTAATTACATAAGGATGTTTTAAGAAATCAGATGTGCAATTTACCATTCCGAGCACTTTGATCACTCTTTTTACTTTACTTAAGCTCCCAAAATTGGTTATGATTGTAGAAAGCATTGTTAGTCCAACTTGCCTTGCTGCTAATTTTCCTGCCTCGATATCCATATCTTCTCCAATACGTCCGATAATTAAAGATTTATCGTCTTGTACAGGTCCATGTCCTGAAAGATACAAGTATTTGCCGTCTAGTAAATAGGGTTTGTAAATTCCTAAAGGCTGTGGAGCAGGGGGAAGTGACAAACCTAGACTTTCGAATTTTTCTTGTGGATTTAAACTCATGATTTTAATGTATTAAAGCGTTTAAAATAAAAATAAATACAATTCCTAAAACAGAAACCAAAGATTCCATTACGGTCCAGGATTTAAAAGTGTCTTTTAGACTAATGTTGAAATATTCTTTGAACATCCAGAAACTCGGATCGTTTACATGCGAACACATTAAACTTCCAGCACCAACAGAAAGTACAAAGAGGTTGGGGTCGAGATCATTAGCTTTTAGTAAAGGTAATAAAACGCTCGCAGTCATTAATCCTGCAGCTGTTGCAGAACCCACACAAACACGAATAATCGCCGCCATAGACCAAGCTAATAAGAAGGGGTGAATATTAACTTGGTTTAATGTGGCGACGATAGTTTCATTTACTCCGCTTACAATCATAACTTCTTTGAGACAGCCGGCACCGCCAACAATCAGCACAATTAAAGCAACGTCTTTGATGGCCTGTGTATAATCATCCATTACAGAAGACATGCTTCTATTCATTTTAATTCCTAAAGTATAGGTGCAAAGAAGCAGTGAAAGCAGCATAATTATGCTTGGGTCTCCAATGATTTTACATATTGAGATTAATTTCGCATTATTTGAAATTAACGGAAGCAAAGAAGTAATTGTTAATCCGAAAACGGGAAATAAGGCAGAGAATAAACTCAAGCCAAAACTTGGAAGTTTGCCTTCGTTCGTTATTTCTTCAACATTTAGAATTTCGTGATCAGATTCTGTTTTAATGTTTTTAAAACGAGTTGAAAACCATAAACCAGCAATTAAGATGGTCGGAATTGCAATTATGATTCCGTAGATTAAAACCAAGCCAATATCTGCTTTTAAAATACTGCTTAATGCCATTGGCGAAGGATGGGGAGGAAGAAAACCGTGCGCAACAGAAAGCGAAGCGAGCATTGGAATTCCTAAATAAACTTTTGATAATTTAAATTGATGCGCGACAGAAAAAATAAGCGGGACCAAAAGAACAAAACCAACGCTGTAAAAAAGCGGAATTCCAATTATGAAACCCGTAATCATTAATCCTAAACGAACATACTTTCTGCCTGTCCAATTCATTACCGTCTTAGCAATTACTTTCGCAGCTCCAGATGAAACGGCAAGTTTCCCAATGCAAGTTCCGAAAACAATAATTAATGTTATGGAACCAAGCATTTCACCAAGACCTTTTTGTAAAACAGGTGAAATAGTTTCGATGGGCAGACCGAGAAAAAGTGCGGCTAAAAGTGAAGTAATTATAAAGGCAATAAACGGATTAATTTTAAACCAAGCAATCTGTAAAATCAAGAAAATAATGCAAGCTGTGAGTATAAGAATGCTCATGATTTTGTATTGGTTTTTAGTTAGTTATAATTGTGGTTGGAATTTCAAATATATAAAATAATTTCACACATCGCATTTTTTTTGCAAAAACTGCATTTTTTTTGCAATGGTAATGTTAAAATTAGTCAGTTATAACTAAAGAATAGGCTGATGTTTTCTACCTTTATATAAAAATAATTTGAAATGAAAATTGCTTTAATCCAATCTGATCTTACCTGGGAAAATGCGGCTGTCAACCGAGAAAATTTTGATCTCAAAATCAATGAAATCAATTCTGAAGTAAATTTGATCGTACTTCCAGAAATGTTTTCAACGGGATTTACCATGAATGCTGCGGAGGCTGCAGAAACCATGAACGGTGAAACCATTGAATGGATGAAATTAAAAGCGAAACAAAAAAACGCTGCAATAACAGGAAGTATAATTATTACAGAAAACGGTTCATTTTATAACCGAATGTTTTTTGTTTTTCCGTCAGGAGATTTTCAATATTATGATAAAAGACATTTGTTTTCGCTGGCGGGAGAAGACGAGTTTTACACTGCCGGCACTCAGAAAGTAATTGTTAACTATTTAGATTGGAAAATTTGTCTTCAAATTTGTTATGATCTGCGTTTTCCTGTTTTTGCTAGAAATGTCGAAAACTATGATCTTCTGTTGTATGTTGCCAATTGGCCAAAAGTTAGAGTAAATGCTTGGGACACTCTGTTAAATGCGCGTGCCATCGAAAATTTAAGTTATGTAGCCGGTGTAAATAGGATAGGTTTTGATGATAATAATTTTGAGCACAACGGACACACGCAGCTAATTGATTTTTTGGGAAATTATATAATAAAGCCACAAGAAACAACAGGTGTTTTTGTGGCTGAATTGGATAAAAATATAATGTTGGAAACCAGAAGAAAACTTAATTTTCTAGGTGACCGCGATACTTTCGAAATTAAAATCTAGAACGCTTTCCGTTTCTTTTCTGCTTCTTTTTTCTTTTTATCGTCTTGTTTTTTCTCGACTTCTGGATTAAAAGGAACACTAAGATCAATAGTTTCTTCTACATCCCAATTAGACCGGACATCTACGCCTTTCTGGTAATAAAACACTTCCTCAGAGTAGGTTTTGGTTAAGAAGTTTCCAGTGTCGTAAACTTTATTTTTGTTGTCGTCATAAATAATACGAACAGTAAATTCCTCTGGAACCAGCAGATTAAATGCGATTTTGGTTTCTCCTTCGGAATATTCGCTTGCCAGTACATTGTCTCCTTTTTTATTAGTGATTTCAACAATGATTGGAAAACGTTTTACATTTCGTAAATTCAATACCAGATTTCCGTAATCTTCAAATTCCTTAGTGGTTAATTTTATAGATAAAGTGTCGTTTGATTTTTCGTAAAAATCAGTCAAAGCGCCTGGCAGAAACGTGAAATTGTATTTTTCTAAAGGCTCTTTCTTAAAATCAACATATAACTTTTGGTCAAATTCATCATATTCTGTTGTAAAATCAACAGCTGTAGAATCTTTATTAACCAATGAAATTTTAGATTTATCAAATTTTACCAATGGAGTTTCTGATTCCAATGTAAAACGCTCTCTAAAATTAATCAGGCCATTTTGTACAGACTTAATATTTAAAGTATCTTTTTTTAGTGCTTTAATTTTAAAAGAAAACTTTTTGTTGTAATTTTCTTTTGATACTTCCATAGATAACGAGTCGACTTTTATAGGTTTAAACCAAACCTGAAGCGAATCTTTTTTAGGGAATTGCGTTACGATTGTTTCCAGTACTTCGTTTCCGTTTTTAAGAACAATATTTGGTTTAGCATTTTTAAAATTCTGTTTTCCTTCGTATGGCAGTAATACTCTGTTTCCAGAAGCTTGAATTGGTTTAAATGCTTTTAAAGGCAGCACTTCCTTAAATAATTCTAACTCGTAAACAGTATCTGTTGGAATCGTAATGTATTGTTTTAAAAACCCAATTTTATCATCTTTTGGATTAAATTTATTATTGGTTCCCTTGTCTTTTAATGCAACCAAAAGATATTTTCCTTCTTTAAGATTTTCAAATTGGAAAGTTCTCATACTGTCCAAAGTGTTGGTAATGTAGCGCGGAAATTCTTTGTAAATAACAGAATCTTTAAACTTGTCGTTTACTTCGTAAAGCATTACCGAAACAAAATTGTCTACATATTTTTCATAAGAATCTTTAATTCTTCCGTTCAGTTTAAGCGAATCAATATGCGAACCAGTCGAGAAAATATACTTGAATTGATTTAAAGCATTTGCTTCGTTGTTGTCCTGAATTGCTTGCCCAAAATTTAAACTGTAAGTAGTGTTTGGCAGCAAAGTATCTCGAATTTCAATCTTTATAAATTTACTAACAGAAGTAGGAGTAATAATAGGTTCGTTTTTAAACGGAGGAGAAATAATTAACTGTTTATTGGTATTTTTCAGTTTAATATATTCATCGAAATTTAAAGTAATAGTATTTCCTTTAAAATTTGTGCTGTAGTTTTCAGGAAAGCTCGATACTAAAACAGGAGCCAAAGTGTCTTTTAAACCGCCTGTAATACTGCCTCTTTTAGCGCAGCTGATCATTGAGATTAAAATTATAAAAGAAATATATTTTAGAGTGTTTTTCAACATAACGGTTTTTCAATTTGATTGCACAAAATAACGATTATATTTGCTTTAATTGAAATTTTTTATCCATTTATTAGGATTTAAGACTTTTGCATTTCTGCTGTATTTTTTATCCTTTCCAATGTTTTAAGCAGTCATAATTTCTTACTTTTGGTTTCAAATGTAATTTCCTAAGTTTTGTTAAAGCGAATTTTTCCAATTGTATGCCTTTTTTTACTGCTCTCCTGTAATAAAAATGAAAAGCCTATTGTTTCTTTTTATTATTGGAAAACAATATTCAAACTTTCCGAAACTGAAAAAGAAATTTTGAGTCAAAATAATGTCAAAAAACTGTATATAAGGTATTTTGATATTGGACTTCATCCAGAAGCAAAAGCTCCAATTCCTGTGAGTCCAATTCGTTTTGAAGAGAATCCTCAAAAATATAAGATTGTTCCAGTTGTCTTTATTCAGAATAAAGTAATGCTGGAACCAAAATTAGATGTAAAGGATTTAGCTCAAAAAACATTTGATTTTATAGAACAAATCAACCAAAAGAATAAAATTTCTTGCGAAGAAATTCAAATTGACTGCGATTGGACATTGAACAGCAAAGACAATTATTTGAAGTTTGTGGAAGTTTTTAAAAAACTATCGAAAAAGAAACTTTCGGCGACAATTCGACTGCATCAAGTCAAATATTTCAAAAAAACAAAAATCCCAAATGTCGATTCCGGAGTTTTAATGTATTACAACATGGGATCGATTGCGCCAGATTCACTTAATTCGATTTACGATCAAAAAGCGGCTTCAAAATATTTGAAGAGTTTGAAAAAATATCCGCTTCATCTTGATTTGGCGCTTCCTATTTATTCCTGGGGAGTTCATATTAGAAATAATAAAGTAATCGGACTTCGGTCGAAAATGAATATAAAAGAATTACTTCAAGATTCGAATTTTGAAAAAATAAGCCCGATTTTTTTTAGAGCAAAACAATCTAATTATAAAAATGGTGTTTTTTACGAAGAGAAAGATTTGCTGAAAATAGAAGAAATCAGCACAAAAGATTTAAAAGAAATGGCGGAAGATCTGGATGAAAATCTGCCGCAAAAACCAAAAGAAATTATATTTTACGATTTAGACGAATTCAATTTAAACAATTATGAAAAGAATATTTTTGAACAAGTTATTTCTGAGTTTTAGCCTCGCTTTACTTTCGATGTACGGAATTATTTATGCCTGCGCCGGCGGAGACGACTGGGATTTCTTTGGTTACAATTCTAATTTTACGCCAGAAACGTTTGCAGACAAATCGTATTCTCCTTTGTTTTTGTCAGGAGGAATTTTTTACGGAATTGGTTTTGATACCCAGCACAATTCCCGTTTTAACGGAAACATAAAATCGGATTGGGCCAATTACCTTAAAGGTAAAGTGGACACTACGACGGTAAATTATTTTTTGATTGGCGACGAAAAACCAAGATATTATTCTGAGGATAAAAATGCGATTAAAAACAAAGAAGAAATTACAGATCTTCATGTTTTTTATAAAAGCAAAAAAGAAAATAAGAGTTCGCAGAAATGGGGAAAAAAGATCAATTTGAAAGATGAAAAGATTAAGAGTTTTATTGAATTCTTGTACTTGGCTCAAAAAATTGAAACGGTTTCTATTGGAGAAGATTACTGGAGTTACGATCCAGTTGTAGCAAAAACATTCAATGATGCGAAGATGATTCAATCTATCGAAAATGTGTACAATACTTTATCAGATCCATTTTTGAAAAACAGATATTGGTTTCTAACGATGAAGGCTCGTTTTTATAGTAATGATAAACAAAAAGCAATTGAGTTTTTTAATAAAACAGAAAGTTCTGTTGCAAAAAATACTTTGTATTATCGTGCATTGGCGTATGTTGCCGGAATCAATTACCAGCAGAAAAAATATGCGGTTTCTAATTATTTATATGCACAGGTTTTTGATAAATGTCCAGAATTACGTGTTGTAACTGCGTATAGTTTTCGTCCGAAAAATGAAACAGATTGGACTAAAGCTTTAGCAATGGCTAAAAATAATAGTGAGAAAGCAGCGCTGTGGGCAATTCATGGTTATTATAAAGATGAAAAACAGGCAATCGAAAAGATTTATGAATTAGATCCAAAAAGCGAACATTTAAACTATCTGGCAACAAGATTGGTGAATTCGCTGGAGCAAAAAATAAATAATTCTTTTCAGCAGAATGCAGGTGAAAATCAACCTATGAAACCTCAGACAATCGCAGAAAATAAAAGTGAAAATCAAGCAAAGATTGATAAAAGTGCATTGGATTTAATTGCTAAAATTTCTGCCGCAGGAAATACAGAAAAACCATATTTGTGGGATATTGCAATAGGCTATCTTCAAACGCTAAAAGGCGATTATGCCAATGCAGACAAGAATTATACTAAAGCAGTCAAAACGCTGCCAAAAACGGAACTGGCAAGTTATCAGATTCGATTACTGCGTTTTGTAAATAACTTGAGCAAAATAGATAAACTAGATGATAACAATGTAAAAACCGTTTTAGCAGACCTAAATTGGATTTATTTTGAGCTGCCAAAAACTTATAAGGGAAGTGAGTTCCGTTATCAAAATGCTTTTCAATGGAGTAAAAATTATTTGGCAGCTTTATACAAAGCAAAGTCAAATCCAGTAATGGCAGAATTGTTTAACGAATCGCGTTACAGCTATTGGAACGATGGAAATTCATTTTATGATAATGAAAAGGAATTGCTGGCAATGAAAGCTTTTTTAGAAAAAACCAATAAAACAGAAATTGAGAAAATTGGCGCTGGAATTTATAGTTTGAAATTGAAAGATATTAATAATTTTCAGGCTGTTCAGGCAGCTTTCAAAAACAAAATTCCAGAAGCGATCGAATATTTGAAGCAGGCAGATTCAGTTCAATATTATAAATTTTTAGGAAATCCGTTCAACGGAAGCATTAAAGACTGCCACGATTGTGATCATGTCGCTTATCAAAAAAGAAAATATACCTACATGGATTTTCTGACTACGATAAAATCGATGCAGGAAAAATTGGCGCAGAAAGAAGATGTGTATACCAATAGTCTTTTGTTAGGAAATGCTTTTTATAATATTTCTCATTTCGGTAACGGAAGAACTTTCTACGAAATTAATATCGTGGGTTATGGTTCGAGTCCGTATTCGTTTAGAAATACGATGAAAGAAATGATTACCAATAATTCAGTTTCGAAAATGTATTACCAAAAAGCATTTGAAGCGGCGTCAAACAAAGAACAAAAAGCGAAATGTCTGTATCTGATTTCAAAATGCGAACGAAATGATTATTACAATAAAAAGTACAGCGCCATAAACAGCTATTGGGAAATTCAAGATGATAAGGTTAATTTTATTGCTTGGAATTCTTTCAAAGCTTTAAAGAAAGACTATTCAGATACGAAGTATTATCAAGATGTAATTGCAGAATGCGGTTATTTTAATACTTATGTGAACCAATAAAATTTGAACAATGGTAAACAAAATAGAACATATCGGAATTGCAGTAAAAAACATGGATGATGCCAATGTTTTGTTCGAAAAAATGCTGGGCGTTCCATCTTATAAAATGGAAGCTGTAGAAAGCGAAGGCGTACTGACTTCTTTCTTTCAAACCGGTAATAATAAAATCGAACTTCTAGAAGCAACAAATCCAGAAAGTCCGATTGCTAAATTTTTGGAAAAAAAAGGAGAAGGAATTCATCACATTGCTTTTGACGTTGACGATATCGAAGCAGAAATTATCCGCCTCAAAAAAGAAGGTTTTGTACTGATAAATGAAATTCCAAAGAAAGGCGCCGACAATAAATTGGTTGTTTTTCTGCATCCGAAGAACACAAATGGTGTTTTGGTGGAGCTTTGTCAGGAAATTAAATAAAAAAATGTCATTTTAATTTTTAAATAAGACATTGAAAATCAATTTCGTTTTTGAAATTCAGCAAAAGATTTAAAATTAAATACAAATGATGTCTTAAAATATTTGGAGTGAATGAAAAATAGTAGTAATATTGCATCCTCTAAACCGGTCCTATAGCTCAGCTGGTTAGAGCACCTGACTCATAATCAGGTGGTCCCTGGTTCGAGCCCAGGTGGGACCACTTCTTTACAAATAGAAAGCCTTTACAGCAATGTAGGGGCTTTTTTTATTGCTGTAAAATAATTTGTAGTATTATTCTGTTATGTAAAAATGTATACTTTACTTTTACATCAGATAGAATCATGAAATTGCGGCAAAAAGAAAATAATTATTTCATCACTTCAAAAAAGAGTTTTGAAGGCAGTGCTGTTGATTCTTTGTTTATAAGACAGGCTTTTGATTTTGCTTTTGAAATGGTTTATGGAGAAGGATTTCATAGAATTTGTAGATCGGGCGGACAATTGAATAGGACGAAAAAAGAAATTTTTCAGAATACATTTCAAGGAAAATTAGCAGAAATTGTGCTGTATGAAGATTTAAAACTTCAAAACATCGAAGTAGAATCTCCTGATTTTAGCATTCATGGAAAAGGAATTTGGGATGAAACCGATTTAAAAGCAAACGGAAAATTTATCTGCGTGAAATCGGCTGCCTTTTTTTCTAATCTATTTCTCTTGGAAACTAAAGATTGGGATTTAGAAGGAAGATATATTCCAAATCAAGGCAATTTAAGTAACTCGTTTTATGACTTCTTTGTTTTGGTAAGAATAAAACCTGATATAAAATATGTTTTAAAGAAAGCTGTAGAAAGTAAAGAAAATTTATGGCATGAAGTTCAAAAATTGATTTGGTTTTATGATATTCCAGGTTGTTTCTCGATTGCAACGTTTCGATACATTGTTAAAAATCAATATATTATTCCTAAAAATGCTTTATTGAATACTAAAACCAAAATGGATGCTGGGAATTATTATATTCAATCGGGAGATTTACATCACTTAGAGAATTTGTATTCGGGTTTGAAAGAAAAATAGATTAAATTTATGTTTTATAGAACAAATTTAATCTTAATGAACGATGGATAATTTAACTCCCGAACAGCGGAGAAAAAATATGCAGGCAATAAAAAGCACCGAGACAAAAGATGAAGTAAGGCTGGCAAGAGCATTATGGAATCTAGGTTACCGATATCGGAAAAATAATAAAAAGATATTTGGAAAGCCTGATCTTACTTTTGCCAAATACAAGGTTGCAATTTTTGTTGACAGCGAATTTTTTCATGGGAAAGATTGGGAAGTACAGCAGCTGCGAATTAAATCAAATCGGGAATATTGGATTCCGAAGATTGAAAGAAATAGGAAGCGGGACGAAGAAGTAAATGCTTTTTTGCTTTCGCAAAATTGGACTATAATACGATTTTGGAGTAAGCAAGTTCAAAAAGAATTAGATCAATGTATTGCTAAAATTGAAGAGATACTCCAGACTTTAAAAGGTTAAATTTCTTTTTAAATGAAAAACAAGCGTATAAGCAAGATTAGAATCTAAACTCTACTTTTTTTCGTACTTCATTAATATATGTCTATTAATGTGATTTACAATTATGTTTGTTTTTTTTAAAATCAGGAAATTCTTATAAGGCTGTTTAGTAAATGAATAGTGATGAAAATGAGGTTTTTATCGTCTACAACGTTTTCAGAAAGGGATTAAGTAATTTGATGAAAAAAGTGTTAAAATTTGTTATATGTTTTTTGTTTTAAAAGTTGCTTTTCTTCAAAAAACTTCTACTTTTGTCCAAGATTTTGCAGTAAAAATAGCATTTGTGCGAAATTTCTATTAAAGTATATATGTTAATAATTTATAGCTTGCTGTGTATAACAGCTTGAATTTATGAAAAATCTAAAAGCCCCTTTTTTAGCAGTTGCGTTAATACTATTTAATATTTCAATTGTGTCTGCAGGCAGCACACCGCCGCCACCAAATGCGCGTATGGCTACTAGTACGGATAATGATGATCTTGAGGATGATAATCCTGGTATGCCAACTTTTCCAATAGATAATAATATGATGATTTTATTGATTAGCGGTTTAGCTTTAGGAGCAGTCGTAATCTATAGAAACCAAACAAAAAAAGCTTCAATCTAGATTGAAGCTTTTTTTTGGAGTTTTTAAATTGACTACTTGTTGATTGAGTATAATCTCGAAATATATTTTCCAACTACATCAAACTCAAGGTTGATTTTTGTTCCAACTTTAAAATCTTTAAAATTTGTGTGCTCGTAAGTATAAGGAATAATAGAGACGCTAAATTCATTTTCCTTAGAATTAACAACTGTAAGGCTTACCCCGTTTACTGTTATAGAACCTTTTTCTATTGTAATATTATTTAGGTTCTTATCATATTCAAAAGTATAATTCCAGCTTCCGTTAGCTTCTTCAATTTTGGTACAAGTCCCCGTTTGATCCACGTGTCCTTGCACAATGTGTCCGTCTAGGCGATCTCCGAGTTTCATTCCCCTTTCTAGATTTACTATATCACCGGTTTTCCAATCACCGATATTGGTTTTTAAAATGGTTTCGTCTATTGCGGTTACGGTATAAAAAGAATCTTTAACGGCTACGACTGTAAGACAGATTCCGTTATGCGAAACGCTCTGGTCTATTTTTAATTCATTTGTGATCGAAGAGTCAACTGTTATATGAAGATTGTTTTGGTCTTTTTGAATTTCGTGAATCCTACCGAGTGTTTCTATAATTCCTGTGAACATTGTGGTTTTATTTTACTAAATTTGCACATCAAAATTAGTAATAAATAAACTGAGCTCATGAATAAAAAAGCAGAAAATATAATTGTTGGAATTTCAGTAGGAGATTTAAACGGTATTGGAAGCGAAGTTATACTGAAAACATTCGAGGATTCTCGTATGTTAGAATTATGTACGCCGGTTATTTTTGCCAATGCTAAAATTCTTTCATTCGTTAAAAAAAGTTTTACATCTACCGTTCAGTTTCATGGAGTTGATAAATTGGATCAAGTCATTCCCGGAAAGGTAAATGTTTTGAATCTTTGGAAAGAAGGAGTAGATGTTAATTTTGGGGTAAATGATCCAAAAATAGGAGAGTACGCTATAAAATCTTTTACGGCAGCGACAAAAGCTTTAAAAGATGGCGAAATAGATGTTTTGGTAACAGCACCTATTAATAAGTATAATATACAATCTGAAGGGTTTAAATTCCCGGGGCACACAGATTATCTAGATCAAGAATTACAAGGCAATGCGCTTATGATGATGGTTCAGGATAATTTAAGAGTAGGTCTTATTACAGATCACGTGCCGTTGAATGAGGTTGCTTCTCATTTAACAGAAGAATTAATCACGAAAAAAATAGAAACTATACGTAAATCTTTAGTTCAGGATTTTAGCATAGTGAAGCCAAAAATTGCAGTTTTAGGATTGAATCCGCATGCTGGTGACGGCGGTGTGATTGGAAAAGAAGATGATTTGGTTTTAAAACCGGTTTTAAAAAAATTATTCGATGCTGGCACAATGGTTTTCGGTCCATTTCCTGCTGATGGTTTCTTTGGAAGTGGTCAATATGAAAAATATGATGCTATTGTAGCCATGTATCACGACCAAGGATTGATTCCGTTTAAAACACTATCATTTGGAAAAGGAGTTAATTATACAGCAGGTTTAGATAAAGTTAGAACATCGCCAGATCATGGTACAGCCTACGATATTGCTGGAAAAGATATGGCAGATCACAATTCATTTACAGAGGCAGTCTATCTTGCAATAGACATTTTTCGCTCGCGTAATCAGTATGAGGAGATTAGCCAAAAACCTCTTAAAATAAAAGAAAAACAGTTATAAACAAAAAAAGGTGAATAAGATTATTAGATTTATAATAATTTTATATCTTTGCACCCCAATTCAGACATCTAGTTATAGAACTGAATGGATCAAATTGATGTTGAAATGAGCAAAACAAAAGAATTTTTAATTCCTTTCGTAGGATTAAAACTAGGAAAACACCATTTTGAGTATCAAATAAATAACACGTTCTTTAAGGACTTTGATTACGAAGAGTTTCAAAGTTCAAATATTAAAGTGAATTTGGTTTTCGAAAAGAAAAGCACCATGTTAGAGTTAGAATTCAAACACAAAGGAACTGTAAATGTGCCTTGTGATCTAACAGGCGAAGATTTTGATCTTCCTATAAAAGGGAAAATGAAATTGATTGTTCGCTTTGGAGACGAGTTCAATAATGATAATGAAGAATTGTTGATTTTGCCGCATGGAGAACATGAATTAGATGTGTCACAATACATTTATGAAATGATTGCACTTTCGGTGCCTCAAAAAAGAATTCATCCAGGGGTTAAAGACGGTACATTACAAACCGAAGCTTTGACAAAATTGAATGAACTAAGTGTAAAAGAACAAAAGGAAGAGAGTAATAAAGAAGAAGATATTGACCCGCGTTGGGAAAAATTAAAGAAACTATTAACGGATAAATAATATAGTAAAATGGCACATCCTAAGAGAAAAACCTCGAAAACAAGAAGAGATAAGAGAAGAACACATTATAAAGCTACTGTAGCTCAAATCGCTACATGTCCTATTACAGGTGAGGCGCATTTATACCACAGAGCTTACTGGCATGAAGGTAAAATGTACTACAGAGGGCAAGTTGTTATCGATAAATCTGAAGCGGTTGCTTAATACGTTTTTGTAAATTATACTAGAACTCTCACATAGTGAGAGTTTTTTTTGTTGGTTATAATTTTTGTTTTTTAAGAAAATATAGACAAAATCGCTACGTTTTTTTTTGTAATTTTCAAGTCTTTTAAAAATTTTTCAAATCGCAGTATTTGAAAGGAAATAATAGAATATAATGAATAAAATCACAGCCGCTATTACCGCTGTTGGCGCTTACGTTCCTGACTTTGTACTTTCCAACAAAGTTCTAGAAACAATGGTTGATACCAATGACGAGTGGATTACCACTCGAACAGGAATTAAAGAGAGAAGAATTCTTAAAGATGCCGATAAAGGCACATCTTATCTTGCTATACAAGCAGCGCAAGATTTAATTGCAAAAGCAAATATTGATCCTTTAGAGATCGATATGATTATAATGGCAACAGCAACACCAGATATGATGGTGGCTTCTACAGGAGTGTATGTTGCAACAGAAATTGGAGCTACAAATGCTTTTGCATATGATTTGCAGGCGGCATGTTCAAGTTTCTTATACGGAATGTCTACTGCTGCAGCTTATGTTCAGTCAGGACGTTACAAAAAAGTACTTTTAATTGGTGCCGATAAAATGTCATCAATTGTAGATTATACAGATAGAGCTACTTGTATTATTTTTGGTGATGGAGCTGGTGCAGTTCTTTTCGAACCAAATTATGAAGGGCTTGGTTTGCAGGACGAATATTTAAGAAGTGATGGTGTAGGGCGCGACTTCCTTAAAATTCCAGCAGGAGGTTCTTTGATTCCGCCTAGTGAAGAAACTGTAAAAAACAGACAGCACAATATTATGCAAGACGGTAAAACTGTTTTCAAATATGCTGTAACTAATATGGCAGATGCCAGCGAATTGATTTTGCAAAGAAATAATTTGACAAATCAAGATGTAGATTGGTTAGTGCCACACCAAGCTAACAAACGTATTATTGATGCTACTGCAGGAAGATTAGAATTAGACGAATCTAAAGTATTGGTAAATATCGAAAGATATGGTAATACAACTTCTGGAACTTTACCATTAGTATTGGCAGATTTTGAAAATAAGCTTAAAAAAGGAGATAATGTTATCTTTGCTGCCTTTGGTGGTGGATTCACTTGGGGATCTATCTATTTAAAATGGGCTTACGATAAGAAATAAATTAAAACTAAAAACGAATCATTATGGATTTAAAAGAAATTCAAAACCTAATCAAATTTGTTGCAAATTCGGGCGTTGCAGAAGTGAAGTTAGAAATGGATGATGTAAAAATCACGATCAGAACAACTTTAGAAACAAATGTAACTGAGGCAACTTACGTACAGCAATTACCTGCTCAGGCAGCTTTACCTCAAGCGGCAGTTCCACAAGTTACGGCTCCAACAGTTGTAAATGTAACTCCAGAAGCACCAGCTGCTAACGATTCTAAATATATTACTATAAAATCTCCAATCATTGGTACTTTTTATAGAAAACCATCTCCAGACAAACCAGTTTTTACAGAAGTAGGAAGCAGTATATCAAAAGGAGATGTTCTATGTGTAATTGAAGCAATGAAATTATTCAACGAAATCGAATCTGAAGTTTCTGGTAAAATTGTAAAAATTCTTGTTGACGATATGTCTCCAGTAGAATTTGACCAGCCTTTATTCTTAGTAGATCCATCATAAATAAATTTAGATTTTAGATTTTAGATTTTAGATTGGTTCATAATATAAGTTTTGTTAATCATCTAAAATTATCTAATTATCAAATTGTCTAATTATCTAATTACAATAAGATGTTTAAAAAAATATTAATTGCGAATAGAGGAGAAATTGCACTTCGTGTAATTCGTACATGTAAGGAAATGGGAATTAAAACTGTTGCAGTTTACTCTACAGCCGACGCAGAAAGTTTACATGTTAAATTTGCTGATGAAGCGGTTTGTATTGGTCCTCCTCCGAGTAACTTATCGTATTTGAAAATGTCAAATATCATTGCAGCTGCAGAAATTACAAACGCAGATGCAATACACCCAGGATACGGTTTTCTTTCTGAGAATGCTAAATTCTCTAAAATTTGTCAAGAGCACGGAATTAAATTTATTGGTGCTGCTCCAGAAATGATTGACAGAATGGGTGATAAAGCTTCTGCAAAAGCTACAATGAAAGCTGCAGGAGTTCCTTGTGTACCAGGTTCAGACGGATTATTAGAATCTTACGAACATGCACAAAAAGTAGCTAAAGAAATTGGTTACCCAGTTATGATGAAAGCTACTGCTGGTGGTGGTGGAAAAGGAATGCGCGCCATCTGGAAAGAAGAAGAGCTTTTAAAAGCTTGGGAAAGTGCGCGTCAAGAAGCTGCTGCAGCATTTGGAAATGACGGAATGTACATGGAGAAACTTATTGAAGAACCACGTCATATCGAAATTCAAGTTGTGGGAGATTCTTACGGAAAAGCATGTCACCTTTCTGAAAGAGACTGCTCTGTACAACGCCGTCACCAAAAACTTACTGAAGAAACACCTTCGCCTTTCATGACAGATGACTTACGTACAAGAATGGGAGAAGCTGCTGTAAAAGCTGCTGAATTCATTAAATACGAAGGAGCTGGAACTGTAGAATTTTTAGTGGACAAACACAGAAACTTCTATTTTATGGAAATGAATACTCGTATCCAAGTAGAGCATCCAATCACAGAACAAGTTATTGACTATGATTTGATCCGTGAGCAGATTATGGTTGCTGCTGGAATTCCAATTTCTGGTAAAAACTATCTTCCAGAATTACACGCTATTGAATGTCGTATTAATGCTGAAGATCCTTATAACGATTTTCGCCCTTCACCAGGAAAAATTACTACGCTTCATATGCCAGGAGGACACGGAGTACGTTTAGATACTCACGTATATTCAGGTTATAGTATTCCGCCAAACTACGACTCTATGATTGCTAAGTTAATTACAACAGCGCAGTCTCGTGAAGAAGCTATCAGCAAAATGCGCAGAGCTTTAGATGAGTTCGTAATTGAAGGTGTAAAAACTACAATACCTTTCCACAGACAATTAATGGATGATCCACAATATATCGCAGGAGATTATACAACTGCATTTATGGATACATTTAAAATGAAAGATCCAGAATAATTATAAAGGCTGTCAATTTTTTTGACAGCCTTTTTCTTTTTTAAGCACTTTATTTAAAATTCCAATACAAAAAACTCCAAATTCCAAAACTTGGAATTTATAATTTGAAAAACTCAAGCATCCAACTTTGGAATTTTAAAATTTGAAATTTCTTCTAAGGTTACACTTTAAGTGTTTACTTATTACACACCTTTTTTAGCTTTTACACACTTTTTCCTTTTTTCCATTTTTTGGCATATTTGAGCAAATCCTTTAAATATAAGGCTTTGCAGGGTTTGGCACACTTCTTTTCCATTACGGCATAATAATTTCATTACCTAAAGCGTAAACAACTATTAATATTAAATATATACGTTATGAAAAATTTATTTTTATCAGCCGCAATTGTCTTAGGAAGTTTAACTTCATTCGCTTCAAATACACAAGTAACAAATACAATCGTTAAAACGATTTCTATTGAAGACGAATACACAGAGATCAAATTAGAAGAATTACCAGCTGCAATTACAGAATCTTTGAAAAAAGCATATCCAGAAGCAGTTATTACAAAAGCATATAAAAACGAAAAATCAGAGTACAAACTTGACGTTACTGTTGGTGACAAAGTTGGAAATCTTTTCGCTAATGCAGATGGAACTTGGATTAAAAAATAATCTAAATATAGATTGGTGTGAAAATCCAGTTCAAGAATACTAAAATAAAATTAACAATATTAAAATATAACTATCATGAAAAATTTATTTTTATCAGCCGCAATCGTTTTGGGAGGTTTAACATCATTTGCTTCAACTTCGCCAATTTCAAATACTATCGTAAAAACAATCTCTATCCAAGATGATTATACAGAAATTAAATTGGAAGAGGTTCCAGCAGCAGTAACAGATGCTCTTAAAAAAGCATACCCAGATGCAGTGCTTACAAAAGCATTTAAAAACACAAAATCTGAGTACAAGTTAGAAGTAACTGTTGGAGATAAAACAGGAAATCTTTTTGCAAACGCAGACGGAACTTGGATTAAAAAATAATCTAAAACTAACCCTTAAAAACTATTACTATGAAAAAGTTGATTCTATCGGCAGCAATTGTTTTAGGCAGTTTGTCGATGCACGCAGAAACCACTGCTGTAACCAGCCCAATGGTACAGGCAGTTAATGATCAGGATGGATATAAAGAAGTAGACGGAGTTCCGGCAGCTGTAAAGAAAGGCTTAGACGAGGCTTATCCTGGTGTAGTGCTTGAAAAAGCATGGGTAAATGACAAAAAGGAGTACAAAATTGAGATCACTGTTAGAGGTGAAAAGTCAATTGTCTTTACAGACGCTTCTGGTAACATTCTCAAAAAATAATTTAAAATCACAATATTATGAAAAAGTTAATCTTATCAGCAGCTATTGTTTTAGGAAGTTTATCGGTTAATGCCGCTATACTGCCAGCAATTGCGATTTCTCAATCAGTACTTATTCAAGATGAGTTTACTGAAGTAGCTGCAGATGCTGTTCCAGCAGCAGTGAAGTCAACAGTTGAAAAATCTTTCCCGAAAACAAAGCTTGAAAAAGCTTATAAAAACGAGAAAAACGAGTACAAACTTGAAATTTCAAATGGAGACAAGAAGTATACTATTTTTACAGATGCTTCTGGTAACATCATCAAAAAATAATTAAAAAATCAGCATCATGAAAAAAGTAATCTTATCAGCAGTCATTCTTTTGGGAACAATGTCAATTCATGCAAATGTATTGCCAGTTTCAGAAGATAGTAATACTACTGTGATTGTTCAGTCAGAATACACAGAAGTTGCTGCAGATGCTGTGCCTGCAGCTGTAAAAACAGCCTTGCAGACAGCTTATCCAGGAGCAAAACTGGAGAAAGCATTTGTAAACGAAAAAAAAGAGTATAAACTCGATATATCAGTTGGAGATCAAAAGGCTACTGTTTACTCAGATGTCAATGGTAACTGGTTGAAAATATAATTAGGTGAATTTAGATTTATGTTTTTGGTGAAAAAGAGATTGCAGCGTGCAATCTCTTTTTTTTTGCATAATTTTGTGAAAATACAATTTTAATAGTCTTATTTTAGCAAAAAACTCCCTAAACTCAAATGCCGAAGATATTATTGATAGAAGATGACATCGCGTTTTGTAAATTATTAGAAAAATTTCTAATTAAAAAAGCTTACGATGTAACAATAGCGTTCTCTGCTGCAGAGGCGCGTACTGCAGTTAAAAACGAATCTTTTGATTTGATTTTAACAGATCTTCGTCTGCCTGATTTTGACGGTATTGCTTTAATGTCGGAATTCAAAAATTCGTATCCCGATGTTCCCGTTATTTTAATGACAGGCTATTCGGATGTAAATACTGCGGTAAAAGCTATTAAAAACGGCGCTGCCGATTATATTTCTAAACCTTTTAATCCAGATGAGGTTTTACTAGTTATTACCAATGCATTACAAGCTCCAATAGGTGAAGAGGAAGAAGAATTAGTTGAAGTTCCAACGAAAAAGAAAACTGCTAAAAAAGCGGCTGCAACAGATAGTGAATTTGTAAGAGGAATTTCTGTGGCTTCTAAAAAACTGTTAGATCATATTGAATTAGTTAGTCCGACAGATATGTCTGTGTTAATTATCGGCGAAAGCGGAACTGGAAAAGAAATTATTGCAAAAAGCATTCATCAGCAAAGCCAGAGAAAAAATAATAATTTTATTGCAGTCGACTGCGGTGCGATTCCGAAAGAATTGGCTGCGAGTGAATTTTTTGGTCATTTAAAAGGATCTTTTACAGGAGCTATAAGTGATAAAATGGGTTATTTTGAAGCTGCAAATGGGGGGACTTTATTCTTGGACGAAATAGGAAACCTTTCATACGAAAATCAAATCCAGTTATTAAGAGCACTTCAAGAAAGAAAAATCAAACCAGTTGGAAGCAATAAGGAAATAAACGTCGATATCCGCATTATCACAGCCACAAATGAAGATTTGCGCGAGGCAGTAAAAAACGGCGATTTTAGAGAAGATTTATACCATAGAATCAACGAGTTTTCGATTCAGTCTCCATCTTTAAAAGATCGTGATGAAGATTTAATGGTTTTTGCCGATTATTTCTTAGAAAAAGCAAATCAACAGTTAAATAAAGATATCATTGGATTTTCTCCAGAAGTAGTAGCTATTTTTCAAAATTACAGCTGGCCAGGAAATTTAAGAGAATTGCAGAATTGTGTAAAACGTGCAACTCTTTTGTCTAGGGGAGATTTTATTGAGAGTGATGTCCTTCCGGCAGAATTTTTCCAGATTCAGAAACAGCAGTCGTCAGGAAGCGATGTGTTTTCATTATCGGAAAATGAAAAAGAGACTATTATTCATGCTTTATCAAAAGCACAGAATAACAAATCGGAGGCAGCGAAACTCTTAAAAATTACAAGGAAGACACTGTATAACAAATTGAAACAATACAATATAGAGTAAAGCATTTTTTTTAAATGCTTTACTTTTTTTATACTTCTTGTTTTAATTCATCAAAAAGAACATTCATTTTTTCTTTTAAATCGATAAACATATTATCCAAGTCTAAAGTATTCAAATCTTCTTTTTCCAAATTCTTTAAAATCTGGCCTATTTCATTTGCCTGAATTTGTTTGAACATTGGAGCAATACGATGTGCAATCGATTTAATTTCTTCGTGATTTTTCTCTTGTATCGCCGTTTGCAGAAGACCTATATTTTCTGCACTGCTGTCGATAAATGATTTTAGAACTTCTTTTAAAGCCAATTCATCGTGACCAAGAAAATCCTTTAAAGTATCTAACGAATACATTTGTGAAGATTGATCCTCTGTTGTTTCTGAAAATTCCGTGGCAGGAATTTCTTCATGGTCTAAAATATGCTGAATAGTTTCGAGCAGAATCTTTGGTGAATAGGGTTTCTTAACCACCGTTGTAAAACCAGCATTTTTATAAACCGAAAGATCCAAATCTGTTCGTCCTGTTAACGCAATTACAGGCTGATTTTTGAAAATTGTATCAGGAAGCTCTTGTAATTTTTCTAAAAACAAAAATCCGTCAATTTCCGGCATCTGAATGTCGGTAATAACAAAGTCAAAAGGAGTATGCTGAATAGTTTCTAAGGCCTTAGAAGCATTCGTAAAAGAAAAAACCTGATGTTGCTCCTGTTTTAAAACACCGCTTGTTAAATTCAAAAGATTAATATCGTCATCGACAACAATAAAAGTTTGCTTTTTACTATTTTTTACTGTTTTGCTTTTGCTTTCAGTTGCAGCTGGCTGACTGTTATCAAAGATTAATGGCAGTTCAATTTTAAAGGTGCTTCCTTTGCCATAAATACTATCCAAAGTTAAAGTACCGCCCAAGATAGAAATGATTTTTTGGCAGATGGATAATCCTAAACCAGTTCCGCCATATTTCTTCTCGATGTTTTCATTTGCCTGTGCAAATTCTTCAAAAACCAATTTCTGATTTCCTTTCTCAATTCCAATTCCAGTATCTTGAACAGAAATTGTAAAAGTATTAGTGTCATTCTCATAAGCTGCAACCCTAATATGACCTTCTTCTGTAAATTTATAAGCGTTTCCAATAATATTGGTCAAGATCTGTTTTAGTCTAAAAGGATCGCCAACAATACGTTGTTGAAACTTTTCATCGACATTAATAATAAGATCAATATTTTTTTCCTTGTAAACAGTTTGGATATTTTTCGCAACATCTTCCACAATTTCAGGAAGTAAAAACGGAACCTTTTCAATGGCAATTTTTCCAGCTTCGATTTTCGAAAAATCCAATAAATCCTGCACCAGCTGTGTAATATATTCCGACGAATTTTTAATGTTTTTAACGAAATAAGACTGCTTGGTAGTAATTTCTGAATTTCCTAAAAGTTCAGAATAACCTACAATCGTACTCAAAGGTGTTTTTAAATCGTGGCTTACGGTCGAAATTAATTGTTCACGGCTTTTAAGCAGGTTTTTGGTTTTGAAATTGGCAATTTCAAGCTGTTTTTTATAGGCTTTTGATTTTGAATAATCACTAACAATTAAAATAGAGAAAAATACCGTCAGCAGTAAACCAATAACGGCAGAAGCGGTTACAATTTCGTTGACTCTTTTTAGTGATTTTTCCTTTAATGAATTGTTTTTTATGGAATTAATGATGATTTCTCGCTCGATAATTCGAAGTACTTTTCGAAGCTGATCTGAAATCGCCATTTCGTTTTGAAGCAGTTTATTCTCCTCGAAATTTAGGGATTCTTTTTTCTTTTCAGCTTTCATTTTTACGGTGCTCAAAAGCTTTTTAGAATTCGCTAAAATAGAATCCGATGCTTTTTTACTCAACGTATTCGTGCTGTCGTCCGGAATATTTTGATTGAGATAATCTACATATCGCTGTAAAACACCACGCTGATAACTTCCCAATTGATTTGGGTTTTTGGTAAAATCTTGAAGTTCGAGTTTTCTCAAATTAAACTCCATCTTCGTGATTTCGTCAATAGCATTATTTACAGAAGTTTCGTCGTCTGCTTTATTCTTTATTTCTTTTAACTGTTTGATGTTTTTAGTTTTTTCAGATAAAAGATAAGTCACACTATCCAAAAGCGTTTTTTGATATTCTGTAGTAACAATTTGTTTTAAAGTATCAATGCGAAGACGAAGCGAATCTGTCTCGATCAAATAATTTTTAAAATCTTTTTCGGAGTTATTTTGAATAGTCTGTCTTGCTAAACTTTCTGTTTTATAAACATTAGAGAAAAGTTTGCTGACTCTAAGAATTTTGGTTTTTTCGAAAGCAATTTTATCTTCCAATTTGTTGTAAACGACATTTTCAGAATATAAAAACCATCCAACTGTAACAACCAAAGCCAATAATGCAACATAGCTGAATAAGACTTTGAGTGCCGTGTAACTTCTTTTGCTCTCCATATTTTGCTGAAAATGTTTCTAAATTTGGGAATATTGTAAAGTAATGCAATTTATCTAAAAAAATCTTTTTACAGAAGAGTAAATTTACCAATATATTACATAATTGTAAGGTCTGCAAATAAAAACAGCCGTAGATTATGTAAAATCTACGGCTGTAAAATTGACCTTTTATGAATTATAGCGTTTCATCTAACCATTTAAAAAACTCACCCTGCCAAACTTGGGCATTTTGAGGTTTCAACACCCAGTGGTTTTCATCTGGAAAATAAACAAAACGGCTTTTAATGCCTCTTAACTGTGCAGCCTGAAAAGCTTCCTGCCCTTGTCCGATCGGCACACGGAAATCTTTACCTCCTTGGAAAATTAAAATTGGTTTATTCCAGTTTTGAACCAAAGTTGCAGGATTGAAAGTTGTATAAGCTTTTTGAGCTGCAGCATTATCTTTTTCCCAGTAAGGTCCGCCAAAATCCCAGTTGTTGAAGAAAACTTCCTCAGTAGTTCCTAACATTGAAACAGTATTGAAAACACCATCGTGAGCGATAAAAGTTTTGAAACGGTTTTTGTGAATTCCAGCTAGATAAAACACAGAATATCCGCCGTAACTAGCACCAACACAACCTAAACGAGTTTTGTCAACGTATTTTTCTTTAGCAACATCATCAATTGACGAAAGATAATCGTCCATAACTTGTCCGCCCCAATCTTTACTAATTTGCTCGTTCCATTCAACACCATGTCCTGGCATTCCGCGACGGTTTGGTGCAACTACCACATAACCTTTTGCGGCCATCAAAGAGAAATTCCAACGGAAAGAATATGATTGAGTCAACGCACTTTGTGGTCCGCCTTGACAGAATAATAAAGTTGGATATTTTTTAGAAGCATCAAAATTTGGAGGCAAAATTACCCAAACCAGCATTTTTTTGCCATCAGTAGTTGTAACGTAACGTTTTTCGGTCTTGCTTAAAGTTAAAGACTTGTACGTTTCTGTATTCACGTTTGAAAGCTGTTTCCAAGTATTTTTCTTCAAGTTAAAAGAAAAAATCTCTCCAGCATGATTCATGTCACTTCTGGTAACAATAATGTCATCTCCAGAAAAACCTACTAAATCATTCACATCAAAATCTCCGTTTGTCAACTGGCGAACATTGATTGCGATTTTAGTCAAACCAGGAAAATTAACAGAGAAAAGTTGTTTTGTTCCGTCAATTGGAGCTACAAAGAAAACTGTTTTTCCGTCTTTACTCCAGATAAAATTATCTACAGTTCCGTCCCAGTTTGCTGTTAAGTTAGTTTTGATTCCTTTAAACTCAACAATAATATCGTTTTTATCAGACTCGTAACCGTCACGTTTCATTTGCAGCCAAGTTAAATTTCCTGTTGGAGAAAATTGAGGCGCCGTATCGTAACCTAAATTACCCTCGGTTTTATTAGTGGTTTTTTGAGTTTCTAAATTGTACTCATAAATATCTGTATTGGTAGAAATCGCATAAGCTGTTCCTGCTTTTTTCTTGCATACGTAAAAAATGCTTTTGCTATCTGGCGACCAGATGTAATCTTCGTCACCGCCAAAAGGTTTTTGCGGAGAATCAAAAGTTTCACCTTTCAGGATGTCGATTCCTTTTGCACCGTCTTTGTTTTCTTTATAAAAAACGTGATTAAATTTTCCCTCGTTCCAAGTATCCCAGTGACGGTAATCTAAACCATCATAAATTTGCGCATCAGATTTGGTTAATTTTGGATAAAAATCTTTTCCTAAAACTTTATCGATTTTTACTTCTTCATTGTAAACGATAAATTTTCCGTCTGGCGAAATGTTTTTATCAGCCAAGATATATTTTGTATCCTTAATTTCAACTGCATTTCCTCCATTTACAGGAATTGTGTAAATTTTAGAAGTCGATTTATTTTCTTCTACCGAAGGCGTAGAAACTTTAAAAATAACATTTTTTGCATCTTTAGAAATGCCAAGAGGTGTCACTCTTCCTAATTTCCATAACAATTCCGGTGACATAACATTCTGTCCGATAGCGTTTAAACTCATCATTATTAAGGTTGTTAATACTACTTTTTTCATAATCAAATTATTCTATTTTTTGTGGCGCTAAAAATACAACAATAAAATTCCAATCTTTTAAATTCCAAATCCCAAAAAATGTTAAAAGTTCCAATGTTTTATCCCGAGGGTTCGGGACCAAATTCCAAAAATTGTGGTGATTGAAAATTTAAAGAGAAAAATCGAAATTTGGTCCCGAAGCCTTGGAATAAAATATTGGAATTTATTTAAAATTCAGAATTTAAAAAATTGTAATTTAACCCAATATTGGAATTTAAAAAAAATGGAATTAAGCTATTGGGAACTAAAAAACTGGTTCACGAATGTGGATTATACAATTGTAGGAAGCGGAATCGTTGGCCTGCATACGGCATTGCGCTTGCGCGAAAGATTTCCGACGGCTAAAATTCTGGTTCTCGAAAGAGGTATTTTGCCACAAGGTGCAAGCACAAAAAATGCTGGTTTTGCCTGTTTCGGAAGTCTTTCTGAAATTATGGAAGATTTAAAAACCCATTCGGAAGATGATGTCGTGCATTTAATTGAAAAGCGATGGAAAGGTTTGCAGCTGCTTCGAAAAAGATTAGGAGATACAGCAATTGACTTTAAGCCTTACGGCGGATATGAATTATTTTTGAAAGAAGATGAATTCGGATTCAATGAATGTATTTCCAAAATTCCTTTTATTAATGAAGTGCTAAAACCACTTTTCAAAGCAGATGTTTTTTCTAAAGAAATAGACCGTTTCGGATTTGGAAATATTCAGGAATATTTGATTTTTAATCCGTTTGAAGCACAGATTGATACCGGAAATATGATGCAGGAATTATTGAAACAAGCAGTTGCTGCCAATATTTTAATTCTAAATCAGCAAACGGTAACTTCTTATGCAGATGCAGGAAATCATGTTGAAGTTGTTCTGAAAGATTTTAGTTTTAAAACCCATAAATTACTTTTTGCAACAAATGGTTTTGCGGGATCTCTAACCAGCGGAGCTGTAAAACCGGCAAGGGCACAAGTTTTAATTACAGAACCCATTAACAATTTAGATATCAGGGGAACGTTTCATTTAGATCGCGGTTATTATTATTTTAGAAATATCGATAATCGAATTTTATTGGGAGGAGGACGAAATTTAGATTTTGAAGCAGAAACTACGACCGAATTTGGACAAACTAAAATTGTTCAAAATAAATTGGAAGATTTGCTGAAAAATGTAATTTTACCAAATCAGGATTTTCAAATCGCGCACCGATGGAGCGGCATTATGGGAGTCGGAAATAGTAAAAACCCTGTTGTTTCTCAACTGTCTGAAAACGTGTTTTGTGGAGTGCGTTTAGGCGGAATGGGAGTGGCAATAGGCAGTTTAATAGGAACAGAATTAGCAGATTTAATATAATGGCAGCACCCAAAAAACCAGCACCAAAAAAAACAACCGCAGCGAAACCCAAACCAAAATCATCTCCTAAAAAAGGAAATCGATCTTTGGGAGAAAAAATTAAGTGGTTTTTTATAAAAGCAGCTTTATGGTTTTTCGGATTATCAATTGGTTCGGTTATATTTTTTAAATATGTGCCCGTTCCTTTTACACCCTTAATGATTATTCGCGCAATCGAAAATAAATTGGGAGGAAAGGAAGTTTATTTCGATCACGATTGGGAGCCGCTTGATAAAATTTCAATGAATCTGCAAAAAGCGGTTATTGCCAGTGAAGATGCCACTTTCTTAACACATAATGGCTTTGATTTTAAAGCACTTCAAAAAGCCTATAAAAGCAATGAACGAGGGCGCCGAATTCGAGGTGGAAGCACGATTTCGCAGCAAACCGCCAAAAATGTCTTTTTATGGCAGGGAAAAAGTTATTTGCGTAAAGGTCTCGAAGCTTATTTTACAGTTTTAATAGAATTAATTTGGGGAAAAGAACGCATCATGGAAGTTTACCTCAATAGTATTGAAATGGGCGACGGTGTTTACGGCGCGTATGCAGCAACAGAACACTGGTACCGTCGAGACGCTTCGAGTTTAACACCAATGCAGGCGGCAGGAATTGCGGCCATTCTTCCAAATCCGAGAAAATTTAAAGCTACAGGTTCTTCAAGTTATATTAATAGAAGAAAAGAACGAATTGTACGCGAAATGCGATACGTGGGAAAAAAAGTAAATTATAAGGGGAATGAGAAGTAAAAGAATATTTTTTGCTTTTCTGATTTTAACAGCAGCGTTGACTTTTGGACAAGGAAAAACTTCAGAAATTGGTTTTATATCAGATAATGATTTATATACATCGTCTAAAAATGACATGTATTATACCAATGGTTTAGAGCTTTTTTACCGATTTATAACTCAAAATAACAACGAAAAAATTAGTAAAGAAATAACCGAATTTAGAATTGGGCAATATCTTTACAATCCGAGGTTTATTAATGAAGAAGCAGTTGATATAAACGATCGCCCTTTTGCCGGATATCTTTTTGCCGAAGCAGGGAAAAGTTTCTTTTATAAAAGCGAATCTGTTTTAAAGACCGATTTTCAATTAGGTTTTGTGGGGCCAAATGCTCTCGGGCAGGAATTACAGGAAGGATTTCATAAAATCATTGGTTACAAAAAAGTATATGGCTGGGAAAATCAAATTCACAATGCTTTAGGTTTACAAGCTCATGTCATGTATTCGAAAAAAATGTTTCCATCAAAGCACAATGATTTTGTAGATCTTCATTTTCAGTCAGAAGCTAATTTGGGAACTATTTTTACAGGCGTTTCCACAGGATTTATGGCTAGATTCGGTTTTAAAAGTTTGATTCCGATTTACGATTCGAATATGCACGATGCTTCTATAAGTTCAGAAGCACAGTCCAATTTCAGAGAGTTTTATTTTTATATGGCGCCAAGTGTTAATTATCAGTTATACGATGCGACAATAGAAGGAAGTATGTTTAACGATACAAGTCCAATTACTTTTGATTTGGTGCCGCTTCGCTTTAATGGTGAAGCTGGTTTAAAATACCGCTATAATAATTTCAACATTTCCTATTCTTTCCTTTACCGAGGACGCGAACTAAAAGGCGATGTTAATGACACAAATCGCGGTTATTTTTATGGATCGATTCGAATGGGATTTTTGTTGAGGTAGATTTTTTGAACTGGCGTTCTAAGGTTTTGATTATTAATGCTAAATTCGTTGAAATTTAGACAAATAAATCTGTAATAGATTTTAAATAATAACATATGAAGATAAAATTACTTAAACTATTTTTAGTTACTGCCCTGTTTCAAATCACAATGAGCAGTTGTTCAAATGATGAAGCAGAGCCCGAGAAACCCGTCGTGGTTGTGCCAGAAGACCCAAAACCAACGCCAACGGGTCCAATACTTCCGAAATCTGAATTGATGAAGCCGGCAATTGTTAACACAAATAGTACGGTAAAGAAAACGGCAAAAGGAACAGCTGAATTAAAACGTGTTGTAAGATCGATATGGTTTCCTCAAAATTATATGGGAGTTTTTTACAATTATCACTTAAATATGGAACGTTCAGAATATTTGAATCTGCCTTCAGAAAATCTTTATGATAGTGCTGAAGTAGAATTGAATAAGGAAACAGCACGTAATTTTGAACTTGAATATAAGTACAATGCTTTAGGACAATTAACAGAAATTGTCACAGGGAAAGTTTATACTAACAATGGTTTTAAGTCCAATCCTGAAAATTTCAATTTTGAATATAATGCAGATGGAGTTCTTAATAAAATGGTATCATCATATTTATATGGAGGTACTTTTACCTACAACAGTAAAGGGTTAATTGATAAAAAAATTGAACAAAACGGATTTGTTAGTTATGAATACAGTTATGACGATTTAGATCGAATACAAAGTGTATATTTCTATATGATGACACCAAATGGACGACAGCCACATATGCATTACACTTATATTTATCTGGATGATAGAAATTATGTTAAAAATTGGCTGAGTATTAACCCGACTGATCAAACGGAGACTTTAACCAGTTATGTAACGTATACATTTGATCCAACAAAAGCTGGAGTTTATAACAAGGAGCCTTACTATAGAATTGACAATAGTTACCTGCATGTTGTTAAAATAAATTCTCAGATTCTTTATAACGGAACTTGGCAGCTTCAGTTTGAATCTGTTCCAAAATACTTTTATGACACAGACGGTTATTTAATAAAGTACGATGCGGCCGGATTTAATTATACTCAGGATATTACGGTGTTTGAATATGAATAAAAAGAAGAATCTCTGTTATTAGCTTTAACTAAAATTGATTTGAACTTCGTTCGGTTTTTGTTGAGGTAGATTTCTTGACACGAAGAAGCGAAGACTTAAAGATTTTTTTAAATGAAAGTTTAAAAGTTATGTGGAATTATTTTTTCTTGTTATTCTTTTTTGTCTTTTATGCTTTT